>DATJJA010000190.1:0-40222 GCA_035492595.1 Puia sp.
GGCGTATTCGTTTATTTGTTTTATTTTATTGTTGTGTTGGATTTTATCTTCCCATGAAGACCATTAGGATTTGTACGTCGCTGGGATTTACTCCGCTGATGCGGCTGGCCTGGCCGAGTGTGCGGGGTTTAATTTTTTTGAATTTTTGGAGGGCTTCGTTTGAGAGGGAGGAGATTCGGTCGTAATTAAAATTGTCGGGAATCAGGAGGTCTTCGAGTTGGGACATTTTTTTTACGAGGTCTTTTTCCTTTTCTATGTATACGTCGTATTTAACCTGGATCTCAGCTTGCTCGAGGATCTCGGGAGTATAATCAGTAAGCGCCTGGGCGAGGCGGGGAATGGCTGTCGACATGGAATTCAGGTCGATGCCTGGACGCAGGAGGACTTGTTGTGCTTTTTGTTTTTGAAGCAATGGTGCTGAATTTTTTGAGGTAAGGTAATCAGAGGACTCTGTCGGGTCCAATGAAAAATCTTTGAGTAATTCTTTTATCTTTTCAACGCCATTCTTTTTGAGTAGTGTTTTCTCCATTCTCTCCTGTGAGGCAAGGCCAAGGCGATAGCTCATTTCTGTAAGCCGGAGATCGGCGTTGTCCTGGCGGAGTAATGTTCTGAATTCTGCGCGGGAAGTAAACATGCGGTATGGTTCTTCTGTGCCTTTACTGATGAGGTCATCGATCAGTACTCCGATGTAAGCTTCACTTCTTTTTAGAATAACGGGTTCCAGCTGGTTGATCTTCTGATGGGCGTTGATACCTGCCATCAGTCCCTGACAGGCGGCTTCTTCGTAGCCTGTCGTTCCGTTGATCTGGCCGGCGAAGAAAAGATTGTCAAGTGGTTTTGTTTCGAGAGAATGTTTGAGTTGGGTAGGTGGAAAGAAATCATATTCTATCGCATAACCTGGTCGGAAGACTCTTACCTTCTCAAAGCCGGGTACCTGACGCAAGGCCTGGTTTTGTACTTCTTCGGGGAGAGAGGTCGAAAAGCCGTTGACATAAATCTCGATGGTGTTCCAACCTTCGGGTTCAATAAAGAGTTGGTGTCTTTCTCTTTCGGCAAAGCGATTGATCTTGTCTTCGATACTTGGACAATAACGGGGACCGGTTCCTTCTATCCTACCGGTATACATAGGGCTTCGATCGAAGCCTGTTTTTAGAATATCATGAACTGTCTGATTCGTATAGGTTATCCAGCAGGATCTTTGTTGTTTTGGTTTTGGGATATCGAGATAGGAAAAACCGACGATCTCTTCGTCTCCTTTCTGTTACTCCATCTTGCTATAATCGAGGCTTCTTCCATCGATGCGGGGAGGGGTTCCGGTCTTGAGGCGATCGCTTTCAAAACCAAGAGAAACCAGTTGTTCCGTTATTCCGGTTGCCGCCTTTTCTGCTACTCTCCCACCCCCAAACTTCTTTTCGCCGATATGGATGACACCATTGAGGAAGGTTCCGCTGGTGACTACGACTGCCCTGGATCTGATCTCGTGACCAAGCCCTGTTATTACTCCGCAAGCTTTACCCTCTTTGACAATGAGAGAATTGACCATATCCTGGTAGAAATCTACGTTTGGCGTTTGCTCCAACATCTCCCGCCAGGTGGCAGCAAAGAGCATGCGATCACTTTGAGCACGGGGACTCCACATGGCTGGTCCCTTGGAGCGATTGAGCATCCGGAATTGGATCATGCTTTTATCTGTTACTATCCCGGAATAGCCACCCATTGCATCGATCTCACGAACGATCTGACCTTTGGCTATACCTCCCATGGCAGGGTTGCAACTCATCTGAGCGATGGTTTGCATGTTCATAGTTATGAGAAGAACTTTGGATCCAAGATTTGCGGCTGCGGCTGCAGCTTCACAACCGGCATGACCGGCACCGACGACGATAACATCATATTGAGGAAACATGATGCAAAATTACTGAATGGAAGTGAATGGAATATTTTAAAAAGATTGGCGTTCCACGTGGAACGCCAGGGAGGAATAATTTATTTTGGACCAGGAGTGTTTCACGTGAAACATTGGTCTTGTCTTGGGTTGAAGGGCAGCGGTAGACCGGTCAGGCAAAGGGGGATGGGACAATTGAGTGGATTTGGATCAAGGGATGGCGAGTTTTTTAATGGTAAAGGATATGAACTTTGGGTGGTTTGGGGCTATTCAGGGAAGTACAAAGCCAAATATTGATCTTCCATTTTCCGCATAAGCTTCTCTTCCTGCTGATTTTTATCCCTATATCCGCACAAATGTAAGGCTCCATGGAAGATAACCCGATGCAGCTCTTTCTTTAATGAAGTCCCGAAAGACCGTGCATTGTCCCTGACCCTATCAACACTTATATAGATTTCGGCGTTTATAGGCTGGCCGGGCTCAGACAGATCGAAGGTGATGATATCCGTGTAATAGTCATGATCGAGGTATTTCTTGTTTATACTTAACAGATAATCATCGGAACAAAAGATATACTGTAGCTCAGCAAGCTGTTTTTTTTCTTTTTTAAAGATAGAAGGCAGGAAACTCTTTAAGCGTGATCTGTCCCTTATGGGGACTTCCGCCAGGAAATGAAAGCGGATCGTTGGTGTTGAAGGTGAAGGCATTTCCGAAAATCGTAAGGATAGTTGATATAACAAAGATTAATTTTGACATCATGAAGAGACTATCGGAGTTAGAACCAGGAACAATAGCCAGGATACATTCTTTTGAGAAAAATGATCTGTTCCTTAAACTGATGGAAATGGGCTGTGTGCCCGGAGAGCTGATCAGGGTTGAACAAATTGCGCCCCTTGGAGATCCTATTTCAATAACAGTAGCGGGTTATAATCTGAGTCTTCGCCTGGACGAAGCAGACAATATCTTCATGGAGGAGGGCTTATAAATGAAGATAGGTTTGTATTTCGGCTCCTTTAATCCCATTCATCATGGCCACCTACTTATAGCCAGCTATATTCTGCAGCATACTGATCTGAAACAAGTCTGGTTCGTGGTCTCTCCTCAAAACCCTCTCAAGCCTGCTGCCTCTCTTCTAAACGAATACCACCGGTTCTACCTTGTACAGTTAGCCATAGAGGGAGAGAATAATTTTAAGGCTTCCGATATTGAGTTCAAGCTGCCCAAGCCTTCTTTTACCGTCGATACCCTCACTTATTTACAGGAAAAATATCCGGCCAATGAATTTGCTGTTATTATGGGGAGCGATAGTTTCCAGAACCTGCCTAAGTGGAAGAATTATAATTGGTTGTTACAGCACTACCCTATCTATGTCTATAAGAGACCGGAACACGACAATCTCCCCGGATACCCCAATGCAAAAGGGGTACATGTTTTAAATGCACCCCTTCTGCCCATCTCCTCCACGGAGATTAGGAAGGATATAAAAGCTGGAAGGTCAATTCGTTATGTTGTTCCGGAAGCAGTTCGGGCAGAGATAGAGAGAAATGGGTATTATTCATAGCAGGTCTTTTTGATCCTTCTTTGGCAGCGATCTTACAACCAGCTCATAGGAATCATCTATCATTTCCCGTACGATTCGGGTGGGGATGCTACCATCCGCAGTGACTGTATTCCAGAGACGTTTGTTCATATGATACCCGGGTTGTACGGCGGTGAACTGCTCCCTCCATTCGATGGCCTTCTCGGGGTCGCACTTGACATTGAATTCCAGGGTCGGTGTTTCCAGCCGTGCCAGCAGGAAAACCTTTCCTTTTACTTTAAAGACGAGCACGGTTTCGCCAAAGGGAAAGCCTTCTTCCACTTCTTTTTTTGCCAGGCAGTAGTCACGAAGCATTTCGATATCCATGTTTGAGAGGAATTTTAACGACTAATGTGAATCGCTGTAATCGAATACAAGATTACAAAATGTCTTCACTCCCAGTTTAAAACCGCTTTCGTCAATGTAAAAATCAGCAGTATGGTGCGGAAAGGCGGTGTGTGGGTCCTGACCTTTCTTCATACCTCCGAGAAAGAAGAAAAACGAAGGAACTTTTGCGCCAAAGAAAGAAAAATCCTCAGAGCCGGTCATCGCGTCCATCCAGCTCACATTGTCTTCACCTGCTGTCTTCTGTAAAGAGGGCAGCATCTTTTTTACCAGGGCGGGATCATTGTAAGTGATGAGCGTTTTTTTGTCGATGACGAGGTCGGCTGTAGCTCCTGCACTCTCTGCGATCTTTGTCACGGTTCTGTGCATACGCTCATGAATGGTGCGCTGCATAGCGGTATCGAGGGTACGGATGGTGCCGGTCATCTCGACTTCCTCGGGTATAATATTCGAGCGAACGCCACCCTGGATAACGCAGACGGAGATAACGGCGGCATCCTTTGTCAGTTCTGTCTGCCTGCTGATGATGGTTTGCAGCCCTTCGATGATCTGTGCTGAGACCACTACGGGATCGACGCCAGCCCAGGGTTGTGAGCCATGTGAGCCTTTGCCATGTACTTTTATCGTGAACCAGTCCGATGCGGCCATTGCCCCTTCGCTGCGGTATTTTATTTTTCCGGATTCGGTGGCGGAATTGATATGAAGCCCGAACATCACGTCTACTTTCGGATTTTCCAGTACTCCTTCTTTGATCATCAGGGGAGCACCACCTTCTTCGCCTGCGGGAGGACCTTCTTCGGCAGGCTGGAAGATGAATTTTACTGTCCCTTTCAGGTTGTTTCTCATGCTGGAAAGGATCTCAGCTACGCTCATCATTATCGCCATATGTGAATCATGTCCGCAGGCATGCATGACGCCGACCTCCTGGCCATTGAAGGTGGTCTTTACTTTTGAAGCAAAGGGTAATGGTACCCGTTCGACGATGGGCAATCCATCCATATCGGCTCGCAGACCGATGACAGGACCGGGAGAGGAACCTTTCAGGATCCCTACGACACCGGTCTTCCCCACCCCTTCCTGTACTTCGAGACCCAGGGAGCGAAGATGGTCAGCGATGATCTTTGCTGTCCGGACTTCGTGATTGCCCAGTTCTGGATGTTCGTGGAAATCTCTTCGCCATGCGATGGTCTTTGGTTCGATCTTGTCAGCGGCGGCGCTGACTGCGGAGCGGAGGTCTTTTTTTTGTGCGCGGATACCGATAGATACAAGGAGAACGAAAGGAAAGAGCAGAAACAGTTTTTTCATGTTTATTAGTTTGGTAGTCTAATATACCGATTCCTTTTGCTCATGTTTTCAACAATCAATAATATTGTGACCTCAATCAGAGGTGTTTACTTACCAGCCCAATATTTGACAGTTCTGTTCCGACATATTGCTTTTCTGAAAGCGGTTTTCCTGCATAGCATTTCTGCTTTCGGTGGACCGCAGGGGCATTTCGGGATGATGATGAAAACGTTTGTACATCGCCGGGGGGATGTAACGGAAGAGGAGCTGATGGATTACAGCGCATTTTGCCAGCTTTTGCCCGGAGCCTCGTCCACTCAGACCCTGACATTGATAGGGTACAAACGGGGCGGAGTTGTTCTTGCGATGCTTACGCTGATCATCTGGACTTTGCCGGCATGTATCCTGATGGGTCTGTTCTCTTTTTTCCCGATGAAGAGCACCAATCTTTTCCGGTTTATCGGGCCGATGACCATCGGGTTTCTTTGTTTTGCGGCGCAGAAGGCGTTCAAAATCTCCATTCACAATACCATCACCCGGGTGATACTGGCCATTAGCACCATCGTGACCTTTCTGTTGTTCAAGGCGCCCTGGATCTTACCTATTCTACTGGTAGCAGGGGGGTTTGTGACCAACCTGAGTGACCGGCGTATCCCGCAAAAAGAGGTGCTGCCGAAAAAGATCAAATGGGGGAATATCTGGCTTTTCGCCGTTATTTTCCTTGTGGCAGGAACAAGCAGTGAGCTGGCAAAGAACAACAACTGGCCGAATCGCCGGCCTTTAAACCTCTTTGAGAATACCTATCGTTTTGGAAGCCTTGTCTTTGGTGGGGGGAATGTGCTGATGCCGATGATGTATGAGCAATATGTGGCGCGGCCGCAATCGCAGCAGCTGATGCAGCGGAACCCGAATATCATTCGAATGAACAAGGAAGATTTTTATTCTGGCTGGGGTATGGTTCGGGCTATCCCGGGGCCTGTATTTTCTGTCGCGTCCTATATGGGCGGCATCGCGATGAAGGATAAGGGGACTACTTTTCAGATCTTAGGCTGTTTCATTGCAACGACTGGGATCTTTCTGCCCAGCGCCTTGCTGGTGCTGTTTTTCTTTCCTATCTGGCACAACCTGAAAAAATATGCGATCGTGTATCGGGCACTGGAAGGAATCAATGCCGTGGTCGTGGGGATCATGATCGGAGCGGCGCTGTATATGATGAAAGACCTGCAGACGGCAAGCTGGATGGATATAATCCTAAAGATCACAGTCATCGCGGGCACCTGGGTAATGCTGAATTTCTCCAGGCTGCCTTCTCCGGTTATTGTGCTGATCTGGCTTGTTGCAGGATTGGCTATGAACCTGGTTTAAGCCAAATGTTCCACATGGAAGACGGGATGGACCCACCGCGTGGTGCAGTCTATCGTGAGTGCGTGGGATGCCGGAAAACTGTAGCGCGCTAAGGCCGGCGGTTACCGGAATTACTACCAGAACCCGAATTACCGGAAGGTCTGAATTGTCTCCTGTTGCCTCCACCACCTCCGCTTCCGCGACCATGTCCTGATCCTCCACCGGTTCTTCTCGATTTGCTGCGGGGACTGTAATCCGGTGCAGGCCCAAACTCTGCGGGCACGGCCTCTTTGTCTACGGGTTTGCCCAGGAGCTCTTCGATGCCACGGAATTTATTTTGTTCTTTTTCGCTGATAAAGGTGAAAGCGATGCCGTCCGTCTCGGCTCTTGCGGTACGACCGATGCGGTGGATATAATCTTCTCCGTCATTGGGGACGTCATAATTGATCACCATCTCTATATTGTCGATGTCGATGCCGCGGGAAAGGATATCTGTTGCGACGAGAATCGGCAGGCGTCTGCTCTTGAACTCCAGCAGCACGTCTTCGCGGCCAGCCTGGTCAAGATCGGAGTGGATCTCTTTGACATTGAAGCGGGAGCGGCGAAGCTCCATCGTCAGCTGTTTCACGTTGTGTTTTTTGGAGCAGAAGATAAGCGTACTCTTTAAATTAGTTGACTTTAGCAACCATTTGACGAGCGGGATCTTTTGGGTTTCGTATACGACGAAAGCTTTTTGGACTATCCTTGCCGGAGGCTTGGAAATCGCGATATTGATCTCTTCCGGCTCATGGAGGATCTTCCTTGCCATGTCGCGGATCTTGACGGGCATGGTTGCAGAGAACAGCAGATTCTGCCGTTTGGGCGGCAGAAAGGAGATGATCTTCATGATATCGTCATAGAAGCCCATGTCCAGCATGCGATCGGCTTCGTCGAGCACGAGGTATTGCAGGCCTTTCATTTTGACATAGCCCATGTTGAGGTGGGCTATCATCCTGCCGGGGGTGCAAATGACGATGTCGGCGCCTCTGGAGAGCGCCTGCTTTTCCGTGGAGAAGTTGCTGCCGTCACCTCCGCCATAGACGGCAATGGAGCTGATGTCTGTAAAATAAGAGAGTCCTTCCAGGTTTTGGGCGATCTGGATGGCCAGTTCCCGGGTCGGAACGATGACAAGGGCGTTCACCTGGTCGTCGTGGCGGGAACCGAGCAATAATTTATTGATGATGGGCAGCAAAAAAGCGGCTGTTTTGCCGGTACCTGTCTGAGCCGAAGCAATGAGATCCTTGCCGTCTAAAATGATTGGGATGACCTGTTCCTGAACAGGGGTGGCATTTTCATAACCGGAAGCATCTATGCCTTCAAGGAGGCGTTCATTGAGGCCAAATTCTTTAAAAGTCAAATTTAATAGGTTGAATAAACCGGCAGCTTTGAAAGCAAAACCCGGTAGGATGATTGTAAATATTAATAAAAAAAATAAGCTGACAGCCGGTTTTAGAGATTAACGCCAAGGGCGAAGCCCGGCCGAAGGCCAGACATTATCCTTGTGCGAGAAGGGGCTAAATTGGTTTTAAAACCCTTCGAAGCCCTAAAGTTCGTTCTTTTCTGCGGAATTTATTCACACCTGCTCGAATTTGATAAAATAATCATAAGGGATTTTCTTTAGCGATGCGACCGGAACTTTAGTAACTTCCGCCCGGAAATGGCCTGATAGTAACCGGATTGTGGAATAATGCTTGCTTGCCTTATCGTAATCTTTGGCGAATGACAACAATCATGACGGCAGAACATCAACGACTTGCGGTTAACGCTGCGAAAAAAATACCTTTAGAACAGTGGGGTCCTTATCTGAGTGAAAGACAATGGGGTACGGTTAGGGAAGATTATAGCGCATATGGAGATGCATGGCATTACTTTCCATATGACCAGGCCCATTGCAGAACCTATTTTTGGGGTGAGGACGGCCTGGGGGGCATCTCCGATTTTTTCCAAAACCTTTGTTTTGCTATTTCTCTGTGGAATGGGAAGGATCCTATCCTGAAGGAGCGGCTTTTTGGGCTTGGCAATAAGGAGGGAAATCACGGCGAGGATGTCAAGGAGCTGTATTACTACCTGGATAATATTCCTACGCACTATTATATGGAATACCTGTATAAGTATCCCCAACAGGAGTTTCCGTATAAGCAGCTCCTGGAGGAGAACCGCAAGCTCTCGCGGGAGGAACCCGAATATGAGATCCTGGATACGGGGGTATTTGACAACGACGAATATTTCGACGTGACGATCGCCTACGCGAAACAAAATTCCCGGGATATATTTATCCGTATTGATATAACGAATCGTTACGACAAGGCGGCGGAGATCACGGTCCTGCCGACACTTTGGTTCTATAACCGCTGGAATTATGATGGGCTTGAAAAAAAACCCATCATCACCAGCCGGGACAAAACTTCGGTAAAAGCGACCCATAGCCGGCTTGGCTCTTATTATCTGTATTTTCAGCAGCCTCAGTACAGCCTGTTCACGGAGAACGAGACCAACCTGGAAAAGGTATCGGGGGTTCCCAACAAGACGCCTTTTGTAAAGGATGCCTTTCATGATGCTATCATCCGGAATCTTAATGTGGATGCCCTCAAGAGCAAAAAAAGCGGGACCAAGTTCGCTCCCGTCTATCATTATACGCTGGGCCCGAAAGAAACAAAGTCCATCTATCTGCGGCTGAGCAATAAAATAATGGAGAATCCATTTGGCGGGGATCCTGCGGGTCTTTTCCTGAGCCGGAAGGCGGAGGCTGACCATTTTTATCATTCGGTCCTGCCGCCGCATATCAGTCCTGAGATGGCTGCCGTGCAGCGACAGGCGCTGGCCGGACTTTTGTGGAGCAAACAGTATTACCATTTTGATGTGGAGCGCTGGCTGACTACAAGCGATGGTCTCTCGCCGGTCAATGCCGGCAAGCTGAATGGCCGCAACCATGACTGGAAACATCTGAAGAACCAGGATATCATCGCTATGCCCGACAAGTGGGAATATCCCTGGTATGCAGCCTGGGACCTGGCTTTCCAGAGCATCTCCATGGCGATGGTCGATCCGGTCTTCGCCAAACATCAGCTGTTGCTGATCATGCGGGAATGGTATATGAAGCCGGACGGTCAGATACCGGCCTACGAATGGAATTTCAGCGATGTGAACCCGCCCGTACAGGCCTGGGCAGCGCTGATGGTCTACCGGATAGAAAAGGACAGGACGGGAAAGGGGGATATTGGCTTTTTGAAAAGGATCTTTCAGAAACTGCTGATCAACTTCACCTGGTGGATCAACAGGAAGGACGCCAATGGCAACAATATGTTCGAAGGCGGGTTTCTTGGACTGGACAATATCGGGGTCTTTAACCGCAGCCATTCGCTTGGCGGAGATATGCAGCTGGAACAGGCTGACGGGACGAGCTGGATGGGGATGTATGCGTTGAACATGATGGATATGGCGCTGGAGATCGCCATGAAAGACGAATCGTTTGAAGATACTGCAACCAAGTTCTTCGAGCATTTTGTCCTGATAGCCGAGGCGCTGAATGAGCACGGCATGTGGAATGAAGAAGACCGGTTCTTTTACGATACGCTCTCGATTGGTGGATCGCCGGTACAGCTGCGGATCCAGTCTATTGTAGGGCTGACCACATTATTTGCGGTCTCTGTCATAGAAAAGAAGACCCTTCATAAGTTAAGTGATTTTAAGAAGCGGATCAACTGGTTTGAGAGCTACCGGCTAAAGAACAAACGGTATTGGCCAAACGAGGAACACAGCGATGGAGAACAGATCCTTCTTTCGCTGGTACCGCAAAAACGACTCATCTTTTTGCTTGAACGATTGCTCAACGAAGCGGAATTCCTTTCCGCCGGCGGCATTCGCGCCTTGTCAAAATACCACGAACAGCACCCTTATACGATCAATATCGGCGGGGTGGACTATACGATCAAATATGATCCGGGAGATTCGACCTCCGACTTTTTTGGCGGCAACTCCAATTGGCGCGGGCCTGTATGGATCCCCATCAATTATCTCATCATTCAATCGATACGCCAGTATGGAAAATTCTATGGGGATGGGCTTGTGGTTGAATATCCTGCCGGCTCGGGCAAAAAGATGAATCTTGAGCAGGTCGCGGATGAGCTGACGCAGCGGGTGATAAGCCTGTTCAAGAAGGATAAGGAAGGCGTACGGCCTTTGCACGGGAAGTACAACTGGTTCTATCGGAAGCCAGGAAATGAACACCTCCTCTTATTTTACGAATATTTTCACGGAGATACCAGCCATGGATTGGGAGCCAGTCACCAAACGGGATGGACATCCCTGGTTGCGGAATTGATCTCCGAGCTGGACTCCCGAAAAGAGTCGGGAAAATAACCCAAATTGGGAATTGTTTCCTGTGATTGGAAAACAGCGTAGTCTTCACATACGTGTTCTTCTTTGATTTTTAATGGATTACATTAATGGCATTCGCTTGGTATTATACCAATCAAACGCAATTAGTTCGACCTATTAAAACTCAGAGTATGAAACGTAGAAAATTCACCCCCTTCTTTTTGCTCACGGTCCTGATGAGTATCAGCATGCTGAGCTTTGCCGGAACAACCTATCAGATTTCTTCCAATAAGAACTGGTCGGCTGTTATACCGACTACCTGTGCGAATTGTACCATCAATATTGCCAGCGGGATCACCCTGACCATGGATGTGGCTGTCACCTGTCAGAACTGTACTTTTTCGGGTGGCACGATAGTCATCAACAGTCAAACCCTGAATCTTCAATATGCGAATAGTCTCACCACGACCTATTTCACCGGGACCACACTCCAGGTAAACGGTACCGGGCAGGTGACGGTAAATGCTCCGTTGTCGCTGACTGGCAGCACATTTACTTTTAATAATACTTCTTCTTTCAATACAAGCTATGAGGTGGATATGATTTCGAGTACAGTGTACCTCTATGATAATGCGACGATGTACTCTACTGGAGGCAGCGATGTGCCGATCAACCTGATCAGCTCCAGCAGGATCGTGATCGGCAATGGTTCACAGACGAGCAATGCTGCTTTGACGGTGAGCGGTCCGACATTGACCCTGTACGATCATTCTGCGGTTACCATTGCCAACCAGAACAACGTGTATAACAACTGGGCAAATTTTGATTATCATCCTTCGATCAACGCCAATAATAATGCGTCAAGAACATATTCCACACAGAACAACAGCATATCCTGTGGTAGCGGATACGCGCATAGCTGTGCCAATCCTTCTGTTTATGGCCCTGGTTCGCTGAGTTCAGGGGGGATGGTTTCGGGTAATCCCCTCCCCGTTGTTATGACTGGCTTTACGGCCCTTCTGAACAGTGACAAGACCATCACGCTTGACTGGAATACGCAGATGGAAGTCAACTCGAGCAGTTTTGAGATCGAGCGGAGCACTGATGGAGAAAGCTGGACGGCGATAGGTTCCGTGATGGCGAAAGGAAACAGCTCTTTGGTAACAAATTATTCTTTTACTGATGCGCAGCCATTATCCGGTACAAATTTTTACCGGCTGCGGATGATAGACCTTGATAACAGCTATGGATATACAGAGATAAAGATCATCAGAATGTCTGTGGTGAGCAAGATCAGTTTTTTCCCGAACCCTGCGCGTGAATATGTCAACGTATCGCTTGGCGCAGGAGCGGGCACACCCGTGGTGATCCGCCTGATCAACCCTGCCGGGCAGTTATTGCAGGAAAAAAGTGCGGAATCCGGCGCCGGCGTGATCGTATCGTTCCCTGTCGGGAATTATGCACCCGGTCTTTATATTTTGTCGGTTGTTAGTGCGGATGGTACCCGTGAGAGCCGGCAATTGTTGATAAGCCGTTCTTAACGTTACATACAGGTGTTAATAGTTAATAGGTCGTACCCCCATTTTTATGGGGGTTTTTTTTGCGTTGGGGGTGACCTGTGCAAATTTGATCCTGGTGCGCTTGGGCGTTGCCGGGATTTAAATACCTTGGGGGCATGAACAACCTTTTTCCTGCCACCTACTCTACCCTCTCTGCTTTGGCCCTGGCCGAGTTTATCAGGGAGAGATATGGGTTTATTTCTGTGGAATGTGAGATGATCTTAAGGGGTGTAGGGGACACCTACCTGGTGAAGACAAGGGAGAACGCCATGACGGGGGCCGCCGGCAGCGGTCCTCTGGCTGCGGCTCGGGCGGCTCGGGCCGATACCCAATTTATCCTGCGCGTATATCGCCCGGATCAGCGAAGTCTCGCGCAGATAAAGGCGGAGATGGATCTGCTGCTGGCCCTGAAGGAAAGAGGTATTCCCGTGTCGTGGCCTATCGCTGACAAGTTGGGTCTTGTCATACAGACGGTGGATGCCATAGAGGGGGCGAAACATATGGTCCTGTTCAGCTTTGCTCCGGGCCGCAGCGTGGTAAAGCTGAATGAAAAGCAGCTGTATACCCTGGGCTATCAGATGGCGAGGCTTCATGTGGCTTCCCAAACCATAGAGCTGGAAGACAAGCGTTGGACCTTTGATGTGGAGACGACGATGTTGCGGCCGCTGGAGAGGGTACGGGCTCTTTATGTGCATGACCCGGAGGGATATGCCTGGTTGCAAAGGGCGGTGACCTTTGCGGGGGAGAAGCTGACGGAGCTGGATGCGGCCAGTCTGCCTTCCGGAATTTGTCACTATGACTTCCTGCCAAAGAACTTTCACTTCGATGGGGATGACATTACTTTTTTTGACTTTGATTTCTTTGGATATGGGGCGTTCGCGAATGATATAATGAGCTTCTGGCAGCATATTTCTATCGATGCGTTTCACGGGCGTCTGACACCGGAAGAGTTCAGTCAGGCGTTGGCCACTTTTCTCAGGGGCTATGAGGCTGTGCGGCGGGTAAGCGAGCGGGAGATGGCGGCGATACCTTATCTCAGCCTGGGCTTCTGGCTTTTTTATATGAATTTTCATATGACCCATGATCAGTTCTATCCTTTTATCCAGGCGGATCATTTGAAGCTTCGCACCGATTTTATCCGCAAGCTGATGGCGAGGAGCTGGGACAAAGCGTTCTTTACAGCATAAAAAAAGGCGGCCGTTTTGCGGCCGCCGTTGTTTAGGGGGGATTAGGGCGTATAAGTTGGGTCTCTTTGTGGACCGGCTTGAATTTTTACGATTAGTGCGTCACCATGATCTTTACCTGTTCGGGTTTCAATCCATCAAACCATTGCAGGATATAAGTACCAGGAGGGATGTTGCGGATGCAATCGATCTGTACATTATTCTGACCGGCGCTGGCGCTGTATTGCTGCTGCCAGAGCAGGCTGCCCTTCATGTCAAACAGCCGAAGGCTGACGGGGCCGGAGCTGACACAGCTGAAGCTAACGGTGACGGAGCTTTGCGAAGGGTTAGGATAAACCGAGAACTTGCCCGAGAGGTTGTTGAGCCTGACGGATACAACCTTGCTATAGATAAACTGTCCGTCCGTGTCGAGCTCGCGGATCCGGTAGTAAAGGCTGCCACCTGTACCGGTGACGTTGACATCCGTGAACTGGTATATGTTGCCGGTCGCCGGGCCTTCTTTAAAGGAGGTGCTGCCGATGCTGCTGAAGTTGATGCCGTCTATGCTGCGTTCGACAATATAATACTGAGTATTTATTTCGTGTGCTACTTCCCAGGTAAGGAGGACATTGCTGTTTTCCTTTATGGCGGTGAGGTCGAGGAAGTTGACCGGAAGCGGTATGCAATGCAGGGGTACCTGGGCTGGGTCGGACTGGCTCATTGTGTTTACGATAACACCGCTGGCTCCGCTGGTAGCGCCATAGTTGGTTGTCTGAAGGCTGGTTGTACCCGCGCCGCCTCCAGCTACTGTGCTGGCTGCATTGAGTGTACTGTTGGAATAAATGATGCCACCGCCGCCGCCACCGCCAGGTCCGTGTGCGTCTGCCGGAGCTGGGACGCTAACCTGGTTGCTGCCTCCTGTTCCTCCTTTCGCCTGGACAGTAAGATTGCTGGTGATACCATTACCACTATAGATCAGTACTGCTCCTCCTGCTCCACCGCCGCCAGCGCCGTCGTTGGTCACGGTGCTGTTTGCGGCGACGCCGTTGGCTTTGATCGTACCGGTACCTGTAATACCGTTGGTCCCGATCAGGATAATAAGACCACCACCGGCAGCGCCGCTGCTGGCGAAACCGGTACCCGGGTTGGGACTGCCGGTGCCATTATTGGTCGTACCGGCGCCACCGCCACCGCCCATGATCAATCGGGATGCGGACACCTGTGCGAAGGCAGCTCCGGGTCTTCCGCCGCTGGCAATATTAGATCTCCAGGCGTTTCCACCGATGCCGCCGGCACCGCCATTAGCACCACCGCCGCCGCCGGTATTCTCATCATTGTTGCTGGCCGGGTTACCATCGGTGCCGCCGCCGCCGGCATTAGCGGGGGCGCCTTGTCCGTAGCTACCGTTGGGATACCCTTCTGTCCCGGATACATCAAGAAAGGAGTTGTTATGATTCAGGTATTTTGGAGTACCGGCGATGCCTTCTCCCTTGCCACCGTTGGCATTGGAAGAGGCCGATGTTATATAATCACTGCTTGATCCTGAACCCGCTCCGTTAAAGGCTCTGCCGCCACCGCCTCTGAAACCAAGGCCGGAAGCATCGATAGTCTGCGAGTTCATCAGAATTTTGTCCGTGGCGAAGAGAACGATGACACCACCTGTGAAACCGTCCCAGCGGGGAGCTGTGATGGTTGAAGTTAGTTTTACGTCATAATACACCGGCACCCGGATTACCTGGTAAGTATACTGACCATCTGTACCGAAGGGTGTATTCTTATAACTATTGACCAGACCTGAAGCGAGATTGAGTGTTCCGCCTGCTATTGAAACGCTGTTGGAAGCTACCACGTATTCCATATTCCCCGCGAGGAGCTGGCCATTATTTAGATAACCGCTACCAGTTCCATTATTAGCGCCATAGTTACTATTGTTGGTGGATTTGATCTGGGCGCCCTGCATCTGAATGATCAGCAAAATATCTCCCGAGCTGATCGGCGTGGTGCCGTATGTAGGAGCTCCCAACACTATTGATGTACTACCGGCAGGCACGTTGGACTGACTGGCAGGAAAATAAGTATTGGGATAGCTGCTGATGCTGATCGATGCGTTGGCTGGGCAGCTTTGAGCTGCTGCAGAATGGGCAAAAAGGCTGGTAAAAAATACCAGGGCCAGGTTGCGGAGGGTGAATGAATACCCGATTGTAAGAAAAGTGTATAATTTCTTCATCGGAACAGATTTAGGGTGACGGAAAAGAGGGATTAACCTCAGGCTAAGGGTATCCAATCAAATACCAATAGTTAAAAGGCTTGTTACCAGATAGATATATTGGCAAAAAATGAGATGGGTTCTCCCATCAGGAAAAAAAATCCTGTTTTGGGAAAAAATTGCGGGAAATACTGCGCCTGGGTCCGGGCGGGAAATTAATGAAGATGGATGCGGAGACTTAAACCGGCGCCCAGGCAAAAGCCGTGTTCGCTAACCTTCATCTGGTCGGCCGGTTTGTTCAGCTGTTTGAAGTGACCGCCGGTTTTGCCGTGATTATTGGTATAGTAGCCCAAACGCCAGTGGGAATTGAAGTCCAGGTCGTAGCTAAGACCACTATATATGCCCAGCTGGAGGCTATGAAAGCTGACGGGATACCAAAAAGCCCTGATCCCGGGCTCCAGGATAAGGCCGGTTCTTCGGAGGGCCAAGGGAAAGTGGTAGAGCGTGGCCAGCTGCTGATAATCAGGTGGCAGCTTGCCGTTGAGCCGGATGATATCGCTGTGATAACCGGCGCCGGCGCCGGCAAACAAGAGGAAAGATCTTGTTTTGACCAGGGCGGTATAGAGGCCACCGAGGACGTTGAAGGAGCTCAGGTTCCTGCCGGAGTTGATACTGGATAATTTGATGCTATATAAAAGTCTGGAGGCAGCGGGGATTGCCGCCAATTCGAAGTTGAAGCTGGATGGAACATGTGGTTCGGTCGGGTACCCGTATTTTTCGAGCCAGCGGTTGATATGCGGATCGTTTGCATGGGTGAAGCTAATTCCGCTGTTGATCAGCAGGGAAAAGCTGGAATCGTCGCGACGGCTCTGGCTTCCCGGGGATTGCGAATAAGCGGCCGGGGCGGTAAGTAAGAATATACTTCCGGTCATCAAAAAAAATAGCAGGAACCCTGGCCGCTTCATCCCTTAAAAATAGAAAAAATCGGACGCAGTGTGTGGTCATTAACAATTAAGACAGCGGTCCCTTTATTTTGCCAGAAATTAGCGTATTACTTAATGTATATCTGTACGAAATCCTGACGAAGTTTTTCCTGTTCGATGCGACCTTGTTTTTGCAATAGATAGAGATAACCTGCCAACTCTTCGGGGTGTAGGTTGAGTGTAGGCCGTTTGTAGCGGTAACGGATTGTTTTTATTTGCTCTATATGGAATAAAACCGTTTTTTCGTCCATCAATACACTGATTGCATGCGGGTAAAAATATCTAAATTGTTCAAGCATGAGATATCCATCCTCATCCAGGTCACCCCAATAATATATTTGGGCTTCTTTAAAGAAAGGAATGGCTTTAAGATTATGCAGGGCATATCCCTTGGCAAAGACAGCCAGCGCATTTTTTCTTTCGGGTAGCAAGTACAGGTTTGTTTCATTTTCAACAAGCCATATTTCGGGGATATCCCATTTTGCTTTTTGTAATGTGGTGAAAGGAAGACCAAGAATATTCAGGTTGGCCGTATATTTTTCTGCAAGTGAAATATCCAACCAGCGCATGGAATAAAGATGGGGTTTTTTGCGCAGGCCAGCAGCTTTCTCCAGATCATTTACTTCCGCGGGGAATCTTTCAGAATCGAGAGATTTCAGAATAGCAAGAATTAAAGAGGCATGCTGGTCTATGAATTTGGTATGAACAGGAATTGGGATATTTCGGATGTAATACGGGGTGGCGTCTTCCAGAAGGAAAAAGTCTATGACAGTGCAGATATCTTTCCAGGCGGCCTTATGTTTCAGAACGGCAGGTACATGATTCTGTAACCAGTCGACGATCCTGTTATTCCATGCAACAAGTTGCTGTACCTGAGACCGGAATTCTGCTGTTTCTCTGCTTTTTCCGATAATAGATAAGAGATCTTCTTCCGTTGTTACTTTAATGGAAAGAGGCCAGCGTTGTTGGGATAGTTTTTTTGATCTCCAGCTTTTCCACACGATGGTCCATCCAGCCCGGCCCTCCAATTTTTCATATTTCTGAAATATTGGAACCAAAAACCATAAAGTCTCTGTTTTTTCGGGCTTTTTAAGTCCGCGTAATGAAATAATTTCAAAAGGTTCGCCGGTAATGATCCTGCGAAGAAAATCCGGATATTTTTTTAACAGCTGATCTATGTATGTTTGCTCATTCATTTACAAAAAGTTCCTTCTTCTCTTTCAGCTCTTTTTTCGTCATATTAAAGAGAATGCTATGTCTGTTTTGCACGCGTTGCACCAGATGGACATGTGCGATAAAACCCTCAACTATCTGAATCTTATCACTTGGAGTTACAACTAATAGCTGAAGGTGCAATTGTTTGCAAAGCTCCATCAGGTAGGTAGCTTTCTCTTCGTCCTGGTTGCTGAAGCTTTCGTCTACGGCTATAAAGCGAAGACTCTTCGAATTCCGGCCCTCCCTGGTAATACCGAATTGATAGGCAATGGCGCTGCAAAGGATAGTATAGGTAAGCTGGGCTTTTTCACCTCCGGAAAGCTGGCCCATCTGGCGGTAAGTTTTTTTGATCTCATGTGTTTCCCGGAATTTCTCGTCGGCCCAGAATTCGAACCAGTTACGAACATCCAAAACCCGGTTTCTATAGGCTTCACTTTCGTCTAAAGAGTCGACAAAGGATTGAACATTTTGTTTGAAATGTAGAGCTTTCTCCTCGAAACGGCTTTGCTGCCAGTCTGCAGCCTGTGGCAGGGCGCTCAACAGCCTGTTCCGGAATTCTTTGATTACTGTATCCATGACTGGCCGTATGCCTAACTGAATATAGGTATCGGGGAGGCGATTGAAATTAATTCCACTAAGCGACTGATTGAGCGTCGAAATGCTATTCTTTATTTTTCTTTCCCAACTTTCCAGCTCTTCGTTTAGGACGCCCATTTTGATGACAGCTGTATCGTGGAGAAGGCGTTCGAAGTCCTTTTTATAGCGAGGCAGGTTTTCCGACTCCAGTTTTTCCAGCCATTCCTGGTATTCGCCTGCGTACTCTCTTTCCGAGGGAAAATGTTGTGTGTCGGCCGACCAATCTGTAAATCGCTGGAGGATCTCCAGCGGTGGGTTCTTTATTTTGTTTATCGCCCTGTCAAGGTCCCGCCCTTCTTTTGCAGCGGATTCTTCATGGAGTTTCGCCGTCGATTCCGCCGTTTCCGTCAATTGTGAATAGTGGGCGTCAATATTGTCAAGTGAAAGGGCATTTTCGGAAAAGATGGCTCCATGTTTTTGCTGGAATTGAATTAACCGATCTTTGTGTTCTTCCGTCAGGATGTTGACAAAATCGGAAAGTCCCTGTTGTTCTTTTGCCCGGGTCTCCAGGTCATATTCGACACGGTTGGTCTTTTTCATCACCTCGGCCTTTACTTTTTCCTGAAGGTCCAATTGTTCGCGGATCTCTTCCAACTGTTGGGTCAGGATTTTGAGCTGATCGCTGCTTTTTTTCAGCTTGGCCATTTGTTCTTCGGTATGGTGTATGGCCTGCTGGAGCGCTGCGGCATTTATAGTCCTGAAGGCTTGGTGTTCCGCGATATGTTTGGCGGCAAAGACCTGGTCGCGAAGTCTGTTCGTTTTTTGATTGGCTCTTTGCCGGGCCTCATCGGCCTGGTCAATCTCCGTCAGCAGTTGAGTTCGCCGCAGCTGGAGTGCTTCCTTCTTTTTTTCATTATTCCATCCGAGGACATAACGACTGGGGTCGTTCCTGTCCTGTCTATCGTCCTTTTCATGACGGTCTCTATTTTTGATCAGGCCCTGAATAGTAATCGCCTTTTCATAACGCTCGAGAGACTTTTCGTTATCGACGCAGCTAAAATTATATTGCTGGATAACCTGCTGGCTGACCCAGCCACTCAGAGGATGCTCCGGATGAAACTCCAATTTGTTCCAGGCTGTTCCGTCCTCGGCATGTTGTTTTAATGCAACGTCCTTTATATGATTGTATACAAGCCGGGTCCTCAGATTTGTATTATTTACATAACGGGTTACCTTTTTATAATGTTTATCGGGGACAAGCAATCGGAGGGCAAGGGGATTGAGTAATTTCTCCATTGCCGGCTGCCAGTCAAGTTCTTCGTTTCGTACCTGCATAAGTTCTCCGGCAAAAGGAAGTTCTTGCTCTTCCAGTTTTAATTCATTGCAAAGGTTCCGGCGCAGATTGATCAGGTGGCCTGGTATATTATTTCTGCTTTGTAATAATACATTCAGCTCGGATTCTATCTTTTGCTTTTCATCTGTCGCTGTCTTGTGTTTGTCCTGTGCGGAAAAAAGGTCTTCTTCATTATTACGCATTTCGGTCGCCAACTTCTTATTTGCGCGGTCGGCTTCCTTTTTTATTCGCTGATAACCGGATTCGTCGGCGGGTGTAGTTTCTTCCAGGCGTAATGTCTTGCACCAGTCGATGAATTTATTCAGGGCAAGTTCCGCTTCTTTAACGTGGATAAGCAGCTGTTCTTTTTCCTTTTCCAACTGTTGCAGGCGCTGACCTGCCTTGTTCTGCTCCAATTGGTTGAGGGTCTGACGTTCTTCTTCCCGCAGCCGTTCGATTTGCTGACGGATTTCTTCGTCCCGGGTCTGTAAAGAGAGTACTTCTTTTTCCAAATCGCGGACATACTCTTCGAGCAAATGATATTTGCTATAGTTTCTCCAGATTCTTGCCGTCTCGATCTCATTCCTGGCTTGTTCGCCCAGAACGGCTTGTTCTTTAAAGGATTGGTAGTGTTTCTGCAACGGCTGCAATAGACGGATCTGTTCTTCTGCTTTCTCAATATTCCGTTGAGCATCGATTAGGGTGGATAGGTGTTTCTTCAACTCCTGGAACTCATACTCCATGTTGCGGGGCTCCAGCATATTCGTGCGGATAAACTCGTTGAGTTCCCCAAGAACTTTGATACCCATGGTCTGGTTGAAAAGGCTGAGCGCCTGCATGCTTTGCATACCAAGCACTTCCACCATCCGTTGTGCATAACGGCTTGCCGCATCGAACCATTCCACTTGTTTGCGGCTGCCTTTGTTGAATTGCTGGTCGATGCGTCGGCGCCAGGCGCCGTTGAGATCGAAAGGTCTAAAATCATCCTCGATGTGCAGGGGTTTATGCGATATGGCGAAGACTCGTTTCATCTCACTCCCACTGAACCAGCGAACCTGGAATAAAGTGACGGATTGATCGGCTTCATTTGAAAAGTGTGCAAGAAGTATGCTGTAGGCCTGTTCTTTATTTTCCCTCAGATAGAGGGTTTTGTTGGACTGCCCGTTTTCGGCATGTACGCTTCCATATCCCCCCATCACATAGGATTCTTCCGTCCGATCCCCCTTTTTTTCGCTTCCGGAGGACTGATTGTAAAACCGGTGTTTTTTTTCCGGAACGATCAAGGTCAGCAGGGCATCGACAAAAGTGGTTTTTCCGCTGCCATTAGCGCCGGTTAGCAGGGAGGTCTCGCCACCTGGATTGATCTTCCAGACGTGCTCGTCAAAGGTCCCCCAGTTATAAAGTTCCATGTACTGGAGGCGAAAACCGGATTTGCTTTCATCAGTACTAAATACGCCCAGCTGCATGTTCAATAAGTTGTTGTTTGAAGTTTTCCAATAGCTCGTTGTCGACCCGGGCCTTGATGATCTTTTTAATCCGGAATTTCTGCTCGTCCGGAATATCGTTGTTTTCTACCTTTTCTATAAAATCAATTTCTTCTACCCGATCAATCAACCTATCCAGGTCCCGGATGAACTTTACCCGGCTTGGATTTTCTTTAAAGAACAATTCGGCATATTCTTTAATTTCCCGTCTCTTTTTGATCAATTCGCGAGAACTGATCTCCCCTACCTCGAATTCGGCCATCATATCCCGCAAAAGAACAAGGAGGATGCTTTCTTCATAACCCAGCTGTATTCGTCGAACCCAGCCGACAACATTATCTTCTTCATCCAATCGGCTTTGCTCCAGATAAGCATAGCCGTCATCCTTTTCCAGGACAAGGATGAGCCCGAGTTGCTGAAGAAACCGGGTTAATTCGGTCTGGTATTGTAATAGTTGTTCCCAGGCTGTTTTTTCAAGATACTCCACAGGTCCTTTTAGCAATTTGATAAATATAGAAGTATAAGGTAATATATTTGGTTTATCTGTGCTCATTTGAAATTTTCTAACTTTATTAGCGACTGAATAAAAGATATGGAACTTCTATGAATTGGGTCTTTTCCGTGTTTAATGGGATTAGCTCAGTAATCTCCTGCATCGCTTGTACCCTTGCTGCTTTTTCCCGGAGGAAACTAAAATAACTCACGACTTCAGCAACTCCATGTTCAAGCCCTGTATGTTCGATGACTTCTGACAAAGTTGCTGTTGCTTTTTGCTGTAGTACAGTTTCTACTTTTTGCCAGAGTATTTTTTTATCGATGTGTTTAGCACCCAGCATGCGGCCGAAGCGTTCGAAGTCTTCGATCTTTTCCTGTGCATTGGCGGGTTGTTTGACGATTGCCGTGCCCTGTCGTTCAGAAAGATTTAGCTTGCGTTCCATGCTCATGCGAATGGGAGCGGGAATATCGAGCTGGAGTCCGCAGGGCGGGGTATCCTCGTCCATAAACTGGAATACGAGCTCTTTGATGCTGCCGATCTGCTGGCGGAGGCGCCGGTGCCTGGCTATCTCTTTTTCGGTGATGATGCGGCTGAGCTTTTCGGCCATCTTATCATTGGCTTCGTATACACTCCGGCCCTGCTGCAGGAGGAGGGACTTGATAGTCTGTACGAACTCGCCGTCGCTTTCGATGCTGCGGTCCTGCAGCAGCAGCAGCAGCTGGTCGGTCAGCAGGCGCCATTCTTCCTGACCTGCTCTCGAGACGAGGAAATCCCAGAAGGCATAAAAACTTTTTCCCTGATCGCTCTTGCGCAGCGCGTCATAGGCTTCGAAGGCATAACCAACGATGGCGCCTTTATTGATCTCCGCCTTTGTATGCTGTTCTACGATGTGGCGATGGATGAATTTGAAATTGTCTTCTACTTCCCGGAAGTCGCTGAGCAGCTCGTGGCTTAAGCGGGTAAACCATTCCAGTCTTTCCCTAAGCTGTGCATTGGTATAGATCTCGGGTTTGAAGCCCATTTCGATACGTTTGATCTCCTTATCGATCTCGGCTTTCCTGTTCTTCAATTCTTCGAGGCGTTTCAGCGAATCGTCCTCGGTATACTCCACCATTTCGCGGAGGGTCTGGAAAAGGAAGCGGAAGCGGCTTTCGGTCCCTACGAACTGTCGTTTCTCGAGGCTTTGCAGCCACTGGAATAGTTTCTCCGTGTGGGCGCTGAGCTGATACTGCGTGACGGCATCGCTGTCAGGGAAATCCTGGAGGAGTCGTTTCTGTACCCAGTTGAGAAGGTATTTACGGGCGCGGCTTTCTTCGTCTTCTCCGAAGTCGATGCGGGCTTCTTCGAGGTCTTCTGTCCCTTCGGTATGATTGCGCAGCTCTTCGGCCAGCCCGTTGATCAGGACCTGTTCCGGCAGTGAAAGTATGTTCTCAGTCTTAAACGCTTTAAATAGAAAGGGGATTACCCAGTGTGCGTTCCGCATCCGGATGATCTGCACTGCGGGAGAGGTTTCAAATAAATAGGATATATCCGATATCGCCATCTGACACTTTCGTTTTTGAACCGGACCATTTTCCGGTCAGGGGATTAAAAGTATTGATTCGCGACAGAATATAGGTATGTCATTTGTTTGTGGGGATAAAAAAAATAAAAATTGGGGATAATTATTCTTTGGCGGGTGTTGTAAACAGGGAGATGGTCCTGGCGATCTTTTTTTGTCCCAGGGGGATCTCAACGTTAAGGGTCACGTGGATATTCAACAGGTCTGCTATCTGGAGCAGATCGTCGAGCGTTGGGGAGATCAGGCCTTCGAGGATCTTTTTAACTTCTGTGTATGTCTTTTTTGTTTTGCCCGCGATTTCTTCTATGGTGTAGTTCTTTTCTTTGGCGATAGTGAAGAGGTATTTACAGAACACCATTCGCATTTTTTTTATCCTTTCCATAATTGTGGTATTAGGTAAAAGAATACTTATGTGAAAGACAATTACTGTGCCAGTTGAGGTATACTTTTTTAACGCATTTTTAGGGATTGTTAAGGGCTATGGAATCGATAGCAGCAAGCATTTCGTGCAGCAAGAAGAGTGCTTTTATTTTTTTAGAATGAGGTCTTCTTTTGCGGCCCAGATATCGATGTCTTGTTTGCTAAGGGCTGTAGCCATCAGGTCGGGAAATTTATCGGGTGTACAGGCAAAGACGGGTACGCGGAGATTGGAAAGGAACTGTGCGTTCTCGTGATCATAGGAGGGGGCTCCGCTGTCGCTGAGGGCCAGCAGTACGATGAATTGAACGCCTGCGGCAACCAGTTCCGCCGCTTTTTTGCGAAGCCCCTGTGGATCTCCGCCTTCGAAAAGATCGGTTATCAGTACGAGGACGGTATCCGAAGGACGGGTAATGATCTGGCTGCAATATTGGAGGGCGGCATGGATGTCTGTTCCTCCGCCCAGCTGTACACCAAACAGGAGCTCTACCGGATCGGAAAGCTCTTCGGTGAGGTCGGCGACGGCCGTGTCAAAGACAACCATTTTTGTTTTGACGGCGGGTATGCTGGCCATGACGGAACCAAAGATGCCGGAATAAACGACGGATTCGCCCATCGAACCGCTTTGGTCGAGGCAGAGGACAACGTCTTTGAGCGAACTTCTTTTGCGGCCATACCCTATCCTTGTTTCGGGGATGATGGTCTTATATTCGGGCTGATAATGTTTGAGGTTCTTTTGAATGGTCAGCGGCCAGTTGATCTCATTGTGCCGTGGGCGGCGGTTTCGGGCACTGCGGTTGAGGCTTCCCTGTATGGCCTGTTGTGTGGGTTGTGCGAGTTTTCGAAGCAGCTCGTCGACAACTTTTCTTACGACCTGCCGGGCGGTATCTTTTGTCTTGTCCGGAATGACCCGGCTTAGGGTCATCAGGGTGGCCACGAGGTGGACGTCGGGCTCGACGTTGTCCAGCATTTCTTTTTCGAGTAAAAGCTGGGTGAGGTTGAGTCGCTGCAGGGCATCCTTCTGCATGACCTGTACGACAGAGGAGGGGAAAAAGGTCCGGATATCTCCGAGCCAACGGGACACATTAGGCGAAGAACCGCTGAGATCGCCTTTCCGGTTCTTGCTGTCATATAGCTCTTCGAGTGTTTTGTCGATGGCCTGGTCCCTGGTCTGAAGGGTAAAACCGGTCCCGTCATTGGACTGACCGCCGAGGATCAGGCGCCATCTGCGCAGAAGCTCTTCGTTATTGCTCATGTGTTGTTGGGGTTTGTGCGAAGGCCCAGCAGCTGCAGGACGACGGGTATTCCTTTCCGGGCGCGCTGGTGATCGAAGTTTGATTCGGAGACGGGGATATCTGATCCTTTATTGCCTGTCTTTACTTTCTCGCCCAGCTTCTTTCGTTCGGGTTGGGTGAAATGAGCAAAGCTTCTTCTTAATAAGGGCAGGATCTCTGTAAAATTATCTGCCTCCAGCTGCCCTACCCAGCCGTATACGACATCCCAGAGATTGTTGTCTACAAGTAAAAAGGAGCCGCTGCCTTTCAGGAAACCTTCTACCCATGCGGCGGCAGTGACTGGTGCGGTGGCTCTGGACATGGCGAGGAAGAATGTTCTTACCAATGATTCACCCTGAAGGATCTTATGATCGGCGAGCAGGCGCGTTGCATAACCTGCGATGAGGGGGGCGGCTGATGAGCTGGCGCCTGATGTCGATGAGCCGGCGCCTGACGCGGAGGCGGCTGTAATTCCGGCGATGGTTTGAAGGGCTGTCAGCCATTGTGAAAGCGCGGCTTCGTCCTGCATGACGTTGAGGGAATCGTTCATCTTCGCAAACAGGGCTAGCAGCTCTGTGGCGGCTTCTTCATCAATGGCTGTGCTGGCGGCGGGAAGGCTGATACAGACACGGGTGATCATACTCTCCAGGATGCCTACCACCTGCTGAGCATCGGTCTTGCGCACATTGCCATAGCGGCTAACGGTGACCAGCCCGGGGATGACTTCCATCAACTGGATCACGTCTCCGCTGGCAGCGGAAAGGTCATTGATCTGGCGAATGAGAGCCTCTGTGGCTCTGGGTAACTCGGCCGGAAGGGTGTTGGCGAGCAGGCCAGCCACTTCTTTGAGGGACTTTGCTTCCTGGCATTTTTTGATGACGAAGGATGAAGTCGCCTCTTGTACAGTATTTCCATAGCTACCTTTTTCGATGATGTCTATGGAGAAAGACGGGTCCCATTGCAGCCGCCATTGTTCCTTGAACGTCCCTTTACCCGAGGATTCGGAAAAGGTGCCCCAGCCGATGTTGAGCAGCAACAGGCGATGAAGGAGGACACTTCTTTCGAGGTCGGTGTCTTTCCGGAGATCGAGTGTATAATCTTTCCAGTCGGCGGTGGGCGGCAGCCGCAGGCGTTTCTGCAGTTTTTCGATGTCGACCTGTAAAGGAGGTTTGGGTGTTTCCGCGGGCACTTCGCCGATGCGATCGCTGACGATGAGCTTTTCCCGGATCAGGGTCAAGCGAATATCTTCTCCCTGACAGAACACGCTGAGGGTTGCTTCATTCAACTCTTCCAGGCTCGGGCGTGGAAGCTGGCGCAGGGAGGCAAGCGATGAGGCGAGGCGAACGGCTTCCATTACGTGGGCTGAGGAAACATCCATTTGACTCGCGCGAAAGAGTGCGGCGACGGTGCTCAGCCATCTTGTGCCATCGTCCTTTGGATAGTTCCAGATATGCTCGTACCAGCCCGGCGAAAAGATGCCGGCGCCATATCCGCTGGTATAGCTGAGCCGCTGATAGGTCCAGGGTATCCAGGTACACTCTGTTTTTATTTTTGGCAATCCTTTTAGCAGCTCGCTGTCTTCTTTACGGCCGGACAGATCGGTAAGGGCGGGAACATGCCAGGCGCCGCAGATCACGGCGATGTTGCCGAACATTTCTTTTTCTGCTGTACGGAGAGATTGGCGCATAAAGGCTTCGCGGCATTTCTCTCTCCTGTCATCCCGGTCGGGGAAATGTTCCCGAAGGGCTTGCATCGCTTCCTGTACCGCATCGAAGACGGGGTCTTCACCGGCACGGTTCTCGAACATATGTTCCCACCATTTTTCTTCGTTCTGAAAGCCTGCGGCTTTTGCCAGCCAGGACATGGGGCTGCCTTCCCCGACAGGAGGAGGCGTTTCTGTATCCGGCGGTGTAGGTGGATTGGAGGGGTTGAGGGCGTCTTGTGAGGTAGAGGGGTCGGATGGGTTAGGCGGGGCTGGCGGGGCGGCGGCCTCCTTTTCCAGGCCGAACTGATTTGAGATCGGCAGGTCCATAAACCGAACCGGGATATGCTGCGTTTGGGCATAGAGGATAGCCTGCCATTCCGGGGAGAACTCTGCAAAGGGATAAAACACAGAATGCTGCGGGTTCTCGGGCTGATAACAAAGCATTGCCACTGGTGGTCGTAGTCCGGCATGCCCTACCCATTTCAGGAGGTCATCTGCTTCGGGCGGGCCCTCAACCAAGACTATATCGGGCTTTACGGACTCCAGAAAGGTCCGGACGTTGCGGGCGGAACCCGGTCCATGATGCCGTATGCCTAGTAAATGTATTGCCATTATTGAAAAAGGTTTACAGGTCGCGGCAAGCCCTGTACAGGTCTTTCCATTCGTCTCTTGTTTTTACTACTGTTTCGAGGTATTCCTTCCATACGATGGAGTCCTGGATCGGGTCTTTTACTACGGCGCCGAGGATGCCGGCGGCAATGTCTGCTGCTTTTAGCTGACCGTCACCAAAATAACCGGCCATCGCCATACCATTATTGACCACGGAAATAGCTTCTGCTGTACTGAGGGTGCCACCGGGGCTTTTCAGTTTTGTTTTCCCATCCAGGGTCAGACCGCTGCGCAGTTCCCTGAAGATGGTTACGATCCGTCTGATCTCACTGAGGGCCGGCAGTTCGGCGGGAAGTTCCATTACCTTTTCGAAGCTGGCCACCCGGCGTTGTACGATGTCCATTTCTTCTTCGATGGTATCGGGAACGGGCAGTATCACCGTATTGAAACGTCGTTTCAGAGCGCTGCTCAGCTCATTGACGCCCTTGTCACGGTTGTTGGCCGTGGCGATGATATTAAATCCTTTTACGGCCTGTACTTCCGTATTCAGTTCGGGAACGGGCAGTGTTTTTTCGGAGAGGATGGTGATCAGGGTATCCTGTACGTCGGCGCCTATCCTGGTCAGCTCTTCTATGCGGGCTATCTTTCCTTCTTTCATTGCGCGCATCACCGGGGTGGAAACCAGCGCTGCTTCTGTAGGCCCTTCGGCCAGCAGCCGGGCGTAGTTCCATCCATAGCGGACCGACTCCTCACTGGTACCTGCCGTACCCTGGATGATCATTGTGGAGTCCCCGCTAACGGCGGCGGCCAGGTGCTCGCTGACCCAGCTTTTTGCCGTACCAGGAAGACCATACAATAAGAGAGCCCTGTCGGTCGTGAGGGTGGCCACGGCTATTTCCATCAAACGCCGGCTGCCGATATACTTTGGCGTTACCTCAAAGCTGTTGTTTAGCTTAGCGCCGATGAGATAGTCTACGACTGCCTGGGGCGACATTTTCCAGCCGGGCGGGCGTTTGCCGGTATCCCGCTTCTGCAGTTCTTCCAGTTCCTGGGCAAAGAGTTGTTCGGCGTGTTGGCGGAGGATTGACATAGAAAGATTATTTAAAGGCGTTGATGGTTTGTTTTTTTAATTGCAACAATCTAACGAGTGGTTCGGGCGGGTTTAGATCTATCGAGGCCAGAGGTATACTGTCGATCATCTGATTGAAGAAATTCCGGGTATACTGATAGGGTTTTTTTTCGGCATGTGCGAAAAAGAGACGGGTAAGGTCAACACTCCACTCCTCTTTACGCCGCATGGCGTACCGGATAATTTTGTCGGGTTCCTGCTCGAAAAATTTAATACTGTAAAGGTCCTGTTGTGCCGGAGGCAGAAGAGGGATGAGATCCAGGTAAAAGACGTCGGAGTGCTGTGTCATCAAGAGAGCCCGGACCGGATCGTTAAAATTGAGTACGGACCGGATGAGGGCCGGGAAAAGTTTGATACCGAGCGGGTCGTCCTGGAACAGGCGGATAAGCTCTTCAGTGGTTAACTCCATTTCTTTTTCCAGGAACGAAAGGGGAACATCTTGAATTAACTGGTAGAGCAGGAACTCTTCGTCAGTAAATTCTTTTTTATTGCTGAGTTGCTGGATCCCCGAATCAAAAACAGTTTTGTCGATGACTTCGGGCACGTGGGTCTGAAGGCTTTTCTTTTTGCTCAGCCCGAGTAAAGCTCGTTCTTTTTTTATCGTCAGGGATTGTCGCAGGGTAGCCTGGTATAATGCGACAATTTGAGATGAAGGCATTTTTTTCAGGATGATCAAAGCCTGTTCTTTTACTTTTTTGCTTTTGTCCACCAGGAGGCTTTCCAAAAAAGGGAGGTCTTTATCGGTGTGACCAGCGGATAACATTATGAGCAGTTCCAGTTTTGTCGCAGCATCTTCGGTGGACCAGGATTGCTGCAGCCATTCCCGCGCCATATCGGGATCTTCGAGCCGCAGCTGATAAAGAATTGTCTTGCGCTGGTCAAGGCTACCGGTCTGCCATAACTCTTCCTTTGTCTCGCCGGTACCGGCAATAAAGGCCCAGTCGGGGTTCAATCTGCCGAGCCATTTTGCTCTTTTCCCGCCGCAGGTGATGATCTCTGCGCGGAGGGTTTTAACGGTGGCGCCGGCCTGGAGCAATGCAGGCAGGATATCCGGGGGTACGATCTGTCCATTCTTGCAACAAAGTCTCAGCCAGGCATGGGTTAGCCAGGCATTGTTCTCCTGTAAGACATCGCCGAGTACTAATGTGGCCTGTGCAGAGCAGTATGGTTTTTCTTCTTTTTCTGCCGGCGTCAGCGTAAGTCCTTCCTGTGAAAGGGGAAGGAGACCTGCCTGCCGGTAGTTGAAAGTGATAGCCGCCAGGCGGAGGAAACGATCTTCCTTGTCCGGTGTTTCGGCGGCGATCTGTTCGGCCAGCGGGGCCAGATCGGGGGGCAGCGTTGCCGGGTCAACCGTTCGTTTGTCGGAACCTAACAGCGCGGAATGTAAGATCTCGTTCCAAAATTTCATTGGGATGCCTTAGACTGTTTTATATTCGTTGTTGAACCAAACGCCGATGGGTTCAAACAGGTATTCTTTTCCGATAACGGCCATGTTTAACCGTTCGCCGCCGCTGAGCGATAATATTTTCCAGAGAGCGGCGGAATTCTCTTTTAGCGGCATGAGATGTTGTTGTCTGTCCTGTAGCCACCATTGCTGCTGATGCCATACCGGTAACAGTTGTTCGACGATGTAGGGGCGGTCAAAGAAGACGGGAAGAGCGCTGCAGGTATCGGTTCCTGAAGCAAATACGTCGTCCCAGCCGCCAAAGCTTTTAAAGGAATCCGATCGTTCTGTGGCTATTTGTCTTTTGATCAGGGCCCGTAACGGAGCGGCAGACGGATAAAATACCAGCTCTGCCTTCACGGTCAAGCCGGGGGTAAGCGCCAGCTGGGCATCCCGTCCCCGGACAAGAAATTGTAAGATCAGGGCGGAAACACCTGTTGTGGCGCCGGACAGCCAGTAGCGTTCGACAGTAAGGCCCTGGTCTTCGCTGGATCGTTTTCCGAGAACCAGCCAGTTGTCTACGACACCGGGCTTTTCCTTTAATTCATCCTGGCTAACGGTAAAGCCGATGAGACCGGAGATGTCGTCATGTAGTGCGGGGTCCAGCTGGTCTGTGTTTTGAAAGCCGGAGAGTATCAGGTAGATGCGAAGCAGCTGATCGAGAAAAAGGGTTTGCCACCCTTCCTGGAAGAAGCTGGTATTACCGAGTGCGCGCACCATTCCTGCGAGTCCGGGCGCCTGTGCGTCGACCATGCGGCGGGCCATGTTCTCCCAAAAAGCAGGTGTTTTATCGGGAGCCTGAAGGATGCCACCGCGGATGATGTCTTTTACCCAGAGCAGGAGCTCTGTCGTCCCGTCTTCGACTTTTTGCTGACGGGCCTGCTGGCGTCGGGCCTGTGCGGCTTCGTCTACGGGTTTTTCGGGTTCTTTCTTTTTCTCTTCTTTTTCTACCCGTTTGTTCAGCCATTCAGTTACCCACGCCGGTTCGTCGCCTTTCTCAAAAAGGGTGGGTTGACGGGCGTTTAGTAATAACAAGCCAAGGCCGTGTTTACAGGGAAATTTCCGGCTGGGGCAGGAGCATTTGAAGGCAAGGTTGGTCAGGTCGACCTGTGTCTGATAGGGTTTGCTGCCGCTGCCCTGGCATTCTCCCCATAAGGCGCGGTCGCTAAGCGCTTTTGTCACCCATTTTGCGGCGTTGGCGAGGTCTTTTCCGGATTTTTTTGAAGACTCATCCGGGGCTAAGGTCAGAATTTGCTCTTCGGTCAGATTCAATGGTCTGTGAAAATTTGTTTCTAAGGTAGGGAATTCACCTGAATTCAGTGCGGTCTGCATCGGACCAGGAATTGATCGTTGGGATCTTCAAAAATAAGCTCGGTCTTCCAGCCTTCTTCGGCGGCGATCTTCGTCAGGGTTTTGCGGTCGATGAACAGCCATTTGAACCACTCAGAGCGCTGGCGCCGGTATGCGTACTGATAAAGGATCTCACCATAATACTCAGCCGACTTAGGGGGCTTGCCGTCGTAGAGATAAGAGATGTCAGAAGAATCGAAGATCAGCTGTCCACCGGGCTGAAGCAGGGTGCGGGCTTTGGCAAGGAAGACGCGTAATCCACTGAGGGTACCCGAGAGGCCGATACCGTTCATTAAAAGCAGCAGGGTATGGTAGCGCGTTTCGGTGTCGAGGTGAAAGAAATCTTCGTTTATTACGTTTTTGACGCCTCTTGCCTGCATGACGGCTGCGGATAAAGGTGAGATCTCGAGGGCGGTAATATCGAGTTTCATTTCCTGGAGGGCCAGCGCGTGACTGCCCGCTCCGGCGCCGATGTCGAGGATCCTGCCGCGACACTGATGTAAGGCGACCCATTCGAGCTCGGGCATCTTTTTCATATCCCGGAAATAGACATCCACCGGCATTTCCTCTTTGGGGCCGTATTTGTTATGAACCCAAAGCTTACCGGTGGATGTCTTATTATGAAAATCGCTTATTGCTGTACCGAGGACGTCCTTCATTGTTTTAGTCTGCTGCTGCTATGTTCTTTCCTGGAAGACCTACGCGCCTTTGAAGATCTGCGATGGTCACGTTGATCTGCCGGCCGATGGGCTTTCCATCCCGGTAGGTAATCACTTTCAGCCAGGATGCATCTTTGGGGATAGCAAGAGAGCCAGTGTATTTCGGATAGAAACTATCGGGATTAGAATTGTCAAAGCTATAATAAATATCAAGGCCCTGCACTTCTGTGCCGAGATCTACGATGATGGAGTCGTTGGCGGAGAGATCTTTTTTGGGAGTGATTATGGCGTCAAATATCGCACGGGAATATTTTACCTGTTCGACATCCATCCTGTTGAAGGTCGCCTCTACTCTTTTGGCGAAGCTGTTCCAGTCTTTCTTTTCTTTTGGGGTCCAGAGGCACTCGGCAACGGCCATGCTCCGCGGCCATACCATGTATTGCATGTGCCGGGTGTTGTATACCTGTTCGGTCCAGAGGTTGGCCTGACCGCCGATGATGAGGCTGGGATCGACGCTGTCGGGTACGGGTTCATAGGAATATGTTTTGTTCAGACGAAGGGTGGCATAGACCGGGGGTTCGATAGCTGCGTCGCCCTGCATATAATCCAGGTAGAAAAATGTGGTGGGGCTCATGACGACCTTATGACCCATCTTTGCTGCTTCTATCCCGCCTTTTGTGCCGCGCCAGCTCATGACGGCTGCATTAGGGGCCAGTCCGCCTTCGAGGATCTCATCCCAGCCGATGACCTTTTTGCCTTTTGATTCCACGATCTTTTCGACGCGTTTCTCAAAATAGCTCTGTACTTCGAGTTGATCCTTCAAGCCTTCTTTTTGCATCAGCTGTTTGACGGCGTCGCTTTTTGCCCAGAAGTTCTTGGCGCACTCGTCGCCGCCCACGTGGATATAACCGAAGGGGAAGAGCTGGGCCAGCTCTGTAAAGACCTTGTCCAGGAAGGGGTAGATCTTTTCATTGGCGGGGCAAAGGGTATTGTCGATGAGGGCATAGAAGTGGCCGTCCTTAGGCCATTCCATGATCTTTTCGCCGGAGCGGACCTTGTACTGATCGGCGCCGTCGGTACAGGATAGTTCGGGATAGGCGACGATGGCGGAAAGGCTATGACCGGGGACGTCTATTTCGGGAAGGATATCGATGAAGCGATCTTTGGCATATTTTACCAGCTCGCGGATATCGTCCTGTGTATAGAACCCACCGTAATCGCGGGGCTCGTCAGGCTCCGGGGCTGGAAAGGTGCCGAATGTGCCGACTCTTTTCGCGCTCCAGGCGCCTACCTGTGTAAGACGGGGCAGGCTTTTTATCTCGACGCGCCAGCCTTCGTCATCGGTGAGATGCATATGAAGCAGATTGAACTTGTATTTTGCCATCTCGTCGATAAAATCTTTTACCTGTTGTTTTGTAAAGAAGTGGCGGGAGACGTCGAGCATCAGTCCGCGCCAGCCGAAGCGGGGATAGTCTGTGATGGTCGTGCAGGGGATCTGCCAGCTGGCTTTTTTTACTAATTCATGGCTTTCGATCTCTTTGGGCAGCAATTGCAGCAGGGTCTGGACACCGTAGTAAAGGCCTGCGGGCTGGTTGGCCTTTATCAGGATCATTTTTGGGGTCACGGAAAGTGTGTAACCTTCTGCGCCGAGGGTAGTCTCGGGCGTTGTGTTGAGGACCAGGCGAATGGCAGCCGTTGGACTGGATGAGCTTACGGTTGCGGTGTAGCCGGTGGGAATCGTGAGATGGCTTTTCAGGTCACTGATGGGCTGACTCTGCGCCGATTGGTTTTTGGCTTCTATGACGATGGCCTTTGGCAAAACGAAGACACCGGGTGCGGACTGCTGGCTTACCGGCGCAGGGATCAGCGCAGGGGGCTCGGGAGTCTGAGAAAAGCCGGTGATGGCAGAGCAGATCATTAGCAGGGAAGGCAGGATATTTCGCATAGTTGTTAGTTGCAGCATTTTAAATTGATGGAGATATGTTAAGGTAGCTTTTATTGATTAAAACACCATTTGTATAGTGGTATTAATATTATTAAATGTAATGTGGTCTCCCGGCTTTTTGTTTTGCAGGAATTTAGCAAGCGGGGCCTGAGGGGAAAGGAAGAGGATCGTTTTGCCTTCAATTACGTGTTTGCCAAGACCGGCGGCTATGAAGAATGCGATGTCTTCGCCCTGTAAGAAGGCTCCTACCCTACCTTCGGGACAGAGCTGACCGGTGTTGACGGAATGGAGGATGGCGAGCTCTTTTACATACTCTGTCAGTTGGCGTGTGTGCATCTCCTGCTGCAGGTGGCCCATTGCCCGGCCGGTTTCGTATTTGTCACCGGCGGAGGATTTTTCTTCGCCGTTCGCGGATTCCCGGGCCTGGTCGATGACCTGTCTTGAGGTGGTGATGCGCTGTCCGATATGATCCAGGGCCCAGCGTTTCAATGCGTTCTTGAATGTTATCTTTTCTGTATCGGTCATGGTGTGGCGGCGCTGGCCTTTTAGAGGCCCACTTTTATTACGACCTTCTTTACAAGGGCAGGCTGATGCAGAAATATTTCCGGCTGGTGAATATCGGAAGGGAAGAAGATAATGAACTGACCGGCGGGCAGGGTAATATAATTCATCGCTTCTTCGGGTATATCATAGAGGGCGAAATCTTTTTCGGGGTTATAGGGAGTCGTTGCGGACTGATCGGTAAGGGGAGTATATCCGAATCGTTCGGTACCGGAGATGATGATCTGGATGTCGGCATAATCCTGGTGACTTTCGGGGTCACATTCGGAAAGCGGTTTGGTGGTATATTCGTTGACGATGGCAAAAATGTCCTCGCCGTCTATCTGATACTTCCCGGGTTCCATGGTAACGAAGTCTGCGGAGAGGCTGTATTGGATGGCTTTTTCAAAATTCGGGCTGATGGTCTTGTACCAGTGCAATTGGGCTAAAGTCGAAGTGATCATGTCGATTCATTATTTCCTGGGAAGGTAGCAATATTGCCGGAAAAAAATAAATGCTACCTTTTCGGTAACCTTTTTACCTGGTGGAAGTTTCCATCAACAAATAAGAATATCTGCCTGCTTGAACTCATTGACTGATAACGCAATCATGCTAAAAGTAAAGTCCGGGGACCTGGATAAGATGGCCTTGCTGTTTCAGCGATACCATCGGCCGCTCTATGGCTTTCTTTACCACATGACCAGTCAGCGGGAGGTGAGCGAGGACATGGTGCAGAATATTTTTTACCGGATGCTGCGATCGCGTCACACGTTCACCGGCAATGGGGAATTCAGGACCTGGATGTATCATCTGGCGCGGAATGTTTTAAAGGATCATTGGAAAAAGGCGGGAGTTTCCCGTTCGGTGACGGAGTGGGAAGACAGAGTGATCGATGAGGTGCTGGTGGATGAGCGGCTGGAGAAGAAGATGGAACTGGAGATGTTGCAGAAGCGGATCGCCAGTTTGAGCCCTGAAAGCCGGGAGGTGCTGATCCTTAGCCGGTACCAGGACCTGAAATATGCTGAGATCGCGGAAGTGCTGGACCTCAGCGTAGCGGCGGTGAAGGTTAGGATCCACCGGGCGATAAATCAGCTAAAGACAATGTATTTGCAATCGGAGACAAAAACAGAATAGCATGAACTGCGAAAAAGGAAAAGAGTTGCTGGCTGGCTGGATGGAGGACCAGCTGACGGAAGCCGGGCGTGCGGAAATGGAAGTGCATCTGGCGGGTTGTGCGGAGTGCCGGCAGCAGGTGGAAGCCAATCGCCAGCTTTGGGTATCGATGGGGGCTGTTCCTGTGCCGCAGCCGACGGACAAGATGCAGGTGCGATTTGATGCGATGCTGGATACTTATAAGCAGGAGGAGATGTCGCGTGTGCCGGGGATATTGTTCTATCTGCGTCAGCTGTTTGCGATCCGGCCGGGATTTACGTGGGCGTATAGTGTTGTGCTGGTTGTGGTAGGTGTGGGAGTTGGGTATTTGTTGAACCGGGGAGCTGGCGCTGGTGCGGCAGGGTCGGGCGCTGTGGTTTCGGCTCCGGCGGCGGGGAGTGGACTGGCGCCCTCGGGGGCTGGCGGCTCGGCGCCGCCGGCGGGCGGTCCGGTGTCGGCGGGGGGTGGACTGGCATCGGCGGATGGTGGCCGGGTGTCGGCCGCTCCGGCTGTGGAGGATGGAAGCCAGGCGTCGGCGGCAGGCTCGGATAAGCGGCAATTACAGGTCTTGTCCGAACAGGTCCACGAGATGCGGGAGATGGTTCTGCTGGCTTTGCTGGAAAACCCTTCGGCGTCCGAACGTATCCGGGGTGTCAGCTATACCAATGAGATCAGCAAGGTCAACAGGAATGTGATCAATGCGCTGCTTAGCACACTTAATAATGATCCGAACAGTAATGTGCGGCTGATGACCCTGGAGGCGCTGACGCATTATGCCGATGATCCGGCGGTGCGGGAGGGGCTTGTCCAGTCGATACTTCAGCAGGACTCGCCATTGGTGCAGGCAGCGCTGGCGGATGCGATGCTAAAGTTACAGGAGAAGAAAGCGGTGCCGTCCCTAAAAGAATTATTACATCAAAAGGACCTCAATGAGATGGTCCGGATGAAGATCCGGCAGACACTTACACGATTGATCTAAAACCAACCAAAATATGAAAAGAAAATTTATTCCCCTTTTTGTGGGACTGGGGATGCTTTGCGCTATCCGGCCTGCCGCCAATGCCCAGGAATTCAAAGAGCACATTAAAAAGGAGTTTCCGGTTCTGAAGGCAACCGGCACGGTACTGGCCATCTATGATCTTGAAGGATCTATCAATGTAGAGGGCTATGCGGGTGATAAAGTTGTGCTGGAGATCGACAAGGTCATCTCGGCAAAAACTACGGAGCTGGTGGAGACGGGCAAGAAAGAATTCAAGCTCGAATTCGAGCAGAAAAGCGACAGCATCATCGTGTATATTGCGGAACCTTATGATACGCGTCCTCATTCGGACCGGCAGCGGTACAATAATGAACGGCGTATCGAATACCGCTGCCAGCTTCAGTTCACAGTCAAAGTTCCGTATGATATGAGTCTTGATATCCGGACGGTGAACAATGGGTCGCTTTCGATACAGGACGTCAACGGCTCTCTGAAGGCGCACAATGTAAATGGGGGGATAACGATAAAAAATGCGAAAGGCGCTACTGAAGCCAGGACGATCAATGGCGGAGTCACCGTCAACTACCTCAGTGTACCAACGGACTCTTCCTCTTACTATACGCTGAATGGAACGCTGGAAGTCACCTACCCTGCGGCCTTATCCGCCAACATCCAGTTCAAGAGCATGAACGGAGCGTTTTACACCGACTTTGAGAATACAGAACCATTGCCTTTGTTTGTGGTCAAAAATGTAGAGAACGCCGGCAAGGGGACGATGTATCGGCTGGATGTGGCGCGGCGGATAAAATTTGGCAATGGGGGTACTGTGCTGAAATTTGAAACAATGAATGGAAATATCTACGTAAAAAAGCAATCATAAAATATTAGTATATGAAAACAAAAAGAATTGTCCGGTTGAAAGTCTTATCGTTGGTCGTTGTTTCCTTTTTGCTCACTGTCCGGCTGGCGGCTCAGACAGGAGTGAAGGAGCAGCTGGTTGTTCCGTTGAGTGAGCCAGGGAAACCGTATAAGGTGACGGTGCATACATTGAATGGGTCGATAAAGGTGACAGGTTATGAGGGAAAGGATATCGTGATCGATGTTTTTGGGGATTCTACGCACAAGCACAGAGAAGATGGGGAAACCTCTGGCGGCATGCATCGGATTGGGGGCGGGTCTGGTCTGGAAGTCAGCGCGCAGGAAAACGACAACACGGTGACGGTGAATGGTGGGTTGTCAAAACTATCAGGCATCTCGCTAAAGGTTCCTTCCAACCTGATGTCTCTTAAACTCAATACCGTCAATAACGGAAACATTACGGTCAGCAATGTCGGCGGCGAGCTGGAGTTGAACAATGTGAACGGGTCGATCACTGTCAAAGATGTATCCGGCTCTGTCATTGCCAATACGGTCAATGGGCCTGTTGTCGTCACGTTCAAGAGTGTAGATGCGAAGGCGCCGATGGCCTTTTCCACGCTCAATGGAAATGTCGACGTGACTTTTCCTGCGGACTTTAAAGCCAACGTAAAGCTCAAAACGGACCAGGGCGGAGTGTTTACCGACTATGAGATCGCGGTCGACAAGTCGCAACCGCAGGTAAAAAAGACGGAAGAGAATCATATGTACAGGCTCAATGTGGATTCGTGGATCTATGGGAAGATAAATGGGGGTGGGCCTGAGATGATGATGAAGACCATGACGGGGGGTATTTATATACGGAGGAGCAAATAGGGTATGGCTGCGACGGGCCGTGCCGTTTTGGGCGGCCGGTTGCGGCGGGGGTTTGGTGAACCGGTACGGCATCCTGGAAAAGGGAATATGGGGAGTGTCGGGTATCGGTTATAGAAATGACCGGTGTTATTTTTTCTTTAAGAAGGACGGCGTCAGGGCGCTTGCGACCTTTTTCAGCTTTGAGGGCTTTTTATATTTGGGCCTGCCGATGTCCTGGGGTCTTTCCCTGAAAAGCGTCAGATGAGCGTCGTTGACCTCCTCTTCCGGTCTTCCGTTGGTATAATAATAAAGCGCGAGCGATTTGCGGGTCCTGTCGGGGGGGCAGGTCAGGACATCGGGGTGTCCGTGATATGATGTGCTGGTGGTCGAAAAAATGGCCATGCGGTTGAAGAGGGGCAGGATGCGTTTGACGGCACCTTTCATTTCGATATCCCAGAGTTCGAAATGTCCGCCGTAAGACTCGTCCCAATCTTCGTTCATGTAGACCAGGACATTGAGTCTTCTGTCCAGTTTGGTTTTGGGATGTTTGTTGAAGTCTGCGTGGATCGCCAGTTTTCCGCCCGGAAAGATCTGGTGGCAACCGCCTCCTTCAAAGCTGGGGTCCGGAATAAGGTTCTCGATGCCTGTTAGGGCGGACAGGAATTCGAGGAAGGGCTCGGAATTCATGTAATGCATGAAGTGTTTTGTCTTTTCTCCGAAGCGTCCTTCTCCCCTGGAGGCGCGTTTGATCTGATTGTCGTCGTTGAATTTAATATCGGGCTTTTTAGAGAGATCGGGGAATTCTTCCAGGACCTCTTTTAGTTTTTCGGGGATGAAGAAATTGTCAAAACTTATATTGGGAAACGGAGCTGCGGTTGCATATTCTTTACTTTTCTTTTCTCCGAACTTTTTTAGTTCTTCGGCTGACTTATCAATAAAGCTCATAAGATGGCGTTTAGGTATGAATAATTATTCCAGGTTTGGAATGAATTACGATCAGAGGTGTTTTTGAAGGAATAGCGCGGCCAAATTATAGAAAGTATCTAAAATTTAGCGGGGTTGGGGGCGTGAAAATTCTTAGGGATTTGTTAAACCGGGTGGATTGGGGCGAGCATTTACGGGTTCAAACTTCCGAAAGCGCATGACGGGGCAGTGGAACTTTTCCAAAATGACGGCGATGGTGCGGGATCTTTCCGGATCCATGTCGTTCGGAGTCTCCAGCAAGATGGAAGGGTGATCCAGACCCGGGAGGATCTTTTGCAGGCAGCTGTCCAGGGCTTCGTTGCTACGAACGATAGCCGTATGGCCCTGGGATGAAATAGACAGATTGTTGTTTGATGCAGTGATTGTTACGCGATTTTGATCAACAGCGGATCTGCAGACCTGGGCATAGGTAAGAAGGGCAGCGCCCAGGCAGGCTAAGAGCAGGAAAGCAGATTTCATATTGGAGTTTTAACGGAAGGATGCCGGCCGGCCGAAGATTACACAAAAAAAGGTCGCATTTCTGCGACCATTCAGGCACCATGTGTAGAGAATCAATAATAAGTATAGAAAGAGTGGGTCTGGAATCTTTGTCCTGTCTGAGACCCGTCGGTAAATAATAGGTCACCTATTTTTGATAAAGGAGTTTTGTCGCTCTTGTATGTATAGGTATAATTGGCCGTATAGGCGGTAAAGCCGGCCCCTGCTGAAAAGGTTTCTTTGCCGGGATTGTTTCGTTGTAAGCGGAAGCTCTGCAAAAGAAAGAGGTGGTCGTGGTAGGTATCATGAATAAGACTAAAATCGTCAACGTTGATCTTGTTATCGTATTGCTCGAACAGATCGGTAGTAGTAGACTCCGGCGAGTTGTCCTGGGCAGGGCGCTGATCGGTAATTAGTTTTACATTCCCATCGGGGTAATAGGTGAGCGTTACTCTACGGTCGATCAAAAATCCGACATT
>DATJJA010000191.1:0-100146 GCA_035492595.1 Puia sp.
TCATAAACGAAGAGGACGGATATGGCCGCCGCTATCAGGCTGAAACCGGCAAGGACGATCGAATAAATGGGTTGTCCGCCGTAAATATGTTTGACGATCCACCCGCCCAGCAGACCATTGATGATCTGCGGCAATGTGATAAAGAAATTGAAGATACCCATATAGATGCCCATCTTCCCCGCCGGCAGACAGCCGCTGAGAATGACATAGGGCATTGCCAGGATACTGGCCCAGGCAAGTCCTATACCGATCATGGCATAGTTGAGATAAGAAGGATCGTCAATAAAGTAGATGGATATCAGCCCTAATCCTCCGGCCATCAGGTTCAGTGCGTGTGTAGTCTTGCGGCCGATCCTGCCCGCGATGGCGGGTATGAGCATGGCATAGATCATCGCCACGAAATTGTAAACGCCAAACGCACTGCCAACAGCATTGCCAGCTTCATTGTACGCTACCGTCTTGGTATAGTCGCCCTTCAGACCATAGACATGCGTAGCCACAGCGTCGGTTGTGAATACCCACATGCTGAAGAGAGCAAACCAGCTGAAGAACTGCACCAGCCCCAGCTGCTTCATCGTTCGCGGCATGCGTACAAAGTCTTTTACTATTTCGCCCAAACCACTTTTCCCTTCGGTCGGTTCGGGCTGACCATGATAACGGGCATATTCGATGGGGGAATATTCCTTTGAAAAAAATACGGTCACCAGGATGGCGATGACAAATACGGCAGCCCCAATATAAAAGGCGTATTTGATATTATCGGGGAGGCCATCTGCGCCGGGAACCTTGCTCACTCCCCAGCTCGCCAGCCAGGAAGGCAGGGCTGAACCGCCTACCGCCCCAAGGCCGATAAGAACGGTTTGCACAGAGAAACCCAGGGTCCGCTGCCGATCGGGAAGATTGTCGGCAACAAGGGCCCGAAAGGGTTCCATCGCGACATTGAAGGACGCATCCATCACCATTACAAAACCCGCTCCTATCCATAATGCAGGGATCACACCTGCAAGCCCGCCGGAATTGGGAAGAAGGACCAGGGCGAAGGAGGACAGCAGCGCGCCGGTCAGGAAATAAGGCTTTCGTCTGCCCAGCCTGTTCCAGGTACGATCGCTGTAATGACCGATGATCGGCTGAACGATCATGCCGACCAGCGGTGCGACGATCCAGAATAAAGGCAATTGTTCGACATCTGCTCCGAACGAGCGGAGAATGCGGCTTGTGTTTGCATTTTGCAGCGCAAAGCCGAACTGTATCCCCATGAAGCCGAAGCTCATGGTAATGATCTGTCCCAGCGACAGCCGAGGTTTGGGGTCCAGCCCGTACCGGGAAGTTCCAGGGGATACTGCAGTGGCCATAGCAATCAATTTGGGTTATAACAGGACAAGGGCGCGGAGCCGGCTGTTGTCATTACGTCCCGGCTGTTATCACTAGATAACAAACCCATTGGGCAATACCGCTCCTTTCTTGATCACTACCACACCTTCTTTCACCGTATACAGCGAATGATCCGAATTCTCGAGGTGATGTCCGCCATTGATGCGCACATCATCCCCTATCCGGCAATTCTTGTCGACAATGGCATTGCGGATATAACAGCGGTGGCCGATGCCCACTGTCGGAAGGCCATGTGTGCGGGCCAGCTCGATCTCTTCGATGGTCTCGTAGAAGTCGACGCCCATCAGGTAGCTGCTGACGATGGTTGTGCCTGTGCCGATGCGGGTGCGGATGCCGATGATGCTGTTCTCGATGCGGGAGGCATTGATGATACAGCCTTCTGCTATGACCGTCTTCTCCAGCGTTGTGCCGCTGATCTTCGCTGGCGGCAGCATGCGCGCGCGGGTATAGATGGCTTTCTCGTTGTCGAAAAGATTGAAGTCGGGGATATCCTTGGTCAGGCCCAGGTTAGCCTCGAAAAATGAAGGGATATTCCCGATGTCGGTCCAGTAGCCTTCGTATTGATAGCTGACCACCTTATATTTCTCCAGCGACTGGGGAATAATTTCCTTACCAAAATCCGTGGCTTCCGCACATTCATTTTGCAGCAGATCGCTCAGGAGCTGGCGGTTGAAGATATAAATACCCATCGAAGCCAGGTAATGGCGGCCCTGCGACTGCATCGCATGACCGGTGTCGCTGACCCAGGGCGGGAGCATGTCTTTCTTGGGTTTTTCGGTAAAGGAGGTGATAAAGCCGCCTTCATCCATTTTCATGATCCCGAAATCTGAGGCTTCCTTGTCATTTACCGGGATGGTGGCGATGGAGATATCCGCGCCCATCTTCTTATGATGGTCCAGCATTTCCATGAAATCCATCTGGTAGAGCTGGTCGCCCGAAAGGATCAGAACGTATTCGCTGTCAAAAGGTCCGATATGCCGCAGACACTGCCTTACTGCATCGGCCGTTCCCTGGTACCAGGTGGGATTGTCAGGGGTCTGCTCTGCCGCCAGGATGTCTACAAAGGCGGAACTGAACGCGCTGAAATGATAGGTGTTCTTGATATGCCTGTTCAGCGACGCCGAGTTGTACTGCGTGAGAACGAACATCCGCGAGATCCCCGAATTAAGGCAGTTGGAGATGGGGATATCCACAAGCCGGTATTTACCGGCAATGGGTACGGCTGGTTTCGAACGGCTGGCGGTCAGCGGATAGAGACGGGTTCCTGCCCCTCCTCCCAATATCACAGATAAAATCTCTTTTGACATATACAAGCGTTTAATGGATGAACTATTCTTTTTTATTGTTTATTCCTAAAATTATGCCCCGGCTTCCTTACGCATATCCTCATACAGCTTCAGGTAGATCTTCACGCTGGCCATCCAGCTGAAATCCAGCTTCATCATCCGCTGCCGGATCTCATAGAGCTTTTGCGGCTGCTGGTATAATTCCACCGATCTGAAGATGCCATGTGTCATATCTCCTATTGTAGCCTGATTGAAGCGGATCCCATACCCGTTCTTATCGCCGTAGTCGATGACCGTATCGTGCAGACCGCCGGTATTGCGGACAACCGGTACCGTACCATAACGGAGGGCATAGAGCTGATTCAGCCCGCAGGGCTCTACCCGTGAAGGCATGAGGATAAAATCCGCCCCTGCATAGATCAGGTGGCTGAGCTTTTCATCGTAACCGATATAGGTGTTGTAATCCCCCCTGGAGAGCCCCCGGATACCCTGCAGTCTTCCCTCCACGATGGGAGAGCCGCTGCCGAGGATCAGGAAGTTCATCTTTCTTCCTATATAATAGAAGGAATCTTCGATAGCCTGCGGCAGGAGGTCGGCACCTTTTTCCCCAACCAGCCGGCCAATAAAGGTGATCAGGGGCTTCTTCGGATCGAGATTGAACCGTTCGCAGAGCAGGACCTTGTTCTTTTGCTTGCCTTCTTCCACCGTATCCACCGAATAGTGATCCCCGAAATAATAGTCTGTCGAAGGGTCCCAGACAACGGGGTCGATGCCGTTGAGGATACCCGAGCATTTCCCGCGTTCGTATTCCAGCAGGGCTTCCAGGCCGGCGGCGCTGTATCTCATCTCCTCCAGGTAGGTAGGGCTTACTGTGGTCACCCGCCAGGCGCTGCGGATACCCGCCGCCAGCGGATTAATGGTGCCCGCCCAGTCCAGCAGCCCCGTCTTGTAGCTATCCCATTCGGGGATAAGGGTACTTCTGTCCCAGCCGAGCCATCCCTGGTACTCGCCATTGTGGATGGTCAGCACCGTAGGGATATATTGTAAATGCCGGTAGGCGTAACAGTATTTGAACATGAAAGGGATCAGCGCCGTGTGGTGATCATGCACATGCACGACGTCGGGACGATGCCTCCAGACTGCCAGCCAGTCGGTAACGGCTATCTGAAAAGCGATGAAGCGGTCTGAATCATCCGCATAACCATAGATCTTTTCCCGGTCCAGCAGTCCATAGATGTCTACGAGGTAAAGGTCAAAACCCAGCTTATTGGTCACCTCCTTTATGATCGTGTAGTTGAACCAGTAGGAACCCATATGGGTGTAGCCTTTATGAACGACCTCGAACTGGTTCTCGTTGAGGAATTTGGTCCGGTACATCGGCATGACCACTTTTGCGACGTGCCCGGCTTCCCGCTGGTATTTGGGGAGTGCTCCTACTACGTCGCCCAATCCTCCGGCCTTCGCTACGGGATAACACTCTGCAGATACATGAATTATTTCCATCGATTTGGCATTATGGTGCGGGGACGTATAAGGACTACAAGTCCATCGTTATCAATTGCTGTTCAATTTAGTAAGGATTTGCGTTAAAAAATGTTCAAAGGATGAAAATATTTTTCTCACGGGAAAAAGCCGTATTTTGAGCCCTTATTTTGTTAAAGCATTAACCACCTACAGATTGCATATGCAACAAAAAACAAAATGGTCGCAGTTCGGAATCCTTATAACCGTTTTCTTCTTCTGGGGCTTCGTAGCAGCAAGTAATGATATTCTCATCCCGGTTTTCAAGGAAAAGCTGCACCTGGAACAATGGCAGGCTCAAATGATCTCTTTTGCTTTCTATGTAGCTTACACGGTGGGATCACTCATTTATTATTTCATCTCGAAGTTCGCAGGCGGTGACATCCTCAACCGCATCGGCTATAAGAATGGGATTGCGCTGGGATTGATCATATCGGCGTTGGGCGCCTTGCTTTTCTACCCCGCGGCTATGTCAGCTTCCTTTGCCTTACTGATCTCCGGTCTTTTTATCATAGGTCTCGGGTATTCGCTTCAGCAGACAGCGGCCAATCCGCTGGCCATTATCATGGGTGACCCGGCAAGCGGCTCGCAACGCTTAAGCATGGCGGGAGGTGTCAACAACTTCGGTACGACTATCGGCCCTTTACTGGTCAGTTTTGCCATCTTTGGTTCGGTGACGGCCGGTTCCAGCGTGGCCAAAGAAGCCAGCATCAGCAGCGTCAAGACACCCTACCTGATCCTGGGCGCTCTTTTTCTTGTCATTGCTCTGATCTTTAAGTTCTCTTCTCTGCCCAATAAGATAGATACGGAAGAGGTCAGCGCGGATCATGCAGTGGCTCCGGATAAATTGCTGCACCGCAGCAGTCCCTTCAAATACCCTCAGCTGGTACTCGGTATGCTGGGCATATTCGTATATGTAGGCGTCGAAGTGACCACGGCAAGTAATCTGCCCGAGTTCATGCGTGAGAAGCTGGCGACTCCCACCGACCAGATCGCTCCTTTTGTCTCTTTATACTGGGCCAGCCTGATGATCGGCCGGTGGACAAATTCAACAGGCGCCTTCGGTGTCAGCAGGAATGCTCAGAAGATCCTGAACTTTGTTATGCCTTACCTGGCATTTGGCGTATTTCTCGCAGTCAACAAGATCGCGGGGCACGACATCACTCCCTTCTATATTTATGCGGTCATCATCATTGCGATGATCATCGGCAATATCCTGAGCAAGGGCAATCCTGCACGGCAGCTCCTGATCTTCTCTGCAATGGCGATTGTCGCCCTTTTGGTAGGGATCTTTGCCAGCGGGATGGTCAGCGTTTATGCGTTTATCAGCGTAGGTCTTTTCTGCTCCACGCTCTGGCCCTGTATCTTTACCCTGGCGATCGCCGGTCTTGGCAAACATACCAACGAAGGTTCGAGTCTACTGATCATGATGATCATGGGCGGAGGGATCATCAGCCTGCTACAGGGCTGGCTTTCGAATGCAAACCTGATGGGCATTCAGTATTCCTATTTCGTGCCGGTTATCGGTTTTGCTTACCTGGCTTATTATGCTGTCTTTGCTAAAAGAGAACTAAAGTCACAGGGGATCGATTATGACGCGCTGCAGGCAGCCGGCGGACACTGATCGGACCGAAGTCCGATGGCTGCAACCGGGCACATACGCGCCAAAGGCGCGAATCAGTTCGCGCGATTATACTATATTTGCTTCCCTAAAGTTTAAAGACTCGTTCTCATGGCAAAAGCGGCATCGTCTCTTTCTTTCGAATCCCTGGCTATCGGCATTGACATCGGTGGAACCGGCACCAAATTCGGTATTGTAGATCGCAATGGTAATGTCCTGTTCTCCGGCAGCCTGTCTACGCGCGGCCATGGACCCGTCGAATCTTTTATCGACGAGCTGTATAACCAGCTGGGCGTCCTGATCGAAAAGGCCGGTGGTTCCGGAAGGATGCGAGGGATCGGTGTAGGCGCCCCCAACGGCAATTTTTACAGCGGCACGGTAGAATACGCCCCCAACCTGCCCTGGAAAGGGATCATACCGCTGGCCAAGCTTATCCAGAATAAATTCCAGCTTCAGACCATACTCACCAATGATGCCAATGCAGCCGCCATCGGCGAGATGATGTACGGCGCCGCCAAAGGCATGAAAGATTTTATCATGATCACCCTGGGGACAGGTGTCGGCAGCGGCATCGTCGCCAACGGCAAGCTCATCTATGGCCATGATGGTTTTGCCGGGGAGCTGGGACATACGATCATCATCCCCGAAGGACGTATGCACGAAGGCACGGGCAAAAAAGGTTCTCTTGAAAGTTATGCGTCCGCTACCGGCGTGATGCTGACGGCCCTCGAGATGCTGGAAAAAAGCAGTGACGAAAGTCTGCTTCGGGGTGTGCCAAAAGAGCAGCTGGACTCCCGGAAAGTATATGACGCCGCCATCCAGGGCGACAAGCTGGCAAAAGACATCTTCGATTTTACGGGTGGCATCCTCGGCCTGGCGCTGGCTAACTTTGTCATGTTCTCCAGTCCCGAAGCGATCATTCTCTTCGGCGGTCTGACAAAGGCCGGTGATCTCATACTCAAGCCGACGCGGGAAGCAATGGAGCATAACCTGATACAGGTCTTTCAGAACAAGGTGAAGATCTTAATTAGTCATTTGAAGGAGTCAGATGCGGCTATACTTGGCGCCAGCGCGCTGGTGTGGGACATGAAAGGATAGTCGCCCTGCTGCGCAAAAGTTCCGGAGTCGCGGCGCAAACGGGTCGGCACACTGCGCTGCCTACTTATTCCAATTGACAAGAAAAACTGCCGGAACCGGCCGCTGCCCCATCTTATCAGAAGGGCGGATCGTCTCCTTTCCATTGATCAGCAGACAGCTGCTGCCTCCTCCGTCCAGGTTCAGCGCCTCATAACATCCCAGGCTCAGCATGATCTGCGCCTCTTCCTGTAGTGTAACGCCTGCCGCCATCCCCGGCGCCCTACCCTGTATCGCCAGGACGATGAGCTTTCCATCCCTTGTATATCCCATCGCCGTTCTCGGAAGATGTTCGCCTTCGCGGTCATCGCCGGGATAAAGTTGTTCCTGCCGGTCGGTGATCAGGATCTTTCCATCGTGGATCAGCACGGGGCCGCCGCCAACGGCAGTGCGCATCTTCCACCATTTCCACTCGATATCGTTCAGGGAATAGATCGTTGGCGTGGAATCGACGCCTTTTGCCACTACCGGCCGGTCTTCAAAAGCATAGGGCCAGCGCCGTGTGCTGTCGGTAAAAAGCCAGGCGACATCTGCCCGCCGCTGCCGGTCGATGCCAATAGCGCTGCGGGTTGGATAATAATACAACAGGGAGTCGGGGCCCGTTCCTCTGAGGGAGGTAATATTGTAGGACAGCATTTTCCCGTCCCGGATGACGACATTAAAATTCTGATTGGTCGTAAAAGAGAAATAAGCACAGTTGACCACCAGGATTGGGAACTGCTCCAGCTGATAATATTGAAGGGGTGTAAATCGTTTGCCCTGCCCCGTTTGGGCAGAGAACTGCAGGGCCTTGTCCTTTAGCCGGACAGAGGTATAATAGGCGACAAAAGGAAAGCCGTTGAGCGTATCAGCACAGGACCAGACGTGGACGGAAGCCGGCAGCGGAGCATACAGCGAATCTGCCTTTTTCCAGCGCAGCTGTGCGGTACACACAGCTGCTGTAATAAAGAAAATGAACAGAATAGCCAGCCTACGCATTAGCTTCTTTGCTTTTCAGCCACTCCGTACGTCCATAGCCAGGGATGACATGACGCTCGGAATGATAAGAAGACCGCACTAGGGGGCCGCTTTCCACATAGTCAAAACCAAGATTATAGCCTATCTCTCTCAACTCGGCAAATTCGTCGGGGTGGACAAAACGCACTACCGGAAGATGTTTCTTCGTAGGCTGAAGATATTGTCCCAGCGTGATCACATCTACCCCGCTGTTGCGAAGGTCCTGCATCGTTTGTACTACTTCTTCCTTTGACTCACCCAGTCCCAGCATGATGCCGCTCTTTGTCCGCATCTTTCCTTCCTTCAAAGTCTTCAGGGTCTCCATGCTGCGCCAGTACTTAGCCTGGATGCGCACCTGGCGGGTCAGTCTTTCCACCGTTTCGATATTGTGGGAGACGACTTCCGGAGCTGCCTCGATCACTCGGGCGATGTTCTCTTTCTCCGCCTTGAAATCGGGGATCAGCGTTTCCAGCGTCGTATTGGGATTCAGCGCTTTGACGGCGCGGATGGTATTCTGCCAGATGATGCTGCCGCCGTCCTTGATTTCGTCGCGGTCGACGGAGGTGATCACGGCATGCTTGACCTTCATCAGGTAAATGGCTTCGGCGACACGCTGAGGTTCGTCCCAGTCCACCGGATCGGGACGGCCGGTCGCTACCGCGCAAAAACCACAGCTGCGGGTACAAACGTTGCCAAGGATCATGAAGGTCGCCGTGCCTTCACCCCAGCACTCACCCATATTGGGACAATTGCCGCTTTCGCAGATCGTATGTAATTTATGGGTATCTACCAGCCCGCGGACGTGCTTGTAGCTTTCGCCAATTGGAAGTTTAACACGTAACCAATTGGGTTTCTGTACTTTTTGCGTCGCTTGAGCGCCTATGGCGCTTACTTCCGGAGCATTGGATGAACAGGGCGTGGCGTTAGATAATTGCTCTTGCATCCTACAAAAGTACGTCAGATTCACACACAAAACGTCGGCGGGGCGACGTAAGTCCCGGGGCCACGGACACCAAAAGCATTGCATACCAACAGCGACGCCCAATGACCGACGGCCCTATTTCCGGCTGCCAAACATTATACTGACATAAGCATTGAAGAAGAAATTCTTTTGTGGAACAAGATATACCATGGGTATCTTGCTAAAATAGTACTCTTCGGTCAGACCCACTTCGATGGCGGTGATGGTCTGGTTGAGACGGCCATAGTCAAAACGCAGCGCCTGACGGGCATTGGCGGCCGGTTTGTATTTCAAATGGCCCCAGCCTACCGTAAAGCCCGATGCGCCGGTGATCTGGTCATCGGTTAAGGTATCGGTCGCCAGCTGATCGAAGGTCTTGCGGGTAGTCTCTCCCGTCACCCGGTTCTGGACATCGAGATAATAGGGTTTCAGCAGACCCAATGTAAGACCGCCGGAATAGATCCCGGTTACCGCAACACCGTTCTTATTGCCTTTTCCTCCAATAAGGTGCTGCTGGCCGATCGCCAGTTTCAGCTCATAAAGGTTATTCAGCTTGAAAGGGACAACAGTCGAGACATTGATCCCGTCAGAAGTAGCCGAGATATGATGTTCCTTCGGATCGTGCTTTTCATTCAGCTCGATGGAATAAACCAGCGTGCGGGATGGCGTCTTGAACTTTCCTTTTTCAAAAGAGATCCCATATCCGTCGGTCGCGAGCCGGATCCCGAAAATATTATGTTTATTAAAGATGAGATCTCCTTCCTCTTCCATCCGGAGCATGTTGTTGATCCGGTCGCGTTTGGCGTTTCGTTTGTCCTGGGACCGTGCGCGGGATACATTTGTCGTATCCTGGGCAAAAACATGAAAAACCAGGGTCGAAGCGAATAGAGTCAGGAAAAATTTGCTCACTGCTAATGATTTAGTTTAACTGGCGTAAATTTAGGGAAAATTACAGCACAATGACGTCTACAGTTATTTACGAAGGAGAATTACATACGGTTGCCCGTCACCTTCAATCCGGAACAGAAATAGAGACCGATGCTCCTACCGACAACCAGGGCAGAGGAGAGCGTTTTTCTCCCACCGATCTGGTAGCTACCGCCCTTGCCGCCTGTATGGCTACGACCATGGGTATTAAGTCCCGCGATCTCCAGGTCGACCTGAAAGGCATGAAAATGTCCGTTCTGAAGATCATGAAACCCGATCCCCGCCGGATCGCCGGTGTCAATATCTCGTTCGAGTTCCCCGAGAACCTGCAGGTTGACGAAAAGCAAAAGGCTATCCTCGAGCGTACGGCACATACCTGCCCGGTCATGCAGAGTATCCATCCCGATATGGAAGTGAAGATCGAGTTTAATTGGAAGACGGCTGTTCCCCAGGCCTGATGCCGGTCGCGGTCTCCGGCTGAGGACCCAGTAAACTTTGGCCGATGGTGCATTCCAGGCAGCGCCGCTTTTCACAATAATTCTTTTTTAATTCCAGCAGCGACTGTGAGTCTGCCGCAGTCAGTACGGGTACTCCCAGTCGCTGCCAATGGGAGATAGGTGTATTTCTCTCCGGTTTTTCGGCCGCCAGCCAGGACAGCGCCTTTTCCTGGTAATCTGGTTCTTTCCGTAAGCAGCCATAAGCAAATAGAACCGGCACGAAGGCGTTGATCAATATTCCCCGTTTCATGTCTGCTCCCAGGCCATCTGCTTTTAAGGCGATCTCCAGCTCTTTTGAAGAGCCGGCCTCTTTTATCCTTGCAAACCAGCTTTCTCCCGAAGAGAAGAGTTCCGCCAGCTGCGCCAGGCGCCGCGCAGGAGAATGAGCGGGTCGCATCCGATGGAAGAGAATTGGCGCAGAGATGGGTTTTAACTGGTGTTTCATTTGCAGGAACCGGTATTCCTGTCGCAGCGATGCCTCTAACAGTCCCGCCTGTCCCAGCAACAAGGCCTTTATCCTGGCCGGTTCCGACCGGTAGCGGTCGATCAGGCGGAGAGGGATCGTCCGGGCGACGGCTTCGAATGCCGGTCCGTTGACCGGAAGCCCCATGCTACGGGCCATCAGCCACCGGGTCGTCTCCTCCCAATGCTGGCAGTTTGCTGCAAGCCAGCCACGGATGATGAATGTCCGCTGATAGAGCCGCTGCAGAAGCAGCTCTTCCTTCCACCGGGTCCAGGGAGCAGAACCGGTCTGCTGGATCTGGGCCGCGCAGGGAACAAAGAGCCGGCTCTTCATCCATTTCTCATATTGTCCCAATAATAGTTTGGATACCCGGTGCTGTAAGACAAGGACCGGTAGACCGACAGGGCCGCCGTCATTCTCCCATACGACGTGTAAGATGACTCCCCTGTAATTTGGGTCATCGTCATGTCCATGTCTGCCCCAGTCCGAAGCGTTGATGTGCAGCTCGACGGGGCCTTCATGAACGGTGTCGTTGAGCCGGATGCGGGCGTCGCGAAAATCAGGGCCTGCATTGGTATTGATCTCACCGGGCGAAAGGATCTGCAGTTCTTCACCCGCTTCCGTAACAAGATAGGATCGATTAAAATAAAGATATCTCCAGATAAATTGCAAAAGCTCTTCGCGCATACTCTCAGGTCTCCTCATAAGCAATTTAACGATTTGCGCTGATGCCGCCAGGTGAAATTGGCTGGCCGGGCTGCCGCATCGGGCTAAATTGCGCCCCACTCGCGGAGCGCCTGCACTACCCTGCTGACCGGCAAACCCATGACATTGTAAAAGTCGCCTTCGATCCCTTTTATCCCTACCACGCCGATCCACTCCTGGATGGCATACGCCCCGGCTTTGTCATAAGGCCGGTAGCGGTCTACATATCCTTCCAGCTCGGCCCGGTCCAGGGGATGGAACCAGACGGAAGTACGATCGTAGAACGCAAGCTCTTCCTCTCCTCTCAGCAGGACCACTCCGGTGATCACTTCATGCCGCTGCCCGGAGAGTCGCGAGAGGATATTGACAGCGTCTTCCCGATCGACCGGCTTACCGATGATCTCCTCTCCCAGCACGACTACCGTGTCAGCCGCCAGGATCACGCGATCGGGGCCTGTGGCTTCTTTGATGGCAGCAGTCGCAGATCCTTTGGCAAGAGTTTCGGACCTTTCGGCAAGGTCTACGACCGCTTTAACGGCCAGCGCCTTGTTGCGGGCAATGTACACCGGCACTTCTGCTGTCGGCAAACCCGGCGGATATGTCTCCGGCGTTTCCTTTACAAGCACTTCGAATTTTACTTCAGCCCATTCCAGTAGTTGTTTGCGCCGGGGAGAGCCGGACGCCAGTATAATAGTGTTCATTGCGTTTACCCTGGAGCCGCTGTGCGCGACCATGATCTTTTCCATTGTTTATAAATGAATATCCATAATGACCATCGAAAGAATGCCGACCAGCATGATACCCTTTATAACAGTGCTGAGGCGATGATAATCTGCTTTCGTCCGGGCCTCGTACAGCTTGCGCAGCGTCCAGAGGAGCGGCAGGTCCAGCAGCAGGAAACAATAGGATACGGCTATCCAGTTCCAGCTTTGCAGCTCGTAGAACTGGATGACGATGAGCGCCCCGGTCAGCACCGCCAGCCAGGTGCCCGCAAAAACCTTGGCTACATTGACCCCCCACACGATCGGCATGGTCCTGCACCCGTAACGGGCATCGCCATTCATGTCCTCGATGTCTTTTACAACTTCCCTGATCAGGGAGATGATAAAAGCAAAACCGCTGTAGACTATCGCAAATTTGAAGAGACGGGACAGGATATATTTGATGACAGCAGACTGCGGATTAACGGAGGTGATCACGCGAAACTCACAGAAAAATAACACAAGGATCACCCAGGCCGTCAGCAGGGAGATGATCACATTGCCGATGAGCAGTTTCCGTTTGAAAGTTGTACTATAGAACCACAACAGCCCCACACAAGCCATATTGCCCAGCGCGACCACCGGGTTGCGCAGCTTCCAGCTGACATAAAATCCGAGCAGCAAACCTACACCGGAAAGGATCCAGTGCCAGATGATGGTCCAGCGCCGTTTGATGATCTTTTCCACGACGAGTTTATCGGGTTTATTCACCCGGTCGATATTCAGATCGAAATAATCGTTGATGATATATCCCGCTGCCGCTATCAGCACCGAAGACAGGCTGAGAAGATAAAAAAGAGGAGGGGTCAGCAGAATGGTGAAGGTAAACCCGGGGATAGGAGCAAACGACGGCAGCAAGATCAGGTAATAGAACAGCCATTGGGTGAGAAAAATAAAAACCAGGTTCGGCCATCGGATAAGACGAAAAAATGCTCCGGGCAATCGAGACATAGAAGGTTTATTTTGAGGCCAGGGACATATCCAGTTCCCAGTGACCGTTGAGCTTTAATACTTTTTCGATGACATCCCTCACGCACCCCTGCCCACCATTAAAAGATGAGATATATGCAGCCATATGCCTGATCTCCGGAGCTGCATCGGCCGGCGCACAGGCCAGGCCCACATGCAGCATGGCTCCGTAATCGGGAATATCGTCACCCATATACAACATGTCTTTTTCGTCGAGACCATGCTCCTTCGCATATTCGTCCAGCACCCCGACCTTATCATGTACATTGAGGTAAATGTCTTTGATCCCGAGGTATTCCAGGCGTTGACGAACGCCCTCCGAACTCCCTCCCGAGATCACTATCACCCGATACCCTTTTTTTACCGCCAATTGCAGGGAATAGCCATCGCGGGTGCTCATGCGGCGCACCTGTTCTCCTGTTTCGTATACCAGCACCATTCCATCCGTCATCACCCCGTCCACATCAAAAACAAAAGTCCTGATCGATTTGAATTTTTCTAATACGCTCATGTAATAAGTTTAAGAAGCTCCTGGCAGCATCGTCAGCGTCTTAACCGCGCGTAAAAATAGCTGAAATTGGTATTAGCCTGCGCGTTTTTCCTTTATCCCGTAAAATTGCTCAATCTGAATAGTAAATAACCTGTACAACTCACTAAGGTCCTTATAATTATCCAGGATCTCCAAATGCCGGTGAATCGTTGGTTCGTCCCCCCTTACCGCGGGTCCTGTCTGGACATCCTGTGGCGGGTAAGCCCCTATCCGGTTGGCCGTTTCCCTGACAAGGGGTAAGAGCAGGGAGAAGTCGAGCTTTTCGGCAGCACAGAATACCGAAGCCTGGGTGTAGAGGAAATTCGGGAAATTATTGACCAGGGTGGCTGCAACATGTAGCTTTAACCTCGTTTCATCATCCGTCTGCTGTACCTGGCTGGCGATGGTTCGGGCGAACGCTTCGATGACCGGCAGGTCCTGCGGCTGGTTTGCCGCTATCAGCAACGGGAATTCCGGGAAAGGCTGTATCCCGCTGCGCAGACTTTGTAAAGGATAGAGGACGCCGCAGCTGGCGCTGACATTCATCAGAACGTTGGCGGCGACAGCTCCTGCCGTATGTACTACCAGCCTCCCCGGCAATTGCAGCACCTCCCCCAGTCCTGCCAGCGCCTTATCGCTGATCGATACAATATAAATATCCGCTTCCCGGTTGACCTCTTCCCACCGGGTGGTGTACCCGCACCCCCATCCGGCTGCCAGCCGCGCGGCCGGCTCTTCCCGTCGCGCCACGACCTGCAGGATAGTGTGGCCGGAGGCGGTAATCCTGCTGCCCATTACAGTAGCTACATTCCCCGATCCGATAATGATGACTTTCATTTGTTATTTTTGCGTCTTATGGGTTCTCTTAAGATAAATCAAAAATTCGCGCTTGGTTATGTCCGGGCCAGGCTTAATATACTTGCGTTGGCCTCTCCCCGAAAAGCGGCTATCAAAGCCTTCCGCTTTTTCTGTACTCCACAACAACGGGTCACCAAAAAAGGTTCCGCCCAGTTTGAGGGAGGCGAGCGCCTTTCGTTCCGCCTCGACAAACATGTCGTCCGCGGTCATCGCTGGCTGCCTGCCCAGACCCCGCTAAAGAGGATCCTCATCGCCCATGGCTTTGAGTCCGCATCCCGCAACTTCGAGGTTTACATCGCCGCCCTGGTGAAAAAAGGCTATGAGGTGGTCGCCTTCGACGCTCCCGCTCATGGTCAGTCCGGCGGCCGGCGCATGCTGCTCACCGATTATGTGAAGATGCTTCGCACCATCGAACAGAACTATGGTCCTTTTCAGGGCTATATAGGCCATTCCCTCGGGGGACTCGCCATAACCCTTTTCCTCGAAAATCATCCGCATCGCAGAGAGACCCGTCTGGTGCTGGTCGCCCCGGCTGTTGAAACAACCGGGGCTGTAGCCGCTTTTTCCCAGGTCCTTCACCTCTCGCCCGAGGTCAGCGCGGGAATGGATGAATATGTCCAGGAGATCAGCGGCCACAATTTTTCCTGGTATTCCCTCCGAAGGGCTTTGAAACAGATCCGGGCGCAAGTGCTGTATCTGCAGGATGAAGACGACCGGATCACACCGCTGAAGGAGGCCCTGCTTGTCCGCCAGGATGGACATGCGAATATCGACTGGGTCATCACAAAGGGCCTGGGACACCGGAAGATCTATAAAGATGCAGAGATCATGAAAAGGATAGTCGACTTCCTTTAGCTGTTCTTTCCCCCGATCATCGGTACAAAGGAGAAATTATCAAACATCTCTTCCGTCACCGTCCCGTCCTCCTGTTTGGTAAGACGCAGCATCCGCTGTACCTTTCCTTCCCCGACCGGGATCACCATCTTGCCGCCGGGTTTCAGCTGCGCCACCAGCTTGGGTGGAATAAAGGGTGCGGCCGCGGTGACGATCACCTTGTCAAAAGGGCCATAGGTGGGCAGTCCTTCATACCCATCCCCATAAAAGAATTTCAGCGAAGGGTATTTCTTCAGGTAGGCAAACTGTTTGTTGGTATCGAATAATTTCTTCTGCCGTTCGATGGTGTACACCTGCGCGCCCATCTCCGCCAGCACACAGGCCTGGTAAGCGCTGCCGGTGCCTATCTCAAGGACTTTTTCAAAAGGTTTTATCTCCAGCAGCTGACTTTGATAGGCGACCGTATATGGCTGCGAGATCGTTTGTCCCTCTCCAATGGGGAAGGCCCGGTCCTCGTAAGCTATCTTGTCGAAAGCCGAATCCATAAAAAAATGTCGCGGTAAATGCAGGATCGCATCCAATACCCGCTCGTCGGTAATACCTTTCTGCTGGATAATGTCTACCAGTTGCCTGCGAAGGCCTTTGTGCAAATAACTATCGTCCGTTGTTCTCATAATTTGGTGTGCTGCCGGTCTTGTGAAGCCTTCGCTTCGCACTGCAAAATAATGGATTGCTAAATATCCACCCCCTACTTTTTTTTCTTTAGCCCATTTTGAAAACTTAAATTGTCGCCGAATCAATAAATTCTGCAGCAAAATGAAATTTAAAACGGGTAGTCAGCTGGCGTTCATGATGTTCGTCGAATACTTTATCTGGAGTTCCTGGTATGTGACAATGGGCACCTATATGGGGGAAAAGCTCCATTCATCCGGCTTACAGATTGGCGCCGCCTACAGCGCACTTGCCATCGCCACAATGATCTCTCCTTTCTTCGTCGGGCTCGTCGCCGACCGGTTCTTCGCTGCACAAAAGATAATGGGAGTCATGCATCTGCTTGGCGCCGCCCTTCTTTTCCTTGCTACAACCATCCAGGACAATACGGCCTTTTACTGGGTCATTCTCCTGTATTCCCTGTTGTATATGCCGACTATCGCGCTTTCCAACAGCGTGGCATTTTCCCAGATGGACGATCCCGGTAAACAATTCCCCTGGATCAGGGTCTTTGGTACCATCGGCTGGATCGTTGCCGGTTTGCTTGTCGGCAACCTGGGGCTGGAAAAGTCTTCCACTACTTTTCATATCGCCGCTGCCGCGTCAGCTATTCTTGGTCTTGCCAGCTTCGTTCTGCCCAATACCCCGCCAAAAGGAAAGGACGCCGAAGCCTCAGCCTCAAAAGCACTGGGCGCAGAAGCCTTTGTACTGTTTAAGAATATGCCATATCTCATATTCTTTATTGCCGCGATCCTCGTGTGTATCCCTCTTTCTTTCTACTACGGTTTTGCCAATCCTTTTCTGAACGAGCTGGGAATGAAGAACGCCGCCAGCAAAATGATCCTTGGACAAATATCCGAAGGCATATTCATCATTGCCATCCCTTTTCTCTTTAACAGCATCGGGGTAAAGAAGATGCTCCTGCTGGGTATGACGGCCTGGATCCTCCGGTATATCTGTTTTGCCTACGGGAACATCGATACCAGCGCCTGGATGCTGTATGCGGGGATCATCCTGCATGGCGTCTGTTACGACTTCTTCTTTGTCACGGGATACATGTACACGGAGAAGAAAGCCGGCGAAAAGATCAAGAACGCCGCTCAGGGACTTTTTACCTTTGCCACCTATGGGCTGGGTATGTTCATCGGCACCTGGTTCTCGGGGATAATCGTGGACAAGCATGTTGTACAGGGAGGCGCCGTGCCGCATGACTGGAAGGCCATCTGGCTTGTTCCTGCATGGATCGCAGCTGCCGTCCTGGTTTACTTCATCTTATTCTTCCGTGAAAAGAAACAATTGACTGTTAACCAATAATTATAAGATTTATGCCAAAGATTGCCATGCTCGGATCAGGTTTTATCGGCCGCTTCTACGCAGACTCCATCCTCGGCCAGCGAAGCCGGGATTCGATTGTCAGCGTCTACTCGCGCCGGCAGGCCAGCGCGGAAAAATTCGCGCACGACTACAAATGCAAGCACTGGACGATGGAGATGGAAGAAGCCATCGCCCATCCGGAAGTGGACCTTGTCTGCATCGCCTTACCAAACAATCTGCATGAGATCGCGGTGCTGCTTTGCTGTAAACATAAAAAAGCGGTCATGACCACCAAACCCCTGGGCCGCAATGCTACCGAAGCCCGGCGTATGCTGGAGGCAGTCGAAGACGCAGGGATCTTCAACAGCTATCTCGAAGACCTCGTATATACACCAAAATTCCTGAAAGCGCTGGACAGCGTGAAGAATGGGGCGCTTGGCCGCATCCTCTGGGCCAAGTCCAGGGAAACACACCCCGGCCCGCACAGCGATTGGTTCTGGGATATCGAGCAGGCTGGCGGCGGCTGTATCCTCGATCTGGGCTGTCATTGCGTCGAAATAGCCCGCAGCTTCATCGGTAAGGACATTCGCCCTGTGGAGGTCATGTGCTGGGCTGATACACAGGTCAAACCTATCGATGCGGAAGACCATGCCATTGCGCTGGTGAAATACGAGAATGGCGCCATTGGCCAGTTTGAGGTCAGCTGGACCTTCCGCGGCGGCCTGGACCTGCGTGATGAGGTCATGGGTACTGAAGGCACTATCTGGATCAACAACTTCCTGCGCACGGGCCTGGAAATGTTCACTACCGGCAAGGGCGCCGACTACGTGGCCGAGAAAGCAGAAAGCAATACGGGCTGGCTTTTCCCCATGGGTGATGAGGTCAACGATCTGGGCTATAACCATATGTTCGCCGATGTCTTCAACGCCCTCGACCAGGGCCGGGCTCCGAAGGAAACATTCTATGACGGATATGTCGTCAATGCCGTCCTCGACGCAGCCTATCGCTCTGCCCGGACAAAGCTCTGGGAGCCAGTCCAGCTCGATATCTGGCGCGGAAAGATCGGGGTCGGAAAAGACAGCCATCTGGTAGAATATGACAGCGAAAACTACCTGGTAAAAGAGGAGATGACGCACTACGGCGCAAAGAAGGTTATCCTGAAAAACAAGGCCACGGGGAAGATCAGCGAGAAAGTGATCGAATAAGCCCTGCTGATGCGGGTTTTCAACAGTCGGAACGCCTGAAGTCGCCACCCCGCAAGCCTTCCGAAACTACGTTAAAAGTATTGCACATTGAGTGGATAACAATAGCCCCGGCTTTCCCGGGGCTATGTTATTTTTGAGTTATATCGCTTCAATTCGTACGCAAAATTTTTATTGGGGCCGCTTTTCACAATTGTTTTAACCTGCCTCAACTGGGCGGAGCCCGGTTGGTACACGAGGCCTTTGGCCGAAGTGGACAGATATTAGAGAATTTGGCAAAAAATTATTTTTCAGATAAATTTTTTGCCATAATTAAAATGATAATGTAATGGAGAACGGGAATGAGATCTTATTGAGAGAAAATAAGGACAGGTTTGTTATCCTTCCTATCAACTACCCGAAAGTGTGGGAGATGTATAAAAAGCATGAAGCCAGCTTCTGGACGGCCGAGGAGATCGATCTCAGCGGAGACCTCCAGGACTGGGCTAAATTAAACGACGGCGAACGTCATTTTATTTCCCATGTGCTTGCTTTTTTTGCCGCGAGCGACGGTATCGTCAATGAGAACCTGGCCGTCAACTTCATGAGCGAGGTGCAGCTGCCCGAAGCCCGTTGTTTTTACGGCTTCCAGATCATGATGGAGAACATCCATTCTGAGACCTATGCGCTGCTCATCGATACCTACATAAAGGATCCGCAGGAGAAACACCGTTTGTTCCATGCCATCGATACCGTTCCCGCCGTTCAGAAAAAGGCCGAGTGGGCGCTGCGCTGGATCCAGAATGGCAGCTTTGCCGAAAGGCTGGTCGCCTTCGCTGCGGTGGAAGGCATCTTCTTCAGCGGCAGCTTCTGCTCCATCTTCTGGATGAAGAAAAGAGGGTTGATGCCCGGACTTACTTTCAGCAACGAGCTGATCAGCCGGGACGAAGGTCTCCACTGCGAATTCGCCTGTCTCCTCTACAGCATGCTGGAAAACCAGCTTCCCCGGGAGCAGGTCATGTCCATCATCGGCGATGCGGTAAAAATTGAAAAGGAATTTATCACCGAGGCCCTGCCCGTCGACCTGATCGGCATGAACTCCCGTCTGATGCAGCAATATATCGAGTTTGTCGCCGACCGCTGGCTGGATGCGCTGGGCTGTCCCAAACTCTTCAATACGACCAATCCTTTCGACTTCATGGAAATGATCTCCCTCCAGGGCAAGACCAATTTCTTTGAGAAACGGGTCGGCGATTATCAGAAATCAGGCGTCATGTCGGGGAAAGAATCCAACACGTTCAGCCTCGAAGAAGACTTTTAGGCCCCGCTCCATCAATTTTGTAACTATTAACCCATTATTTATATGTTCGTCATCAAAAGAAACGGGAAACAGGAATCCGTGAAGTTCGACAAGATCACGGCCCGTATTGAAAAACTCTGCTACGGCCTCGACCGTCGCTTCGTCAACTCCATCGATGTCGCCAAAAAGGTCATCGAAGGCCTTTACGACGGTGTCACCACTACCGAGCTGGACAACCTGGCCGCCGAAACGGCCGCTTCCCTCACGGTGAAACATCCCGACTATGCATTGCTTGCCAGCCGTATTGCGGTGAGCAATCTCCACAAGAATACGATCAAGAGCTTCTCCGATACGATGAAGCTGCTCTACGAATGCCGCGACAGCAAGACCGGCAAACTGGTTCCGCTGCTGGCAGACGAGATCTGGGACATCATCCAGAAGAACGCCGAGCTGCTCGACTCGACTATCATTTACGACCGGGATTATGGTTTTGACTACTTTGGTTTCAAGACCCTGGAAAAATCCTACCTCCTGAAGGTAGACGGCAAGGTGGTGGAAAGACCGCAGCATATGTATATGCGCGTAGCCATCGGGATCCACCATGATGACATCGACGCCGCCATCAAGACCTATCACCTGATGAGCGAACGCTGGTTCACGCATGCGACCCCCACCCTGTTCAATGCAGGCACGCCAAAGCCGCAGATGAGCTCCTGCTTCCTCCTCACCATGAAGGACGACAGCATCGACGGCATCTATGACACGCTGAAACAAACGGCGAAGATCTCCCAGAGCGCGGGCGGGATCGGCCTGTCCATCCATAACATCCGTGCTACCGGCTCCTATATCGGCGGCACCAACGGTACCAGCAATGGCATCATCCCCATGCTCCGTGTCTTCAACGACACGGCCCGTTACGTAGACCAGGGCGGCGGCAAACGCAAGGGCGCCTTTGCCATTTATCTCGAACCCTGGCATGCCGACGTATTTGAGTTCCTCGACCTCCGTAAGAACCATGGTAAAGATGAATTGCGCGCGCGCGATCTGTTCTATGCCCTCTGGATCCCCGACCTCTTTATGAAGCGGGTTGAAGAAGGCGGCAGCTGGAGCCTGTTCTGCCCGCATGAAGCACCAGGTCTGCACGAATGCTGGGGTGAAGAGTTCGAAGCCCTTTATGCAAAATATGAAGCAGAAGGCCGCGCACGCCGTACCGTCAAGGCACAGGACCTCTGGTTTGCTATTCTCGACGCACAGATCGAAACGGGCAACCCCTACCTGCTGTACAAGGACGCCGCCAACAGGAAAAGCAATCAGCAGAACCTGGGAACGATCAAGAGCTCCAATCTCTGCACCGAGATCATCGAATATACTTCACAGGACGAAATAGCCGTTTGTAACCTGGCGTCACTGGCTCTGCCCCGCTTCGTCATCAACGGCCAGTTCGATCACCAGAAATTGTACGAGATCACCTATGAGGCGACAAAGAACCTCAACAAGATCATCGATGGCAACTTCTATCCGGTGGAAGAAGCGCGCAACTCCAACCTCCGTCACCGTCCTATCGGACTTGGCGTTCAGGGTCTGGCCGACGCCTTCATCCTGCTGCGTCTTCCTTTTGAAAGCGATGCAGCCAAGAAGCTGAACAAAGAGATCTTCGAGACCATCTACTTCGCTGCAATGACCGCCTCAAAGGATCTGGCAAAGATCGATGGCCCTTATGCCAGCTTCGCCGGCTCTCCTGCCAGCAAGGGACAGTTCCAGTTCGACCTTTGGAATGTTGAACCAACGCTTCGCTGGGACTGGTATCGTCTGAAGGATGAAGTGGTAAAGTATGGCGTTCGCAACTCACTTCTGGTAGCGCCTATGCCAACAGCCTCCACTTCCCAGATCCTGGGCAACAACGAGTGCTTCGAGCCTTACACATCGAACATCTACGTAAGAAGAGTGCTCAGCGGTGAATTTGTGGTAGTGAACAAACATCTTTTGAAGGACCTGGTCGATCTCAATCTCTGGAACGATGACATGAAGACTAAGATCATCTTCCACAATGGCTCTATCCAGGCTATCGATGAGATCCCCGAACATATCAAGGAGATCTACAAGACCGTCTGGGAGATCAAACAACGCAATATCATCGACATGGCTGCCGACCGCGGCGCATATATCTGCCAGTCACAGTCCCTCAACCTCTTCGTGGATACCGCTTCTGCCAGCAAGCTGACATCCATGCACTTCTATGCCTGGAAGAAAGGTTTGAAGACGGGCATGTATTATCTGCGCACACAGGCTGCCAGCCAGGCTGTTCAGTTCACCGTCGAACGCCAGGGCGGAAAGATGATAGAACCGCTGGCCAACCCGGCCGCCGTCCAGGTTGCCGAAGCTACCGAAGGAGAAGATATGGTCGGACCAACCTGTACAATGGAAGAAGGTTGCGTTACCTGCTCTGCATAAACTGCTCGGGCGAATAGCTATGAGCGTTAACGATAGTAAAAACCCCTTCGATCACCTGGATCGAAGGGGTTTTTACTATTGAATATTTCAATGTTTCGTCTTTACTTTGTTGCGATTGTGACAATCTTATACCCTGAAAAACACCTTTATGTCAATCCTTACCCAATCCGTCCGTCCAAAGAAACGGGCTTTCCTGAATGTCGCCGCCGGCATCATGTTATTGTCGGTGATCAATGCCTGTAGCAAATCCTCAACCGGAACGCCTGCGACCGGCTCCAAAGACCCGAACCCCAAAGTGAACCCTCTTTCCGTGCTTTCCTATCACGCAGGGGATACTGTCCTGCTCACAGGACAGAACCTGGGGACAGATCCATCGAAGCTGAAAGTACAGCTGAATGATACCCTGACGCTGACCGTATACCAGGCGAAAGACAGCCTTGTATCCGTCATACTGCCGGTGGCCAGCCGGCTTAATTACTATGGGGTCCACTCCTTTGAGCTGGAATTTATCCTCAACGGCAGTATGTATTACACGAACACGTTCAACCTGACCATCGGCTGTCCTGAGCCAAAGGGCTGGTTTGTCCAGGCTGCCATGGACCACTTCCGGAACGATGTCGGTCAGCTCAACATTTATTTTCCATCAGACAGCATCGGCTACCTGCACACTACCAGTATTATTGCCAAAACAAGAGATGGCGGGAACACCTGGGGATCGCTGGGAGATAGCCGGTATGGTAGTCCGATCACCGTCGCGGTCTCGGATACCGCCAATATCTGGAGCCTCGGCATTGGCAACTACCTCGGTTATACCACCAACGGGGGTGATCTCTGGGGAGGTACTACGCTGCCAGCTGCCCTGACAAATGATATTATCAGATCGGCCTATATGGCTGGTCCAACCTCGGGGCTGCTGATCACTTCCCGCGGTCAGGCCTATAAGATCTCGGGAGGCTTCGATACGACGCAGAATATCCTCGCAGAGTATCGGACTCAATATGCGGTGCGAAATACAAACAGCTGGAACGATCTTTCGGCTATGGATGTCGATAATGCGCTCATCGGCGGTCAGACCCAGGACACTACCGTATTTCCAGCCGCGCAAAGGTCCCTTATCGTGACGAAGAACAACGGGAACTATGATGAATACCTGCTGCCGGCGTCTGTTTCAACAAGCGGGATCAGGGTGGTCCAGCTGGTCGACTATAGTCTTGGCTATGCTATCGATGGATCCGGCAGCCTCCTGAAATACACCGGTAACAGGACCTGGACCGTCTTATCCCAAAAGGCGGACGCGATGTATTTCACCAGCCCATCGGAAGGCATTGTGGCATATGATGGAAAGATCTGGCAAACCACGGACGGAGGCCAAGCCTGGAATGCAGTATTCAACCTGCCTTCGGGAGACGTGGTATCGGATTTTACCGTTCGTAACGGGAAGATCTGGGGCATGGGAAATAATACAAGCACCAATGCTGGTTTTATCATAAAATACAACCCCTAAAAATATAGAGGCCGTCTAAAAAGTAGACGGCCTCTTCCTTTATTCCAGCTTCTTTTATTTCAGCTTCATGTCTTTTATGATCGCATCGATCCTGTCGCCCAGCTCTCCATTGAGGCGGTCGTAGTCGCCCGCTGCCGGCAATTTTGTATGCACGCTAAAGTAGAATTTGATCTTGGGTTCCGTACCGGATGGTCTGGCGGAGATCTTACTTCCATCAGCGAGGATGAATTGCAGCACATTGGACTTTGGCAGTTCAATCGGCCAGGATTCCCCTGTTTGCAGGTTCTTACCCGTCCGCAGCTCATAATCCAGCAATTGCACCACCGGCGACCCGTTGATCGTAGCAGGCGGCTGAGTCCGGTAGGCGCTCATCATTTCCGCGATCTCTTTCTGCCCGTTCATTCCCTTTTTTGTGATGGAGATAAGAGATTCCTTATAAAACCCATATTCGACATAAAGGTCGATCAGCTTGTCATAGAGACTGCGGCCCTTGTCTTTTTCATAAGCCGCCATTTCGCAAAGCAGGGCTACGGCGCTGACCGCATCCTTGTCACGGATCTGGTCACCGATCATCAGTCCATAACTCTCTTCCCCTCCGATCACGTAGTTCTCCTCCCCTTCTTTTTCCTTGATCAGCTCTGCAATGTATTTAAAGCCGGTCAGCACATTATAACAATTGATCTTGTTCCGGCGGGCGATCTCGTCGATCAGTTCCGTCGTGACGATGGTCTTGACGACCATATCGGTTGGACCTGCAATACCCTTTGCCTTCCGGGCTTCGATCATATAATTAAAAGCAAGGACAGCTGTCTGATTACCATTCATTAAGATCCATTGTCCCCTTTTATCCTTCACCCCAATGCCTACCCGGTCTGCATCTGGATCTGTTCCCAGAAGGATATCGGCATCGATCTGCTGGGCCTTGCGGAGTCCGATGCTCATCGCTTCGCTTTCTTCGGGGTTGGGATAGACCACTGTCGGGAAATTGCCATCCGGGGTAGCCTGTTCGTCCACCACATGGACGTTGGTAAACCCAAAGCGTTGGAGGACCTCAGGCACCAGCTTGATCCCCGTACCGTGGATCGGGGTGTAGACAATCCTCAGATTATGTTGGCGTTCAATAACTTCGGGATAAACAGACAGGTTCCGCACCATGGCGATATAGGCTTCGTCGATGGCGGCCCCGATCATGGTGATATTGGATTCTCCTCCACCCCACTTTACTTCATCCACGCTGGCGATCTTTTCCACTTCTTTGATGACATTCTTATCATGTGGAGGCACCAGTTGTCCGCCATCGTCCCAATAAGCCTTATACCCATTGTATTCCTTTGGATTGTGGGATGCGGTGCAGACGAGTCCTCCCTGGCAATGCAGGTTCCTGATGGCAAAGCTCAGCTCCGGAGTGGGCCGGAGGGACTGGAATAAGAACACCTTTATTCCGTTGGCAGCGAATACATTAGCGGCTGTTTCCGCAAAAAAACGGCTATTGTTGCGGCTGTCATGGGCAATGGCAACCCGGACTTCCTGTTTGGGAAAGGACGCTTTCAGGTAATTGGCAAATCCCTGGGTAGCCATACCAACAGTATACTTGTTCATGCGGTTGGTGCCCACGCCCATAATACCCCGCAAACCGCCGGTTCCGAATTCAAGGCTACGGTAAAAGCTCTCTATCAATTCATTAGGATTCTCTTTTTGCATGCGGGTTATCTCGTCCCTGGTCGCCTGGTCATAGTTGCCCTTTAGCCATAAATCCACTTTTTCCTGTATAGCAGCATCCATTTCGTTCTGATTTTCTGTTTGAAAATGAAGGTTTTTTATGTTACCGTGACAATTTCGGTAAGAAATTGCTTACTAGCAAATTTCCCCAGAAAGATTCCATTCCACTATATTATTATTGAGAGAAATACTACATTTGTTATGTCTATCTCCCTTGAAAGCCTCCGCTGGTAAGTATAACTATAACTTGCCTTTCACAATATCAGGTGAAAAATTTGCTGTTGTTATCTGTACCGTCTGATTCTATTCATATACCTCTTAACCGGAACTCGGATGATGATGTATTTGCTCTTACGCAATAACAAGCAAAGCGGCCCTTATTCTTTGGATGATCTAAAGACCATGGGTCTGAAAGCCTACGACCTGGTCTGGGTCGAAGGGAAGAGCGCAGCATGGAGATATCCCTGCGAGATCGATGAGCTGAGCGCGTTTGCGCCAGCGGTAGAAGAACAGCCCTTTGACCGTTTCTTCAAAAAAGCCTCTCCTGCCAAGGCCAATACTACCTCTTCTGTTGTCTCCGGAAATTCTTCCGTTGTAAGCGATCCTCCAAAGCTGGCAGGCGAACCGTCAATATATGAGCCCCAAAAGAGCGAGCCTTCCACGGTACCCGGAAAAAGGATCATCTATGTCACCATGCCCTCAGCCAAAGGGCAGCAGAGTCCTGCGCCTGTCGGAAATAACTGGTCTTCCAGACCCGAACCGGCGGTGGTTACGCCCGCTCCGGCACCAGTGATACACAAATCAGTGACCACCCCTATCGAATACGAATTTGAGGACAATCCTGCTCAAGGGCAAACGGACGAAACTCCTTTTGTGGAATTCCTGCCCCGGCCTGAAAAACGCCGGTCAAACCCTATCCTGATGCCTTTACTCGTCGGATTGGCTTTATTGGCAGCCGGGATCTTTATCGGACTTTCGATCAATAAGGATACTATTTCGTTGCCTCCAAAGAGTAAATTAAGTTCAGCAAATCCCGTCCCCAATGTCTCTGCATCGTCACGGGATAACGGACGGACCGATCCTACTACAGCGCAGCAACTGCCGGTGCCCGTTGTAAATAATGATCAGCAACCAAAAGATCAAAAGCCGGATCCGGCTGCTTCCGCTATCGGTCAGACGAATCCGTTAAAGCCTATCGGTCAGACGATTGCGTCAGAACCCGTTGCCAGACAGGCCGCGGAGACCCGGTCTTCGGTCAATATGCCCGGAGTCGATCGGTCCGGAGTCGATCGGTCCGACAAGGCCGCCACACAAAAGGCAAGACCGGCAAATGCCAATGCCAGGTCCCAGGCCCTGTCAGCATCTACGTCCCCCTCCAGGGGAAAAGATTCTGCTCTGGGGGCAGTACCCATTGTAAACCGGGAAGCCACGCACAGAGCTGATGCGGGAGAGAAACCCGATGCCGGCGCAGATAAGGAGGCCAGCGCAAAAGCCAATATAGCCAGCCAGGTATCGGTGGGGGCTAACGGCTATACTGTAGGTACGTTTGGAGGCATCAACGATCTCCAGGTCACGGTTAGCAACCGTTCGGCATATCCGCTGGACCTGGTAGTGGTCGAAGTACAGTATATCCAGGCAAATAAGAAGATCTACAAAACCGAAAACCTTTACTTCCGTGGTATAGGTGCAGGTTCGGCTCTTATGCAGGAAGCTCCGAAAAGCTCCCGCGGCATCAAAGTCTCGTATAAGATCACCATGATCAACTCAAAAGAGCTTGGTCTATCGTATTCTGGGATCTAAGTGATTCATTAACATACCGATAAAGATGTTTTTTCTTTAATTTATCTCATTTGGCACAGTAGTTGAAAATTACAGTTTCCTGACCCCCAACGCCGTCTGTTAAATCCTAAATTAAAAGCCTGTCGCAAAAGCAAGTGCTACTATTTGCTTTTGGAAAGCATTTTAATAAATCATGGATTGCAAAAATTGGAATTGGTTATGAGAAACGCAATTGTGCAGCTGATTTTAGTAATTATAGGTATCTCCAGTATTCATGCGGTGCACCTGCTGCAAACTTCTTCTTTTCACATTCGGACATATCCCGCCAACGGCGCAGAAAGAGTATGGGCTATCCAGGGAAAGGATTCTATCGAAATGACGAATGTCAATGGGGAGTTCTTTCTCCGGTCGATCAAGCCGGGTCAATGGAAGGTTTCCGTTGAAGCCGCCAGGCCATTCAGGGATGTCCAGTTCAGTGTGGGTGAAATAAAACCGGGATTCGACAGGGACCTTGGCGAAATACGGTTGCGGTCCTACACGGGTCGATGATTCTCCCGATGCGCGCAAGGGGATCCTTAGGCATGAATGAGGGGTAAGACCGGATAGTCCTTAAGCAGGACCGTTCCAGCCTCCGATGACCCCGCCAGGAACCATTTTTCAAGCAGGCTGTTATAGACAGTCCTGAAGTCCTGCTGCATGGTAATATTGTCGTTCACCGTCGGTTTATCCGGCAGGACCGGATTGGAACCGACGATCCCTCCCTGTACGTTACTGCCAAATACAAAGACCGGCGCCGCGGTTCCATGATCTGTCCCGCCACTGGCGTTGGATTGGATCCGTCTGCCAAATTCAGAAAAGGTCATTCCCACCACCTTATTGTCCACCTTTAAAAACTGCAGGTCATCCTGGAACGCATCGATCGCTTCAGAAAGCCGCGCCAGGAGCCTGGCATGCGCCCCCGTGGTAGTATCAGCCGTCTCCACCTGTCTGGCGTGCGTATCAAAGCCTCCCATGCTTACCAGGTAAAAACGCGTTTTTAAGCCGCCCGCAACAAGGCGCGCGACGATCTTTAGCTGGTCGGCCAAAGGGTTCTTTCCTGCGGCCGGATATTTGTCGGACTGTTTGGTTACTTTCTGAGCTGCCTTTTTGATCACGCCTGCGTACTGGTCGGTCTTTACTGACATCTCCCGGATATAAGCCAGCTGATCTCCCGCCCTTGTATCGGGCGCTGCTGCAGACCGGTCGTTCAAAAGATCGTAAAAGCTATTCGGGTTGCTGATAGCCATTCCCATGGTCAGGGTCGGACCCTGCAATACCGGGGATACCAGCCCGCCTATCTGGATAGCCAAAGGATCGGGCATTGCGGCATTGGGATAGTCCTGCGGAAAGCGGGGATAGCATTCGTTCAGATAACGGCCCGCCCAGCCTGTCGGCAGCACCTGGCCGGCGTCCGCTCCCGTCAGCCAGATATCCGTGGCCCTGAAATGAGAGAAATTTGGCTGCGGATAGCTGACACCCTGGAGGATCGCCAGTTTCCCTTCCCCAAACAGCCGCTGCAGCTCCGGCATCGCCGGGTGCAGTCCGGTCTGATCAAAACCTTCCAGGCGCAGGACTTTGTCCTCGGCAATGGCGATGTTGGACCGGGCATTTTTGTAGGCCGGATAGTATTCCAGCGGGATCACGGTGTTGAGGCCGTCATTGCCTCCGCTGAGCTGGATCAGCACCAGCACCCTGTCTTCACCGGCGCCCTGAATTGTTTTGCCCGCAGCAGATCGTAATAAAGGGCCGTCAGCCCAGGCCCGCAGGGAGAACCCATTTACCAGGGCTGGTAATACGATCGGGATCGTGTTTTTAAAAAATTGGCGTCTTTTCATTGTAGGCCTCCATGAACGTTACATTAATTGATATTCGGGTTTATCCATCAAATGCCGGAACAGCGCTTTTAACTTATTGGTCACATTATTCCGGTTACCCTTTTCTTCGGGTTTGAGCTCCAGGTTCTGCCAGGCATTGGTCCAGTAATGATCGGAAGCCATGCCCGTCAATCCGGACAGGAGAATACTTGTTTTTATCAATAAAAGATCCGCCGCCGCCAGCTCAACACTGTACAGCGCTCTTACCATGTCGGCGATGAGCTGATCCGGGTCTTCGGGATGCGGCAGCTGTGAGGCAAATGCCACCACGTCGATACCGATCTTCTTTCCATTCCGGCCAAACCCATAATTGACCAGGCGATCGGTGAACTGGTTGCGCCTGGGCAGGGTATCCGAACTGATCCACAATTTATCAAATTCCGGTTCCTGGTAATAAGCCTGCCAGCCAGCCACATTCGGAGGATCTCCGATATTCTGCTGAAGACCTGCCGCCTGGCTGCGGACCTGCTCCCAAAACCCATACTGATCCGTATATTCGGCGCTGCCAGGGAAGATCACATTGCACTCACGGCATAGGCCAGCCGTAAAGTCTACCGGGCTTTTGATCATGCTTCCATAGTTGGCGGGATCGAAAAAATGCCGGCTCGACAGCAGGGCTTGCAGGACCGGCTGAATGGCATAATCCTTCCTCCGGAACAGGGCCGCCAATGGCTGAATGACATCTTTTTCCGTAGCTGCATCGATGTCATGATAGACAAAGAACCGGTATAGCTTGCGACAAATGAAACGGGATACCTCTTCCCGGGAGAGGATCATTTCGATCAGCTGATCCAGCTCGGCCGTAGCCGGGATTCCCTTTATGCCCCTGATAACATGGTTGTCGTAAAATGCGGAGAATTGCTTGTCCCCTTCATCATGCCGTTTGGGGTCGAAGGAGGATGTATAGGTCTTGTAGTTGAGGGTATAACCCGTCAGTACCCTTGCGGCCGCTTTTACATCAGCCTCCGAATACAAGGACCCCGGCCCCTTCCCTACCGTAAACAGTTCCTGCAACTCCCGTCCATAATTTTCGTCCGGGGCCTTCTTCGTATTGGCATACCCGTTAAGATAACGCAACATGGCCGGCTCGGTCGTCATGGCTTTGACCAGGTCTCTGAAATTACCCAGCGCATGACGGCGCAGCAGTACATTGTAACGGTAACAAAACAAGGCATTGTCCACCGTATTTGTTTCCGTCACGAAATGGTTGTGCCAGAACAGCACCATCTTCTCCCGGATAGACCTGTCCTGTCCGATCATTAATCCAAACCACCAGGATTTGAAAGAGTTCTTCCTGCGGCCGTTGTTCATTCCATCGTATTTCAAGGAGACCGTCCAGTCGGCGCCGGGAGCTATTTCCGGGTCCGTATATTTGTCATCGTTGTAATTGTTGATAGGAGGTGGTGGTGCAGGAAAGTCTGTTTCGATCAATTCCCTTATCGTTCTTCTCAGCGACCTCTTCCCAAAATAGGCAACATCTTCCGGTCGCGCACCAAACATCGTGCGTCGCAGAAGATGTCTCACGGATGTATCATCCCATCTGCCTTTGAAACGCCGAAGACCGGATCGTATGGGTTCAGGCATAGAATAGTGCTTTACTTAGTCATCACAGAATTATGCCAAAAAAGTTTAATGAGTAGTGTTTAGCAGTCGATTAACAAAACATCTTATCTTGTGGAAGATCAAGGATATACAGCATGCAACAACTTCTTTTGTTCGGCGCCGGCAAGTCCGCGACCAGCCTGATCCGGTATCTGATCGATGTAGCCGCCGGCAGGGGTTGGCGGCTGATCGTGGCCGAAAGCAACCTGGCCCTGGCTGAATCCAAAATTGGAAATACCCCACATGCCCGCGCCGTGCAGGTAGACGTGGCCAATGAAGACGAACGCAACGCCCTGGTGTCCCAGGCGGCCATCGTCATTTCTCTTTTGCCGCCTGCCCTGCATTTTCTGGTCGCCCGGTCCTGTATCGCAGCGCGAAAAAACCTGCTCACAGCATCGTATGTGGACGATAAGATCCGCGCACTCGAACCGGAGATCCGCGACAACGGGTTACTGTTTCTTTGTGAGATGGGGCTTGATCCGGGGATCGATCATATGAGCGCCCTGCAGCTGATATCCGCCATTAAGCAGGACGATGGTCATATTTTTTCCTTTCTTTCACATACCGGCGGCCTCGTCGCACCGGAAAGCGACGACAATCCCTGGCATTATAAGATCAGCTGGAATCCCCGCAATGTGGTTCTGGCGGGTTCGGCAGGCGCCAGCTACAAAGAGAAAGGCCGGACGGTAAATGTCGCTTATGGGGATGTGTTTGGGTCCGCTGGCAGGATAGAATTGCCGGAGACAGGTCCGCTCGCGTGGTATCCCAACCGGGATTCCCTGTCTTACATTCCTGTTTATGGGCTGGAGGAAACGGAGACCTTTATCCGGACGACCCTGCGTTACCCGGTGTTTTGCGAAGCCTGGAGGCCTCTTGTTCAGGCAGGGCTGACCGATGATGGCCGGCTGCTGGCCGCCGATAAGAGCCGGCAGACGGAGGGCAGGCTTACCTTTGCCGACTGGTCGCGCCCTCTCCTCCCCTACGTTACCGCCGCCAACCGTCCTTTGTTTGAATATCTCGGTGTCTTTGATCCGGGGCCGGTCCCTTCGGCTGCGTCTACTTCAGCCGACGTGCTTCAGCATCTGCTGGAGACAAGACTGGCGATGTCCCCCCGGGACAAAGATATGATCGTCATGCAGCATGAGATCGGCTTCCTGAAGGGAGGGCAACGTTTCACTGAAAAAAGTACGCTGGTAGTAAAAGGTGAGGACAGTCTTCATACTGCGATGGCTCGTACGGTGGGTCTGCCCCTGGGTATTGCCGCTAAGCTGGTGCTGGAAGGAAAGCTTTCGCTCAAAGGGCTGCATATTCCTATCCTGCCCGAAATATATGATCCTGTTTTAAAGGAATTAGATGAGCTGGGCATCCGCTTCGAAAGAGAGCTCAGCACTGCGGCGCCGGGACAGTGATGCCGGCTCAATTCGCTTCCACCGGTGATGGCGGCTCAGTTCGCTTCCACCAGCGATGGCGGCTCAATTCACCTCAACAGGCAGCGAGCTCAAAATATGATACCCAAGATCCCTGAAGAAGACCTTATATTTTCCTTTCCTCAGGTAAAGCAGGTAATTCTTCTTTCCACCCGTAACATAGGTCTGATCAGCAGGCACCAGCTGCCAGGGGGTATTGTCGTTATCGTCTATATCTTTCTGATAGTAGGCCTGTACAAAAAAGACGGCGTTGGAGGTCGGTTTTATATAAGTCGGCTGCCGTCGCCCGTCAAGACTTAGCCAGGTAGGCCTTCCGTCCTGGTACACCGTAGGCGGATGGATCACGCTGAGATCATAGAGGTCTTTGTCCGTCACGTTGACCGGGGCATTGTTCATGAGTGCAATGGAAGGTTCCGTCAAAGGGAATTTTTGCAGGTAGGCCTGGTAGATGACGCGGCCATAACCAAAATTACTTTCTTCGGTCATATCTGTCTGGTCGATAGACAATGGCTCGATGCCCGATCGGCGCCAGAAAGCCAGCGCCATAGGGATATGCCCGTCGGGGCCTTGTTTTTTACTGATATGTGCAAAGGAGGCATGCACGAGGATCTTTGCGGTCGAGTCTTTGGCAATGACTGAATAAAGGTTTTCCGCCTGTATGGAATCGCGTTGGTTGGGAGTATGCTGAGCAGCAGCAGTATCTTCATAGGACACCAGCGTAAAACCCATTTCGAGGGCCGTGCGGACCAGCTCTCCTGCCACCGGTTCGGAGGCATAATAACCAGTATGCATGTTTTCACGGGTCAGACTCTGGTTGGAGAAATTATCCAGCATCTCCATTGCCAGGTAACGAAAACCCTGCCGGTAGAAATCCGACAGCAGCGACAAGGTGAAGGCGCGGTGCAGCGGTTTTGCAAACGCCTCATTGATCATCACCACCCGCCGGCCTTTAGCCGCATAGTTGATATAGTGCCGGGCGTTGACATGTTCGATATTCTTCAGTCCCGCAGCGGTGCGATAGACCTTGCGGCGTGTAGCGTCATCGATGCTGTCGTAACTTTTTACCAGGTATAGCAATGCCGTCCGGTAGTCTTCGGCAAAAGCGAAATACTGGCTCATCTCATCGTAATAACCTTTGTCCGAATAGATCTTTTTAAATTTCTCTTCGTCCTTCAGACCATGATATAAAGGAAAGAGATAGTGCAGATTGCTCTTTGGCGTCAGGGTCATTATGTTAAGCCGCGGGCTGTAGCCTGCAGGGGTCGATAGCCTGGAGTAATCCTGCAGCTGTATGACCGACTGCGAAAATTCCTGTGATCGGGCGTTGAATACCAGCGCTGTCAGCCCCGACAGAAGTAAGATCTTTTTTAATAAACCCATTTGGCTGCAAAAATGGGATAAATCTTGTTAGAAAAAGCCTAAATCATGCCTGCAGGTACTGCAATTTGCGTTTTTCTCCCGCCAGTTTGACCCAATAGATGATCCAGCAGGTCATAACAGAAAGCGATAGGATCAGGGAGATAATTGCAAAGTCTCGTGCATCTCCTCCCCCGCCAAAAAGATTGAAAAAGATGATCATTGCAAAAAAGAGGATGAAATACTGGATACAATAAGCCATTCCGATCCTGTAAGTAGGTCGCTTCCTGATGCCTCCGGCAGCATCGGGATCAGGAACCCCCAGAATTGAATCATCCATTATGGACGCGTTCTCTTTATAGATCGAATCTGCGATCCTTGTTACAACGACGAACATCCAGTAAAAGTTGAAAATAGGGATCAGCTGCAGCCACACCAGGCCGGGACGGAGTCTTCTGTTTTCCCTGCGTATGGCTTTTAGGGTGTTCTGCTGGGTTAGCAGGAAGAAAACAGCGGGGGCAAGAAAGAGCAATAAAATGATGAGCTGACGAACAGCATAACCTGCCTGATACATATATATATGATTTATTTTTTCCGGAACAGGAGTATCCTGCGTTTGTTCTTCACCAGCTCGACCCAATAAACGATCCAGCAGATCATGGCCGAAACAAATACCAGCCCCGGGATTACGGGGAAATTTAAAGAGCCCCATTGGACACGCGTCACCAGGAGTTCCAGGAATAGCAGCGTACACCAGGCAATGCCTATCTTGTAGGTGGGACGGTGGCCGATAGCCTCCACGGCATCAAAATCCGGGACCCCAAGAATGGAATCATCCTGGCTATCCAGAAACGCCTGTTCCTTCAGCAGGGAATCCGCTATCCGGGTGACCACTACAAAATGCCAGTAGAGGTTGAAGACAGGTATCAGCTGGAACCAGACCTCTCCGGGTGACATTTCCCGGTTAGCCGGGCTTATGGCCTTCAGCGTTCCGTGCTGTGCAACCAGGAATAAAATAGCTGGTATAATAAAGAGACTCCACAGGAACAGGCCCAGATCAGGTGCTATCAGATCCATATTATAAAGTTTATTATTTCAGGGCCGCCAGCTTTTCCTGCAGGACCTTCACCCCTATCGAAGCGGGATGCTCGATCATGGTCAGGTTGTCGATATAGGAAGTCGGTGGGATCTTCTTATCTACGATAAACTTTGGCACTCCCGGTCTTGCAAAGTCCACCAGTCCGGCGGCAGGATATACCACGAGCGAAGTCCCCACCACCACAAAGATGTCCGCCGACTGTACCAGCGGTACGGCCTGTTCGATCATCGGCACGGCTTCTTCAAACCAGACGATATGCGGTCGCAGGGTTCCTCCATCGGCTGCCTTCTGCCCTATTAGCATGTCCTCATAAATGGGATAGATCAGGGATTCATCCATTTCGCTCCGCATCTTAAAGATCTCTCCGTGCAGGTGCATGACCTTTGTGCTGCCTGCTCGTTCGTGCAGGTCGTCGATATTCTGGGTGATGATATGAACGTCGAAGTCTTTCTCTAATTCGGCCAGGCCCAGATGCGCAGCATTGGGTTCGGCCTTCGCCACATCGCGACGCCGCATATTATAAAACTCCAGCACCAGGGCCGGGTCTTTCCGCCAGGCCCGGGGCGTAGCGACCTCTGTGACCTCATATCCTTCCCAAAGGCCATCGGAATCCCGGAAAGTGCGGAGCCCGCTTTCGGCGCTGATCCCCGCCCCGGTCAGAACGACCAGCCTTTTCTTTTCACCGTTGAGTTTCATTTTTGCAAAATAGGCAAAAATCGCGGATCAGCCACGGGCAGCCGGCGGGGACTTTTTTTGACGGGTATTGTACTGCCATCTGCGGGCTACCATCCATCCGAGCCCGCCCAGCAGGAACAAGGGCCAGATGCTGGCAAGCCCTAGCAGCAGCGATTTCGTCCAGTTCCAGCCTTCATCGACGGAGTCTTTTAATTTATGCCAGAAGGTAGGGTCATTCATCGCTGTCGCATCCAGTACCTGGTAGAATTTCAGGTTGATCGTACTAAAGGCCGCGGAATGCCCGAGATAAGCTATCCTTCCTGCAGCAGCATCCATATCTTCCTGGATATCGTTGATCACCTCCTGAACGGCAAGAATATCCTTCATGTTCTTTGCCTGTCTCAGGAGTTCGAGATATCGTTCGCGTACCTCTTTTTTCGTTTCCAGCCTCGACCGGGTATCTACCATCTCTGCAGTGACGTCTTCCGAGCTGATCTTCTTTTCCTCCAGCCTGTCGCTATCGGAGGTCAATCCCTGCATCAGGTCTTCGAACTGATCTACCGGCACTTTTATCGTGACCGTATTTTCCACTTTTGAAAGGTATTGTGTCTGCTGTTCCTGGGCGATATATCCGCCTGATCTTTTTACGTTCCGGCGAAGCCGGTCCGCAAAGGTCCGGAAGCTCTTTACTTCTACGTTGATGTCGGCCGTTTTGATGATCTTTTTGTCCCAGTTGGCATTGGCCGCAGGCGGAGGCGCGGGTATTTTGTTCTTTTGTCCCGGGGGCTGCTCGCGGGGGCGAGTTTGCTGAAACTCATAATCAGCGGCCATCGGTGCCTTATCCGTGGCTACCGCTGTAGAATCGGCGGCCACCACACCGCTGCTTACCGATTCTTCATTTTTAACTACTGCCTCATCGAGATTACGGCTCTTGTGATTGGTATTGGTACAGCCAAGGCATAGGGATAGCAGCAATGCTGCGGGCATTATAAGTCGCATAATGATTGATTTATGTAACTTAGATGCCGGAATTTATGTTTTACATAAATTATTTCTCCTTTGCCATTGACATCACCAGCTTCCATTCCTCCTCCGTCACCGGCTGAACCGACAGACGGCCAAGACGTACCAGCGCCATATTTGCGAGCCGCGGTTCTTCCTTTATCTGCGACAGACTAACGGGGTGCTTCAGACGCTTACTGGCTTTCAGGTCAACCGCCACCCATTTTTCATCATCCGTAGTAGGATCCTGGTAGACTTCCTTCGCCACTTTTGCAATGCCGACAATCTCCATTCCTTCATTACTGTGATAGAACAAAACTTCGTCGCCCTTCTTCATGGCTCTCAAATGAAGACGTGCAGCATAGTTGCGGACGCCGGTCCACTGTGTTTCTTTATCTTTTTCAAATTGCTCCCAGCTGTATGCGGAAGGTTCTGATTTTACAAGCCAGTATGCCATATAAGTATATTATTTATCCCGTAGCTGCCGAAATTACGACTTCCCCGAAAATTCCAGTTATGAAAAAAATAACAACCTCCGCAATCCGCAGCGAAACCATCCGTCGTAAGTAATCCTGTTGGTTACATGTAACAAGCGCTGGTTGAATACGAATTAAACAACTTTTTTAAATCTATTATTATGCAAGTTTTGAAAAGAATTGGTCTGATGCTGATTGCTGCCTTGTTGATAAATACCTCTTTCGCACAGGAGAAGACCGTAGAGGTCGGCGGCGCCCCCATGTATCCTTCAAAGAATATCGTCGAGAATGCCATCAACTCCAAAGATCATAAGACACTGGTAGCCGCTGTAAAAGCTGCAGGCCTGGTCGAAACGCTGGAAAGCGCCGGTCCTTTTACAGTTTTTGCTCCAACCGACGAGGCATTCAACATGCTTCCCGCAGGCACTGTCGCAACGCTTGTAAAACCCGAAAATAAAGCCACCCTTACCGGCATTCTTACCTATCATGTTGTTGCCGGTCGTCTTGATTCAAAAGAGCTGGCCCGTCTTATCAAAGCCGGGAATGGCACTGCAGAGCTGACGACGGTTGCCGGCGGCAAACTCTGGGTCATGATGAAAGGGAATCATATCGTGCTGAAAGACGCAAAGGGCGGAATGGCTCAGGTTACGATAAAGGATGTCTATCAAAGCAATGGTGTCATCCACGTTATCGATCATGTGATTATGCCTAAATAATTGATAATCAATTACTCCGAAGAAAGGTCTAAGATTTTTTAAAAATTCCGGCCTTTTTTAAATCCAAAAGTTATCAGCGTACGTATGTATTATAGAGGCCTGGTTTTAACCCTATTTAACGCTTGCGACAGGTTGTTTTAAGGGTCAAGACCATCCGATAACTGAGGTTATATGGGTGGTCTTATTTTTTTTATAGCCTATCGGCCGGAGGCCGATAATACAAAGAGAACATTAAGCGCCAAAGGCGCCCATTCGTAACGGCGGTTGTTGATCGCACTCCCTTATTAAAAATTTACGAATTAGCCAGCACATCCGCGATATGCATCGTGCGGATGGGATGGCCTTTATGTTTGATATAGCCATCAAGATGCATCAGGCAGGAAAGATCGGTAGAGATGATATAATCGGCGCCGGTGGCCAGCGCATTATTGACTTTCTGATCGGCCATCGCGACCGAGATGGATTCGAACTTAACCGCAAAACTTCCTCCAAAGCCGCAGCAGGTTTCCACATCGTTCATCTCCAGCAGTTCCAGTCCCTTTACGTGGGACAACAGCTTCCTCGGCTCTTCCTTGATCTTACATTCACGCAGACCTGCGCAGGAATCATGATAGGTAGCCTTTCCATGCAAAGTTGCCCCGACATCTTCTATACCCAATACATTCACGAGAAAGGAAGAGAATTCGAATATGCGTTTCTGCATATCCCTGACCTCATTGTGAAGGGAGGAGTTGTTGAAGAGCGTGGAGTAGTAATTCTTTACAAAACCTACACAGCTGGCGCTTGGCGCCACCACATAATCATGTCCGGAAAAATCTTTCAGGAATTTGGTGCAGACGTCACGGGCCTCATCCCGGAAGCCCGCATTGAAAGCAGGCTGACCGCAGCAGGTCTGTTCGGTATTGTACGAAACTTCCACACCAGCCTTTTCCAGCACCTTTACCATATTAAAGGCGGTCTGCGGATACAGCTGGTCTACAAAACAAGGTATGAAGAGCTGGACCGTCACGCGTTATTCTTTTTCGGCGCCTCGTGGAAGGACCTTTGCAGGGCCATCATTTTTATTGCAGTAACGGCTGCTTCCTCTCCTTTATGACCGTGTTTGCCACCGATGCGCTCGTCAGCCTGCTGCTGGTTGTCGACCGTCAGGACCCCAAAAATTGTCGGGATGGGTAGCGTCATATTCAATTGAAGCACCCCCTCCGTTACAGCGGAGCAGACATAGTCGAAATGAGGCGTGTCACCGCGCAGGACACAGCCCAGGGCGATAAAAGCCTGCGGGCGATCGTCCCTGTACTTATGAACATCCCAGTAGGCCCGGATGCCGAAGGGTATCTCAAAGGCCCCCGGAACGGTGATCACGCGGCAAAGCAGACCGGCCTTTTCCAATTCTGCCCGGCAGCCCTTTTCCAGCGCTCCGACAATGGCGTCATTCCATTCAGTACGAACTATAACAACACAGGCACCTTCCAGATTGGAGATGCCTGTCGTTTGGAACAAATTACTTTTGCTAACCTCTGCCATAAATCATTACAAAAAAATCGTTATTGGGTCACTCCCAGCCTTGCCAGGTATTTATCGACTTCGGCTCCTCTTTGCGAAGCAGGGTATTTATCCTTGATGATCTTATACATCGCTATCGCGTCCTGTGTCTTGCCCATACTCTCGTATAAATAACCCGAGCGGAAAAGATATTCAGGCGAGAAAAGCTCGTCCTTTTCAAAATAGGTACCTGCTTTCTTATACTGTTCTGCGGCTTCTTCCTTTTTATTCTGCTCGGAATAGGCATCTCCCAGCAGGCCATAGGCACGCTCCTGGAGCTGCTGGACCGGGGAAGAGAAGTCCTTCAGATATTTCACTGCATTGTTGAAGTCCCCCATTTTAAGGTAACAGGATCCGGCATAAAAAGCGGCCAGTTTGCCGGCCTTGGTGCTGCCATAATTCGAAATGATCTTCAGGAAACCCGCGTTCACCTGGTCTCCATTGAGGGCCAGCCGCGCCGAGTCCATGCGATAGTATTCTTCCGCGCGGAACATCGCTTCTGACGCTTTCTTTTCATTAGGCTCGCTGACCATGCTACGGTAGGCGAAGAATCCGCCAACAACCAGGATGATCGCTGCCAGGGCAATGGAAAGCTGCTTTCCATACTTTTCCCAGGCGCTGTGTAATTCGGCAACCGGATTTTTCTCGTCTTCCAAATGTGCAGGGTGTTTTATCTCTGACATCTCTTATATTATTATTTTAATCAACAATGAATGGATAATTTTTATCTATATAAATGTCCTTCAACACTTCCGAATCGTCCGGCCAGGGCGATTCCTCAGCAAATTTTACGGACTCTGTAACGGTATTGTTCACCCGCTGATTGATCGCATCGATCTCCTCCTGGGTTGCATATTTCTTTGTAAGGATAGTTTGCAGCACCATCTGGATCGGATCCTTTGCCTTGTACTCTTCTACCTCTTCCTTTGTCCGGTATTTCTGGGGGTCGGAAATAGAGTGCCCTTTATATCGATATGTCTTGATCTCGAGCAAGGTCGGGCCATCTCCCTGGCGGGCTCTTTTCACAGCACGGGCTACCGCTTCGTGAACGGCTTCCGGGCTCATGCCATCGATAGAATCGGCGGGCATTTCGTAGGCGTCGGCCAATTTATAGATATCGTGAACGTTTGAGGTCCGTTCGACGGAGGTACCCATTGCATAGTTGTTGTTCTCGCAGATAAAGATCACCGGCAGCTTCCAGAGCATGGCCAGGTTGAAGGTCTCATGGAGAATACCCTGGCGGGCAGCGCCATCTCCAAAGAAGGTCAGCGAAACATTATCCGTGCCTTTATACTTCTCGGCAAAGGCCAGGCCTGCACCGGTACCGATCTGGGCGCCGACTATGCCATGTCCGCCAAAGAATCTCTCTTTCACACCAAAAAAATGCATACTTCCGCCCTTGCCTTTTGCGGCTCCGGTTGCCTTTCCGTAAAGCTCAGCCATACAGGCATTGGCGCTGACCCCTTTTGACAGGGCAAGGCCATGATCCCGGTAAGCCGTAATAAAAGTATCATCCGGCTGGGTGGCAGTCATACAACCGGCGGCAATAGCTTCCTGCCCGACATAAGCATGGAAAAAGCCCCGGATCTTACCCTCCATTTTGTATTTTTCTTCTGCCATCAACTCAAACTGGCGGATGAGTTGCATTAGTTCATACCAGTACAGGTAGGTCTCTTTTGAAAACTTGGTAGCCACTATTTTGAAAATTTGAAGTTTGCGCCTTTGACCACAGACCCATGACGGGTTAGCCGGTTCGGGCGGGGGCAAATATACGGGGGAAAAAGCATTTATCCCATTCAAAATCAGCAAATCGCCCCGCGGATGACTGCTCCTTTAGGGCAAAAAGTCGTCAAAAAGGAATTTCTCCGCCTTTGGCTGAGGCTTCCGGGGCAGTTTTTCCGCCTGCATGGCCGTATTATACACAAAAGAGGCCAGGATCGTAGCCGCCTGTTTCAGGTCTTCCATCAGCAGGTGATCATAATTATCCATATTGGTATGATGGGTACGTGACTCATAATCGAGGGGGTCCTGGATGAACTGAAAACCGGGAATGCCTACGGCATCAAACGGCAGGTGGTCGGTAGAACCGGTGTTATGCAGAGTAACTGTTGCAGCCCCCATGTCGGCAAACGGCTCCAGCCATTGTTTGAAGATCGGGACCACCTTTTCATTGCCCTGGGTAAAGATGCCTCTTATTTTGCCGGACCCGTTGTCCAGGTTGTAATAGGCGGAGACCTTCTCCTGCTCGGGCTTCAGCTTCATATCGGCAGGATCCCCGAAATGGTTCCTTACATAATGGAAGGAGCCCAGCAATCCCTGTTCCTCTCCGTCCCAGAGGGCGATACGGATCGTACGCTTCGGCTGGACACCCAGGGTCTTTAAGATGCGGATAGCCTCCAGCGTCACGATGCTACCGGCTCCATTATCCGTAGCGCCGGTACCCGCCGGCCACGAATCCAGGTGGCCGCCCAGCATTACCACTTCCGACTTCAGCGCCGGATCGGTGCCTGCGATCTCTCCAACGACATTATGTCCCTGCAGATCGTCCTTATAGATCTTTGTATCGCTCTGTAGTTCGAGCGTCACCTCTCTCCCTTCTTCCAGCAGACGCATGACGCGCAGATAATCCTCCTTGGCCACTACCAGCTGAGGCGCTGCAGGCTGATCCTGCTTCCTGTAACCTGCATAGCTCTGTACCTCCACGGTGCCATCGCGGGCGCCACGGCTCATTTCCAGCACGGCCAGCGCACCGGAGGCCTGCAGCATTTTCTGAACCTGGAACATTTGTTTTAAATAGGGCATAAAGGAATGCAGCATTGCCGGCGAAAGCATATAGGTATCCCCGATGGCAGCCAGCGCGCTGTCCGAATAACGTGTTGCGTCCGGTCTGAAGTCGGAGGAAAGAACGCTGTCTGCCGTGTGGGTTACAAGTATATGCCCCTTCATCTGCGCAGCGTGAGAAGCGATCCATGCCGAGTCCATCCTTTCCACAAGGTATGCGGTGGCGCTGACCGGTCCGCCGGTGCTGCCGCTCCACGGTGCGGCATAGGCGATCATGGGTGAGTAATAAGGAGTACGCATCGCCAGGTACGTCTTTTCTGCCGACCACCCATACCCGAACTCTCCCCAGGGCTCAGCCTGCACCTTTGTCAAACCCCAGCCCTGCAAGGTCTTTACGATCCAGGCCGCGGCCTGGTGGTAACCTGGCGAATTGGTCAGGCGCGGTCCGCTGACATCCGTCAGCTGATGGGCGATAGCGGGAATTTGTGAATGGTTGAGCCCTTCCTCGCGGATCCGATCCGTCATAGCCTTGTCGACCTGGGCATGGAGCAGGGCCGGCATCAACAACATCATCATAAATGCAGCGGATTGGGTCAAAAGCCAGTCACATGGTTTTCTCATTACAGTAAGTTTTGCAAAAGATATTACATTTTTTCAATTCGGGGTTATCTTGCAGCCGAATAGTACATTGCTTTCGGTAAAAGATATATCGCTCCTTCAATTCAAGAACTACAGCCAGGCTTCCTTCCGGTTTACGGAACGGGTCGTGGGTTTCTGTGGCAACAATGGCGTGGGGAAGACCAACCTGCTTGATGCCATCTATTACCTTTGTTTTACCAAAAGCTATTTCACCCGCAGCGATCAGCAGAACGTTCAAAAAGGAGCCAGCGGCTTCCGGATCGAAGGCCATTTCGAAAAGGAGGGCCAGCTCACCGACATCGTGTGCATCCTTCGTGAAACAGGGAAAAAGGAATTTCTCTCGGGAGGCGAACCCTATGAGAAGTTCTCCCGTCATATCGGCCGCTTCCCCTGTGTCATCATTGCCCCTGATGACGTGCAGATCATCACCGGCGGGAGTGAAGAGCGCCGTCGTTTCCTGGACTCCCTTCTGTCCCAGCTGGACCCTGAATACCTGCAAAACCTGATCGAATACAATAAGGTCCTGCAGCAGCGCAACGGCTTCCTGAAATCCCTCACCGAACGACGGCTTACCAATAAGAGTCTGCTGGAAGTATACGATAGCCAGCTGATCCGCCCGGGCACCTGGCTTTTCAATCGCCGCCGCAGCTTCCTGGAGCAGCTGCTGCCGCTCGCCGGCCGCTTCTATACCCAAATAGCCGGCGTAGAAGAACCCGTGACCCTCGTCTACGAAAGTCAATTACTGGGCACCCCCTTCCCCGACCTGCTCCATCAGGGGCTGGAAAAAGACCTTTACCTGCAGCGCACCGGCGCAGGTATCCATAAGGACGATCTTGAATTCAGCTTTTCCGGTCAGCCGTTCAAATCCATCGCATCCCAGGGACAGCGAAAAAGTCTCCTGTTTGCCCTCCGCCTGGCCGAATATGAAACCCTTAAACAGGACAAGGGCTGGGCCCCCATCCTGCTCCTCGATGATGTCTTTGAAAAACTGGACGCCCTGCGCATGCATAACCTCCTGGACCAGGTATGCTTAAAGGATGAGGGACAGATCTTTATCACCGACACACACCCGGACCGCATCCGAGAAGAAATGGAAAAATTGTCCGTCCCCTGCCAGATCATTGCGCTCTAATTTTCCCGTTATTTTTTTGACTTTCGTATTAAAAAGTGATTAAAAATTCTCTATATTTACTCAAGTGAACCCTAAACCGGTGCATCCGAAAAACACCCCAAAATTGAATCGCTATGCTGGCCGATCTGAACTCTTCTATCCGCTACCTGGAAGAAACTAACAACCCTGCTGATGCCTATTTTTCCTATTCCATCGACAATACCGGCGAATTTGGCCTTATAAAGGCCAACAAGGAAGGTCTTCGCCTTTATGCAGCGGAGATCCTTAAAAAGTCCCAGCTGATCGACGATGTCCATATTGGACAGCCCATCTTTTTCAACAGGCACGAATGGATGGACAATGAAGCCGGCTGCGAACTTATTGCTGGTATTCTTCCCCAATATGACACCCGCCGGGAGATCATGGCCGTACAGAAACCGATCACCCAGGAACCATTCCCGCAAAAAAAGCAGCCGGTACTGCTGTTTTTCGTGATGTGCATAACCGGAGCACTCATTATGCTGGCTACTCTCAAAGCTTTCCCTAACTTGCGTCTATGGGTGAATATTCATTAGGGGATGCATTGAAGAAATTCCTCAATCAGAGTCAGATAAAAGGGTCGATCCAGGCCCTGCAGATCGAAGAGGTCTGGGAGCAGATCATGGGAAAGACCGTTGCCCGTTATACTGACAAGATCCAGATCCATGGGCAGACCCTGTATGTCAATACGACTATCGCCCCCTTGCGGCAGGAGCTGATGTACCAGAAGGATAAAATAATTCAGCGCGTCAACGAAGCCCTGGGTGAAAAAGTGATCAGGGAAGTCGTGATCAAGTAGTCAGTCTGACCCGTGGGTCGACCAGTCCATATAAAAGATCGGCGAGTAACCCGATCACGATAAAGAAGAAAGAAGAAACCAGCACCGAGCCCATTACCACAGGGAAATCCAGCTTTTCCAGCGCATCGACCGTCACCTTTCCAATGCCCTTCCAGCCAAAGATCGTCTCCACAAAAAAGGCGCCAGCCAGCAATTCGGCAAACCAGCCGGTAATAGCCGTGATCACGGGATTAAGGGCGTTCCGCAAGCCATGCTTCCAAACGACGACCCGGGGGGAGAGCCCCTTCGCATAAGCAGTCCGGATATAATCCTGGTCGAGTACATCCAGCAAGGCTCCGCGGGTAAGCTGTGCGATGATAGCCAGCGGCCGGATGCCCAGCGTCAGGGCCGGGAGGACCAGGTTCTTTATCTGAAGATGCCTGCCCGAAAAAGGATCCGTATCAAAGAGGCTGCCCGTCATATGTAATCCGGTATAGTCGCTGAGTACAAAACCCAATACATAAGCAATGAGTATTCCCATAAAAAAGGAAGGTGCGGAGATACCCAGCACGCTGACGAAAATGGAAGACGTATCCAGCCAGGTATCTTTCCTGATCGCCGCCAGCACCCCCAGGCTGATGCCAATGACGGTCGCCACCAGCATGGCTGCCATTGCCAGCAGCAAAGTACCGGGCAGCGCTTCCATCAGGATGTCCCATACTTCTTTTTTTGATTGGTACGATCGGCGCAGGTAAGGTAATTTGAAAGCAAGCTTTGTCTCACCGCCGATGAAGATCCCTTTCAGCCCTTTTTGCCGGATGGCTTCGCTTGTATGGATGCCGACGGGGCTGACGTCGTTCAGATAATAAACGAATTGCTTCCACTTTGGCTGATCGAGATTCAGCTCCCGGCGGATATTGTCCTGCGTAGCCGCGTCTGCCCTTTGTCCCATTACAAGACGCGACGGGTCACCGAATCCCTGGAACAGGAAAAACACAGTGACTACTACGCCGAGCAGGACCAGCAGACCGTAGAAACATTTTCGTATGAAATATCGGATCATATTGATTATCGTTTCGCGTGCGCCGCGCCTTTGCGCTGCCTATTGCTCCTTTAGCTCGTTCACCGCCGGCAGGGCACGATCGAAGTCCGCATAGCTCCACTTACCGGCTATCGTACCTCCCTTTATCAGGTAGAGTGTCGGGTTGGCTCTCGCCGCCGTCTTGATAGCCGTCGCATCACATTTCAACACCGTGACATCCGCAGCCAGGCCCTGCTTGTCTATCCATGATACCATATGATCATAATCACCGGTTATAAAGATCACAGGTATATGTTTGGATTTAGCCATGGTCAGCACCACGCTGAACGCCTTATTCCAATCCGGATGTTCGTCCAGCACTTCCTTCATGAACAGGAACAGCTTGAACCCTTTTGCCTCAAGCACAGCTTGCGTCGTATCCGTTCCCGCCCCCGTGATGAGGTTGAAATCCTTTATCGCCGGTTCCGCATTCCCTTTACGGATCAGCTTATCATACCGGCTTATAAATTTATAAGAGTCGTCAAAATCGGCCGGGAACGCACTCGCGCCAATTTCGACCTTTTTCCCATTCTTTTCATAGACCATTGTAATGACCGTGCTGTCAGGAATAGAGCCCGGCGGGGCCTTCATCTTCTCGGGGATATTGTTACCCGCCTTATAGGGCAGGCAGTCAACTACGGGCAGATGGACCAGCACATACCACTGGAAAGCAAAAGAGAACAGGGTCGCCAGTACAAGCACGGCCACGCTGCCTGTTTGGTTCAGGATCGGCCTGATCTGTCCGCGCACCATGAAAAGGAAGACGATCAGCAGAAGAAGGATCAGGTCTTTCATAAAGGACTGACCCGCGGTCAGCGGAATACAGTCCCCGAAACAACCGCATTCCCGTACCTTACCTGACAGGTAAGCATAACCGGTAAGGAAGGTAAAAAAGATGATCAGCAGGAGAAGGAGCCAGCTGAACAGTTTCATCCGCCAGCCCAGCAAAATGGCCACACCGGCTACTATTTCGAAAACGATCATCAGAATGGAAAATGCCAGGGTAAAATTATCCAGCCAGTGGAAGTTCCAGACCTCGAAGAACTCCTGCATCTTATAGCTGAGCCCAAGGGGATCATCGGCCTTTACCAACCCTGAAAAGATGAATAACACCCCTACAAGGAAGCGGCAAACGGAAATAAGTATCTTCATGAGGAAACATTTAGGATGTATGTTTGCCCTCTGCGATCAGGATAAGGGCAAATAGGGAATAGTTGATGATGTCTGTAAAATTGGAATCGATCCCCTCACTGATCAGCGTTTTACCGTCATTGGCCACGATCTGCCTTACTCGAAGGATCTTCATCAATATCAGGTCGGTGAAACTCTCCTGGCTCATTTCCCGCCAGGCCTCTCCATAATCATGGTTCTTGTCGAGCATCGTTGCTCTGGCTTCCGCCATTTTCTCGTCATAACGCCTTTCTGCCTCTGCTTCCGGCAGCTCTTCCGGTGAAGAATCACCCAGGGACAGCTGGATCATCCCGATGATGCCATAATTAACCATCGCCCGGAATTCTCCGGCCTTATCCTCCCCTATCTTCTGCTCCGAGCCCTCCTGCAGGGTCCTGATCCGCTTGGCCTTGATATAGAGCTGATCGGCGATGGATATGGTCCGCAATACCCGCCAGGAGGTTCCATAGTCATGCGTCTTTTTTATAAAAATATCCCTGCACGATCTCGCCGCCTCGTCATATTGCCGGTTCGTATCCTTCATAGCCGTATTTTTACAAATATACTTCAGCTATGTTCACTTTGAATGCTAAAGGAAAATTATTACCCGTGACCCGTCCGCTGGTCATGGGTATTATCAACAGGGCCCCCGACTCTTTCTACAGCGGCAGCCGGTTCCCCGATAACGATTCCCTGTTGCAGCAGGTGGAGAAGATGGTCGGGGATGGAGCCGACTGGCTGGACATCGGTGGTCAGAGCACGCGGCCCGGCGCCCCGGTGATCGGTGAAGAAGACGAGCTCCGGCGGGTGGCAGACGCTATAGACCTTATCCATCAGCGCTGGCCCGATCTCCCGGTCTCGGTCGATACCTGGTATGCACGTGTCGCCCGGGAATCCGTCGCCGCAGGTGCATCCATGGTCAATGACATCAGCGGCGGCAGTCTCGATCCCGAAATGCTGCCGACCGTGGGTGGGTTAAAAGTCCCTTATGTCTGTATGCATATGAAAGGTACCCCGGCTACCATGGACCAGGAGGCTCTATACGAAGACGTGACAAGGGAAGTGCTCGATTTTTTTATCCGCCGGATGGAAGATTGCCGGCTGGCGGGGATCAATGATGTGATCCTGGATCCGGGGCTTGGTTTTGCAAAGACATCTGCGCACAATTTTGAGATCCTGCGCAATCTCGGGGTCTTCAGGATGACAGGTAAACTTATCCTGGTAGGGGCCTCGCGCAAATCCACCATTTACAAAACCCTTGGCATTACTCCTGAGCAGGCGCTGAACGGAACCACTGTTCTCAATACCATCGCCCTGCTCAATGGAGCTGATATATTACGGGTACATGACCCGAAAGAGGCGAAAGAAGCGATAAAATTGATCGAAGTCTATAAAAGCAAAAGCCCCGGATGATCGGGGCTTTTGAATATAATGGCGCCGCCGGCTTTGATGCCGGGGCGGCTTAGCGGGCATTAACGCTGTGGACGGGGCTGACCCTGCATCTGCGGCATGTTAGGCATTTGCGGTTGGGTCTTTGGAGCATCCGTCACATCGACGATCTGTACGTCGAAGATCAGGTTCTCGAAAGGTGTGTGACCTGGTCCCATCTGCTGATCGTAAGCCAGGAAGGCAGGAATATACAGCGTACCTGTCCCGCCCTTTTTGAACTTACGCAGTCCGTCGTCCCAGCCCGGAATGATCTGGCCTGCACCGACTACGAATTTGAACGGGCCGTTGGCGGTATCCTTCATATTGGATTCGAACTCCTTTCCCGAAGGGATCAGCCTGCCCGTATAACGAACGGAAACCTGTTTGCCGGAGTCAACCTGGGTACCGCTGCCTTCGTTCTGAATGACAAAATAAGTACCTTTCTCGGTCTTTTGAGCCTGGATGTTGTTCTTAGCGAGGTAGGCTTCTACCTGGCTGACCTCACGTGACTTCTGCTTGCTGATCTCCTGGTTACGATCGTTCGTCAGCAGCTCTTCGGATGCGAAGACGTCCAATATCTTAAATGTAAAAGTGATCTTGTCTTTTTTCTTTAACCATGGTGGCAGCTGTCCTGCAAACTTCTTTTGCAGCGTGTCGACCAGCTGTACTACGATTGCGCTGTCACCTTTCCGCAACAGGGAGAAGACCTCGACAGGGCTGTACACCGGGCGGGCGCTGTCCACAGGCAGGTAGACCGGCATATTGCCTTCAGAGTTATACAGGACGGAGTCCCGCAGTTTCTCAACGACATTGGCCTTTAAAAACATTTTGGGTTTGGCAGGTTCGCCTTTCCCATCGGAATAGATCTTATAGAGCAAGCCGCTTTTGGTCTTCTTAAACTCTGAGTTAGTACAGGACACCGCACCCAGCAGGACCAGGCTAACGCCCAAGAGCCGGAGGCTCCCCTTCATTAATGGTTGTTTTGCGCCGAAGGTTACCTTTCGCCTTAAACCGAAGGCGCAAAACGACACATAAGACGAGATGGTTTTCATTCTTTGACTTATTGTATTATTGTAATTGTGATGAATTATCTTTCAATGCCTGGATGAATCGCTGTACCGTCTGATCCAGCGTATCCGTGCTGCGGCCACCGGCTGCATTGACATGACCGCCCCCATCGAAATAGGTACGGGCAAAAGTGTTGACATCAAAGTCGCCTTTGCTGCGGAAGGAACATTTTACTTCTTCGTCGCGATCGATGATCAGGGCCGCCATCCTTATCCCTTGTATCGACAAAGGATAGTTGACCAGGCCTTCCGTATCTCCTGTCTTGATCTCATACCTCACCAGGTCTTTCCAGGGGATGGCAATGAGAGCAGCATTGTACTCATAAAAGATCTCCATACGGCTCTGCAGTACGAAGCCGGTAAAACGGAGCCTGTTCTCCAGGAAATTATCGAAAAGATCTTCGTGGATCTTAGTGTGATTTATTCCTGTATCCTTCAGCGCGGCTACCATCCGGTGCACGGCTGCCGATGCCCCCGGGAACCGGAAGGAACCTGTATCTGTCATGACACCGGCATAAAGACATTCCGCGATATCGGTATTGATCTTACCCGCATGTCCTGCGCCAATGATAAAGTCATAGACCATTTCGGCGGTAGAGCTCTTGGCCGTTTCGCTTACGCCGTAGGCAAAAGCTTCGGCTTCGGGCTGCTGATGGTGATCGATCAGGATCCTTGTTGCCGGCAGCTTTCGCAGCCGGTTCGCCATATGCCGCGTGCGGCTCATGGTATTGAAGTCCAGGCAGAACACCCATTCGGCGTCATCCAGCACGGCTATCGCCTTGTCGGTACTGAACTCAAAGTCGATGACCCCATCACATCCCGGCATCCACTTCAGCCAGTCCGCCCAGTTGGTAGGAGAAATGACCGTTGCCTGATGTCCCAGCTGCCGCAGGAAATGATACAAGCCAAGGGATGACCCCATTGCATCTGCATCAGGTTTCTGATGCATCACGATCACCACCCGCCGGGGCTGGCTCAATAATGGATATATTTCTTCGATTTTCTTCATGCTGAAACAAACACCGGCCGGGCTTTGCACAAAATTTACCCTTGGCCCGCCGCTGCCAAAATGTTTGCAAAGGTGCGTAATTAAATGCTAAACCCAAAACAAAATAAAATCCTACATTTGCGTGCCAAAAAAGAAAGGAAAATATGAGCAATCGAACTTTTACCATGATCAAACCGGATGCTTTTTCCAAAGGCCATTCCGGCGCCATCATCGACAAGATCATTAAAAGCGGCTTTCGTATCGTAGCCCTGAAGCTGACCCGCCTGTCCAAAGAAAAAGCCGGGGAATTCTATGCCGTTCATAAGGAAAGACCTTTCTACGGTGAACTGGTCGATTTTATGAGCAGCGGTCCTATTGTCGCAGCTATCCTGGAAAAAGACAATGCCGTAGCCGATTTTCGTAAGCTGATCGGAGCTACCGATCCTGCAAAGGCTGATGAAGGAACGATCCGCAAGCTGTTTGCGGCCTCTATAGGCGAGAATGCCATACATGGCAGCGACAGTGATGAGAATGCGAAAATTGAAGGGGACTTTTTCTTCAGCGCCCTGGAAAGGATCTAAGATTAAAATACAACCTATTCCAATAAGGCTTCAGATGGATTGTGATCCGTTTGGAGCCTTATTCTTGCCAGGAGAATCATTACCAGGAAAGTTATTATTGACCGGCTCCAGCGTATATCCTTCCTTCCGCAGCAGCTCGATCACGCCATTGACCCCTGGAAGGTGAGCCGCTCCTACAGCGATCAGCAAAGATTTTTGCCCCAGCAGGCCATTCAGCTCCCTGGCCCATTTCCGGTTCCGGTCATATAACAACAGATCCATATATCCGTTGATCCCGGTCTCATCTTTCTGACTTAGCCGATCGATGCCTTCGAGGTCCTGCTTTTTATACAGCTCTACCAGTTCCCGCATCATTTTACTATTCTCATCGGTGCTGTCGATATAGTTGACCAGCTCCTTTGCCTGCAGCTCGTAAGGAATGCTATCGAACAAGCCAGCCTGGAACTCTGCGGTCTCCAGTCCGTTTATCGGTTTGTGATAAGGCCGGCCCTCTTTCATGATCGTCAGCTCCATCCCATCGGCAGTCTGGCAATCCATCCCCTGCTCTTCGATAAGTCCGCTGATCAGCATGGGCTTGAAGCGCTCGAGCATACCAAAGGGCAGCATCGACGCATGTTTTGCAAAATAATCCTTTACCCGGGCGTATTCATCCGGCTTCAGCAGATCGGAGAGTTTCTTGCTGTCGTTCATGCGCATATACTTCATGGAGTTCAGCATGCCGTTCATATCGCTCAGGTTGATCTCGAAATACAGCTCATCACAGCGCGCTATAACGGCCTTCAGGCTGTCGCTGAGCCGGGCATCTTCCGCGCAAAGAACATGCATGGTGCCGAACAGGTAGGAAGGTTTGACGATCCCCTTTCCGGAGATACGCCAAAGCAGCGTGTGCGGGAGGGGTTTGGGGGCCTTGCTCTGCGCCTCCGTTTTGATAAGCGCCAGGGTTGCGGTCAGCAGCCCGGCTGCGAGTAAAAGAGATCTGCGTTTCATGATACCACGGCCTCCGCGCCATAGATTTGGTCCTTAAATTTCAACGAAGGAGAGGGAAGGAAAGCTCCCAGTCCCAGATCCTTCCATTTTTCATCCACTGCCCTGATCGTAGCATCATCTGCTACGATGATATTTGGCCAGTCCCGCTGGAAGTTGTCCAGCTCCTTTGTTTTCCTCGTTCCATCCAATCCCAGAACAGCGAATCTCTTGCCTGGTTCGATCAACGAAGCGGTTTCTGTCAGGAAATGGTCCCGGCGTGGATCCAGGTTATTGCAGAATCTCCATAATGCGACCGGAAGATCGCCGGCATCTACGGTGTGTTCGACGTAGAGGATCATTTTTACGCCTTCCATTGCGGGCAGGGCGCTGAGGGCCTGGTTCAGGCCTTTTATATGGCCGGGCCGGTCTTTTTTTACGGCAACTATTATGCAGGGGATGTCCTGTTTTAAGAGGTCGAGATTGACGGTGCTGATCTCCGGCCAGCGTGAGATCAGGTCCTTTTCGGTCAGCAGCAGATTGGCTGCGGTATCCGCGGCATTCGTTGCGCCGGTATTGACGGCGCCCTGCGACGCCCCTGTGCCGGCCGCGTCCTGGTAGCTTGCCCGCTTCAACTGATATTGCTCGCTGTCCGTCTCTTCTTCGGCCTTTGCAGTCCCATCGATACACATCTTCCCGCCAAAGCCCAGTTTGCTGCAGCTATGGTCGAGCACATCCATCGGGCCCTGGGAAAAATAGACGTCCGTAGCCGGGTTAAGATGCCGGAATACATACTGCGCCAGCTGCTGGTAATTGGTAATGGAAGTCCCTTCATCTGCGATGACCAGGATCTTGTTGAACATCATCTGGCCGGCGCCCCACATGGCGTTCATTACTTTCTGTCCCTGTCCTGCGTACTCTTTATGGATCTGGGCGATCACGAGGTTATGGAACACGCCTTCGACCGGCATATCCATATTGACTATCTCCGGCACCATTGTCATTTTCATCGGTGCCAAAAAGATCCGTTCGGTAGCCTTTCCCAGCCAGGCATCCTCCTGGGGGGGGATACCGACGATCGTAGCCGGATAGACAGCCTGTTTCCGGTGTGTGATGGCGGTGATATGAAAGCGGGGATACCAGTCGGGGAGTGAGTAGTAGCCGGTATGATCTCCAAAGGGGCCTTCCCAGATCAGCTCTTCTGTCGGATCGACATATCCTTCGATGACAAAGTCTGCGTCTGCCGGCACTTCAATGTCGGGCTGGGTGATACATTTTACCAGTTCGACCTTCTTTTTCCGAAGAAAGCCGGCCAGCATATATTCATCCACGTTCTCCGGCAGAGGGGCCGTAGCGCTGTAGGCATAGGCCGGGTCTCCTCCCAGCGCTACGGCTACGGGCATTTTTTTTCCGGTCTTCTTATATTCTGCAAAATGACGGGCGCTGACCTTGTGTTTGTGCCAGTGCATTCCCGTAAGAGTGGGTTCGAAGATCTGCATGCGATACATGCCGACATTGCGGGAACCGGTATTGGGATCTTTTGTGTGAATGATCGGCAGGGTAACAAAGGGTCCTCCGTCCTTTGGCCAGCAGGTAATGACCGGGAGCTTGCTGATATCCGGTTCCGTCATTACCACTTCCTGGCATTCTCCCCTTCCGCTTTTCACGGTGGGCATCCAGCCGGCAAACTGCCCTAATTTAGGTAGAAGCTTCAATTTATCCAGCAGGCCCTCCTTGGGCGCGGACAGGAGCTTGAACAGTCCTTCGATCTCCCTGGTCACGTCGTCCAGCTCTTTTACGCCCAGCGCCATGCACATCCGTTTTTCGCTGCCGTATGCATTCATGAGCACCGGGAATTCAGTTCCTGTATTTTCAAACAGCAGGGCCTTCCCTCCGTTGCCGCTCTTGCTGATCCGGTCGGTGATCTCGGCAATCTCTAATCTGGGGTCGACAAACGTGCTGATACGAACTAATTCTCCTGCTTTTTCCAGTGCCTGGATAAATTCCTGCTGGTTCTTATATGCCATGCGCAAAAGTAAAACACGACCGGCGTTTTTCTCAATAAACTTTTTTCGGGCAGTCGATGACTCCTCTATTATGGCCGTGTATCGGCAGACCGGAAGGAAGCGCTATCGTCACCCTGATGCCGGACATATAATAAAAGTCCTTGTGCCTGGAATTGCCCCGGAAAGCACCGGCCGCCGGATATGGCGCCCCACCCTTCAGCTCACCCCCGCGATAGGCCATTTCGACTGCTTTGGGCCCCCGGGCGGCAAGTAATGTCGCCTCGCTTATATACGAGTTGCTGAGATCGTCGAGATGGTCTGTAAAGAGTTTCCGAAGGCCGATCTCATACGCCAGCGTTACCCTGTCGGAGATCCGGAACTTGAAGCCCCCGCCGATGGGTATGGCCAATTGCGTCAGCGAATAAGGCTTCCTGGTCGGATATTGGGGAAGCCCCTCCCCCTCTGTGCTGAGAATATGGAGATAGACTTTATGTCCCGTCGAATCAAAAGCATAAGGATCGAAATGATATACGGCGATACCGGCAAAAGCATATGGGGTAAACCGGTGCTGGTTGAGGTCGAGCAGGTTGTATTCCAGCAGCAGGTTCCACTCGGTGATCTTTGTTTCAAAGCTGAGATTCCGGGCCCGGTTGGTTGTCTTGTTATCCTGGGCATCCGAGGCGGAAACCTTGCCGTAAGTGAGGTTGGAAAGTATCGAGAAATGCCCGGTCAGATCATATTGCAGGCCTGCTCCGAACGAGCCGTTGGCCTCTTTTGTAGTATAGGGGCGGTGCTGCATGTCCCCTATGTAATTGGAAAATCCTCCAAATAAGTTGACATTCCATTGGGCTTGGGTAAGCAGTGGGAATAACATGCCCACCAACAAGAGTTTCTTCATCCTGGTTAGAATTAATTAGAAATGGTGTGAAAACGGAGGTTTAACTCTAGGGTGCTGGATTATTAAAAGGGTCTGAAACTGGTGAAAAGGCGATCCTGAGTAGAAGTTTTTACAATAGATGAGATTTGAAGTAAATTGATCAACGCAATATTTAAGCCAAATTTTTCAAAATGGTTTGGTAAAAAAAAGTTAAGGGGGGCCGCTGGGAATAAGGGGATTTTTTCCTTACCTTTGCACCCCACCGAATAAAATTCGGGACGTAGCGCAGCCCGGTAGCGCACTTGCATGGGGTGCAAGGGGTCGCAAGTTCGAATCTTGTCGTCCCGACTTAAACGCTTCAAGTTATTGACTTGAAGCGTTTTTTATTTGCGGATTATTATTAACATCCCCCCGTTTTCATATGCTCTGGTGAGTAATCCGGTGAATAAGTTTTGTACCTGTAATAAAAATTGTCTTTGCCATAATTCATTTTTTAAGTTAAGACAAAGTTAGAACTGTCCTTTCCGGCAAAATTGTACATAAGTAGGTAAGATTTGTAATTTTATCCCCGGCCAGGCCCCAAAGATCATAAGATTAGTCCGCCGCATGTGCTGACTCAGCGATCTTCACTTTTTCGGGCAGGCAAAACAACAGGACACCCAGGATGAACAGGAAACATATATTAACTGCCAGACCCCAATGAAAGGCAAGTTGAACATTTTTAGTATGCTCAATAAGGTAATAAAACAGTCCGCCTACAAGGCAGATCCCAAGCGCAGAGGCAGTTTGTTGAACAGTCGAATAGATACCGGCGGCCGCACCTGCAAACCGGGCCGGGAGGCTTCGGAGCGTAATATTTAATAAGGAGGGCAATACGAGCCCATTGGCCAAACCGTATAATGCCTGAAGCGTAAACAACACGGCTACGCTGGCTCCGGTCTTAAAATAAGCGATCTCTAATCCAAAGGTTATTACAATAAGCACCACCCCAACCATCAGTACCCGAGTTCCATACCTGGGTATCAAGCGGGAAGCTGCAACAGACGACAGGGTGAAAAGAATACCAGGTGCCACAAAATACAGCCCCGATGTAAGCGGACTGAGGCCGAGGCCGTTCTGAAGGAAGACGGCACTCAAAAGAAGATAAGAGGTATGAACCATGAAATGAAACAGCACTGCGCCAAGGCCGATATTCAGATCCCGAAACGTAAATAAAGACGTATCGATAAGTGGCGCCTTCCCTGCTGCTTTTTTACGGCGCTGATCATAAATGAAAAGCCAAAAAATAATCCCTGACAAAAGCAGCAAGCCAAAACTCCACCAGGGCCAGCCGGACTCACGACCTTGAATCAGGGGATAGATCAGGCAGAACAGCGCAATAGTCAGGATCAACACCCCCGAAAAATCCATTTTTGTACCGCTGTGACGTTCCGTTTCGGGAAGGTATTTCGAGGCAGCAAGCAGGGAAAGCAACCCTATGGGCAGGTTCACCAGGAAGATCAATCGCCAACCCGGAACAAAAAAATGGCCGCCTGCAAAATATCCCCCGAGCACTTGCCCTATAACCGAAGCTAGCCCCAGCGTAATGCCGAACCAGCCAATTGCCTTAGAGCGCTCTTTAGGGTCAGAAAAGAGCACCTGTATGAAGGCGATCGCTTGGGGCACCATAAACGCGGCGCTGACACCTTGTAAAAAACGCATGAGATTCAATTGATCCGGCGTTTCCGAAACCCCACACAAACAGGAACTAACGGTGAACCCGATCATTCCCCAAAAGAAAGTTCGCTTACGACCGTAGTGATCACCCGAGCGCCCCCCAGTGATCAAAAAAGCTGCATAGCCCAACAAATAAGCTGCAATAACCAGCTGAACCTGTCCATCGGTGGCGTGGACCCCTGCTTTTATCGACGGAATCGCTACATTGATGATGAAAACGTCGATAACTGATAAAAGCGGCGCGGTTAACACGATTACCAGCGACAACCAAGGTGATAAGGTTTTATTCATAAAATATAAGCATAAAAAACAGACGCTAAAAGACTAGCCGTTTCACCCGGATTGGGGCAAAGAAATCTCCTCCCCGGCAATCCGGGGTTTTTTAATTGTGCCGTTTTCACATTAATTAATTTTGAAATTGTTGGCTTACACCAGTTTACGAACAATATTTTTACCGTTCTCCAATGACTGATGAGATTTTGTAGCATGAGCCATCAACACCCCAGACTCCAATTGTGAAAAAATCACTTCAACCAGGTCTTCATCAGTAAGCAGTTTATCGATGGGACGGTTCAGTTGTCTTACAAGATTTGTGATGCGTATTTTTAAGTCGGCTTTAAATTTTGATACACGCTCGAAAACCTCGTAGTCCTTTGGTGCAACTTCATTTGCAATTTTATTCCAGGCACATCCCTTGTACTGTGTCGTGATTTGTCTGTTAATCCGGTAATCGAATAAGGCCATCACTTTATCTAAAGGCGAGTTGAAGTCTTCGCTGAAGGCATCTAGCCCGGCAAACCATTTGGTATAAAGCTGATCCAGGTAAGCGAGAAGCAGATCATTTTTGGACCTGAAATGGTTATAAAGTGACGGCTTTGATATGCCAGCTTCCTCAATGATTTGATTGATGCCTGTCAAATTAAAGCCTTGTTCATAGAACAACCTATCGGCTGTATCCATGATTTTGTCTACTACCACTACTGGTTTCATGGATCAAAGATAAGAATATAAGTTAACTTACAGGTCTGTTAATTTATAAATTGAACCCTTTTCTATGTCCAAAATTTCTGTCATACTTATATGTGTTTGATTATCAACATATATAATTGGTCGGTTTTAATAAACTTGATATCAGATATTATTAAATTTGCCTTTACCATGTTTGAAATCTTTGAAAAGCACCTTCGAAGTCACGTAGCAATTTCAGATGAGGATCTGGAACTAATCCATGCGGGTTGCGTAAAGCGAACGATCCGTAAGTGGCAGACTATATTGCAAGATGGTGATGTTTGGCGTATCAATTGCTTTATCGCCAGCGGATGCTTCCGTCTTTTTCGGTTTGACAACGATGGTATAGACCATACACTTAGATTTGGCGTAGATAATTGGTGGATCAGTGACCAGGAAAGTTATAATAATGAAAAACGCTCCGATTACAACATTGAAGCGCTTGCTGCCAGTACAGTATTTATCTGGACCAAGGAGAAATGGACTGAATTGATGGAGGCTATTCCCGCATTAAAAAGATTCAACGAAATCTTACTTGCTAAAAGCTATGAAGCGAGTCAGCGCAGAATATTTTCTTTGATCAGTTTCTCGGCCGAAGAAAAATATAAGGAATTCCAAAACACATATCCAAATGTGTTCAACCGCGTGCCGTTGCATATGGTAGCCTCGTATTTGGGAATATCACGGGAAACGCTGAGCAGGATAAGGAAAGAAGCAACTAAACACCAGTAAACAAAAAGCCCCTCAGCTTTCGCCGAAGGACTTTTTAATAAATAATTCTAATGCAAACTTATGCTATTGGATGTGTTCCGTATGCAGGGCTTGCCAGTTGTATTTTTTCCCCTAATTCCAGCAGCGTAGCTTCATCAAACCATCTTGCAGCCAATTGAATATTGATCGGCAGTTTGTCTGAGCTGAAGGTCACCGGCACTGAAATTGCAGGTAGTCCCGTGATGTTGAAAGGAGCTGTTGCAGTATTTACGTGCAAAGCAGAAACCTTCTTGCCATGAACAGTCACCTCATTCAGCATATGCTCAGTGGCAGTCATTGGATTAACCGGCAATAACAACACGTCGTATTTCAGGAAGTAGTTAGCGAAGTGGCTTCTTAATTCTTCCAATTTGTTTTCTGCTTTGGCAAACTCTTTTTCGCTTAGCAACTTAACATTCATGGTAAATTTACCAACAAAGTGCAGTTCACTTTCGCGGCCTTTGGTAAATTGTTCCAGGTATGGAACCAACTCTCCGTAAATTACCGCAAAGTAAAGACTCACCCAGTCCATTCCTTCCATGAAAGGAAGGCTTACTTCTTCTACTTCACAGCCAAGATCTTTCAGCAATGATGCTGTATTCTTAATTGCTGATGTAATTTCAGGATCTACCGGGGCGAAAGCTGGTTCTGATGCCCAGCCAACACGAATTTTTGAACCGGGCAGACGGAAGTTAGCGGGTTTTGCATCATTTGCGAAAATGCTGTAACCATCAATGCCATCCACACCGTTTATGATAGAGTATCCCAAGCCAACATCTTTTACCGTACGGGCCATCGCACCGATGTGCCACCATCTGCTCAATACGGTTGGAAAGTGGCCTGTGTAAGGTACGCGTCCATGAGTAGCTTTCAATGCAGCGATTCCAGTGAAAGCAGCCGGCCCTCTCACAGAGATGGACAAGTCACTTCCTAAGCCAATAGGAGAAAGACCAGCCGCGATAACAGCTGATTCACCGCCGCTTGAGCCGCCTGGTGTGCGGTCAGGGTTCCATGGATTTAGTGTTCTTCCGGTGAGCAGGTTCTCTGATTCCCAATAGGCAGAGAATTCAGGGATGTTCGTCTTCATCAAAGGTATTGCACCCGCGTTTTTCATACGGGCAACTGCCGTCGCATCTTTTTCCGGAATGCGACCTTCGAATATCTTAGAACCTCCCTGCGTAGGCACCCCGGCTGTATCGATTGCATCCTTGATGGAAAAAGGAACTCCGTGAAGCGGGCCCAATTTCTTCCCGGCGGCAACTGCCTTATCGGCGGCGGCGGCATCTTTCAGGGCTTGCTCGCCCATGAGGGTCACGATTCCGTTTATTTGGGGATTAATTGCTTCAACACGGTCAAGGTGAGCCTGAACAACTTCTACAGAAGTTATTTCTTTGTTGCGGATCATTTCAGCAAGTGTTGACGCTTCCTGATAATAGATCGGATCATTGTGCTTTTTCATTGTTTGTATTAATTTTTTATTGCACTATTTTGTTTATTTATTCTTAGTCGATCGTACTTCGAATTGCCTGAACAAAAGTATTCACGCCCGGTCATCCATAACGAAGCCATTTGACACAATCTGGAATTGACATTTGTCACAGCTTTTAATTGCGAGGCTTGCAATGATTCAGTTCATTATTCCGTAAATTTGTCTGACAGGCTTTTCCAACCGCTCACGTTTGTTCTCCATCAAAAACCGGCGAGCAAATTGCGAACAGCGCTCATATTAATTGATATACAGCGTGAGTTCGAATCTCATCCCGCGACCTTATAATACTCGACGCTTATAGGGATGCTGAAGGTATTATGAATATTCGCCATACGATCTTCAGCAAAGGCCTGGCTCTATGAGCCCAAAAGGAAACAGTTTGGTATATTCCGCCTATGCAATTAACTGGAGAGAATTTGCAGATCATATAAAACGCTTTTTCCTTGCCCGTGCTCCTTTAATGAAGCGTTGATAGCAAAATTGGAGTATCCATGAGACGCCATGTCCATGAAAAAGGCGACCCGCCGACTACAAGACGGCCTTTAGTCAGATCGATGCGAGACGAACCCAACACGATATCGCGAAGAGCGCGCTGCTGCAAGCAACGGGTGAATTCCGCGCGGGACTAATCAAAGCCAACGAGTTGGTTGACGCGGAAAATGATTTCCAGAATGCGGCATTTGCCTACGCGCAGGCCATTCAATAACAGAAAAAATTATACAGGTATGAACAGGAGTATACCCATCCGGATCACCGTTATTACAGGGATCTTGTCGGCCGGGTGCCACCGCCAACCCAACAACTTTATCCAGGGAAAGATCAAGCGGGAGACGATCAGCTTTGCCACGGACAGTGTGACAACTGGCGAAGAACTCCTGTATAACGCGACCATTACCATGGACAAGATCAAATAACGTCAAGATATGCGCAACATCAGCTACCTGATACGGCGGGAATTCAGGATCTTTTGGTCCAACAAAGTGTTCGTTGCGGGCTAACAGCAACCTATTGGCCAGCGGCTATATCAGCCGCGCAATCAGCAGCGCCATGACAACACTTAACGTGTCTTTGACAGCCGTTATGGGGAAAAGACCTTCCGCCTTTCAGTTGAACATGTTCAAATTATTCAACCGGTCCTCCAATTATTTTATGTTCGTCTGGCCTTCCTATCTTGCCATCATCCTGCAATCCGTCGCGATGGTAGTCGCTGGAATGAGCTTTGCATCGGAATACCACCGGCCGGCAAATCAGAGCACAGTCGTCAAAAGCGGTTATTCTCCCTTGCTTGCACTTACCACCAAGCTGGTCCCATATTGGCTCCTGTCGTTTGTGCTGCTGGGATTTTATGGCATCTATTTCTATTTGTTCCGCCAACCCATGCCGGAGCATCCCGGAAGAATTTCCCCTTCGTCATCATCACCGGTTTAATCGGCTCGATCGCAGGGCAATTGTTTACAACGGAGCTCCAGGTGCTGCAGTTCCTTATAATCATCTCCACGCCCATTTACATCTCCTCTGGTTTCAGTTGGCCATTCGATCAGGATGGCTGGGCAGCGCAAATGTTCAGCTGTACCTTTCCATTCATGCCCTTTGTCAACGGCATGCGAATTCTGCTAATGGAAGGCGGAACTCTTTCAGCCATCCGGGAAAATATTCAACTGCCAGGCTGCCAGGCCACAGTTTATTTCCTAATAAGTTATATCCTGCTAAAGATCAGACTCAGGAAAATAAAGCACAAAATATGAATGGCAGCAAGGAAGGAACATTATGAAACTGCGTTATAGACTCATTATCGATCCTGTGCCCGCCTAAATGCCGAGAAAGTTATGCCTGCGGCCTGCTTGAAAAATTTGCTGAAGTGCGCCACGTCCTCATAACCCAGCAGATAAGCCGTTTCCTTTAGATTCTTCCCCTCCCAGGTGGCCAGTCGTTTGGCCTCCAGTACGATCTGCTGCCGGATGAAATGTTTGGCCGTATTACCGGAGGTTCTCTTGACCACGACATTCAAATAACTCGCGGGAATGCTCATCATTCGGGCATAATCAGATACTTTTTTTTTGGTAATGAAATGCTTTTGTACCAATTCAAAGTACAGATTCACATGGTCCGCGTCCGTGCTCGGCACCCTGGCGGCGGTTCCGGAAGCCAGAATGTTCCGGTTCAGCAAAATGATCATCATCCGCAGCAGTGACTGCAGGAATAAGAGCCGATGCCTGTCTGCACCCAAAAATTCCTGTTGCATGCTTTTCAGCAAAGCAGTCATTTCGACACGAATGGAATCACTCAGTTCGAAGGACGGAGTCGAATGCATGCCGAATAAACCGGTATTCAGCAAATTTCTGAGACCGTCATTGGTTGGACAAAGGAATTCCTTTGAAAAAACAATGACAAGTCCTTTCATAGTTGACGCCCTGTCGATCGAGATCAATTGCCGGGGATAAATACAATAAACAGTGTCGTCAGCCAGCGGATGCCGGCACATATTTATGCACCACGAGCCCTCTCCCGAGGCCACATACGTCAATACGAATGCATCGAACCTCAATGAGTCTCCCCTGAGCAGTCGATCCTGCAAGCGGGCAAGATCGTAGATCTCGAAACCTATTCCCCCGTTCCTCAGAGGTAAGAAAGTTGGTAATACCCGTTCCCCGGTGATCATATCATCCACTGATAAGCAAGTCTCCTGCCAGTCCATATCAAATTAAATTACGAATATTATAATCAGAAACGTTTACGGCCGCATAGAAAAGCAGCTCCGGCCAAAGGCCGGAGCTGCCCTTTATGAACGCGTCGCTTCTTCCAGCAGGAATATGATCGATCGGTAGTCCTGACCGGTAGCCAGGTTCATGCCAATCTCACAGGTTCTGTTGCTGGAAATATATTGATCGAATGTCTGATCTCCCAATTCCGCTACTTCTTCCAAGGTTGCCGTCTTCGTGAGTTCCGGATGCAAAAAGCCCCGGTCTCCCGCAAAGGCACAGCAGGTAGAATAGATAGGACTAAGGGCAGTTTCAGAAACGGCCTGCGCCAGCGCCAGCAGTTTATCCGCCAGGTTCAGATGGTGGGTGGCACAAACGGCATGAATAACACTCGACCCTACCTTTCTCTTTATCTCCAGGTGAGGCAGCAAATAATCATGAGCCCATGCAATGGAGTCCAGCAAAGTCATCCGTCTGTGCTTTTCCATGTTCTCCGGAGTTAGGTAATTTAGTATTTCGGTTGTAATGCCGAAAGTACAGGAGCTGGCGTCGCAAACCACGGGGATACGGCCTTCATTCGACCAGCGCCACATGCTTTCGACCACATGATTGGCCATATAGGTATTGCCTTCGACATACCCCTTGCTATGCCACACCGTGGCGCAGCAGTTCCCACCGATATCCTCGGGTATCCACAAAGGCATGCCGGCGCGTAGCGAAAGAGTGACCATCGCTTCGGCAAGCGTCATTTCCGGGTGCTCACCCCGGGATGATCCGAAGATGCGATTGACACAGGCATTGAAATAGACGGCCGATGCTCCTGACTCGAGCGTTCGCGGAAGAGCCGCCTTCGCCGGGTGCGGAATATTAGGTAGCCAGGCCGGCATCAGATCTTCGCTGACGATCGCACGGGCCGCTGACGTGAGTCCTTTCGCAGGAAGGCCGGTAAGCACGGTTTGGGCCGCGCTATTCAGCGTGAGGGCTGTTCGCATCACTTTTTCGACAGTGCCCCAATTTTCGGCAAGGTTCAGCGCTACATGCTCTTCGCTGTGCGTATGCTCCATTGCCCTGAATTGTTTCATCAATACTCCTGTATTGATACCGAGAGGACAGGCAATCGAACAGCTGCCGTCACCGGCGCAGGTTTCGATGGCGCTGTATTCATAGTCTTTCAGAATAGCCTCGGTAACCGCTGAGCCCTCGGGCTGGCGGAGCATTTCCCGCCGCAGCACGATACGCTGACGTGGCGTTGTACTCAAATGACGGCTCGGGCATACCGGTTCGCAGTAGCCGCACTCAATACAGCGGTCAACCTCGTTCTCCACTGTAGGAATTGTGTGGAGGTGATGCAGGTGTGATTCGGGGTCCTTGCTCAACAATACCCCCGGTCCGAGGATATTGTAAGGATCGGCAAGCATCTTTAGCTTCCACATGAGTTCGGTAAGTTTAGCGCCCCATTCTCGCTCAACAAAAGGAGCGATGTTTCGGCCCGTTCCATGCTCGGCCTTAAGACTGCCATCATATTTGCCAACGACGAGGTCTACTACATCCTTCAGGAAACTGTCGAAACGCTGGGTCTCGGCGGGGGAATTAAATGAGGGGGTGATCAGAAAGTGTAAATTGCCCGCAGATGCATGTCCGAAGACGTAGCCTTTATATCCATGGCGGGCAATTACTTCCTGCAGATCAACCGCTCCATCGGCCAGTCGTTCCGGCGGAAAACATACGTCCTCAAGGATAAGGGAAGTGCCGCTGGGCCTTGTTCCACCCACAGAAGGCAGCAGCCCATTCCGGACGGCCCAGAACTGGGCAGCAATATGGGGGTCTTTGGTAAAATCACCGGGCTCGACGAGCTGTAAACTGTGCAGCACGTCGTTGGCAGCTTTCTCGAAGACCGATAATTTTTCCTTTGTCGAAGCCCTGAATTCGACCAGCAGCGCCGTAGCCTTGTCCCCGAGGCTTTTCCAGCGGTCGGGTACGCCCGGCTTGCCTTCAACTCCACGAAGTGATGCCCTATCGGAGAGTTCCGCAGCTACGGCACCGGCTTTGATAAAAGGTTCGACCGCTGCACACGCACTGTGCATGTCAGGAAAAATAAGAAATGCCGTGAGACGATAAATCTCGTCGGGCACTGTGCCAAAGACGACCTCAGAGATAAAACCCAGCGTGCCTTCCGATCCCACCAGCAGCAGCCGGAAAATCTCCAGCGGCGTCTGAGCGTCGAGGAAGGCGCCCATGTGGTAACCCGTCGTATTCTTGATGCTGAACTTCTTAATGATTCGGCTTGTGAGCTCCTTGTCTTCTTCGATCGCTTGTTTGATCTCCTTTATCCCTTGCACGAGTTCTGGCTCTGCCAGCATAAAATCCGTTTCGGCATTGGGATGAGCAGTATCGATGCGGGTGCCCGAGGCCAGGATAAATGTCATGGATTCGATCGTCTTGTAGGAATTCTGCGCCGTACCGCAACACATGCCACTGGCGTTGTTGGCGACGACTCCACCGATAGTCGCGACGCTGCCGCTGGCAGGATCGGGGCCAAGTCTGAATCCAAAGGGCCGAAGCGCCAGGTTTGCTCGGAACAGAATGGTTCCGGGCTTTACCCGGAGGACCTCCCCTTCTTTTTCTACTGTCCAGCCAGCCCAATGCTTACGGACATCCATTAAAATTCCATCCCCCTGGGCCTGACCGCTCAGGCTGGAACCGGAAGCCCTGATGGTAACCGGTATCCGCTGATCCCTGGCATATGCGAATATCTGCTTAACCTGGTCCTCCGATGTAGGACTAACGACTACTTTCGGGATCATGCGATAAGGGCTTGCATCTGTGGCATAACGGATAAGATCCAATGCCCTGTGATGCACCTGTTCTTCACCCAGAAGGGTCACAAGATCATCTTTTAGCCAGCCGGGCGTTCCAGCCGCGACGCTATCCGGCGCCCTGTCATGCGTGGGCTGGTGGGGTGACGGTTCTATCCGGGCCGGATCCGGTGCGAAAAGCTTGCTCATATTTTTTTTTATTTTTGATGACTGATGAATACAATACAATGAAAATGACAATGGCAAGTCCCATCACAATGAGAACGCCCGTCAACTCCTTGGCCGCGGCGAGATAAGCCTGTCGTTGCATAAAAATGAGGTAGCCGCCGCCCGGCACGCTGCCGTGAAATCGATACCGCTCGCTCCTGTCTACCAGGCCGGCCAGATGGTTCAGGTGGCGAACGCTGCCAGCATATAGGAGATAAGTGAATATTCCGCTGAACACATACCTGGCCAGGAAGCTTCGGACTAAGATCATGAGCCCGATACCCTTTGCCATCACTGCCCGGGGAAAAGTATCCGGGGCGTAAACTCCGATGGAGATATAGAGCAACGCGAGGCCCAGTCCTTTGCAAAAACCCGGCAGCTGGAAATCCTGCAAACCCATATCCTTGGCGAGATCATGGTAGAACAACATATAATAACCTATGCAGGACAGCATGCCCGCACATACCAGGACGCTGCCGCGACGGCGATAGTAATACCACAAATAACCCCAGAAAGCCCCCGCAAGGACGCCCGGGATCATAAAGGACTGCTCCTGCGTGCCTCCTGCCGACCTTCCCGGGCCTTTCCGTTGTTTCTGTGATTTGTCTGTGGTTCATAGCTTTCCTGTGGATCTCAAAAGCTCGTAATAGGTGTAAACTTTGTTGATCTCCGCATCTTTTACGCGAATAGCGGCCTCGATCCTGGTATTTGTTGCGTCTATATGGTCACTGATCAGTGCAACGTCATACCGGAGACTGAGTCCCGGAACCATGTCCAGTTCGTTATTAAGCCGGATCACAGCGCTTCCTGTCTTTCGCGCGGCCAATTCGTAATCGTTGATCTCGATCTGTCGATGCCCGGTCCAATAGGCATCCCACTCATCCGCGCTGCTCATACAGCCTTGATCCAGGCCAACTGTAATTTCAGGCTATCCTGCGCAGACAACGTAGATACCCGGTACACCAACGATACGGTAAGTATAACCGAAATAATTTTCATTTTCTATCCTTCCGCCTTTTCGATGTCCTCGTTGTCGATCCCCAATCGGGCAGTCTCAAATTCCGGCGTTTCGGGCAGCGCTACGAAAAGCGAGGAATAGGGATCAATCCTGATTACGCCATCTCTCAGCATGAAATCAAGGACATGGCCTCCGCCCGCCTTGTCATCGGTGAGAAAATGCAAATGATAGCCGGCCACCGTAAGACCTTGCGCATAATCCGGCGACCGATATCCGGCAAGCGTTCCCCTGACGTCCCTGAATTCGAATTCTTTCTGCTCCGAGGTGACTTCCGTAAGCTTTCGGAAGGGAGGTGCCTGGATGGATACCGTCCGTGTCCGCACCGACGCGAACCAGCCATCCACCCGTATGGCAAAAAAGAGATTGTCTGTCTTTACCAAATGATGCACAAGATCCGGGAAATCTTGCTTGCTCAACGGTCGATGCACTCCCTCGACTATCCCGTCACGGAAAAAATTTACCGTAGCAAAGGGCGTCTTTTGTGCCGGTTCCACAGGATGAGCTGAACCATCTGCCCTCAGCTGATAGAACCGTCCATCGAACCCAACCATCTCACCATCAAGATCATTGAAAGTTCCCAGGCCAAAGTCGCCGTGCTCCGATAGTTGGCCGAAAGTTACCTTCCCTTCATATACGCCCTGCATGAGCGCGCTCATGATTGAAGTCTGATAAAGCTCATGGGCCTTGCCGGCATCGTTATGAAGCTTATTGCTACCCGAGTAATGAGCAATGACCTGTTGTTTGAATTCCGCGCAGTTGGACGACGGCGGATGCAATAAAGTTGACATATCAATGGAAGATTTCAGGTTTAAGTGTCTTTCCTAATTCTATACTCCCGCTGTAATCAATGGGAACTTCCACTATTACAGGACCCGCAATGGCCAGGGCCTTCATCATGATCGCCTCCAATTCCCCGGGATGATTGACCCTGAGCCCCACCGCTCCGTAGCTTTCCGCGTGTTTTACTATATCGATAGGTCCAAAATCGACGCCGGATGTGCGACCGTATTTCAATTGCTCTTGGAAAGCAACCATGTTATATTGATGATCCACCCAAACAAAGTGTACAAGATTGGCCTTCAGACGGACTGCTGTTTCCAGCTCCATGGCAGAGAAAAGAAAACCACCATCGCCGGAAATCGATACGACTTTTTCATGAGGATTAACCAGGCAGGCTCCGATGCCCCAGGTCAATCCAACACCCAATGTTTGCTGGCCATTACTTACCAGCAGTCTGCGGGGCTCGAATGAAAGGAAATAACGGACCATGTAAATGTAATGTGACCCCATATCACAGGTTACGGTGACATCGTCCCCAATTAACTTTCGCAACTTCTGCACGAAGGTGACCGGGTGCACAAGGGTTTTGGAGGTTGCCGGTTCTGCAACGAGGCCGTGCGCAAATTGCTGTATAACCGGCAAAGCTTCCAGGCTTTCAGCGATCTTGCGCGGCGGCAGCAGTGCGGCCAGCTGCAGCACAGTCTCCGGAAGGCCGCCAAGAAGTTCAATCTCCGGCCGGTAATAATTGTCAATATCTGGCGCCACCTCACTCAAATGAATGATCCGGGCCCTGCCAGCTGCATTCCAAAGATGCGGATCGTACTCCACACCGTCATAGCCGATGGAAAGGATCACATCCGCTTTGGACAGCAATACATCTCCCGGCTGGTTTCGAAACAACCCGACCCGCCCGGCAAAACAGGGCAGCAGTTCGCGCGAGATCACTCCGGCTGCCTGGTATGTCCCTACCACAGGAAATTCGGTGGTACGCAATAGCTGCCGGATGGCGGCCGTTGTCCTGGGCTCCGAAGCGCACAACCCTAATAAGATGACCGGAGATCTGGCCTCTTCCAATAACTTCGCGGCAATTTGAATGTTGCCTGAATTGGCGGCGCCTGGCGAGACCGGCTGAACAGCCAGAGGCCGCATCGTGCTTTGCTCCGCCTGTACATCCATCGGCAGGGCCACAAAACATCCTCCCTTACGGGGTGACGCGGCAATCCGGAAGGCATTATTAAGGATCTCCGGAACACTATCCGCCGTTTCCGCCTGAATACTGTACTTCGTAACAGGCTTCAGCAAAGCCACTGCCTGCATCGATTGGTGCGTTCGTTTCGCGTCGTCACTGCGGGACACAGCGCCGCCAATGGCGACGACGGGGTCGCCTTCCGTGGTGGCGGTAATCAGTCCCGTAGCCAGGTTGCTGGTACCGGGTCCTGAAGTGACCAGGACCACGCCCGGCCGGCCGGTAAGACGCCCCATGGCTGCGGCAATGAATGCGGCGTTCTGTTCATGACGGCATACGATGAGATTAGGTCCTTTATCAAGCAGCTCATTGTACACGCGATCTATCTTGGCGCCGGGAATGCCCAGTACGTGTTGTACTTTTTGCTCTATGAGGCATTGAACAGTCAATTGCGCTCCGGTAAGTTTATCCATATTTAATAATTTATCGTTGATCGTTACTCCGACAGCTCGCCTTCCTTCACCTTACCTTTAAAGGTCCAGAAGACAAATGTAGTGTGCACAAGAATCAGCGGCACGCCGATAAGTGCGATCACCAGCAGGATACGCAGCGCTTTCAGCGAAGAAGACCCATTGTAAACCGTGATGCTGTTACCCGTCGATCCGGGTGAAAAAACCAGATTAGGAAACACGTCCATCGCTACCAGGATCAGAAGAAGCGCAATAACAGCCGCCGAGCAGAGAAAGGCGGAGCGAAAATGCCAGCGCTTCAGTTCCCTTGGAATATTCGCGATCGCAAGGATAAGCAGTGCCGGGATGATGAAATAAGCCGGATGTTTCGAGATTGCCGCGCTTAAATACGGCAAGTACAACAGCGTGTAGACAGTGGTCAGCGCGAGCAGCACCATGAAGTAGATCATGAAGCTGATGGTCAGTTTGTTCAGCTTTTCGAAAAGCTGACCCTGAGTCTTCATCATCAGGTAAAGCGCGCCGTGCATCGTAAAGAGCCCTAAAGTTGTAAGTGCTACGAGTATCGAAAACGGGTTAAAGAACGTAAGCCAGTCGCCGGCAAATTCATGGTCGTGGTTCAGGGGAATGCCCTCGACAACGTTGCCCAACATCAGTCCCAGGGAAAGTGTGATGATCCAGGATGCAATACAATAGATAATATCCCAGTTCCGTTGCCAAAGATATCCAGGCTCCTTATCCCGGATCTCGATGGCGATGCCCCGAAAGATCAATCCTACGAGAAAGACCATGAACGGCATGTAGAAGGCCGAAAAGATGGCGGCATAGGCGGTTGGAAAACCGGCGAAAAGCACACCCCCTCCTATAACCAGCCAAACCTCGTTGCCATCCCAGATAGGCCCGACTGCATACATAGCCATCCGGCGGCTGGTATTCTGGCGCAAAAAAAGATGAAGACACCCTGCTCCGAGATCGAAGCCGTCGAGGATGGCGTATCCGCTGATTACCCCGCCAAAAACCAGAAACCACCAGATATTGTAATCCAGACCCAGAAATGTTGCCATATAATTCAGTTTAATATCTTGATTCTGCGAGCGGTCCGCGATGCTCAGGATTCATCAGGGGATTGTCCCGAAGAGGAGATCTTTGCAGGTCGTCCTGTATCCCGGGATCGGACATCCCCTTCATGATCCGCTGATTCAAGAGGTAAATAAACAGGGTGAATAACGCAAAATATACGACCAGGAAAAGGATCAGCGAAAAGACGATCTGGTGGGCCGCAACCTGTTTCGAGAACGCATCTGAAGTCCGTAGCAAGCCGTACACTACCCATGGCTGGCGCCCCATTTCGGCCGAAAACCAACCGCCTTCATTGGCCAGTTGAGGTAAAAAAACACTGAACACAAAGACCCACAGGAGCCAGCGGTAGCTAAACAGTTTATTCCGCCACCAAAGCAGGCAGCCTAACAACGTCAGACCAATGATAGCCATACCCACGGTGATCATTAAATGATAACTCTGAAAGATGGCATTGATCTGAGTCGGCCGATCCGCAGGCTTGAACGCGTGAAGCCCGGTGACCGGCGCTTTGAAATCGTGGTATACCAGAAACGAAAGACCGCCCGGGATAGAAATACCGGTTACTTTCTCTGTTTTATTGTTGACCCAGCCACCAAGGTACATAGGAGCGACCGTACTGCTATCGTAGTGCCCTTCCATCGACGCCAATTTGGCGGGTTGATACTTTGCAACACCGGAAGCACTTCGGTCACCCATAAAGAGCTGAAAGAGGGAGAAAAAAGTAGATACTACCAATGCGATCTTGAAAACCGGCCGGGCGATCAGTTCATACCTGTTTCGGAGGATATAATAGGCGCTGACGCTGAGCACCATAAACGAACCAGCCAGGAAGGAACCGGTCCAAACATGAAGCAATCGGGTAATACTACTTGGGTTGAAGACCATGGCCCGGAAATCGGTGATCTCCGCCCTTGCGCCTGAACCGGTCCCTACAATGTGGTAACCGGCGGGTGTCTGCTGCCAGGAGTTCGCGACCACGATCCAGACTGCTGAGAACATCGATCCGATAAGCACCATGATCGTAGCGAAAAAATGAACCTGGGGTCTCACTTTCTTCCAGCCGAAAAGCAGGATGCCCAAAAACCCCGATTCCAGCGCGAAGGCAAACAGGCCCTCCGAAGACAACGCGCTGCCAAAAACATCCCCCACATACTTCGAGTATCTGGCCCAATTCGTCCCGAACTCAAATTCCATGATTATTCCGGTAGCTACGCCCATGCTGAAAACAAGCGAAAAAATCCGAAGCCAGAAACGCATGGCCGTCTCGTAGATAATATTGCCCGTTTTTAAGTATAAGCCTTCAAGGATCACCAGCATAAAGCCCAGTCCAATGCTCGTAGGAGGATAAATATAATGAAAGCCGATGGTCAGGCCGAATTGAACTCTGGCTAAAACTTCTGTATCCATATTTTTTGCTTAGTGAGTGGCTTGTCCGGTCAGCGAAGGAGGAGTTATATTACGAAGTCAAAAATAGGCCACGGACAGGCATTAGGGAATAGACATCTTTCTTTAATTCTGGATATATCGGACATCGCCTGTCTCTGAACGATTTTTAAAGATCAAAATCCATTTTTTTAAATGGCAAAATTAAAGCACTCGAACAAAGAACCTCAGTATGCAAAATATTGATTATCATCAAATTGAAATCATGGCACCTTAGTTGAAAAGAGATCCGTCAACAATTTGCTCATGCCTGTTCTACGCGATGCCTTACGCAATTACTTCAACATGGACCGGATCGAAGAATCAGATCATATCTGGTGCGATGACCGAACGCTAAATCGTTATGAGATCTGGTGGATCAAAGAAGGTTCGGGACGATTGTCGATCGACACCTGTCAACACGATATCACGGAAGACACCATTTGCTGTCTTCCGCCGGGAACAAGCTGCAAATTCGAAATATACGCAAAAATTAGGGGGTATTTCTTGTCGCTGTCTTCGGACTTTTTTCGCAATGACCAGTACTTCATCAACGACAACGTGTGGACCAACGTATTCATCGCCGGTAGGGCAGAAATATTCCTATCCCGTGTAACCGATATGGGTCAGGATACGGAGGCGCTATTCGGTCATTTATACCGCGAGAGCCGCCGCCAGCACCACTATAAATCGCAGGTGATTGAAGGTTTGCTGCACTTGCTCACTATCTATTTCTCGCGAATGATGAGCGATACCGGATATGAATTTAGCCCTTCCAGGGAGTTGATGATCACTCAGAAGTTTCGGGCATTAGTGAAAGATCATTTTGTGACCAAAAAACAGGTAACCGAATATGCAAGGGATATGAAAGTAAGTGCCAAGCATCTTAACCGGGTAGTAAAACAGGTGATGGGTGTAACGGCCAGCTGTTTTATTCATCAACACATAGTGAAAGAGGCAAAACGTATGGTCGTTCGGTCCGATTGCAGTATGAAAGAGGTGGCTTATGCATTAGGCTTTGATGATCATAACCATTTCAGCCGATTCTTCAGAAACAATTGCGGAATGACTTTTTCCGACTTCAAAAATATATCAGGGGGCAGATCGATCAGCTAGTCATTGATCTTGCCGACGTCAATGCCAATCTTCCGGATACGGGAGTATAGTGTATTGGGGTTCATAGCCAGCATTTCCGCGGCTCCTCCTTTCCCGAATATCTTCCCCCCGCAAGACCGCAGCACAGCGACAATATGATCCCGCTCGTTCTCTTCCATGGTTTTGATACTTCCGGCTTCCTTTTCCTTATGCATTGGCCGTCCAAGCGCGATAGATTCAATAGGCCTCTGATTCGATAACACCAGCGCCCTTTCGAGGACCTGTTCCAACTCCCGGATATTGCCAGGCCAGTCGTGCGCCAGGAGAATTTCCATCGCTTTGGGGGCGATAGCTACTGGCGGCATCTTCATCCGCGCGGCATGCTTCCCGATAAAATGCCTGGCCAACGCGGGGATATCGTCCTTTCGATGCTTCAACGGCGGAAGAACCAGGGGAAAAGCGTTTAGCCGATAGAAAAGATCGAGCCGGAAACGTCCCCGGAAAACTTCTTTTTCAAGATCCAGGTTGGTGGCGGCGATCACCCGGACATTCACAGGAATTGTTTCAGCAGAGCCCACCCGTTCGATCTCTTTTTCCTGGAGTACGCGCAGAAGTTTAATCTGCAGGTCCGGTGACATGTCACCGACCTCATCGAGAAAGATCGTTCCTTCCTGTGCCTGTTCAAATTTGCCGATATGCCTTTCCATCGCGCCGGTGAAGGAACCGCGTTCGTGGCCGAAAAGCACGGACTCTATCAGCATAGATGGGATGGCAGCGCAATTCACCTTCACCAGCGGTCGTTGATTTCGCGGAGAATTTTGATGAATGAATTGCGCGATTATCTCTTTCCCCGTGCCACTTTCCCCCAATAGCAGGACCGAAGTATCGTACCTTGCCACGATCTGGGCGTTCTCCAACACTTCCATAAATGATTTTGACCGGCCAACGATGCCAGCCGCCGAGGCTGTTTCTGTATGGACGGCTTCGCCAGACGGCCGCCCCTGGAAATGAAATGTATTACCCGGACCACAAAGGTATTCCATGCTGTTTTGGTGCCAGTACCGGCCAATTTCAAGGCTCGCCAGGATGTCTTTTTTCCTGAACGGCTTTACCAAAAAGCCATATGGACGGGTAGGCTTGGCAAGTTTAAGGGTGTCTTCGCCGGCATTGGCCGAAATATAAAGGAAGGGGATATTTTTTTTTCTGAGTGTTCCGCCTACATCTATTCCTGTAAGTACTCCCTGCAGTGCGATATCGAGCAGGACAAAATCCGGCGTTTCCGTATCGACAATGGATAAGGCTCTTTCTCCGGACCGGGCAATCTCAAGGACTTCGTATCCGCTTTCGAGCAATATCTTTTTCAGCCCGTTCGCTTCCACAAAGTGATCTTCAACAATTAGTATTTTTTCTTTCATTGTGGGATAGTTATTCCGGCTCTTACAAAAATCCAGCAAGTACCCGCGATTAAAATCTGATGCTGACGACCGCGCCATTTTGATTGTACATATGTCCGGGACTATAAAGATAATAAAATTGCCTGTATCATAATCGTGATCCGGATGGTTGATATCCAGCCCCTCGATAATTTTGACATATTTTGTTTGCATCCATCTATTGTTTTTAGCTATTTGTAAAAATAGATTTGTAAAAGACCTAATGAAAAAGCAATGAACGAAAAAATACCAGCCGGGAAGGCATACGAGATTCCGAAAAATATCAGGTCCAGGCCGATAACGATCATCGGCGCAGGAACCATGGGCCGGCGCATCGCTCTGATGTTCTGTACCCGTGGAGGCGAAGTGCGGGTCTACGATCTGATCAAAGAGCAACGGGATGCCGCAGTCGAATTTGTGAACAAGGAATTACCGTCACTGATCTGGAACATGGAAAAAAATCCTGATTGTCATGCCATTGCAACCGACAATCTCGCCGTCGCGGTGAAGGATGCGTGGCTGGTGATCGAATCGATTCCTGAAAAGCTGGACCTCAAAAAGAAAGTGTTCGCTGAACTGGATCGCCTGGCCGAACCCGATGCCATCCTGGCGAGTAATTCTTCCCTTTATGCTGCAAGCCAGTTCTCGAACAATATTACTCATCCCGAACGGGCCCTCAACACTCATTTCTACATGCCGCCGACCCGGAACGGAATTGATATCATGTCCAACGGCAGGACCGATCGGGCAATTATCGACCTGCTGTTGAAAGAGCTCCCCCGCTACGGTATATTTCCTTTCGAAGCCAGAAAAGAAAGCACGGGATTTATTTTCAACCGCATATGGGCAGCCATCAATCGCGAGTCGTTGGCCGTTGCAGCAGAAGGCGTTTCCACCCCGACGGAAATCGACCAAATGTGGATGATCAATATGCAAACCGCCTTGGGACCTTTCCGATTCATGGACAAGGTCGGACTTGACATCGTATTGGAAACTGAAAGTCACTATTCCGAGCAGAACCCGCACCTGCCAACTGGCCCAAGGACCCTGCTGGAGAAATTGGTGAACGCCGGCCACCTGGGTGTAAAAACGGGCAAAGGATTCTACGACGATTACACGACTTCCGGGCCCTAAGCCCGACATCGATCTTGAACCTGTGCGATGTGGGATCAGTAGAGGTCATTTAAGACTGGACCAATGAGTTTCTCGCTTGCGAAACAGCGAAGGTTCAAATTCGATGGTAATGACTGTACCCTCCTGTGTATTGATGTACAGGCTTCCCCCCAGATCTTCGGTGAGTCCTTTCAGCAATTCGAAACCCACACCCTGTCTATTGGCAGTACTGTCAGTACAGGAATTCCCGGAACCGTTGTCGGCAATAATGAACCTGATAAGACCCCTCAATTCCCGGAATGTTATGTGTATAACGTCGCGTCCGGATGGTTCCCGGAACGCATATTTGATGGCATTGGTCACGGCTTCGTTCAGGATCAGACCGGTAGCGATTGCCTTAGATACGTCAAGCTCGACAGGATCGAGGTCCAGCCGGAATTGTATCTTGCTTCTGGCCTGGTAGCTGTCCCGCAGATATTCCGCCAGTTGGGCAATGTAGACCTGCATCGATATAGTGATCTGGCCCGTTTGGGTATATAGCTTTTGGTGGATCAGCGACATGGCGTAGACCCTGTTTTGACTGGCGAGTATCGCCTCCAGCGCTTTTCCGGTAAGCTGCGGCTCATAGGATTCAAGTAGGTTGATGATCGCCTGGAAGTTATTCTTTACCCGGTGATGGATCTCCCTTACCAGCAGTTCCTTTTCCTGCAACAGCCGCTGCAGCGTTTCATTCCGGCTGCTGATCTTCCTGGCGTTTTCCTTGTTCAGGAGGTATTGACGGACGATAAGTCCGGTGATAATCAGTAGCACGGCAATGCCGGCAAAGGTCAGGTTCCTGATAACGTCCGACCGGTTGAGGGTGCTTCGCTCGAGCGCCTCTTTCTGACTCAGCATCTCCAATTGCTCATCTTTTTGCCTTGTCGCATATTGTATTTCGAGGCGGACGATCTCCCGCTGTTTGGCAACAGAAGAAAGGGAATCGGCCAACTCCTTGAAAAGGACATGATCTTTTAAAGCCATGCCGGGATTTCCGGTGGCGGAATCGACTTTGTATAGCAAGCCATAGATATCTCTTCGGACAGTGACCGAGCGGTCCGACCAAACGTTTTCGGGACTTGCCAGCGCCCTTCGCAGGTAAGGGCCGGCCAAAGCCAATTCCCCTCTGTTCACATAGAACCGTCCAATGGTATAATATACTTCGTCCCCGGAAATGCGAAAATCGGCCACGATATCCCGTATGGCCTCGGCATCTCCTTCATTCTGCCAGAAGATCATTTCCCTAAACCTGGCTTCGGCTTCTTGATCTCTGCCCAGGGCCTCATAATAGATGCCCCAGGCCATCGCTATGTTCTTGTGGTCACTGGGCTGGATGGGCTGATTTTCGCTGACAAATTTCAACAGGAAGCTTCTCGCACGATCTGTCTGCCCGGACCGGATCAGACCTTCCGCAAACCTTTCGGCACAATAATAAATCACGCGCTCTTTACCTAACTGAGCGGTGTTAAGGGCCAACTCGAAAGTCCGGTTGCTATTCGGGATATCGCCCAGGCTCCAGTAGATTGAACCTTTCACCATCTCGACGACTCCTTCCAACACATCCTGATGCAGGGCCCTCATATTGTCTTCAGCCAAAAGAATGCATGACAAGGCTGAGTCGAGGTTTCCATTTGCTCTTTCGGCTAAGGCCAGGGCGTCATAGGTGGTACATAGTTTGGGCACCTTCATCTCCTTCAAGGCGGAAATGACAGTATTGTATTCCGCAATGGCCTTGGCCAACTGTCCAGACTGGTAATGGATATCAGCAATGTCCCGCAGGCTATAGGTCGCCTCCCGCCGGTTGCCCGCTGCCTGGTAGAGGCTAACTGCTTTTGTATGGCACTGCACAATATCATCATAGGTACTGGCATCACTAGGAATATATAAACCCAGCTCAGACCACCAGTGCGCTTGCTTCTGCAGGTCCTGCTGTGCCTTCGCAAGTCGCACATTTTCGAGGAAATAGCTTTTTCCGTGCGGGATATCACCGGAGATGAAATAATATTTACCCAACAGGCAATTGACGTCCATCGTACAATCCGTACAATGTATGGAATCGCTGTAGGCCAGCGCATGCCGGATGAAAGGATATCCCCGTTGCAAATTCTTTGGTAAGCCGCCACGTTTGAAGGTAAAATGCTCGCCAAGCTCGACCAGGAGGCGCACCTTTAAAGGGCCGGCGCTCATTTCGGTCGAATCTATTGCTTCCGCGATATGCTCTCCCATGGCGAGTGCTTTTACGACAAGGAAGTAGGCCTGATAGTGCAAATCAGCAAGACTATCCCTATTGGTTAAAGCAAGGGCCTGCTTCGCAAAATATACGGCGCTATCGGGCATCCCGGCGCTCCTATAGCTCCAACCGATCTCGATGAAGACCCCGGCTCTGCCTCTGTCGCCGCTCGTGTGTGACAATTTTTCCAGGAGTATGCTGCGCGGCATGACCTGATGGTTCTGCGACCGGCACAAAAAGGCAGCCAGCAGCAAGTAAAAGATTGTTATCAAGGACTTCAATCGGCGCATAAACTTTTATCGCAAACCTCTTCCCCCGGCTCTGCAATCTAATGGATTTTCAATGACTTCACATGCGGCGAAATTAATACATATCGCAAAAGAACGCTTTTTTTGTCTCTGCTTTATCCGCTAATTTTCCGCTGAGTTCACGGTCCGACAAGTTAAAGACCAGCGAAGTCTACAAGGTCATCGGTTTGCCAGCATTCCCTGGACTCCCCTTACATTGGACCTGATTGCTTTTTACGGCGGCACAAGTTCATCCTGCCGACGTCCTGTGATATATGCATGCGAGCCTTCTTTTATCGGGCAAAAATGGCTTTATTACTCTTGAACTTATAGCGAAAAAAGGACTTTGAATGGTAATTTCAGGACATGCGATAAGCTTGGGGTGTCTGTCCCAGTTCTTTTTTGAATATCTTAGTAAAATTAGAGTTGTCAAAGTATCCCAAAATGCCAGCAATCTCCGATATTTTCAGATCCGTAAAATTAAGCAATCGCCGTGCTTCCAGAACTGAACGGGCACGAATCATGTCCGCCGCCGTTTTAGAAGTTGTTTCTTTCAACAATCGATTGAGATGCCTTTGGCTAATATGTAATTGATCAGCATAAAAACCAGGTGTCTTGTTCTCTTTATAATGTATTTCCAAAAAGTGTCTAAACTGCTTGTACACTTCAATATGCCGGTTTGATGTCGTTTTTATAATAGAGTCGTCAATTGCTTCCTGAACTGATAACAATAGAGCAGAAGACAAAGAGTTAACAATTGCCCAATTAGGAAATGTTCTGTTTATTTCCATATAAAGAATACTAACTATATTTAAGAACTTCTCTAATCCAGAATCTGAAAGATGGATATGCGGATTTGAAAAAATGTTATCGAGAAATGTCAGTTCTGAAATTTCGTCCCGTACTCTGAGTTGATTAATAAATTTGGCGGTAAACAGGATTGCCCCACCAACTATTTTTTGACGGGAATGTCCAAAATCATTTTCATGAACCTGTCCGGGGCAGGCTATAAAAACGTCCCCCCTTCGCAAGGAGTAATTCTTATTATCAAGTTTTTGCAGAATTCCCCCTTTTTCTACCCAGAAGATTGCGTAGAAGTCGTGCATGTGAAATTGATGAACACCTGCATTTACCTCATCAGAGATAAGTTTTAACAATTCATCACTCCTTAGCACTGCAAAATCAATACTTTCATATGGCTTACCAAACAGCTGACCTAATGGATACTTCTTGATGATTTCCATTTGAAACTTCTTGGGAGAGTAATTTAGTATAACGATTTAATCAATCACCTTCACTATCCAGTAACTTTCTCTTTAAAAAGCCCTGGCGTAGTCTCCGGATAATTCTTAAGGAACGTGCCAATTTATCAGCCTATTTTTGTTAGTAGTTAATTCAATCCTGCGAAAACCGGTTAGGTTCATATCATTTATGATGAAAAACAAGTTATAACATTCAACGCGTTGTACCCAACTAATCCCCGCTTTTATCAAGGTAGGGATTAGTTTTAAATCCCCTTCAATTTCCAAATTGGGGCAAAATGCTCCAGGATTTGGAATCATTGCATAAAAGTTTATGCTCTCACATTCCAGGTATAACAGACAGGACAGGTATTTATACCCAGTCAAAGGCTATCACCAAGCCATCAACGAAATTTCTCGCAATCGCTTATTTAGTTGGCACGAGTATTGAAAATAGAATATTGGTTTTTCATAGGATATTGGATTTTAACACGGAGCTGGATTTTTATCCTGGCTCCTTTTTTATATTAGGATTTAAACTTAGACTTAGACCGTTTTTCCTGCGAACGATCAGGTACCAAAATAATAACATTTTTTTTGATGCGTTCATTTTTTTGTAAGGCAGGAAATTGCGCGCGGGCCACGGAGGCTTAACCCTCCATTTTGTTCAGGAACTGATCCAGGGCTTCCTTGCTCAAAAGTTTTTCGATCAACCAATGATGGCCGAAAGGGTCTCTGATCTCGCCCTGGCGATAACCATACTCATAATCAGTCACAGGCGACACCAGGATGGCCCCTGCCTTGACAGCATCTTCAACAAATGCAGGCACATCGTCCACCGTCAGGCCGATGGTCACCGTTGTAGCCGCTGCTTTACCAGGACTTGAGATCCGGCCATTTTTACTTTCTTCATGTAGCCGAAAGGTGGCCCCGTTGATGGAAAATGCCGCGACATGAACCGAGCCATCCGGGTTGTTAAGCCGCCAGAGCTCTTTTGCCTTAAAAGCTTGTGGATAAAACCCAACATCGGTCACGCCGCTGGCAATTGACAGAACAGGCACAAAGGTGGTTGTAGATTCCATTTGATTTATTTTTTAATCCCCGTCTTCCAATATAAAAATGTCTTCCAAAGGCTTGTTGAAGATCCGCGCTATCTTTAACGCGAGTACCGTCGAGGGGACATATTTATTACTTTCGATCGTATTGATGGTCTGGCGCGATACTCCGATCTGTTCCGCAAGATCGGCCTGTGTTATGTTTTTTATAGCACGTTCTATTCGAATGTTGTTCTTCATATCTATTTCTCCCGGGTTAAGGATCGGTTCAGACGAAAGATAACCCACCTGAAGCGAATGATAAAAAAGATAAGCGGCGCCCAAAGGTTGAGCTCCAGGATATGCGCAGTATCATTGACAAATACAAGGCTGATGATCAGGACCAGGTAATTGATAAAGATAGCCCCGCGCAGACAATCAAGCCGTATATGCCATATTTGTTCGTCCTCGATCTTTTCACTGGCGAAGGCAACAAAGAACAGACCCAGCGACATCAGCAAAGTGGTGCCCATAAAAAAGAGATGCTCGCCGGTAAAAAGGCCTGCGTTCCCGGGAAAATTGTCAAGCGGGTTGATCATTCCATTCATCCTTCCGATCATTGCTATAGGGATATGCACAATGACCAACGCCCAACCGAGATACCGGAACCAATAGGCAAATAAGAATTGGGGTTTCATGAATGTAAAGTTTAATTTACCAAATGTAAAACATACTTTACAAATAGTCAAATATAATTATCAATTATTATAATATTTCGATTCCGCCAAAAACTGCACAACGGCCGTTTGATCCGAATAATGTAATCCAATGATATCTTTTATCGCCGTATGCTTATTATTGGAATGCCGGTAATAAGCCTTGCAGATAGCATAGCCCATAAAATAACCCAGATCACCCATGGTCTTTGTCGTCGCGCCATTATACAACCAATTGGAAAGATCTTCAGCCAGCATTTCTTTTTTGAATTGCTGCTTCAACGTCCTTTCGTGCTTTCTTCCATAGATAAGATAAGAATTTATCAAACGTCTTTTAAGAACCAGCTCAGTAATGAAATCACAGGCGCCTTCATAGATCGCCTCCCCCAAAAGTATCTTACCCTCTGTTTTTTGCTGCGTATGCACATATTCATGGATAGCGACCGGAACGATATCCACTGAATCTTTTGGTTTAAAGAAATTAGCAAGCCTTTTGTCGGGAAACTCCGAGACATCTGTATTTTTATCCCCCATCGCGATCTCGGAACCAATCAAAGCTATCGAATCCTGTCCAACGCCGGCGGCCTTGATAGCGCTGATCGTGAAATACATTTTTGCAGCCCGAAGCTCAGGGTACAGTTGTTTGAATTTTTGAATATTGGCTTCGATCGCGGGCAGGGCCCGTTTTACCGTCATCGTGTTGCCTCGTATCGACCTCCAGAACTTAGGATACTTGTTTATCGCTTCCACCAGCTTGCCGGCGTCGAAATTCCTCAGCTCCATGAACATTTTTAATCCATAAGTGGCCTTATCGATGTATACAGATTGCATTACCCCGATCTGGGCGTTCTTTTCTTTTATAGTTTGAACGCTGTCAAAAGCGATCCAGAAATTGTCAATATCGGATATGTAAACGCTGGGGGCGTTTTGCCCAAAAACGATAACAAAGCTCGTAATGCAAAAAGTTAATACAATAAGGCACTTGGAAATGCGATTCGTTGACATTAAAACTAAGATAACAAAAAAAGAGGCTGCCATTTTGAGCAGCCTCTTTTTATTTTCATTCATTTCGATCTTTAAAGTACCAGCAACTTCGCCGTCGCCATCGAGCTGGCAGTAGTGACCTTCACCGTATAGATCCCTCCGCGAAGGCCGCCGAGACCGACCGTATTGACCGGGCTTCCGGGCAGGCCGCTTGCCTGTTTAACGATATTCCCGCTGGAGTTCAGCACCTGGATGACATAGGGGCCATCCGCATGGGTAACTATCACCTGTGTGAACCCGATAGCCGGGTTGGGAAGGAGCGTCACCGTTAGCGGCAGCGTGTAAGTCAGGCTGACCGTGTTGGAAAGCGTGGAATGACCTATCGATTCAATTTGCTTGAGCCGATAGTAGTCCGTGCCAGGCAGCGGCAACAGATCCGTAAAGGTGTAATCCGTTGTGGGGTCCGTGCTGTTGCTGCTCTTCGCCGGGACCAGGCCGATAGGGAGGAACAGTTTTCCGTCCAGGCTTTTTTGCACCTCGAACCATTTCGCAGTATTATCAGGCGTGGTCGTCCATTTCAGCAGCGCGTTGTTCCCTTGTTTTACCGCGGTGAAGACCAGCGGCGGCAGTGGCGGCTGGGAACCCGGCGGGGTGAACGAATATTGCGTGAATACGGGGTAGTGATCCGTCGTCGTGCTGCCATAGCTGGGTACCAGGCCCGCGACATCCGAGCGCACCGTAGCGGAATTGGGCAGATAGAACCTGCTCATGGTATCGCTGACGATGACATTGTCGATGACACTCGTGAAGTTGACATCAGAGTGCTGACCGGCCGGGCTCAGCGGCTGGGTCGGGAACTTGTACAAGGCCGAATCGGTAATGGTGAAGGCGCTCCAGGAAGTGACCGGCGGATTGATGCCTGCCGTAATGGTCGTATTGAGGTCGTCATTGAAATCGCCTAAGATCACTACATTATCCGAAGGATATTGCGCTTTCAGCAGCGAATCCAATGCCCTGGCGCCATCCGCACGACGACTGTAGGCCGTCAGCACAGGCGAGGTGTTGGCCTTCGCATGGACGTTGATAAAGCGGATGGTTTGTGTATTGGTCCCGCCGCGGTTGTCACTGAGGGTTACATTGGCCGTCAGCATGTAGGGGAACCGGCCGCTTGCCCAGTCATTATAGTATGTTGTAGAAGGATCGAGCGGGTTGTTGACGCCCAGCGTCAGCAGGGAATCCGTGCGGACCACCGAGATCTTGGCGGTGTTGTATATAAAGGCGAGCTTCTGCACGGTATTGAGCGGATCGGGACCACCCGGGATCGTTGAGTTGGAATAGGAGCCGTATTGTCCGACGACGACCGCATAACCCGGCATAGTAGCCACGATGGAATCCAGCGCCTGTTCGTCGCAGACTTCTTCAAGGGCGTAGAGGTCGGCATGCAGGCTCGGCAACACGACGCCAACATTCTTTTTCTGCAAGGCCTTGTCGGTAGGTCCGAGGGTCGGGTCGGGAGTACCAAACCAGTTGAGGTTCCAGTCGATCACGCTAAGGGTAGAAGCCGGGTCGATGCTATTGCCTTTGACATTGACGATAGCCGTCGAGTCGGAGATAATGACCAGCACGGAATCGATAAACTGGCTATTGGTCGCAGCCGGTGCAAAACGGATAAAGACTGGCTCGGTCTTGTTGTTGGCCGTAGCCGCCGTCAACGAAACGGAATCACTGAAGTGCACACTGTCAGTGGAGACCTGGAAGCTGCCGGAAGAAAGGATCGTGATATTGGAAACGAGGTCATTGCCGGTGACGAGCAGTTTCTGCGTAGCCGCAGCATGTGCAGCCGTAAACCCATACTCGAGATTATCCGTGCTGAGCGTAAGGCTCGGCGGCGGCGGGGTCAGGGAATTGACCAGGCTGATATCATCCAGCGTCCACCGCGAACCATCCTGCGTACTGGACGTATAGACAAAGGCAATGTATACCGCCGTATCCTTAAAGGCGGACAGGTTGATATTATTGGATAGGCTCCAGACATCCGAACCCTGGCTGGGGAATTTCCCGTTCAGATCGGTCCAGTGAGCAAGAGTGGGATCACCCGATCCTTTATAATCGGTAGATATTTTCAGCATCAGCGGCTCGCCGGCAAAAGCGTTGCGGCTCCAATAGCTCAGGAGAGGGAAGGTTGTTCCGGCAAGATCGAACCGGGGCGTGATGAGCCAGTCCTGGTTGGCATGATTGGCGCCGGCTGCGAAACCGTTGATTTCGACGGCATGTCCAAACGCCGTACTCCCTGCAAGGTTCGTGCTATCCCTGCCAAAGGTTGTACAATCCCATACCTGGGCGCCCGACAGGCTAACCGTAGTAAACCCATTGGGTAGCTGGCCGCTTCCCAGGCAGCTGTCGAAGCTGGTGGTGAAAGGCAGCGCTTGTGGGATGGTGTTATTGAACGTAGTGAACGTCCAGTTGCTGCCGGATGCCAGACCGGCGAAGCCGTTGCCAAACTGATCCACGAAGGTGCCTGCCGAAATGAGGATCGAATAAGTATTGCCACCGGAAAGCGGCAGGTTGAAGACAACAGAGTCGTTGCTGACCGCGATCCGGGAATCGCTGACAGGGATAGGAGTTCCACTGACCCCGTTGGTCACCAGGGTGATAGTACCGCTGGCTTTGGTGATGGGTTTGGTGAATACCAGTACAGGGGTTACGCTGGTCGGGATATTCATCGAGTTATTGGCGGGTACGAGGATCTGAACCATCGGAGGCGCTGTCGTAAAGCTGCTGTTCCTTGGATTTGGCGTACCGGCCTGGAAATCGCTGGCGTTGTTGTTGTCATCATGGCCGTCCGGAGTGCGGAGGTCGGAGGTGGAATTGGTCAGCACCGGCGCTGGTGCGCCTTCGAAGCCGGTGGCAGTGGGCCCATAACCGACGATGTCGATGACCGCGGCGCCGCTGGGATTGGCGCCCGACTGAGCCGCGATGGAGTTACTGAGGAGTACCTTACCGCTCGTAGCGCTCATCGCGATGGTGCCGGTTACGTCCGGCGTCGGCAAGGGCGTATTGGGGCTGGCGCCGACGGCTTCCTGTACAAGAAAATAGCCATGCGGCGGGATCGTGCCGGTGAGCGGAGTCACCTGCCAGGTGCCGGTGCCGGCTGCAGAATTATATTGAACCGACCAGCCCGCGAGGCTCACTGCGGTGTCGGCATTATTGAAGAGTTCGATAAAGTCGTTGGAGAAAACAGAACCGGAGTTGCCTCCGCCGCCATACAGCTGGTTGACGACGACCTTTGCTGCCGGAGCAGTCACCGAACCGGTAAGCAGTACCGTTTGCGTGTCGGCGCCTGCAGAGCGAAGCGTAACGAGCCCGCTGACAGCACCCGAAGATGCGCCTGAAGCGAGCCTTACCAGGACCGCCGTGTCGGCTACCGCCCCACCCTGCTGTGCAAGAGTGACGGACGATGAAAAGATGTTGCCGTCCCGGGAGAGTTCGAAACCTGAGGAAACGGTGGCTAAGATATTGGTCGTTAGATTCGATCCGCCGACAGTGATCGTTTGGGAGGAAGAGGCGTTGCCGGATACTGCGCTAAAAGGCGGCAGCGAGGAAGGCGTAACCCTCATCGCAGGTATAGGCACGCTGCCGGACGCGGTGGCGGTGACGCTGAGGTCATCGATGCGCCAGTTTGCGGTGTTCTTCCCTGCACTGCCGGCGCCGTTGTACGCATAAATGCGGATGGTGATGGCCTGCCCGGGAGCGCCGGCGAGCGACGTCGTATTGGAGAGAAGAGCCCACGTACTGTTGTTGACCAGCTGGGCGGAGGCGGCAGCTGCTGCAAAATTGTCGAGGCTGGTCCGGATATCGTAAGCCTGTGGTCCGGTGCCGGTAGACCGGCTGCCGAAATTGATCTGGCTGACGGTAACGGATACTTCCGCGGCGGGGGTCAGCGTCCATTCGAAATAAGTGGTGGAGTCGGAACGGAAGGCCCCGATGTTGGCCGCGGCACCGGCATTGTTACCACCGGTTGCGCCGGTATAACCCGATGAAGCTGAAGTCGTTGTCAGCAACGGAGTCGTTCCGTTGTTGTTGCCCTGGATGACGGCCGAAACCGAAACACCGGCGGGGACGCCCGAGAGAGGAGTGGCTGTGGAAAAATCCCAGACGATCTGGGCATGGCTGATGAAAGGCAAAAAGAATGCAAGCAAAAACGGGTAAAATTTTCCCATGGGAGCTGGTTTAATGTGAATAGTGCCGCCAAAACTAACGAAAAACCGATATCATAATGTTTTTACATTTGAAGAAATTATTAAGGATTATGTTCTCCTCCCAAAAGATCAAGAGCTGCTTTATCATCGGTCCCATGAGGGATATGCCGCGGCTTATAGCTTTCCGGGACCACATCATCAAACCTATACTGGAGCCATTGGGGTTTCATGTCAATACACCCGAAAGCGGAGACATCGGGAATGTAATGCGGCAGGTATTGCTGAGACTGGAACAGGCGGATATACTGATCGCCGACATAACGGGCAACAACCCCAATGTGCTGTATGAGCTGGGGGTTTATCACTCATTCGGCAAGCCATATGTCGTCATAAAGGAAGATATCGGGGAAGCAGATGTTACGGCTACGCCGTTTGATATTGCTGAATATCGCTTCCACCTGGTAAATTTCAGCAAACCCGCTGAGGCGAGCCAAAAGCTTACCCCTCTGCTCACGGGGATCATCGACCGAATCGATACCACCGACTGGTTTGGCAATCCTGTTACCGATTTTTATGATTCACCAATAGCCGAGATTCCTACTGCGATCGGTCTTTTTAAGAATTACCGGAAGAATTTTATAGACATTCTCGCTCCCCGTGTTTTTCAAAAAAATGACAACAATGATTTTGAAGCAGTTTCGATGGAGATACTGGTCCCTGCCAAATTGAATATGACGACGCATACCTATATCGGGGGGCTTAAAAATGCGGGTTTGCTGGATCTTCAAACGGGAAGCCTGACGACAAAAACAAGGCCGTTCAGCTTTAACTTCCGGGTTGATGAAAATGGCGGGAAGGTCATCGTGGATATCCCTACCATTCTAAGCACCCTGAATGAATCCATAACGCAACGCCGGAAGTCCCAGCAACGGTATTTTAGTGACGTCGAATGGGAAGTCCTCGAGCAGCAGGAGCTGGAACGCTTTTCAGGAAAATGCGAATCGCATGTGCAAAAACTCGAAGAGACCTACCCGGAATGTACCGGAAAAATTACTATCGTATGGGGATGGACGCCACAACGCCTTTAGCTATCACCTCCTCATACAGAAAGTCCGCGGCGAACTGCCCCGCTTCCTGCCATCTTCTTTTGGGTGCTCTGCCTGCAAAAAAAGGATTGAAATGTTTTTGCAGCTCGTGGGAATATCCATCATAGATCTTTACGCGGTTGGGGATCGATAAAGAATCTGCCTCCCAATGAATAGGCAGGCTGCCGAAGAAGTGCTCGCCTTTCCGGCCGGGGGACACGATATGATCGTTACTGCCATGTACGCTGACGATGGGTACCCGCGCGTTGTTCAGCCAGCGGGTCTCGAAAATTGCCCCCCAGAAATTGATGACAGCGGCTATGTTGCCAGGCAGGGTGACCAGGCCACTGCCTCCAGGGGAGGTGATCGGGCCACTTCCGCCGGCGATCCCCGGCCCCGAAGTGGCCCGGGCTCCCGGGTATCCAGCGGTTGATTGTGCCGTATCCCCCTCCAGCTTCAACAGATCAGCAGGCCTGCTATAGGCTGTCTGTAAAGCGATGATACCGCCGGCGGAATTACCTCCCAGGATGATGCAATTGGTATCGATATTCCATCTTTTATAATTGGCCTTGAAATAGGCAATGGCTTCCCGGGCATCTTCTACAGCGATGGAGCACCCTTTGACCAGTGCGGGAAAGCTGGTGAGCGTCTTTTTCACGGTCATCCGGTAATCGATGGACGCACATAAATAGCCTCGCCGGGCAAAACCAGTACACCAGAATCGTGCTCCTGCCGCCTTCCGGGAACCGAACCGGAAGCCCCCGCCATGCATCCAGATGATAAGAGGCCGGCCGGAGGCGCGGGTGCTGGCCGCGGGAGTGCCTGCATTGTCGGCGCGAGTGCCTGCACTGTCCGCGGGGGTGCCTGCGCCTGCAGCAGCGTCGCGAGCGATTGGGAGACTGCCTGATCCTGAGACTGCGGGACCAGCGGGTTCAGGTGCAGCCCCCTCGCTGGGCTCATACAGGTCAAAATGATAAGCCCTCCCCGCTTTCCCTGCCGGCAGCGGGCTCCGGTAAGCCAGATCCGGCTCGACCCTGACAGCCGAAAACACCGTATCACGATACAGAACCGGCTTGACTTGTCCGGCACAGGAGGAAACGATCAAAAAATAAAACGCCAACACGGACACAACCTTCACCATACAATTCGAATGTATTGTAATTTAGCCCCTCCATTTAAATTAAAAAAAAACGATATGATCGATGGGCTTGGCATCGATATGATAGAGGTTGACCGGATAGCCGGTAAGATCAGCAAAGAAGCAGGTTTCAGGGAGCTTGTTTTTTCTCCGGGTGAGATCGCCTATTGTGAATCGAAAGCCAATAAATTCGAACATTATGCGGCCCGCTTTGCGGCAAAAGAAGCGTTCTTTAAGGCGCTGGGCACGGGATGGGCGGATGGAACAGCATTCAGCGAAGTAGAGATCACACACAATGCATCCGGCCGGCCGGACCTGAACCTGCTTGGCAGGACCCGGGACACGCTGACCCCTTTAAAGATCATAAAAATTTTGGTTTCTTTGTCCCATATAAAAACAATGGCATCGGCAGTAGTCATAATAGAGAAATAACCATGAGCCTTCCCGACATCGCATACCGGCCAGCCGGTGAGCTTAAGATCATACAAGAAGAAAAGTTGCAGGAATTACTGAGCTTTCTGGACCAGCATTCGCCTTTTTACCGCCGGGTCTTTACCGGTTTAGATATCACGACGATACGTACCCTCGAAGACCTGACCCGGATTCCTGTCACGACCAAGGAAGACCTGCAAAAGTTCAACTGGGACTTCCTTTGCGTGGAGAAAAACAGGATAGCGGAGTATACGTCTACATCCGGTACCCTGGGCAGCCCGGTTACCATCGCCCTGACAGAAAAGGATCTCCAGCGCCTGGCCTACAACGAATACACTTCCTTTTCAACAGCCGGCGGATCGCCGGAAGATATCTTTCAGCTGATGCTTACGCTGGACAGACAGTTCATGGCCGGCATCGCCTATTATGCAGGAGCACGCAAAATGGGCGCCGGTGTGATCCGCCTCGGCCCCGGTGTACCTTCCCTGCAATGGGAAACCATCCAGCGGCTCCAGCCAACGACCATCGTGGCGGTCCCCTCATTTATCTGCAAGCTGATCGCCTATGCCCAGGAAAATGGCATCGACATCAACCAGTCCTCGGTTAAAAAGGCGATCTGTATCGGAGAAGGTGTCCGCAACCCCGATTTCTCCTTTAATGTGCTGGGCAGGAAGATCAAAGACTCCTGGGATATCCAGCTGTTCTCTACGTATGCTTCTACGGAAATGCAAACCGCCTTTACGGAATGCCCGGAGGGCAAAGGCGGCCATTTACGGCCGGAACTTTTGATTGTCGAACTGCTGGACGACAACGACCGGCCCGTTCCCCCGGGTACTCCGGGAGAAGTGACCATTACCACGCTGGGAGTGGAAGGAATGCCGCTTTTACGTTACAAGACAGGGGATATATGTACCTATGACAATAGCCCCTGTGCCTGTGGCAGATATAGCCTGCGTCTGTCTCCCATATTGGGACGCAAAAAGCAAATGATCAAATTCAAGGGAACGACCCTCTACCCTTCCGTTCTGTTCGATCTGCTCAACGGACTAACCGAGATCAGGGACTATGTAGTGGAAGTTTCTACCAATAAATTGGGGCTGGATGAAGTCTTACTATATTTGCTGCCTGTCGCCCTGACGGAAGATACCGATCATAAGGTCAGGGCCTGGCTGCAGGCAAGATTAAGGGTTACGCCATTCATCAAATACGTAAGCCCGGAAGACCTGCAGCGGCTGCAGGTATCAGAGACGAACAGGAAACTTATTAAATTCATCGATAAAAGGGGTGATGCCCTATAAGCTCTAATCACTTTGCCCATGGTTGCAATTGGACAAAACGCACTTTCACTCGAAGATTTCTCGGCCATCCTGCACAATAAAGGCGCCGTCACCTTACGAAAAGAAGACCTCGAAAAGGTCGATGCCAACTATCGCTTTCTGAAAGAATTCTCTTCCGACAAGCTGATCTATGGTCTGAATACCGGTTTTGGTCCTATGGCCCAATACAAGGTCAGCGAAGAGAACCTTATCCGGCTTCAATACAATCTCATTCGCAGTCACAGCTCGGGCAGCGGTCAGCTGCTGCCCGTACACCTGATAAAAGCTACGATGATCGCGAGGCTGAACAGTCTCATGCGTGCCTACTCAGGTGTGCATACGGATACGGTGGAATTGCTGAGAGAACTTATCAACAAAGAAGTATATCCCTGTATCTATCAGCACGGCGGCGTCGGAGCCAGCGGAGACCTGGTACAGCTGGCGCATCTCGGCCTGGTGATGATCGGCGAAGGAGAGGTCGTCTACGAAGGCGTCGTATCCCCGGCTTCGGAGGTCTTTGCCCGGCTAAAGATCAAGCCGCTTTCCATTTCCGGCCGGGAAGGACTCGCCATCCTCAATGGCACATCGGCCATGACCGGCATCGGCATGGTCAATATCATACAGGCCTGGAAGCTGCTGGAGTGGTCGGTGCTTCTATCCTCCATGGTCAATGAGGTCGTAGAGGCGTATGACGATCATTATTCCTATGAACTGAATATCGTAAAACTTCACCGGGGGCAGAATGTCATTGCCGGTCTGATGCGGGATATCCTGAAAGAGAGCGGAATGGTGAGACGCAGATCGGATCATTTATATCATCCCGGAAATATCGAACAGGAGGTCTTTGAAGACAAAGTACAGGAATATTATTCCCTGCGCTGTGTCACACAGGTGCTGGGGCCGATCTATGACACGATCGATCAGGCCGAAAGAACAGTGGCCAACGAGCTCAATTCCGTCAATGATAATCCTGTTATCGATCACATCAACCACAATATCTTTCATGGGGGTAATTTCCATGGCGACTATGTTTCGCTGGAGATGGACAAGCTAAAGATCGCCATTACGAAATTGTCGATGCTGGCCGAAAGACAACTCAACTACCTGCTGAATGATAAGCTGAACCAGAAATTCCCGCCCTTCCTCAATCTCGGCGTGCTGGGTTTCAATTTTGGAATGCAGGGCATGCAATTCACCGCCACCTCTACCGTCGCGGAGAATCAAACCCTGTCCTTCCCGATGTATGTCCATAGCATCCCCAACAACAATGACAACCAGGATATCGTCAGCATGGGCAGCAACAGCGCCCTGATGACGGAAAGGGTCATCGATAATTCCTTTACCGTACTCAGCATCCAGCTGATGACCGTCCTGCAGGCTGTCGATCACCTGAAGTGTACCGACAGGTTATCGTCTGTCACCCGCCTGGTATACAACCGGGTAAGAGACTTTTTCCCTTCCTTTGTGGAAGATGCTCCGAAGTACAAAGATCTCCGGACAATGAGGGATTTTTTACGAAATTACGATCAGATCATTCCTATCCGGCAAAAGAGGTAGTATGGCATATCTTTATTGGACCGCAATCTTGACTCAATGACTGACGTATTCGTCGTTTCAGATAATATTCTTTCTCCTCTTGGATGGACAACCGATGAGAACTTTACCCGGTTGAAGGATTCCGTTTCGGGTATCCATTGGCATGACGATGCTGCCATTTCACCCGTGCCCTTCTACGCAGCCTTGTTCAATGCAGCGCTTGACCGGGAGCTGGCCGCAAGATTGCCAGGAGGCGGAGAACTGACTAAGTTTGAACAACTGCTCGCCGCCTCTATCCAACAGGCGCTGGCAGATTGTACTATCGACCCGGCCGATCGGGAGACTATCCTGATCATTTCTTCTACAAAAGGAAATATTCCTTTATTGGAAACCAATGCACCGGGTGACCCGGAATTGAAAGACCGGATCTCCCTGTTTGGTTCCGCGCAACGGGTTGCCGATCATTTTCATTTTGCCAATCGTCCGCTGGTCGTTTCAAATGCCTGTATCTCCGGTTCCCTGGGTATTATCACCGGCATGCGGCTGATCCGGTCAGGGAGATACAAACATGCGGTCATCGCAGGCGCCGACCTGATCTCAAAGTTTGTGCTGTCAGGCTTCCAGTCCTTCCAGGCGGTAAGTCCTGAGCCCTGCAGACCGTTTGATCAGGACCGGACGGGGATCAGCCTGGGCGAGGCTGCCGCAACGATGGTCCTCTCCGGCGAAAGTAAAGGTCTTCCCCACCCTCTTATAAAAGTAATGGACGGTCTGACAGGTAATGATGCCAATCATATTTCCGGTCCGTCCCGGACAGGCAGTGAGCTAAGCCATATCATCCAAAGAGTTTTACAGAATGCTTCGGTCAGCACATCGGAGATCGACTTTATCTCCGCGCACGGTACGGCGACGCTGTACAACGATGAGATGGAAGCAAAGGCTATCGACCTGGCCGGGATGAATGATGTTCCCGTCAATAGCCTGAAGGGATATTATGGTCATACACTTGGTGCGGCCGGTTTGGTCGAATCGATCATCACCATCGCATCTATGAAGGAAAACATTGTCCTTCCAACCCTGGGTTTCCGGGAACATGGCGTGACAAAACCCATTCATGTCAATGGTAGCCTGCTCCGCAAGGATTTGAGATATTGCCTTAAGACGGCTTCCGGTTTCGGGGGATGTAATGCAGCCGTATTATTTAGTAAAAACACAGAAAGACCTTGAACGATCTGAATTATATTATTTCCTCCTGCACGATCGGGCACACCGGCGTCTTTAAGGATGAAACCTGTCTCTTTGCGCAGACCGATGGGCTGGGCGAACACCTGTTGTCGCTATATCGCAGCCTGGGGCTGGACTATCCCAGGTTCTATAAGATGGATCAGCTGAGCAAGCTCGGCTGGCTGGCTTCGGAGGTATTGCTAAAGGATAATGCGATCCTCCCTACGATGCAGCCCGAGGAGATCGGTATCGTGCTGACCAATGCCAATTCAAGTCTGGACACCGATATAAAATACCTCGACACAGTTGCCGATATCGCCAGCCCGGCAGTGTTTGTATACACATTGCCGAATATTATGATCGGAGAGATCAGTATCCGGAATAAATTTAAGGGGGAGAATGCCTTTTTTATCTTTGATCGGTTTGATGCGGATTTTCTTGAACTATATGTTGGTCAGCTGCTGGATACCGGTGTAGTAAAAGCCTGTATCTGCGGCTGGGTCGATGTGCTGGCGGATGATTATAAAGCCTGTTTGTTTTTGGCGGCCCGCGGAAAAGGTGGTGTGCCATCACCAGGCAGTGATTCGCCGGAGCCCGGGAGCATACTATTTTCAAAAGAGAACATGGACAAAATTTTCAGGGAGGGCGGAATTGAACAGTAACCCTATCTATATCGCCGGCCTGGGACTCATCTCTGCCATCGGCAGGAATGTGGCTGAGAATCTTCACGCGCTGGAGAGTGGAGAGGCCGGTATGCAGGCGATAAAATATTTGGAGACGGCACACCGGGGTGAATTTCCGCTTGCGGAGGTCAAGCTAAGTAATGAAGAGCTGGCGGCACTGACGGGCGTGGTGGATGGCCGAGGGATGGCGCCGGTAGATGTAAGCCGAACCGCTTTGCTAAGTTTCATCGCGGCCAAAGAAGCTTTGGCATCCGCTGGTTTGCAAATGGATGCCGGCGCGCCGCAACCGCGTCTTCGCCTTGGTATGGTCTCGGCCAATACCGTCGGTGGAATGGATAAAACAGAAGAATTCTACCGATCCTTCCTCAAAGACCGCAAAAAAGGAAAACTAAGAGATGTCGTCCTTCACGAATGCGGCAGCATTACCGAATGGGTAGCCGACAGACTCGGCATCAGCGATCATCTCACGACCATCGATACGGCCTGCTCTTCATCAGCCAATGCAATTTTCTTTGCCGCCAGGCTGATCAGGCATGGCTTCCTGGATGCGGCGGTGGCCGGCGGTACCGATTCGCTGACCCGATTCACCCTGAATGGATTTAATACCCTGATGATCCTTGACAGGGAATACTGTACGCCTTTCGATGAAGACCGGAAAGGACTCAATCTCGGGGAGGGAGCGGGATACGTCCTGCTGGTCTCCGAACGCGTAGCAGCTTCGTTAAAAACTGCCCCTTTAGCCAGACTGGCTGGTTATTGTAACAGAAATGACGCCTACCATCAGACCGCCTCTTCACCGGAAGGCAGAGGTTCTTTTATGGCGATGCAGGGAGCCCTTGAAAACAGCGGATTACAGCCTTCGGATATCGACTATATCAACCTGCACGGTACGGGTACCCAAAACAACGATCTGGCCGAAGGAACGGCTATAAAAAGACTTTTCGATCCACTGTATCCACCGATGAGCTCCACAAAATCATTTACCGGTCATACGCTGGGCGCCAGTGGCGGGATAGAAGCTGTTTTTTCTGCGCTGGCGGTTCAAAAGGATCTTATCTATCCCAATCTGCGCTGGCGGACGGCGATGAAAGAGCTGCCTTTTACACCCAATACCGGTTTGATAAAAGACAGACCGATAAGGCATGTGCTGTCTAATTCGTTTGGCTTCGGCGGGAATTGTTCATCTTTAATCATTTCAAAACCGTAAGATGAAAACCTATATCCGAGCCATCGCCAGTATATCGCCCGCGCCCGCGAAGGTGGGCGCACCGTTCGGGGTCCCGACAGTCGACGAGCCGCAAGAGCAGGCCGCCGCAACTCTTCAGGCACAAGGCCCCGGCCCCCTGTCAAACCGGTTAAAAGCCATCGAGCCTGACTACAGCGCATACATAGATGCAAAGTCGATCCGCCGGATGAGCCGCATCGTAAAAATGGGTGTGGCGGCCGCCTTTCAATGTTTGAAAGAGGGCAAAGTCGCAGTACCCGATGCCATCATAACAGGAACCGCCTATGGATGTCTCGGGGACACCGAGGTCTTTCTGAGCCGGCTGATCGAACAGCAGGAAGAAGCCCTTTCTCCTACAGCCTTTATCCAGTCGACGCATAATACAGTAGGCGCACAGATAGCCCTGATGCTTCAATGCACCGGTTATAACAACACTTTTGTTCACCGCGGTTTCTCCTTTGAAAGCGCATTACTTGACGCCGTGATGCTGTTGCAGGAAGGGGAAGCCAAAACCGTATTGACCGGTGGGCTTGACGAGATCACAGATGCCAGCCATGCTATCCTGCAAAGATTTGGGTTGTACAGGCAGCCTGCAGCTGGAGCCGGGGTAACAGCCGCCACTGCCGATGGCGAAGGCGCGATCTTTTTCCTGCTCACTTCCGAGCCTTCCGGAAAGGATCAGGCGGTATTGGAAGGGCTGGATACTTTTTACAAACCAGAGAATGTGGAGAAGAAGATCGACCTCTTCCTGTCCACTCATTCGATAGAAAGAACTGAGATCGATCTTGTACTGACCAGCGCAGACTACAAACATCTTTGCGGCGACTATCCAACCGCGTCGGCTTTTGGCCTGGCGACGGCAGTGGGCGCGCTTGGCGGAGCCGCAACGGGCAAACCAAAAAGGATCCTCATTCACAATAATTACCTGAACATCCATCACTCCCTGATGCTGGTATCCGCATGTTGATGGCCCCCTGCTTTACATTTAACGGGGTATGCCGGTCAGCAGAATAAAACCATGCTGGCGGCCTTTGTAAATATTATAGATCAGATAGTTTTGTGCACCCGACAACTTATGATGCGCCAGCCACAATGCAAAAGCTGAGGCTGTAGGATATTCCCCGCAAAGGCGTTTGAATGGCAGAACGGATGTGTCCCTGTCCATTAAACCTTCGCAGGCTTTATAATAGCCGTTTAGTCGAGCGTCCCCATTTTCTCCGCAGACAAAACAGGAGATGCGCTCCCCTTCCGGCAGATGAGTGGCAAGAAATTTTCTCAGCCGCTCCCTGACTACCTCCACATCAGTGGTATGCAGTGTCGCAACCGCCCTCACGGCCGCCGTCGCATCCTGCGCCTGCCCCGATACGAGAAATGCAGAGGCACCTTCCCCGGCGATGGTCTCGGGAGGATACCACCCTTCCATCTCATCCAGCGCATAGTTGGATGGCGAGAGCTCATCCACACCCGCCAATAAATAAAAAGCGGAAACATCTTCGAGCGATAGCAGGCTCACATCCAGCAGCGCCATTTCAAAAGCCAGGCCCCGGTGCACATGGGTCAGATTATAATTCTTGTTCTGATCCATCATGCTGAGCTGCGACGCCATAGCATTAGAAGTGCTTTGGGCAAAACTGCCCGGTGTAAGCAGGGATTCGCCGTATTCTTTCATCTGCTCCAAAAAGCTGTAGCTGTCTGCTGTACCTCCATTACCCGTACCAATAACGATACCGGAAACGGGCCGGGGTGAAGACCGGAGTAAAGGTGCGCTCGCGCCAATACCCATTCGTACGGACTTTCCCATCCGCCGCAAAAGGTTCCGCGGGATGCCTTCATAGGAAGGCTCTCTAACCTCCAGTTTGTTGGAGATAATTTCCTGCGGAGAGATAGCTACGGCCTGATGGATATACAGCATACTCAGGATTTAGAGAAGATTAAAGACACACAATTTCCTCCAAAACCAAAAGAATTGGTCATGACGTGACGAAGCGGCGACCGATAGTAAGTCGTCACCGGTTGCAGTTCCGTTCCGGGAATGACGGCACTGAAATGCAGACTCGGATAGATCTCCTGGTGCTCCAGGCTCAGCAGACTGTAGACGGCTTCCAAAGCGGCCGCAGCGCCAAGCGTATGACCGGTATTTGACTTTGTGGAGGCAAAGGGCGGAGGCTCACTAAAGACCCGGATCATAGCCCTGCTCTCCGACTCGTCGTTGTTTTCGGTCGCTGTGCCGTGGGCATTAATAAAATCCACGTCGCCGGCCCGCAATCCCGCAGTCCCCAGGGCTCCCTGCATGGCGAGATAAGGTCCTTCGCCATTGGCCGACAAGGAGGTTGGATGAAAGGCGTCGCTTGCATTGTAATAACCTCTCACCTCGGCATATATTTTTTTATTGGGACCGATCTCGTCTTCCCCTTCAAGGACCAGGAATGCCGCCCCTTCTCCCAGGTTCAACCCCTGCCTGCTGCGATCGAAAGGACGGCAGATCTCCGGAGAAAGGATATGTAAGGCATTGAAGCCGCTGATGGTAAACTTCGACAGGCTGTCTGCGCCTCCCACGATAGCCTTACCCGCCAGGCCACTTCGGATCAGCCGCATACCGAAGCCGATGGCATTGCCTGCGGAAGAACAGGCTGTATTGATCGTATCGATGATGCCTTTCATGCGGTATTGTTCCTGGAGGAACATAAAGACAGAAGAGCAATCGTAGGAAGAAAGAAAGGGGGAAGCGGCATATCGCTCTGAGACGTCTCTGTACAACTCATCGGACTGGGACATCCCACCGACCGTTGTGCCGCCGATCAGGGCCGTATGGTCACTGCTGATCTGCTCCGCAGTAAGCCCTGCATCCTGTACCGCCTCGCGAAATGCATGGAGGGCAAGCAATGTCGTCCGGGTGACGGCAGGATCAAAGACCTGTAGTCTTTCCCGTAGAAGCTGATTGCTCGATGATACTTCCGCAAGAGGGACCTGGCTAAGATCAGGAGAAGAATGGGGAGGCATAGTTATCCCGCAGACACGATTTTTCAAGGCGGAATGATTTTCTGTAACCGTATTGCCGATAGCACTGATAACACCCATTCCGGTAATAAAAACCCTTTTCAATCGGCAAAAATTTACTTTGTTCTATGCTTTTCGATATAATCGGCCATGGTCTCGATATCGACCAAAACCTTACGGCCTTCCTTGGGATCTTTTATAGTGATTCCATACATCCGGTTGAGCAGCACGATCAGCTCAAGTGAATCTATCGAGTCCAGGCCCAGCCCTTCCCCGAAGAACGGTTCGTTATCCGCAATGTCCGCAGGTTTCAACGATGTCAGGTTCAGGAATTGAATGACCTGTTCTTTTAGCTGTTGTTTTAATTCGGTATTGTCCATTATTTATAGTTCAGATCAGTTTTTTCCTTTTTAGCATCACGACAATTGCCAGTTGTATAACAACAGTAATGACCAATAAAGGTAAGATATTTATCAAAATGTCTTTTAGTTTTCCCCCTTCCAGGAACAGTCCATAGTAAGATTGCAGCGCCCAATGAAGCGGAGAGAACCGCATGATCGTCTGGAAACTGCCCGGCATAATAAAAGAAGGGATCATTAATCCTCCAAGGATGGAAAGGATAACGACCGAAACGGCTCCAAAGCCATTCGCCTGCTCCTGCGTCCGCGCGACCACGCCCACCAGGATCGCATAACTCACAGCGCACCAGCCACAGAGCAGGGTGACCAGGACAAGGCTGAATCCATCATGGGGAAGCTGCAGCGCAGGAAGACCGATGAACGGGAACAGCCAGACGCCCATTGCAAATAGAACCGACGCCTGCAGAAATGTTACCCCAAGATAGGTGATCTGTTTGGACAATAAGGCAATGATATAGTTTGTCGGCAGGGTCTTGAGCCGGATAAAACTCCCGTTCAATTTCTCCCTGACCACGCTGCCGCCCAGTGACATGACCACAAAGAACATCGCAAAGATCGTCCAGGCCGGTACGTTGTGCTGTGTCGCATTCAAAGGAATGACCGGCCCGCCACGACTGACCGGGGCCTCTTCGAGTCCCATGCTGCTGCTGAGCATCTGCGAAGCCAGCGAATCGGGCAACGGCTTTTCATTGATGCCGGAATAGATATTCCTTATTATCTCCCTGCTTTCCACCATTTGTATCGCGCCATTGAGGGCGCCGGCCGTGGAGAGCCTCAGCGATGGCTCGATGCCGGGATTAAACAAAAGCACCACCGAATCAGAGCCGGCAGCGGATGAGCCGGCTAACCCCGCTCCCCTGGATGGCCGCGCAGCCGTATCACCTTCGAGCCCGAATGAATGCAAGGCTTTGCCGGCTTTTTGCTTTGCTGCAGCGGCTGTCCGCTCCGAAAAGTCCGCCGGGATCACCAGCGTGAGCATGCCATTGCGCTTTCTCATCGCCAAAAGAAGGTCTTCCGGATTGTTGAAGTCGAGCCGCTCCAGCCGGAACAAACCGACCTGGTCGACAGCGCGGATCAACTCCTGGCTAAGTTGGCCCGTATCTTTGTTATTGATAAAAAGAAGGACCTTATCCTTTGAGAAAGGTTGAAAAACGTTGTTCTGAATGCTGGTGACGATCAGTACAAGCAGGATGGGCATGCCGAACATCAGGATCAGGCCGATCCTGTCCCGCATCAAAATGCGTAAATCCTTTTTTATGGTGGCCAGCAGTTTTATCATTCGTCGAAGGCATTGCCGGTTAAGTGTAAGAATAATCCTTCGAGGCCTGCCTGCCGGTGTTGGGTCAACAAAGGACCGAGATCGTCACAGGCGATGATCTTTCCTTTGTCGATCAGCGCTATCCGCTGACACAGTTCTTCCGCTTCATCCAGCTGGTGGGAGGTATATACGAGCGTAGTACCGCTCTTATTCAGCCTGATAAGATATTGGATCAGCTCATGCCGGGTATGAACGTCGACTCCGACAGTCGGTTCATCCAGGAACAGGATCCGCGGCTGATGGATCACTCCTATGGCCAGGTTCACCTTTCGTTTCATACCTCCGGAGAATTGACCGACCGCCTTATTCCTTACTTCCTGTAGATTCATGACCTCCAGCAGCTCTTCCGTTCTTTGACGGGTCTCCGGGGAAGAAAGACCTGCCCAGGCGCCAAAGAACGCAAGGTTTTCAACAGGTGTCAACTCCTCGTAAAAAGAGAAATCCTGGGGAACCAGTCCGAATAAACTATTGACAGTTTTGTTTTTCTTTTTTACGGGATGTCCGGATAGTTCAATACTACCCCGTTCATACCTAAGTATCCCCGTCATCAGGTGCATGAGGCTGGTTTTGCCGGCGCCATTGGGACCGAAGAGGCCAAATCGCAGACCTTCCGCTATTTCGAGATCAAGGCCCTCAAATAAACGGCCGGAGCCCACCCCATAGGAAAAACCAAGACCCTTGATAGCAACCGCAGGTTGGCCCATTTAATGCCATTTGATTTTTGACAAAACAGTAAACGCCTTTTTTTCCATCTCAGCGATCTCCAGCAGATAGTCTCCCATCACATCAAAATCAGCCTGGCTGCCCAGTCTGCCTTTATAGATCCCCGCCGCCTGTATAGCAGCATCCCGCCAGCGGTCACCCGCCCGGGTAAACTCAGCAGACATCTGCTGCAGCTCGTCGATCCGGTGAAAGCCGTAGGCTTCCTGTAAAAATGCGGCATAGATATAGCGAAAACCGCCGCCGCCGGTGCCGATCTCTTCCTGCATTCTGACCAATTGAGCGAGATAGAGACCGGCCTTTGTAAGACCCAGGCCGTC
>DATJJA010000192.1:0-5681 GCA_035492595.1 Puia sp.
AGTTCTTCCGCATTGCCCGCCGACTCATTGCCGCCGCTGGCTACATACAGATCGGGGCAGTGATCCCCGTTGGCGTCAAAAAAAATGGCATCGACATCTTCACAGGCCCGGTCCCGCAAAAAGACAGCCGAGTCTCCCGAAACGACAAAGCTGGCATCCGGCCTTTGCAAAAAGAGCGTCCCGCCCTGGCCCCTGCCCCCACAGACAAAAAAGTCTTCCAGGCCGTCGCCATTCACATCGGCTACAGCGATCTTCGGCCCCAGGGTGGAGATCTCATGCGGAATGAACCACTGCCGGGTAAAATCGATAAACGAGTTATCTTCTTCATGTTTATAGTGGAGCCCCGAAGCGGCCGTAAGATCTGTCAGCCCGGGCGCGGCAGGTAGTCGGAACGAGCCAGATGCAGCGCGCGAGCCAGATGCAGCGCGCGAGACAGATGCAGCAGGAGCAGTAGAGGCTGCAGGTCCAGCAGAGGCACTGGGCAAGCCATCCGCCGCAGGCGCCTCCAACAACCTCCCGATAAAACCCGCATAGTCGGTAATCGTATCCACCCTCTTCCGTTCATAAACAACCTGCAGCTGCTGATCCGCCGGCGTATGCCCGATCCGCTGGACCGTATTGTCCGGCCAGATGACGACCACGCTGTCGGCCGCACCGGACGGCCCCAGCCCATAATGTAAGACCGGCTCGCTGCTGCTCATAAACCCCCGTTCCGGCTGCAGCTGCTGGCATTGCAGCTGACCTCCTGAAAAGACAAAGACTTTGGCGCCTACTGCAAAAGTGTTGGGCTTCCGGCCCTGCAGCCGCACCGTGAGATAGTGACTGGCCGGATTCAAAGACCGGACATTATTTTTATAGATGCCCGCCGTCTCATTCATATTGTTGGTGACCAGATCGATCGCCCCATCGCCATCCAGATCGGCATAGGCAGCGCCCTGCGCCAGCACAGGTTTGTCGAAACCCCAGTCCATCGACCGGTCCGCGAATCTCAGATCGCTATCCCCTTCGAAAATATAGTTGTGCCATGCGCCCGAAGGCAGATGCTCCAGGATCGCCTTGTCATGTATCCTTTTCCCGGTATCGGAACGATTCTGCGGCAAGCCTGAGATAAATTTGACATAATCCAGGTCATTGGGCCGATCCTTGATCCCATTGGATACAAAGATATCCTCCCGCCCGTCCAGATTGTAGTCCGCGATCAGCGGGCTCCAACTCCAGTCGGTCGCCGCAACACCGGCATACAGGGCGATGTCGGAAAATCTCTTCCCCTTCCCGGTATTCAATTGCAGACAGTTCCGCGAGTATTGATAGTTGTATCCAAATCCCCGCTGATAGAGATATAAGGTCAGCGGGTCGTCGCCCAACGAGGACTTCAGCACCTTCTCATCGGCAGGAAGCATATCCACCGTCATGATATCCAGCCATCCGTCATGATTGATATCCGCGATATCATTACCCATGGAAAATTTCGACTCGTGCCCGAAAGCCTGGTTATTGATCTCTTTGAAGGTGCCATTGCCCTGGTTCAGGTAGTAATAATCGTTCTCGTGAAAGTCATTGCTCACATAGATATCGTCGTAGCCGTCGTTGTTGAGATCCGCTACACCGACCCCAAGCCCGTAACCGAGCGCGCTGCTATAGATGCCCGACCCAAGGGTCACATCTGTGAAATGTCCGCCGTCGTTGCGGTAGAGCTTTCCCCCGCTTTCGGGGCTGTATTTCTCTCGCAGGGAAACAGGTCCATAGGCATCCGTCTGGTGCGTGCTATGCTGCAGGACGAACAGATCGAGATCGCCATCCTTGTCGTAATCGAAAAAAACGGCCTGCGTATTGTACCCTTTGATATCTATACCATATGCCGCAGCACTTTCCGTGAAAGTATTGTTGCCGTTGTTGATAAAAAGCTGGTTGCGGGAGTCTTTAAAAAACAAATGCGTATCCCCGTTGTGATCGCGCGGATCGAAATCCCCGACGGCACAAATATATATATCCAGCAGGCCGTCACCATTGACATCAGCCATCGTCACGCCGGTGGTCCAGCCGGCATGACCGCCCACACCCGCTTTCAGCGTGATATCTTCAAAGGTGAAATTGCCTTTGTTCAGATACAGCTTATTGCCTCCTTCATTGGCCGCAAAATAAATATCCGGCAGGCCGTCATTGTTGATGTCTCCGATAGCGACCCCGGCCCCATTGTAGTAATAGAGATAGTCCAGGATGCTCAGCGTATCCCTGTCGACATTGTGGTTGACAAAACCGACACCGGTCCCGGCTGCCTCCAGCCGGGTAAAAAGCACAGGCCGGCGATGTGAACAGGCCTCAGACAGGGCGACACAAAAGATCAGCAGCGCGATATATATGGATCTTGGCAACGGTCAATATCCAGGATTTTGTTTGAGGTTCGGGTTCGTATTGATCTCTACCGTCGGCACCGGCAGCAGGAACGTATGTTTGTCCGGATCGGCGGGTTTCGGCGGATAGTTACGTGCCCTTGTGAAATAAGGCGTCCCCGTATAGACCTCCATCCGGATCTGGTCGATGCGCCGCACGTCTTCCCAGGCCAGTTCCCGCCCTCTTTCCGCGAGGATATTGTCAGGCGTCAGATCGGCGGTCGTCCAGTCATGAGCCGTACTGCCGCTGTAAGCACGTTCCCGTACCACATTGAAATCCTTCACCGCATTGCCCAGATCACCGCCCCAATAATAGGCCTCGCCGCGCATCAGGTAGACATCGGCCAGGCGGAAGATCACCACGGCATTAGCCATCCTGTTCCCGGGAGGAAGACCGGGCTGCGGCCAGTACTTGATATTCCGGACACCGGCATGCCGGAAATATGCCGGCGAGGTGCCGAATGTAAATTCGTTCATCGTATCATAATAGATCACGGGAGATTTCAGGCTGTTGTAGTTGTCACCGATCCTGGTCGTCGTCTGCGTGGAAGCGTCGCCGTCATAGGTACAGCAGACGTCGTTGTTGTCGACAACCCAGTTCTTCCAGGGAGGGTAATTGGTCACCCCATCCCCCTGGAACTGCTGACCGATCAGGTACTGACCCGTCCGCTGATCGTTGAAGGTCCGCAGCTTATTGTTCACGGTGCGTCCGTTGATCTGCACGGTATTGCTGCCGTATACAGAAGAGGTATCGAAGTACTGATAGAAATCGCGGGTAGAGGAGGCTCCGTTATTGCCAAAGTTACAGCAGGGAATGCCGAAGGTCAGCGATGAATTGAACTCGATGGAAGTCTGAACGATACCATTGCTATAGGTCAGGCCGTTCGTGGAGGCTGGGACCACCAGGATGTTTTCCTTGCTACGATTGTTGGCGCCGGCAAAAACATCGAAATAGTCGTCCTCGAGTCCATAGTGACCGCTGTTGATGATGGAATCGCACATTGCGATGCAATCAGCCGAGCGATCGGTGCCGGTATAATATTTGGCGTTGAGGTACATCCTGGCCAGCAGCGCAAAGGCCGAATATTTGTTCATCTTCCCATAGGTAGAATTGTCGACAGCAGGGCTCAGATTTGGGATGGCCGCTTTCAGGGTCGTTTCCAGCGAATCGAAAATGGCGGCCATCGGCGTCTGGGTAACCTTTGTCGGGTCGACGGCGTAGTTCACATAGGGGAAACTTCCAAACATCACCATCGCCTTATAATAAAACAGGGAACGAAGCGCCTGCATCTCAGCCACATCCGCATTCAGCGTGGGATCGGTGCCGGGCGGCTGACTCAATAAGGTCAGGATAACATAGTTACACTTGGAAACGCCGCTCAATGCGCCCTGCCAGCAGGATTCCACAACCCCATCCACATCGCTGGCCACGTTCTGATGATAATACATCCTTGCCCACTGACCACCGTCATACCAGTCCGTGCCGCGGGTTGGAAAGACCTTCTCATCCGAGGAGATGGACATCACATTGCCGATGCCATTATTCGCGATGACATTTCCCAATGCGGTATATGGAGCGAGCTTCCCGGAAGCGATGTTGGCCGGATTGCTCCAGAATTCCTGGTCGGGCAGTACACTATAGGTCTTTACATTCAGCTTTGTACAGGCCGCACCGGAGACCCAGAGCAGGAAGACCGCGGGCGCCCATTTCTTAAAGTTATATAGCAAGTTCTTCATTTCTAACTATTTTGAGTTTTTCAGATCTTATTTAACCGTGATGGATACACCGAAGGTGAATGTGCGTGCCCGGGGATAGAAGCCGCTGCCGGCATAGTTGTTGTCCACATAGCCCGAACCGGTACCGGCTCCGCCAAGGCCGCCATAGTTGGAGGCCAGGTTGGTCGCAAGCTTTGACACATTTGCCTTGTTACCGTTAGCCGTAGTATAGCCGCTGACATTGCTGCCATAAGGCGAGATCTCGGGGTCAAGCCCCTTGTATTTTGTAATGACGAACAGGTTGTTGCCGGTGATAAAAACGCGGAAACCGGAGATCGCATCATTCAGCTTTGGAAAGGTATAGCTGATCGTAGCATTCTGACAACGCAGATAGGAAGCCTTCTCGAGCCAGTAATCGCTCGTCGTGGGCGCATCCTTTAAACCGTTCGTCAGCGTTTCCTTCAAACTGTTGAGACCGGGGAAACGGCCCCAGTTGGACATGTTCAGCCGGGCATTGTCGTAGATCTTCTGACCGTAATTCCCGGTAAAGGCGATGTTGGCTGACCAGCGCTGATACCGTACCGTCGAATTGAACCCATAGGTGAATTTGGGCGATGGATCCGTATAATAATACGTGGGGTTCTGGTTTTGAGCCAGGGTCATCGATTTCACACCGCCCGAATCCAGCAATTGATTGCCGTTCTGATCGATGCCTGTAAAATGAGGCAGGTAGAACACTCCGGGATATTTGCCCACCTGCAGATAGGTCAGGGGGTTGAAGCTGAGACCCTGTCCGGCGGCGGCGGTCAGCTGGATATGATTGGAGGCCACCGGGATCCCGTTGATGGAACCGGTCAGACTGGTTATTTTGGTGCGGACCGAGCTGATCTGACCACCCAGATCCCACTCCACGTCCTTGTTGCGGATGATCGCGACATTGATGCCCAATTCAGCGCCCTTATTGGTCATGTCTCCCACGTTGGCCAGGATGGTGGGGTAGATGATCGGGGGTATGACCTGGACGCTGTAGGTATAAAGCAGGTTTTTCGTTTTATCATTGAAGTAAGAGAGGCTGCCTGTTACCCTGCTTTTCAGGAAGCTGAATTCCAGACCGATGTTCCGGCCGATCTTTTCTTCCCAGCGCAGGTCGGGGTTGGCGTTCTGAGAGGGAAAGACAGTCGGGTCATACTGACCACTGACGGCGTTGTAAATCGTGTTGTAGCCATTCGGGTTTTGATTGGTCAGCAGTTTCGCCGTATTATAGGCGCCGATGGGATCCGAGTTCCCGGTGATCCCCCAGCCGGCCTGCAGCTTCAGTTCATCGATCCAGGGTACATTTTTCATCCAGCTCTCCTGGCTGATCCGCCACGCTGCGGAAAAAGAAGGGAAATTACCCCAGGCATGGTCCTTTCCGAACTTGGATGAACCGTCGCGACGGAAGCTGGCCGTCAGGTAGTAGCGGCTGTCGTAGTTGTATGCAGCACGGCCCAGAAAGGAGATGAGCTTGTATTCCTCTTTATTGGAGTTGATGATATTCAGCGTATTGTTGCCCGCCGACAGGGCGTTGTTCTGCAA
>DATJJA010000193.1:0-32513 GCA_035492595.1 Puia sp.
TTGGGGAAGATGGGTTGTTCGGGCAGGCCCAACAGCCCCTGACGCAAAGTGAGAAGATGTCCGACGAGGTTCCCGCTGTCGACGGTCGACACATATCTTGGGAACAGGGTAGCCAGGGATTGGGTATCGTACCAGTTGCAAAAATGCCCATTAAAACGCTCCAACTTGTTCATGCTCCCGAGCGTGAGGGCGCATCGCTCCGCGAGCTCAGCACCCGAAATGTAGCCAAAATCGTATGCGGCCAAATTGGAAAGCAGCGCCAGCCCCATGTTGGTGGGCGAGGTCCGGTGAGCGATGACGGGTCCATCGTGCTCCTGGAAGTTGTCGGGTGGCAACCAATTGTCATCAGCCGTCACGAATTGTTCGAAATAAGCCCAGGTCTTGCGGGTGGTCTTATGCAAGAACGACCACTCCAGCATGGACAATTCCGGAGGGGTATCCTCCTTAGGTTTACTTAGGCGCCACACCACGGCGGGTGAGAGAATCCACAGTAAAAGGATGGGGGCGGCTACCAGCAGATGTTGCGGATCCGTCGGCAGTAATGCACCGCAGACAATGGCCAGGATCGGCGGGACCGGCATAAGGCGGTAGGTAGACGCCAAAGAGTTGCGGCGCTTTCCGGACTCGCTCGCAGAAGGCGTCCATTCCATTAGCCTCCGGCGGGAAAAATTCATTCGCCAGAGTGTTCGCAGAACCGCGTCTGCGTACCGGAGCGCTTCGAACGGAAGTATGCAAAGGCCGAAGACGAACCGGATCAGCATAGTTTTCACATTTCCGGTGATTTCCTTTATGTGAGATCTGACCGTCATATCCACCGGCTGGTGCAAAAGTTGCCAGCCGGTTGCGAAGATGGGCTGAAGCAGGAAGATCGTATAGACTGCCACGGTCCAGAACCAGGGAGAAGGGAGAACGAACCAGCCTGACAAAAGAAGACACAATAGCGATATGGGAACAAGGCTTCGTCTCAGGTTGTCGACTATCTTCCACCTCGACAAAGCGGATAGCCTGTTCATGGCCACTTTTCCTGTTCCGGTAGTAACAAAGGGTAAGATCCAGCCAGCGATCTGCCAGTCCCCGCGGATCCACCGGTGATGACGTCGAAGGTCCGATTCATACCGCGAGGGATTTTCTTCATACAGGAACACATCGCTTACCAAACCGGATCGTACATAACAGCCTTCCAGCAGATCGTGGCTCAGGATCCGGTTTTCCTGAAAAAGGTCCTTGAAGGTCAATTCAAAAATGTCAACGTCATAGATCCCCTTTCCGATAAAAGATCCTTCGTCAAAAAGATCCTGGTATACGTCAGAGGAGACGCGGGTATAGGGGTCGATACCCGATTCGCTGCCTTGCATATTTAGATACAGGGAAGTCGTAGTTATGGGCATGGACGATTCCACTCTTGGCTGCAACACGCCGTATCCCGCCGTAACGCGCTTTTTCCGCGCATTGTATACGGGATGGTTCAGCGGATGTGCCATGGTCGCTACGAGCTTCCAGGCGGATTCTCTCGGGAGCTGGGTGTCGGAATCGAGGGTGATCACGTATTTGACATCATAAAGAATGCGATAGTCTCCCCTGATAAGCGAAAAATCATGTTGTCCCTTATGCCTCAGCAAGGCATTAAGCGCCGATATTTTTCCCCGTTTGCGTTCGTAGCCCATCCATTTTCTCTCCCCTGCATTCCAGACCCTGGAACGATGAAAAAGAAAGAATATATCGTTCTCCGTTCGCCGGTATTTGCGATTCAAAGCGTCGATCCCGTCGCTTGCCAGATGGGTCAACGCCCGGTCTTCTTCGAGCCTTTCCACATTGGCATCCACGTGGTCGGTAAGCAACCCAAAATGCAGGTTATCCCCTTTGTTGGCGAGGAAGCGGATTTCCAATGCCTCCAGCAGCGTTTCGATATATGCCTGGCTGGTGAGCAGGGTCGGCACTACCACAAGGGTGCGATATTCGGAAGGAATTCCCTGCGAAAAATCCATACGCGGCAATAAGTGCGGCTTCACCAGCAACGTGGATATCCAGTTGACGAGGGCAATGGCCAGTTGCACGGATGCAGGTAGCGCCAGCAGGACAACCACCGGCAGCAGCCATTTGTTGGGAATGCCGTCACTGGCCGGAAGATAGTACAATGCAGCGCTTATCAACAAGGTTAGTACTGCAATGGAAGACAGGTAAAGAAAGAGCGGGATCTTCCCGAATGTCCGCAGCAATTTACGGAGCGTGCTATAGTGGGGCCTGGCTGCCTGTAAGGTCTCCTTTACTCCTTTGTCGATCAGGTAGTAACCTACGTGTTGCTCCCTTTTAGCGGTGGTATTGGTGTCTTTGTGTTTTCCGGCGAGGTCAACTACCTTTTGTGCAACGTCCATCTCGGGCAGCCTGGAGTCTTTTGCGATGGATTCGACAACGTGACGGTACCGGTCCCGGGTAGCGAAATCCATTGACGAGTATATGCCTGAGGGGTCTTTGATCAATAGCTGTTCTACGACGCTGAGTGTCTCGACGAACTCCCGCCAGTCCGTTCTTCCGATAAACCGCAAGGTTCCGATGCTGTTACGGACAGAGACCTGGTCGGCAGCCTGTTTTTGGTTTTCCTGTCGGACAATCGCATTGGTGTTGGTGCCCATCCCTTCCAATTGCTGCTCGAGCCAGCTAAGCGGCAAAGCCAGTGCGGGTCCTTTTCCTTGCAGGCTCCGGGTAAATTCGGCTACGAAAGGGCTGCTCAGGGGCGGTTTTGAGCGTACCATATCTGCAATCGTCAGAATCAGATCTTCCGTGTCGCTTTTTATCGTGTCGATCATTTTGTCGGCCCAGTAATCGGCCAGGTTGTGATCGACCATATCCAGCGCTATCTTTCCGCAGACCCTTCGCAGGTTTTCGATAACGGCCAGTCGCAGCATGATGGGTATGGCCCACAGCTCACCGAGCGTTAGCACAGTAGTTGTCTGATAGGCGGCAACAAAACTGCCGAGGTTCTGGGCATCCACCCTGCCGTCGCTATGCGAAATGATCTCCAGCACGATATCGTAAACCCGGGGCATACCCGCGGAAATGCCGGTGGCCAATGTGGGGAGTCCTTCGCTGTAGCCCTTGGGAAGATGTTTCCTGGCGAGGACTACCTGCTCCTCGATGAGGTAAAAATTGTCAAGTAGCCATTCTGCGCCGGGAGTGATGGCTTTCCCCGTTTTGATGTTCCCGACCAGCAGATCACGCACTTCCAGCAACATGCTTTCGTTGTCGGCCAGCCTTTTCAGCAAGTGATCAGCAGGAGGGTTGGTCTCCAACCGGTGCGATCCTGCAACTGTTGTGGCGTGGCTGTTCAGTTGGTCCGAGCTGTACAGTCCGGAACGAAAAGGCTCCTCATTGTCATTAGCCAGGGCTTTTCCGGCACCCTGGAAATAAACGCGTAAACGGGACAATATGTCAAAAACCGTACTGGCTGTCACTTTCATAATTGAACTGGTTGAGTGCTGCGATCCTTTCGAAATAATGGCCAGAATGACGCAAAACTGTGTAGGGAGAAAAGGGAGAGTCGGTGAATTTACGTCTTTTTGGCGACTATTGATAATAAGAGTTACGTCGGACCATTCTTAAAAGATGAGCAAGTTTAGAACCGGGCATCCGATTCGCCATGCACCACTACACCCTGAATCAAGACCTTCATTTGAAGCGAAAAGGCCCGCCGGAGAATTATGATCTTGTCTCGATCGTATTTAACAGTAATAAGATGAGGTACTTTGCAGCATGGTGGGACTTGAAAAGGTAAGCGGGCCTTTGGCGACGATACTGCGCGGACATGAGTGGTTCTTTTATCACGGGACAATGCATCCGGAAGTGCAGCTATTATAGACGGAGTGGAATTGCATGGCGCCAATGTAAGAGTGAGCCTCGAGCGAAACATTGCCCGTTTTTTTCAACCGATTGAAAAGTTGAGTATTTTTTACTAAATTCGGAAGAGCATTGTTGCTTACATTTTTGTCTCAACCTCAAATTGCTATCATATGAACACCATCTCAAGGAGGCGTGCCATTAAAACGCTTGCTGCCGGCGGCGGCATTCTCTTGCTTTCTCCCGGAAAGATCTTCTCCGCTCGAATAGCCTCCAAAGACAAACTGGGAGTAGCGCTCGTCGGCCTGGGCTACTATAGCACCGACCTGCTGGCGCCGGCCCTGCAGCAAACCAGGTACTGTCATCTCGCAGGCATTGTAACGGGTACCCCCGCCAAAGCTGAAGCGTGGCAAAAGAAATACAATATTCCGGACAAGAATATTTACAACTATCAGAACTTCGACAGCATCGCGAATAACCCCGATATCGATGTGGTCTACATCGTCTTACCACCTTCCATGCATAAGGAGTACGTGATTAGGGCCGCCAATGCGGGCAAAGACGTATGGTGCGAAAAACCCATGGCATTGACGGAGTCGGAATGCACAGCCATGATCGATGCCTGCCGGACCAACAAAAAGTCGCTTGCCATCGGATACCGCCTGCAGCATGAGCCGAATACTCAGGAATGGCGCGCGTTGGTAAAAGGACAAAATCTCGGCAAGGTAAAGAAAGTCGATTGCGCGGCCGGCTACCGCGAAAACCGCACCGATCACTGGAAGCAAAAAAAGGAGATGGGTGGCGGAGTATTGTACGATATGGGCGTGTATGCGATCCAGGGAGCCAGATTAGGGACCGGAATGGAGCCAACCTCCGTCCTTTCCGCTCAAACCTCCACAACGCGGCCGGAGATCTATAAAAACGGCCTCGACGAAACAACCATTGCCCGCCTTGCATTTCCCGGCAGTGTGACCGCTGACATCAAAACAAGTTTTGGGGATTATATGAATTTTATTACGATCAGCTGTGATAAGGGAGACATAAAAATGCAGCCCTACTCCGAATACAATGGCCAGAATGGCGCCAGCCCACTGGGCATTATTCATCACCCCTACCAGGTTCCTTTCCAACAGGCCAAACAAATGGACGACGATGCCCTTTCTATTATAGAAAAGCGCCCCATGCTGGCGCCGGGTGAGGAAGGCCGGCGCGATATTCGCGTTGTCGAAGCAATCTATAGAAGCGCATCGTCAAATCAGCCCGTGCAACTCTAATTCCGATACCTCTTTATCAACACAGAATTGACCTGTCAAAATCAACGTACAGTTTATCTTGATCTATTGTCATCAACCAGGAAGTAATACGTTCGGTGGCCCGGAGGTTGTAGTTCAAAAGTCGGTTAGAAAGATTTTGGATATACATGGCCTGTAATTTGGGCTTTTATAGTAATTTCGGGAGACAATCCATTGATTTGCAAGACGCCATCGACGCATATCTACGCTCATTCAAGACGATCTGTCCACGGGTGACAACTACCGAGTTGGACTATCTTGAAAGCGGGCTCACCGTCTCTGAACTGAAACCCAAGCATTTCTACCTTCACGCAAATACCATTCAAAGAGAAATTGGGTTTGTGTTTGCCGGACTGGTGAGAACATTCTATATTGATGACAAGGGCGATCAGATCTCGGTGAATTTTGTTCGCGAAAGCCAGTATGTCACCCACTATCCTGCATTCATCACCCAGACGCCAAGCAAGTATTACTTCCAATGCATAGAGCCGACGATCATCGTCAACCTGCCGTACCACCATATTCAGGAAGGTTACGACCGTTTCCCGAATCTGGAACGCTATGGCAGATTGATCGCCGAGGAGGCTTTGAAAGTTCTGCATAGAAGGATCGAGAGCTTTCTCTTTGAAAATGCCGAAACCCGGTACCTGGATTTCATGGAACGATTCCCCGATCTGTTCAACCGGGTATCCCTGTCCTATCTGTCTTCTTACCTGGGCATCGAAAGACAAAGTCTAACCCGGATCAGGAAAAAACTCACGAAGAATCAATTTTGACACTTTTGTGTCAGGGCCTGCCTTTCGGTTGGGACTACTTTTGGTTTGCAATTAAAGCAATCAAAAATGAAAGTAGTCATCTTCGGAGCCTCGGGATTTGCGGGTAAGGCCGTTCTGAAAGAAGCTTTAGCACAGGATCACCAGGTCACAATACTCATCAGAAACAAATCCGCCGTTTCAATCAATGACAAAAGACTGACCATCATCGAAGGCGATGTCATGGACCGGAAAAAGGTTTCGGAAGTATTGCAGGGTCAGGAAGCCGTGATTGAATGTCTTGGCACCGCAAAGAGCAATAGGCCGACAACGCTTGTTTCAGACGCCACAAGAATAATTGTGGAGGAAATGGAAAGACTTGGCGTTAAACGGCTTTTGGCGATGAGCAATGTCGGAACAGGTAATAGCATCGGCCATAACCCCTGGTATTTCACTAAATTCATCCTCCCCTTTTTCATGAAATGGCTAAAAGTCGTTATTGACGACAAGAACCGGATGGAACCCATTATCATGAACAGCCACCTGAACTGGACCATTGTTCGCTTTCCGAATATTGTGGACAAACCTGCAAAAGAAACCTATCACGCCACCCTGGACGGCAAAGGGCTAAAGCTATCCATTACCCTGGGCGACATGGCGAAATTTATGGTTCGGCAACTAACCCAGGGAGGCTTCTCCAAACAGGCACCTTCTCTCAGCAATTAGCTAGTACCGATCTTTCTCAACTATCACACCGGCTTTAACAATGAACCCAACAACAAAGACTGTAATCACAACCCGAATTGGGAAGATCTCCATTCATATCAAGAAAATCGAATCGGGCAAAACACCGCTTGTTCTCCTGCACGGAATATATTTTGACCACCGGCTATGGAACAGACAATTTGCAGAAATAACCGATCGCGACGTTATATCCATTGACATGCCCTGGCATGGAGAAAGCCGCGATAATATAAAACCAGACTGGACTTTGGATGACTGTGCGAATATGCTGATCGATATCCTGGATAGTTTACAAATCCCGAGAGCCATCGCAGTCGGCCAGTCATGGGGCAGCATGACCATTCTTCGGGCCGCACACAGGCACCCCCGGAGGTTCGAATCACTTGGATTGTGTAATATGTCCTTTCTGGCTGCAACAAAAAAACAAAGATTCGCCTATTATCTGCAACATTCAATGTTGGCGTTTAGAAACTTTTATGCCCTTCAGTCCGCCAAAGCACTCTTTGGTAAAACCTCCCTGAAAGCGGATCCTTCATTGATAGATGAGCTTAGACGACCAATGAGGATCTTAACCAACAAGCAGATCAGGCAAATCGACGGGGCTGTTATGATGGACGCCGATGACAGCACCCAGTTGATCCGGGCATTGAAAGTCAAGGCCATTGCCTTAAAGGGCGAAGAAGACTTTGTACCAACGCCGCCTGGAATTGAAACGATGGTGGTTAAAGGGGGGCATGTCAGTCCATTGGAAAGGCCGCTGGAGGTGTCAAATTTGATCAGCCGACTTCTTCTTAATAACTAAAAATAGATGGCGATGACAAAACAAGTTCAATACACATCGGAATTCAGCATTATCAATGGTAAAATCGACGAATTCAAGAACATCATGCGGTCAATCGTCGACGGCGTTGAAGTAAACGAGCCCGACGTGAATGGTTATCAGGTATACCTGGATGAGGAAGAAAATAAAGCGTTTATCGTCGAGTGGTTCCGCAATTCGGAGGCTATTTTGACACATTTAGTCAATGTGGGGCCCAGGTTTCCCGAGCTGTTGGCGATAGCACCGCTTGTACGTTTAGAGGTTTTTGGCAATTTATCGAAAGACGCCGAAGCCGCGTTGAAATCCATTGGGGCCCAAATATTCAAATACCATGAAGGGTTTATCCGGGGAGATGTATAGAAAATAAAGGCGTAACGGACTCGCTACGCCTTTACTTCGTACTATCAGCCTACTTCAAAGCGTCTTTCAGCTCGATGCAGACCTGCCTTATCGATTCTTTCACTCCGGGCACGTTGTTGATTGCGTTCAGTACCTGGAAATCGTGGATCAAATTCATGTACCTGGTCACCGAGCAATCGACGCCGGCTTCGAGCAATTTGCGGCCGTAGGCCTCCCCTTCGTCCCGTAGCGGGTCGTTATCGTCGGTCTGGATCAGGGTCCGGGGCAGCCCTTTTAACTGGTCGACGGTTGCGGCCATCGGGACGGCGTAGATCTCCTTTCGGGTCTGGAGGTTTGGCGTATAAAGATTGTATCCAAATTCCATGAAATCCCGGGAAAGGAACCGGCCATTTGCATAGGTCTTGTAGGATCCGGTCTCAAAGTCGGCGCCGACTGCAGGATAGAGCAATACTTCCATGCGGATCGCCGGGCCGTTCTTGTCTTTTGCCATCAGGGCGATAGCCGCCGCCATGTTGCCGCCTACGCTATTTCCCGCTATGGCCATCCGGCTGGGATCCACGCCGATCTCGTCGCCATGGGCTGCTACCCAGGTTAGCGCGGCATAGGCCTGATTGATCTGGGTAGGGTATTTTGCGCCTGGCAGTAAGGTATAATCGACAAATACCGCGGCAAAGCCGGTGCCCACCACGAGATCTCTAACCAGCCGCTTATGATTTTCGTAATTGCCGACAAGCCATACACCGCCATGGTAAAATACCAATACCGGTAATTTGGCACCCGCCCCTTCCGGCTTCAGGATATGTAAATGGACGGAAACGCCGTTTTGCGTGATATCCTTTTCGGTGACCTCGATTCCGGACATGTCGACAGGAGTTTTGTTCTGCAGGCCGGTGAGCGCGTCTGCGGGCCCACTGCCCGGCAATTTATAAATTGGGGTTTGACCCTTGCCGGCATCATTCAGTTCTTTGAGAAAAGCGCGAACCTGTGGGTCGATGCGCTGATCCTTATCGGCATCCACCAATTGAGCTGTCGATCTAATGCTGAACGTTGTCGCTACCAGCAACACCGCAGTCCTGACAAAATTCCAATTTCTCATTTTTGTTTGTTTTAAATGGTGAGTAATAAATCACGCCAGGCGTTTTTTGAGTTCGGTCGTGATCTGCAAGAGGGATGATTTGACCGCCGCGGTGTCGTTTATCCCGTTCAACAAGCCAAAATCGTGGATCATCCCATTGTAGCGGGTACAGGTCACAGCAACGCCGGCCTCGGCAAGCTTTTTTCCGTAAGCCTCGCCTTCATCCCTTAAGGGACAGTTTTCGGCGGTTTGGATAAGAGCGGCCGGCAGCCCCCTGAGCTGCTCGACAGTAGCAGCCATAGGCACCGCATAGGGGATCTTCCGGGTTTCCGCGTCGGGGGCATAGATATCCCAGCCAAATTGCATGAAGGCTTTTGACAGGAACCGGCCCGTCGCAAATGAATTATACGATTCCGTTTCAAAGTCGGCGCCAACGGCTGGATAGAGTAAAACCTGAAATTGCAACTCGAATTCACCCATGTGTTTTACCATCAGCGCGAGGGCAGCGGCCATATTACCACCGACGCTGTTACCGGCTACGGCCATGCGCTTGCCATCCACGTTGATCTCATTCCCGTTGAAGGCTACCCATTTTGCCGCCGCATAGATCTGGTTGATCTGAGTTGGATAAACGGCGTCCGGGATCGGGGTGTACTCGACAAATACAGCCGTCATCTGCGCACCGACCACGATGTCGCGCACGAGTCGTTTGTGATTCTCAAAATTGCCGGCGATCCATACACCCCCATGGATAAAGAGAACTACCGGCAATTTTTTGTTGACCCCTTCCGGCCGTACGATATAGAGCATTATCGGATTGCCCTCCGGGGATATCGTCCTTTCTTCGATGACAATTCCGGACAGATCTACGGGTGTCTGATTTTGCAGTCCGGTTAGAATGGACCGTACCTGTTCGCCGGGAAGCTCCCAGAAAGGGCTGCTGTCTTTGTTTAGCCCGGCGAGAAATGACCTTACCTTTGGTTCAATGGCCGGATCGGTCGCGGCATCCAAAACAGTGACATTCGACTTTTTCATGATTGATTTGTTTAATTGTTATCCTTTGACGTGAGCAGTCGACTAGCAAGCCCGATGCCAAATGGATAACTGGTTGTACGTGAGCGACATGCAACCATTTCGAGTCAAGCATCCGGCGATATTTAATAGAATTCGCGAAGCGATTTTTGCGAAATAGTGATATACAAATCATGTAGTTTTACAGTGGTTTCTCTTCTAATTTAATAGGCGCAATGTCTCAGCGTGAAACAAATGTCATTGCCAGTGGTTGGGGCTGGAGAGCTAAGGATGGTTTGCATCGACGGCTAAAAAGTCAATGCACCCTGTTCTTATGTATCCTTCTTTTGCAAAATATCTCTGCTCACGGCCAACTATATACGTACCCGGATCGGGTTAACTCTCAGCTGGAAGCCGCCTTACTCAGGGAAGTGTCTGGTCAGCCGGCCGACGAAAAAAAACTGCAGGATCTCATTCGCCTCGCGAGTATCTACTATTATAAGCCACTGCATAGGGTTAGCGCTTTACAGAAATCGTTGATCTATGCCCGGCAGGCAAAAGCCCTGGCTACCCAATTGAACAACCGGGATGACTTTGAAAAGGCCGTGCTGCTGGTCGCCGATGCGTTAATTCAATCCGGAGAGATCCCTGAAGCGGAACTGGAGTTGCCTGCCCTGAGTGGCAAAACAAGGATTGAACTATTACTCACCCTTTCATTCCAGTTGTTGCTGGCCAATGAAGGCTCGGCTGCGGTCAATATTGAAACATCAGGCAGGTATCTTTCCGAGGCCGACTCCCTTTCAAAAGCCTATGGAGACTGCACCAGCAAAGCCCAAATAGGGACCATACGCGGCGTTTGGCTCTCGAGTCAGAGCCAGTATCGACCAGCAGAACAGATACTCCTCTCAACGCTTCATACCGTAGACTCGAGCCACTGCCTCGAGCCGCAATACCTCGACCTTGAACTGGGACAATTCTATACAAATTCCGGTGACTATGAAAAATCGTTGAAGTATTGCCTTAAGGGATTGAAGGAGGCTGAAGCCCGTTCAGACAGCCTCTCTCTGGGTGATCTCAATGATTTGATAGCTATTGTTTTTCGAAACACCGGAAAATTGCCTGCTGCCCGGGATCATTTTACGATGGCCATGCAGTATTATCTTCGTTGGCCCGGAACACGGAGTAACCTGGAACTGGAGATCAAGTATATCGGACAGGTTTTTATTGGAGAAAAAGAATACCAAAAGGCGCTTGCTTTTTTCCTGCAAGCTTATAGCCAGTATCCACCGGAAACGTATAGGGCCAAAAAGATCGCCGCTGGAACCATCGGCGATTGTTACCTTAAACTCAAACAGTTTGATAAAGCGGAGCACTACTTCCAGTATGAATTTCGTTTGGCGGAATCCGCTGAGGCTATAAACGAAGAAACTTACCACCGACTAGCCTTTTTTTATGTCGAAAGCGGTTCTTTCCGCAAAGCGCTTCCCTATCTGCGGCAAGCACTGATGCGAATTTCGCAGGCTAACTTACAAACAAAAAGGCATCTGTATTACATGTTCTACCTCACCTATTACGCGCTTGGCGATTATAAGTCTGCCGTCTACTATCTGAAAGAGAACAATAAATGTGACGATACACTTTTTGAGCACTCGAAATATCAGGCGCTGCTGGACCTGCAGGCCAAATATGAAGATGACAAAAAGACCGGAAAGATCAATCTGCTAACCAAGACCAGCCAATTGGACCAGGCAAATCTCCGGCATGCTGAATTCCTAAGGAATATAAGCATTTGCGGATCGATCGCTTTCGCCATCCTGGGGGCGGTATTTTATAAACAGTACCGGCGGAAAAAAGAGATGTCGGCCCAGCTGGAGGTATTGCTGCAGGACAAGGAATGGTTGCTCCGGGAAGTGCATCATCGCGTCAAAAATAACCTGCATACCGTCATTTGTCTTTTGCAGATCCAGGCGGAATTCCTTAAGGACGACGCCTTGCGGGCGATAGAAAGCAGCCAGCACCGCATTTATGCGATGTCCCTCATTCACCAAAAGCTGTACCTCACTGATGAGACGGAAACGATCAACCTTCAAATGTACCTGGAAGAGTTGATCAGCTATTTGAAAGAAAGCTTCACAAACGACCAGCGTATCTCCTATGATGTGGAAGTGAAACCCTTGAAAGTGGATATAGCGATCGCGATACCGATAGGATTGATCGTCAACGAGGCGATCACCAATTCTATCAAACACGCATTCGTCGGTCGCCGGCAGAACAACATGATCCGGATTAGCCTGGATGAGGTGGGGAAGGGGGTATCACTTACGATCGCAGATAATGGGATTGGCATAAACCTCAATGATGACCCCCTAAAATGGGGTTCCCTCGGACTTAAAATGATCCGCGGATTAAGCCAGGACCTTGAGGCATCGCTCGATATAAGCAACGTGAATGGAACCCGGATAACCATACAGTTCACAACAGATCTAAACGCTAACCATAATAAGCACAATCGTGAAAACCAGGATACTGATCGTCGAAGATCAATTTATAGAGGCGTATAGTCTCGAGCGTACGTTATCGAAGGCCGGGTACGCGGTTCCGCCGATCGCCAGAACCGTGCAGGAGGCCCTGCGGGAGATCTCCGAACAGCAGGTGGACCTTGTCTTGTTGGATATCATCCTGAAGGGTGACCAGACGGGCATCGATCTTGCGAAGGAACTCAATAAAAGGAATATCCCTTTCATCTATTTGTCGGCCAATTCGAATCAGAAGATATTTGAACAAGCAAAGATAACCGAGCCCTATGGCTTTCTCGTCAAACCTTTTCGCGAAAAGGATGTGCTCGTGATGATCGATATCGCCTTGTACCACGACCAACAAAAGAGGAGCGGAAAGCTCAATACGAATATTGCAGACGCCAACTTGCCGAAAGTCGTGGGTGAAACCCCCAATACGATCATCGGCAATAGCCTGGCGATGAAAGAAATGCTCGAACAAATAAAGATCTCGGCCAGGTCGAATATTGCTGTTTTGATCCTGGGAGAAAGTGGTACCGGAAAGGAGTTGGTCGCAAAGCAGATACATGCACTCTCCTCCCGGAACAAGGGGCCCTTTGTCGTGGTCAATTGCTCCGCCTTGCCGGACAATCTTATCGAGCCCGAGCTCTTTGGCCATGAAAAAGGAGCATTCACCGGAGCTTTGATGAAGAGAACGGGCAAATTTGAACAGGCGCATGAAGGAACCATCTTTCTGGATGAGATCGGCGAATTGACCCAGGATGCCCAGGTGAAGTTTCTGCGGGTATTGCAGGAAAAGGAAATTGAGCCGGTGGGTGGTAAGACGAAGAAGATCGATGTACGGGTCATAGCCGCGACGAATCGCAATCTCGAGACGGAGGTAGCCAACGGCAAATTCCGGCTGGACCTTTACTACCGCCTGAATGTATTTCCGATAAAAACGCCCTCGCTGAGGGAAAGAAAAGAGGATCTGCCCATGTTGATCAGGCATTTTATCGAAAAATATGCCGCCGAAGTGAACCATTCGATCACGGGGATCTCGGATGAGCTGCTACCCCAGCTCATGAATTACGCATGGCCCGGAAATGTCAGGGAATTTGAGAATTTCCTGTATAGAACGATGCTGCTCAATAATGGTCCCCTGATAACCAGGATTCCGGCCTTGACGGCTGCCCCATCTGTGCAAGGCACGACGGGCAAGACGAGGCTGGACAATGAGCGAACCCATATTCTCCGTGTTCTGTTAGAGTGCGGCTGGCGGGTGTCCGGAAAGGGCGGGGCCGCCGCGGTGCTGGGCATGAAGGCGTCGACCCTTAATTCCCGGATCAAGAAATTGGGGATCACCCGGCCGAACAAGATCTGATAGTCCCAGGCAATGGAGGCATCCTTATAGTCGGGTTTATCGATAAGGATAGTATCGTCGGTAGATTCTGTGAAGCAAGTGTCATCGGTTGCGACTCCGCATTGGTAGACGAACTTTAACGGTAGGATCATTTCTGTGTGCGAGTTCCCGACCGAATTATACTACGGAACGTCTTCCCAGTCTTTTCATCAACCGGATATGCGAATACAGGGCTTGCCTTGCGGACGGATAGTAATTGTAAGGAAGGCCGAAAAGTTCGCATTGTTGCCGAACGATCTTGCTCAGGGCTGCATAGTGAATATGGCTGACCTGCGGGAAGAGGTGATGCTCAACCTGGAAATTCAGGCCGCCTGCCAACCAGGAAATGATCTTATTTCCCGGAGCAAAGTCGGACGTGGTTCTGATCTCATGAATGGCCCATTCGAGATCTATTACCCTATGCGTGCCGTCAGCCAGTTCGAACGTGGTCTTTTCGACCATATGCGCCAATTGAAAAACTATTGAAAGGGTAAGGCCCATAGTTAAGTTGATCACCAAAAAGCCGGCCAGCCAGGTCTGCCAACCCAATACATAGATCGGCAAAAGGGCATAAAAGAATACATATAGCAACTTACTGATCCAAAATATGATGTGCTCTTTGACGGCTATCCGCCTGATCGGAGTATTGTGGATCTTTTTTCTAAAGTACCTCGCAAAATCGGTTCCGAGGGCCCAGGACAGGGTACTTACGCCATAAAGCGCAAACATGTAAAGGAATTGGAATCGATGGATCGGCATCCATTTTTGGGTGGTACATTGCCTTAGCATTGGGCCATTCGCGATATCGTCGTCGATCCCGTCGACGTTGGTGAACGTATGATGAATGATGTTGTGTTTGACCTTCCATAAAAACGCGTTGCTCCCCAGCGCATTCATAGACAACCCCATCAGTCCGTTTACCCATTTCTTTCGGGAATAGCAGTTGTGACAGGCGTCGTGCATGACATTGAAGGCGATGCAAACCAGGGTCAGCCCGAAAAGGACAGACGCAAGAATACCTGGCAACCAGCCATAATTACCAAGAAGCAGGAATAGATAAATGCCAATCGCGGCCGGGATGAATATCCAGGCTTTCAGGTACAGTTTCCAGTTGCCGGTCCTCTTCAAGTCTTTTGTTTTGAAATAAGTATCCACGGATTTTTTGACAGCCTGGAAGAATATATTATGACTGTTGGCGAATGTTATTTGATTCATAAACGAGATTTAGAGGGCAGCGGGGTTTTCCCTGGAATTATATAATATATAGAAGAATTCATGTAATAGTTCTGGAGGAAACGTTTATACCTTTGTAATGGTTTTCTAGGATATTGGATTAATCGGGCCAGGATATTTATCCCGGCCCCTTTTTTTTAATCGGGCCGACAAAGGAAGGTGATTTCGGTATTGCTCGAGAAAGCGGTCTTTTGAATCGTTATAGCTGTTCACGGCCCCGATGGCGCTCAGCAATCTGATATAATACCAGGCCAGGTCCAATTGGTAACGTAAAAATCCGCTGCGGGCGCTGGATGGGAAAAGATGGTGATTGTTATGCCATTCTCCGGCGACATAGCCTGGCCAAAGCTGATTGACGGAGAGATCCTTCCTGTTGAAGTCGATGCCCTCCTTGTGCTTGTCCTTTCCCTTTCCGTGCCCCTCATAGTTAAACGTGCGAACGCCTATGGCCCAGAAGCCGGCCGAGCCGAACAAGGCAAAAACCAATGCCGGACCGCCCAGCAGGTAAAACACTATACCCCAGAAGGTCCAGTTAAGGATACATCCGAACAGGGACCAGGCCGGCCGCGCCACAGAACCCCATTTTTGATACTGCGTATAGGTGTTCGGCCTGACACCGGTGTGGTCCATCATTTTGACAACACGAATATATTCGTCCTCGGTCAAATGATTGGAAATTGGTTGGTGGTTGACATCTGCAAGGAAACAATATAAAAATCCGGCGCGAGCATTATAAGGGTCTCCTGGCTGGTCTGATTTGGCATGATGCACATGGTGGGAGATGACATAGATCTCCTCGGGGATTATGTTGATAGTCAGATTCCGTGTGACAAATCGCCATAACCTGTTGCTGAACGTATATGCGCGATGGGTGCAATACCGGTGATACCATATAGTGCCGTGCGTGCCCATGATGATCATGCTGTATATGAAAGCAATACCCACCAGATAAAAATTGAAATACCGGATGAAGAAAACAAACAAGCAGGGTAGGAGGAACAAGAGCTTAAACCAACTGAAGAAGGCCAGCCAGTTCTTTTTAGTCCTGAAGATATTGATCCGGAACCAAAATTCCCGGATCACTTGCCGGGAAGTAGGCACGATCAGGCGACCACGCCGGTCTTTCCATCCATATGAAGGCGGCTCAAGAATGTGATCGATCAGGTTCTCTTTTTTATTTTCTGTGTTTTCGGGAAGGATGGCAGGTATCTGATGCATAAATTGATCTCCGAAGTCATGTGAAGACTGGACGTAAAGTTAACGTGGGAGGTCTTCAGGAGTGTTACATCATTTTGCGCATTTGTTATACAATTTACACCTGGCTGCCGCACGCGACCTTCTTACCTCCGAAAGAGCTAAACATTAACACCCTGACCGTTTAATATAGGCTACCTTACACTTGTTGTCGGTTATTCTATCGGCAAATAAATTTTATGATTATGTCAAACCTTACACAGGTTATCAACTCGGAGAAGACCATGACTTATTTGAAGAAAAGCGTTAATGCATCCGGATTGAGCAACGTTTTGAGCGGTGCCGGACCTTTTACTGTTTTTGCTCCATCGGATCTTGCTTTTGAAAAGCTGGAAAAAGGAGTTCTCGATACTTTATTGAAGCCGGAAAATAAGGCAAAGCTTATCGATGTCCTGAATTACCATATTATTGCCGGTAAGGTCGATTTTAAGGATCTTAAAGACGGTGAAAAGCTGAAAACGCTGAATGGCAAAGAACTTCATGTACGCGTTAAGGAAGGGCATGTAAGGATTGAAGGAGCTGAGGTAAAAGCCCATGACCTGTCTTCTTCCAATGGGGTGATACATTCCCTGGACACGGTGATGCTAAAGAATTAAGTCAATAACGTAACTATCGTGAAGCCACAAGATCATACTTGTGGCTTTTTGTTTTGTACCCCGGAATGCGCACGTGTGAATTATGTAGGGTTTAGAATGAATAGCATAGTAATTTATTTGTACGATATGGTACCTTTACAGGTCTCTCAGAAAGAGCAAACGTCTCGCTCAATTCTTCTTCTACATCCCTTTAAAAAGGTTGTTCACGGACAATCAGGACCTGTGCTGAAGGCAATTCTGTGGTTAGCAAATTAATTTATTTCTCAAAAAAATCGTTATGAAAAAAGCAATGATCTTATTGCCTATTGGCATGTTCCTTTTGTGTATATCGGCTCAGGCGCAAAGAGCCAACATCGACTCACTCGAGCTGGTCGCTCAGATCAGCCAGGATCAGCTAAAGCTAGGCAAGCTGCAAAATATGGTCGATCAAAGAACGAGCAACAAACAGGCCGCGGCTGTCGATGCCCAGAAATCGGCTGGTGATAATGTGACAGCGGCAGAACGACTAAACGCTGATCCCAACAATAAGAAGCTGGCCAGTGATGCCAGTAGCAAAGCAGGTGATGCGAAAAGTGATGCGGGCAAGTCGAGGAAAGAATCCCGCCGATTGGATGACCTTAACAAGGACATAGCGGATCTAAAGAGTAAAATTGCCATTGCGCAGGCCAAACTGACTGTCTACACTCCCGCGCAGCCTCTTTTACCCATTCCTATGCCAACCCCACGGGCCGACACCATTTTGCATCAGTAATATAGGCACGAATCAAGCACGGGGCGGCCAGGTTTTGACGGCCGCCTTTGTCCTACTTATTTTTACTGCTTATTCATCTTCCAAAATATTTTTTATGACATTTTTATTCATTCTATCTCTTTCACTGTGTGCTATTGTTTTTTTCGTCTTTGTCCTGGCGCGGGCATTGAACCATACGAAAAGCCCTATATGCATTGGATTATATGTAAAAGCGCTAAGGGACGAGAATGACGGGCATTTTGAAGAGGCTATTGCCGCGTATGAAACCGCCCTTGTTCAATGCAGAAAGATCAGGTTTCAAGGAGTTTTCAGAAACAAGATTATCGGGAAAGTAAAATTATTACATACTATCATTGAATATAATAATAGTATCCGTTTCATTAGATAGTGTTCTGCTGACCGGCAAGAAAGCAACTGAAAACCAGGCTTCAGGTATCTAAAAAAATGCTATCTTTAGCCTTGTGTCTGTCAGAACTTTCGCCCCTTTAATGCCTAACTTTCATTGCCTTGAAGCTCTATTTCAAAAATATGGTATGTATCCGGTGCAGCATGGTAGTTAAAGACGAGTTGACTAAGCTGGGGCTGCCATACATTTCTGTTGAACTGGGGGAAGCGGAAATCATGGGTAACGTTACGCCGGACCAGCGTGAGAAGTTGCGGGCCGGGCTGTCAAAGTACGGGCTGGAATTGATGGATGACAAGAAAAGCATATTGATCCAGAAAATAAAAACGGTGATTATCGAGCTGGTTCACCACTCGGAGGAACCCTTAGCCATCAACCTATCGACTTATTTGGCTGAAAAGTTAGACTACGATTACACGTATCTCGCCAACCTTTTTTCGGAAGTACAGGGCATTACCATCGAAAAATTTTTTATTTCCCATAAAATCGAGCGCGTAAAGGAGTTGCTTGTCTATGACGAGCTTACACTGACCGAGATTTCGTACAAGCTTCACTACAGTAGTGTTGCGCATCTTTGTACGCAGTTCAAGAAGGTGACCGGACTGACGCCTTCCCATTTCAAGTCGCTCAAAGAAAAGAGACGTTCCATGTTGGACGATCTCTAGGGAACTTCCCTGTCGACGCGTCCTAATTCCACTTTTCTCCCAGCACGAAGGAAACCATATAGTATACGTCGTCGGGAAAAACCGGTTTGCTCATAAAGTGCGCCGCCCCCAGCTGCTTCAACCTGACGGATTCCGTGACATCCTTGGAGGTCGTATAGACGATCACAGGAATGGACGCCAGCCGCGGCTCTTTTTTTATTTCCATCAGGCATGCTTCTCCGCTGAGGCCAGGCATGCGCAGGTCGAGGAAAATAAAATCGGGTAATGGGTTGGTCTGGTCGTTGAGATACAACAAAGCCTCGTCGGCGTTGACAGCGGGTATGCAGGCGATCGAGTCATCCACCTCCTTTGCCACCTCGAAAAAAAGCTTCCGGTCATCCGCGTCGTCGTCCACCAGCAAAATAGTCATGGGCTTATATTTTGGAATGAAAAAACTAGCTATTGTTCCATCGGAAGGACGATACGAAATCGCGTGCCCTCATCCTTTTTGGATTCTACGGTGATCTCGCCGTGATGGTAGGCGATAATCCGGTGGCACAAAGCCAGGCCGATGCCTGTTCCTTCGAAATCTTCTTTTGGATTCAGCCGCTGGAAGACCTGGAAGACCTGTTTGGCAAAACGCTGGTCGAACCCGATGCCATTGTCCTGTACGAATATTTCCACGTAAGGACCATCGCCGTCCAAAACCGCTTTTTTGGTTATCTTCTCAGGTGCAAGGGTGCCGGCAGTGATGTGGATCACCGGCGGCCTGCCCGGTTTAGCAAATTTGAGCGCGTTCCCCAGCAGGTTCTGGAACAATTGATCCATCTGCAGCGGGACGGCGCGGATGACGGGTAGCGGGTCGATATTTATCACCGCCGACTTCTCTTTGATCAGGAGCTCGAAATCGCCGATGACGGTCGTGAGAATGGCATTCAGGTCGACACTCTCGAATGTGTTGGCGTCGAGGACCTTTGCGAAATTAAGCACGTCCTGGACCAGGGCCGACATCCGTTCGGCCGACAGATCTATCTTTTGCAGCAGATCCCTTGCCTCGCCTTCGATCTGGCCGCCATGGCGTTGGTTAAGGATGTGGGCAAAGGTGCGGATCTTCCTTAAGGGCTCCTGGAGATCGTGCGAAGCAACCGTTGCGTATTGGGCCAGGCTTTCATTCGAATGCTTGAGGGCAAGGTTCGCCTGCTCGAGAGAGCGGGTCCGTTCTTTTACATTTTTCTCCAGGTCTTGCTCCCGATACCTGATCTCCGTGACGTCCTCGATGGCCAGCAGGATCAGGAGGTCGTTCGCGTCCTGCTGAACGATCCGGCTGGCATTCAGCACCATGATCCGTTCACCCGCACCTTCAACAGCAAGCCTGATCTCAAAATCCATGATCCTGTTATTAACGGATAAGGCGTCGTGGAGCATGGAATGCAGGGCTGGCAGATCCCATTGCCCGTTGCCAAGGGAGAAAAAAGATCTTCCTTCCGTATCCGCTTCCCGGACTCCGAATTTTTTGTAAAAGGAGGGGTTCGCCGTTCTGACTTTCATGTCCTTGTCGACCACGACCAACGGTTCGCGGATGGTCGCTACGATAGATTCCGAATACAAACGTAATAGGTTCAGCCGCTCGTTGCGGTCCAGCAGCTCCCGGTTGAGCGTTGTCAGCTCTTCGTTGGTGCTTTGGATCTCTTCTTTCGAGGTTTCGAGCTCCTCATTGAGGCTTTGCAGTTCTTCGCTGCCTGACAGCAGCTCTTCGTTGGCGCTCTGCAATTCCTCATTGGCTGCTTCCTGCTCCTCGGTTATCGTCCGCACGTCTTCCCGTAGTTGGGCAAGTTCGTGCTCGAGCTGTTCGATCCGGATTCTTTCCATGCCTTGCTGCCCCGTGCTGGTAACGGCTCCGGCGTCCCTTTGCGGGGCTGCATGGCTATTCTCCATCGGAGCCTCTTCCCGGAAAACTACGAGGTAGTATCGTTCGACCGTATTGGGTAAAGGGATGACCTCGACTGTCACCCACTGCTGCCTGTCCATTAATCGTACCGGGATATGTTCTTTGACCTCTGGCTTACCGCCTTCCCTGGCTTTGTGCAAGATATTCCTCAGCTCGAAGGCCAATCCTTCGCGCGCCATTTTCAGAACATTCAGGTTCGGTCTTCCGGGCGAAGGTTCCAGCCAGGCTCCCGTAGCTCCCCTGAATTGTACGATCTCCAACTGTTCATTCACTACCACTCCCGGCGGCGTAAACCTGGAAAGCAGGGTATCGTCGGCACTCTTCTGAAAATCGTCCCAGGGCGGGTCCTTCCTGGCGTTGCTGGGAGCTTTCCCATAAGGTTTCTCAGCACTCTTTGCCGGCAGGTGGACATAACGTCCCCGCCCGGGCTTGCGGAGAAATAGTCTTTCGTGTTTGCTTACTGCCGTGAAGAGATCGGCGGCGGGCGCCACCGTTTCGGAATTTCCCAGCAAGAGATACCCATTTTCGCGGAGGGCATAATGAAAGGTTGTCAGGGCGCGTTTCTGCAGGAACGGGTCCATATAGATCAGTACGTTCCGGCAGCTGACGAGGTCCATCTTTGCGAACGGCGGGTCCTTGAGAAAATTATGGTTGGCGAATACGCATACATCCCGAATCTGCTTATTGACCTGGTAGCTGCCGTTCGTCTTCACAAAATACCGCTGCAAAAGGGTCTCGCTCAGACCGCTGACCTCCTTGCGGGAATACAGCCCGGTCCTTGCCCTGGCGATAGAGACTTCGGAAAGATCAGAAGCGAAGATCTGGAAATCGCATTCCACAATCCCGTCGCCCTTGCATTCATGCAGAGCAATCGCCATGGAATAGGCCTCCTCACCTGTCGAGCATCCCGCCACCCATATCCGGACATAAGTACCTTTATCCTTAGCCTTCAACAAGTCAGGGAACACCGACCGGCTCAGGTGGTCGAAGACCTCGGGGTCACGGAAAAATCCCGTCACCGGGATCAGCAGGTCCTGGTACAAGAGTTCCTGCTCCGGTAGATTCTCTTTAAAATAAGCCAGGTACGCGGTAATATTCCCAATTTTGTTTAACCCCATGCGTCGGACGACGCGCCGGCGTATGGTCGTTTGCTTGTAATAGGTAAAATCCGTTCCGGTCCGGACAAGCAATAAATGCAGCAATTCCGTGAAGGAAGTCTCCCAGGCTGATCCGGTCCCGTTGTTGTCATCCGGCGCACCGCTGCTAATCGATTCGGCCAGCAGTGCCAGCTGGCCTGGAATATCTTCGGGCGCGAGTATAAAGTCCACCACACCTGAATCAATAGCGCTTTCCGGCATCGCAGGGGCCCCGGCCGACCCTGGCTCTTGCGCAAATGTAAATCCCCCCTCTTCCCTGATGGCTTTCAGTCCCAGTGTGCCGTCGGTTGCGGTGCCGGATAAAACCACACCGATCGCCCGACTTTGATGAACTTTCGCCAGGGACGTGAAAAAAACGTCGATGGGCATATTCCGTTCGTTTTTCGGCGGCCGGGGGCTAAGCTGTAAGTGGCCGTCTACAGCAACGAGCATTTTGTTGGACGGGATGATATAAATGCGGTCTGGCTTCACCTGTACGTGATCGGTGATCACTTCGATGGGTATGTCGGTCACTTTTTGCAGCAGTTCCGGCAACAGGCTTTCATGGGTTGGTTCCAGGTGCTGGACCAGGATATAAGCCATACCGGAATGTTGCGGAATAGCCCTGACCAGCCTTTTGAATGCCTCCAGCCCCCCCATAGAGGCGCCTACTCCAACTACCGAAAACGGGTCCGCTGCGGGCCGGCCTGGAGCTATATTTTCAATTTGTCCCATGATACGTAATTGCCCTGTTGCTTTTGAAAAGATGACAGACTGTAAGGTACGGCTATTCTTATTCTAAGAAAATTTCGTTAAATTACAACAGGTGACATTTTTTGCTTTAAATTCTATGAAACTATATATAAAAGACATGCTGACCCTGAATAGCCAGGTGATCGTAAGAGGCGAACTGATGAGGCTTGGCCTTCACCCCATAAGCGTCGACAGGGGGGTAGCGGATATCCGGGAGAGCCCGGTACAAGTCCAGCAGCGCGAGCTGCGAATGGCATTGGCAGAGGCTGGCTTTGAGCTGTTGGAAGATAAAAAGGATATCCTCATTTTACAGATCAAGAACATCATTATGGAAGTCGTCTATGATACCGGGGAACCGCTGGTCTATAATTTATCCGAGTATCTGAGCGACCGCCTGTCGCATGACTATACTTACATGTCCAACCTGTTCTCGGAGCGGCTGGATACCACCATTGAAAAATTCTACATCCGGCATAAGATCGAACGGGTAAAGGACATGCTCCTTTTCGAGGGGCTCACCCTTACCGAAATAGCTTATAAGATGCACTATAGCAGCCTGGCTCATCTCTCCAGCCAGTTCAAGAAAATTACCGGTCAGACCACCTCCCAGTTCAAACGGCAAAATAGCAGGAACCAGCCGATGAGGGCCGAATACTAACATCGAGGTTCCTAATAGTGGGTCCTGAACTGTAAATTTTGTAACATTTATAGCAAATCCTGTAATTGGCGAGCCGGTCTTTGTCGCTACCTTTAGCATAAACCCTTGACAAACTGGTTGAGCCTTTGATTAGGTCTTGTTTTTATTGAAATTGAAGTATACCGCCAAACCCTACCTTCGGGCGGTCGAAAGCTGATCGCCCGATTTTTTTTCACTTACCACTAAGACCTTATGCAAACCATTATAACAGGCACGGGCAGCTATATTCCGGGTGAGGTCCGCTCTAACCAGGACTTCGTTCTCTCGGAGTTCTATAATGAACGCCGCCAGCGCATTTTAATGGACAGCGTCGAACTCATCGGAAAGTTCGAGCAGCTCACTGGCATTGCCCAAAGACGCTATGCCCATAAAGACATCAACGCCTCCGATATGGCCACCCTTGCCGCCGCAGCAGCTCTCCAGGATGCCGAAACGGATCCGGAGACGATCAGCCAGCTGATCGTTGCTCACAATTTCGGGGACGTTCTCCACGACAACTGTCAGTCCGATGCAGTACCCAGCCTGGCCACCCGTGTAAAGCGCGCTCTACCTATCCGGAACCCGGATTGTGTCGCATATGACCTATTATTTGGTTGTCCCGGCTGGCTCCAGGGAGTCATCCAGGCGGATGCCTTCATAAAGGCCGGCCTCGCCAGTAAATGCCTGATTGTCGGAACCGAAACACTGAGCAGGGTAATCGATCCCTGTGACCGGGACAGCATGATCTATAGCGACGGCGCCGGCGCGGTAGTCCTCGAGGCCGGCGGAGCAGGTCAGGACAATGCGGGCATTATTGGCACCATCAGCCAGACACATGCCCTGGACGAAGGCGAATACATCATCCTGGGTCATTCTTATTGCCCTACAGCCGATCCCCAGCGACGCTACCTGAAGATGCGGGGCCGCAAGGTGTATGAATTCGCTGTGAAGACCGTGCCAGGCGCGATGAAAGCGTGCCTCGAGGCCTGCAAGATCAGCATAGACCAGATAAAAAAGGTCTTTATCCACCAGGCCAATGAAAAGATGGACGCCGCCATTGTAAAAGCCTTTTATCGGCTGTATGGCCACGAGGAAGCCCCCCGTCACATCATGCCGATGAATATCCGTGAGCTTGGCAACAGTTCGGTCGCTACCATCCCTACCTTGTTCGACATGGTAAGAAAAGCAGCCCTGCCTGGGCATAGCCTGAACCAGGGAGACATCGTCCTCTTTGCTTCCGTGGGTGCTGGCATGAATGTCAACGCAATATGCTATAGGATATAAACGGCAATGTCGTTTCCTTCTCCATCCGGCTCACGAGGTGATTGGTGCTAAACTTTTCCATTTAGTGCGGCGGTCTTTGCGATCTCATTTTGGTATTCGTGCGCCAGTACGGAATGGCCTTGCGCGGCAACAGTATCTTCGGCGGCCTTTTCATGAAGGCCGGCCTGATAATGACGGGCTGCTTCGAGATGGCGCTTAGCGGCCAGGTGATAGTGGTCGGCCGCCTTTTTATGATTTTCGACGATCTTCTGATTGTCGCGCACAGAGCTATCTACCTGGAAGATCTTCGCGAGATTGGCGTCTCTGGCAGTAGGTGCGGGGGTTGACATTTGTTTTCTATTTATATCGTGAATATATTTCCCGATAGTACAAAAATGGGTAATCTATTCCATAGTTTTACTACACAAACCCCCGGCTTTATTGCATCATTCACAGTTATGATACAGCCTGCAGCAATAAGTGTGAATGTTGTAAAGTGTTCCTGCAATTGTATAACGTTTTAGATCGAAATAATCGGCAGTTTTGAATGGCTAACAATAGTACGAAATAGGGCTACATTAAAACGAAAACTATGAACGAAGATAAAAATACCCCTGGCCGGTATATTCCTTTCCTTTCAGTTAAAAAATGGGAAATGGCGAACGAGAGTAGATTTTATGACCAGAAAGCATTTGCTGCGAGCCAGCTGGAGCGGGCGCTGGATCTTAGGAATTGCGGACTCCCCGTCGTGGGACTCGGGATCCATGAAAGGATAAAATATTATTTCTTCCATAACTTTCGACCCTTTTGGGTCAAATAGTGGAGCCTGGTTCTTCGGCCTCATCATCCCTTGCGCCGAATGGTGGAGTTATTGCGCTGGCTGTCAGCCCGGATGGTTCGAAATTGGTGTTGCCCAGGGCATTTCTCAGCGCCGGGGCCCCGATGACCTTGCTGGCGGTCATCTGTGCCTGCATTTTGCGCAAGTCGACATTGACGGCGCTGACACCCGGCATTCTTTCAAGTCTGGTCCTGACAGCGGCGACGTCTTCACTGTTGTACATTCCGCTGACGTGAAATTTATGAATGAATGATTTTGGCATTTTTTCCATGGCCAAAGATGATTCAACCTTTTGAGAGAAATATTATACAATTAGGGTATCTTGTTACATTATTCACACCTGTAGTCGTGTTTCCACCATCATTACCTGGTCCCGCCGCAAAATGAAAGGAAAATGCACCAATTATGATCGAAAAATCGCAACTTGAAACCGAGCTGAAAACTACCCAGTTGCTGAAGGGTTGTACGATCACAGTTAAGATATCCAAGTCAAAGGTGATACTTAGCGGGAGGGTTCAAACCTCCGATCAGAAAGGCGAAGCAGAGCGACTGGCCTGGGACGTGATCGGTGTGTGGACAGTTGCCAATGAACTGGTGATCGACCAGGGGATGCGGCCGCCCGGCAGCGCCGAAATCGATACCGGAAACGGCTGAGATAGGGGATATTCCCCTCCATTTTCGGTGATGATGACTTCAGCCGGATGTTTTGCGTATGATCGATCAATGCTTTTCCGCTTCGTCGCTGCCTTCAGGGCGCGTCAATAAGATGAGTTCTACTTCTATTCTGCGCTGGCATCCCGGTTGACGCTGGTTTCTGACAACCTGGTCAGCGTTTGGTCTGTCTTTTTTTCCTCCTCAAGCGTGGTGGTCAGGATACTGGCTACATCATTATGACCCAGCGTTTTGGCTATTTGAGCCAGGGCGCCGTAGGTCGCGATCTCATAGTGCTCTGCTTTTTGGCCGGCCATGATCAGCGCGACATCCCTGGTAGAAGTGCCGTCTTCGGTGTCTTCGATTACGCTGGCTCCTTCTTCGGTTATGCCTTCCATGGCATCGCATTTTTTCGCCTGGGGTTTATATCCGAGTAGTTCGAATACCTCTTCGAGCCGTGTGACGTGTTCTTTGGTTTGCTCCAGGTGCTGGGTGAATGCATTTTTCAAATCTTCGCTGGTAGCTGCCTTTGCCATTTTGGGTAGTGTTTGGACAAGTTTTTTCTCGGCCCAATAAATATCCTTTATCTCATCGTGGAAGAATTTTTCGAGCTTCGAACCGTTGGTTTTCGCCGTTCCAGGGTGATTGTTTGCATTGGCTTTGCCGGCAGTAGCGGCATGGCCGGGCTTATGTGCGGTGTTTGACATATTGAGATTGTTTTACCTGAAGTATACGAATAAACATGCCATGACTTTATAAGGTGAATCAGGGGTTTGTTGGGGTGATTTGGGGCAGCAAATGGGAAAGTGTAGAAAAAATGGCCAGCCTGTTGCCGGCCCTTGTCGTCACGTTTTGTCAGGAAAGGTCGCCATCTCCAAAAGCTGTGAATTATATAATGTAATCCTGGAAATGCGTAACGGGCTACAGCTGGCAAAATATTACCTTAGTTCGGTGTGATAGGTAAATGCAGGAACATGTCGAATTCACCTCAAGAACGAACAATACAATCATCTGCCGGGCAAAGTTCCTGCCCGGAGAAACCGATGGCCGAAATAATATCTAATGGTTTCTTTATAGTAGATCCTAAGTGGATAGTGCAGCATTGGAATAAAGCAGCCGAAGATCTGCTGGCCATAAGGGCGGATGATATCGTCGGGCACAATCTGTGGAAAGCGCTTGCCGGGATCGTTCCATCAGAATTTTACGCGGTTTGCAAGGATGCATTCCTCTGGGATATCCCGAATCATCCTGTACAATATTGGGAGGAAATGGGGGCCTGGTTTGACGTTGTGACTTGTTGCTTCGAAGACCGATTGTCCGTCTCATTTAAGAGTCGCCATCAATTGACCCGGAAACTTCCTCAAGCGAGAGTGAAAAGGCTGAACGACCTCTATCGCTATGTTACAGAAGTTACCAACGACTGTATCTGGGAATTGGACATCTCCGAAAAGGAGCTGTATTGGATAGACGGAGGCCACAAAAGAGTATTCGGCTATCCCATCGTAAATGCAATCGTTCCTCAACAATTTTGGGGAAATCTTCTCCATCCGGATGACAGGGTTCGGGTTTTGACAAGACTAGATGAGATCATCGCTGCCGGAACTGCCGCCGTTTGGGAAGATGAATACAGATTCCAAAAGGCGGATCGTACATACGCTTATGTTCGGGACCGGGCGCATATCATCTACAACAATGAAAACAAACCATCCCGAATGATAGGTGCCACCCAGGACATCACAGCAAGAAAAATGGCCGAAAGCCGCCTGGTGGAAAGCGAAAGAAATGCAGGCGGGGATAGACTAAAAATGCAAAAGGAATTCACCGAAGCCTTGCTGGCGGCGCAGGAGCGGGAAAGAGCCGATATCGGAAGAGAGCTACATGACAATCTCAACCAGATACTTGGCGCAGCTAAAATGTATATTGAGCTGGCCAAGACGGACGAGATCAATAGAGAGACCTGCCTCAATAAGTCGTCCAGCTACCTGATGACGGTGATCGAGGCGATCAGAAACATCTCCAGGAGGCTAACAATCCCGGAAAAACATATTATGGGTCTTTCTGAAAGTATAAATATATTATTGGACGACCTGGCAGCGACGGAAGCTATAAAAATTGAATTTACGGAAGACGGTCTCGACGAATCATCGTTGAGTGAAAAGTTGCGACTCGATATTTTACGGATAGTGCAGGAACAATTGAATAATATATTAAAACACGCAAAAGCCTCCTTTGCGACAATTCAATTAACACAACAAAAGTCTCACATTATATTACAAATCAGAGATAATGGGAGAGGTTGCAATACCATCGGGGGCGGCAAGGGGATAGGGATCTTGAATATCAAAAGCCGGGCTGAATCACATGGCGGAAACGTTAAGATTACCTCGGATCCGGGAAAAGGTTGTGAGCTGAAAGTTGAATTACCGATAAGCCATTATGAAATGTTTGGTTGATACTCATGTGCGAATTTTCGACTAACCTAAATTTTGTCTTATGCCTGAAGTCGATAGAGTGTATGAAAGCGCGGTAGACGACAACGTTGACACGGGACGATATGAGGTACTATTCAACAACGCCGCCATTGGGATCGTACTTGCCGACCAGGCGGGGAATATAATACATCTTAATAGGTTTGCCGAAGGACAGTTTGGCTACAAGCGGGATGAACTGATCGGGCAGCCGTTCGATTTGCTGATCCCTCAAAAATACCGCGACGGGCATGAAGGATGCTGGGAGCATTTTTGCCATTATTTCCTTCCCCCCACTACGGACGAAATACGCGTTGTTTACGCGGTATGCAAAGACGGAAGCGAGTTTCCGGCAGACGTCAGTCTTAGTCATTGCGAACTGGAAGGAAGACCTTTTGTCGCCGCATTTATCGCAGATAACACTGCCCGAAAGAAAGACGAACTGTTATCACTCCGACTGAAGGAGCAACTGGACAGGGCCGCCGCCGAAATCAGGAAGTGGGAGCTGGGATTTGAAAAAAGCGTTCATGATCGGACGATCATGTTGCAGGAAGCATTGCTGGCGCTGGGAAAGTCCTGGGAAGAACTCAACCTGGCCTACAAAAAAGAGAAGGAACTGGGTTTGTTAAAATCAACATTTGTTTCTATGGCCTCCCACGAATTTCGGACGCCATTGAGCACCATTCTTTCTTCGATCAGCCTGATCCAGCGATACGCGACATCTGGCGATTTGCCTAGTCAGGGAAGGCATGTTGAAAAGATTCGAAATGCGGTAAAATACCTGGGCTGCATCATGGAAGACTTTCTATCGCTTAGCAAGTTGGAAGAAGGTCGGGTGGAAATACATATGGAGTCATTCAGCAAGCAAAGGCTCCTCGCTGATGTGGATGACCTTTTGCAGGAACTGGATCAATCGAATCCGAAGGAGCAGAAGATAGAGCTAGTCTGTACTATAAACGTTGACCCTATTGTTATGGACAGAAAAATACTGCGAAATATTTTGATGAACCTGGTATCGAATGCCATCAAATACTCGCCGGGAAGATCGATCATAACAGTTAGTTGCAACTTTGAACCGGAAGAGCTGCAGATATCGGTCGGCGATCAGGGCATCGGTATTTCCGAAGAGGATCAGAAACATCTGTTTGAGCGATTTTTCCGCGCAAATAATGTCGCGGGCATCCAGGGTACGGGTCTGGGATTGCATATCGTAGCGCGATACCTGGATCTGCTTGGAGGAAGGATCACACTGAACAGCAGGATAAATGAAGGTTCGATCTTCATGATATCTATTCCTCTACCGGGAAGATACGGCTGAAGGATCCGGTTTTTTTTGGCATTTAAAATTGGAAGTTATGTTCTTGTATACAAAGTTTTCGATCGGCCATGCAGATCATTTTAATCCCGGACACTATGGGTTCGTTGCGGATGACCTGGCTGCAATGATGGAACAGATAAAACATCTTCCTCACGAATTTGTGGCCGAGATCGTCGTCTCTTTTCTGAAAAATCATTGCATTCGGTGTGAGTGGATTGCAGCCAACCCCGAGCTCGCCCGGTTAGTTAGCTCGAAGTCGGTCCGCTCCGATAAGATCGAATCGCTATTCGAAAGTTGTCAAAAAAATTCTGTTTTTTCCCAGGAGCTGGAGACCTATTTAAAAGGAAGACTAACGCCGGGAATGATGTAGGTTTTGGACTGTTCGGCATTCGTAGAGGCCGAAAACACTCGTCACATCTCATCCTAACAGAGATTTACGGTGTTGACAATCTTTTGTCTTCCCAATCAATAATTAATTTTCTTTTTACAAATAGCCATTGATTATTTTGAAGGGTATAAGTATCATAATAGCGAATGGCTTCTGTTAGTAATATTCTTTTTCCATCTTCAAAAAGGATATGATGGGCAAGGCAATGGACAGTCCCGGTTGTATCATCCCCGAATTTGATCGAGTTCTGCCCGTTAAGGTGAAACGTCATATTGTATTTTTCCAGGCCCTTGAACGCTCCTTCTAATTCTTTGCGCCCTTTCAATACGAAAACAGGCTTACTTGTGTCGGGCTCTGACCGATAAATTTCCATCGTACCATTTTCAACAAAAAGAGCTGCCTGCCGTTGAGCTTTAGTCCTATCTGCGTAATAGGCAAAACTGTCAACTAACTCGCGTATAGCAATGTTATTTCTGAATTCATTTGAATTCGGTCGCCTTGCGGGATCCGGGGCGGACTGCGATTTTACGGAAAAAGTATGTGTTATAAAGAAGAGAATGATTGTTATATTTTTCATTTAGTGGATTTGAGTTTGCCGGGAATTAGCGTTGGTTTCAATGATTGCTGATGTTTGTTAGCGGTTCGTTGTTATTGTCTGTCCACTGTGTAATTCAGTTCGGTTACCCCGCCAATAAATTGCCGGGTAGTCAAGAGGTTTAGTTTTATTTTGTCTTTGATGTCTACAAACAATGGAATGCCTTGTCCAAGAATAATTGGATTAACAAATAGCCAATAGCCATCAATTAAGTTCTGTTGAATAAGTGAATGAGTAGCTGTCGGGCTGCCAAAAAGCAGGATTTCTCCGTCTGCCTGTCGTTTTATTTCGTTTATTTTGTCCGAAAGGTTATCGCTGATAATTGTTGTATCAGTCAAACCTGCGTCTTTCATTTTTTTTGACAAAACAACTTTGTGAGCTTTGTTATACCACTTTGAATGTTCAATGTCGTGCTTGGTCGCTTTCGGCTTGTCTCCTGCGGTAGGCCAGTAATTTTCCATCATCTGATAAGTTACCCGTCCGTATAATGCTGTATTGGTTTCGCCTATCCGCTTGCCGATATGATCAAAAAGTTCTTCGCTAAGTTTGATCCAGTTCATCTCTCCGTTGGGTCCTGCTACAAAACCGTCAAGCGATATGTGCATAAATGAAATTATTTTTCTCATATTTTCTGTTTTTGTTATTATTATTTATGGTTTGTTATTTTCTAATATTTTTTATATAGTTTTCAAGTCGATTTAAATTCTGCTTGGCGCCTTCAATGGCATTTACCTTCCTGTTTAGTTCTTCGATAATTGCTTTTGACTTAAATATTGACTTCATCGTTAGTAATGTTTTTTCTTCAACTTCTTCGAATGAGACTGAAACTATAAAGTCATAATCTTCGCTTTCACCATAATGTTTATAAGATAAAAGGGAAGGTTTTATTACGTCCAGGTACTCGATTTTGTTAATAAAATCCTGTCCCCAGCCATGCATAACAGAGTCCAAAATTTTGCCTGTTTCTACATTCATTGATTTTATAGTTAGCGAAAAGCCATCTGGCCCCCACCATTCTTTTAAATGTGCTGGAGTCGTCCATACTTCCCAAACTAAATCCCTTGGAGCATCAAGAATCCTTGTATGTATAAGAATGTTCTCTTCCTGTCTGAATGTATTATATTTTTCCATTTTTCTATTTCTTCTTTTTTTGAATTTTAGCCAGGTAGCTTTCCAATGAGTCAAGTTTATTGTCCCAATATTTTCGATATTGATTGACCCAATCTGTGACTTCATTTAATTTTTCGAGTTTTGCTTCGCAAAATCTTTCCCTGCCTTGTTGTCTGATCACAATAAGACCACAATCATTTAGGAATTGTACATGCAATGAAACTGCTTGTCGTGTTATATCAAACTCCTTTGCAATAGCATTAACATTGAGTGATTTCCGGGCGAGCATACCTATAATCTGCCTGCGGGTTGGATCTGCTATTGCCTGGAAGACGTCTCTTGTTTGTGTCATAAAGCGCAAGTCATTTCTTGCAAATATATGCGCAAGTCTAGACTTGCGCAAGTTTTTTATACTTTTTACTGATTTTTATTTTTGGGACTCGGAAAAATAAGGTTATATAAACGTGGGAGAAATGGGCATAAAAAATGCACTGGTCTTTGACCGCGGCACCGTTGACGTTAGGATTGCGGAGAGGGAGGGATTAGCTTCGCTGATCCCTGGGGGGAGGCTTAAGACAAATCAGTTGCCGGCACTGACGTGCCTCTCATTTTTTATCCCCTCCCGCTTTGGCGAACAAGTTCGCCCCGCGTCCGGGAATAAAAAATGCCCCGCAAATGCGGGGCAACTGATTTGTCTTGCGGAGAG
>DATJJA010000194.1:0-21402 GCA_035492595.1 Puia sp.
CGCAGCCTCCAGATCCTTTTCCTCCACATCCTCCAGCGGATTATGACTGATCCCCTTGAAACATCGCACAAATAACATACAAACCGGCGACACAACAGATACCGGCACCGCATCATGCCCCGCACCACTCACCAGCTCCAGTACTTCATATCCCTCCGCTCTGATACAAGTGCCCAACAGTTCCCTCATCCGGGTATCACAGCTCACCGGCGAGGACACCTGCACCACATTCCAGTCGATGGTAAGCCCCCGCCTCAAACCGATTTCCAGGCAAAGCGCGCGCAGCCGCTCATGCCCCCGCGATAATACCGCCTCATCCGCACTCCGCATATCAAGACTGCAAACCACCTCGCCCGGGATCACATTGCTCGCCGCCCCCTTCACCTGCAACTTCCCCACCGTAGCCACCAGCCCGCACTCAGCCCCCGCCATCTCTTCAGCGGCCAAAACGAATTCCGCAGCGCCACACAATGCATCCTGCCGCATCTCCATCGGCACCGTCCCCGCATGCCCCGCCATTCCTTTAAATATAACCTCCACCCGCACCTGCCCTGCAATCGCCCTCACCGGCGCCACCGGAATATTTCGCTCATACAGTACAGGCCCCTGCTCGATATGTATCTCAAAATAACCCAGCCACCGTTCCGGAGCTATCGCTTCTCCTTTCAAACGCAGGACCGCCTCCTCAGCCAATACCCCGGCGTCCCCGCCCATCGCCTGCAAAAGACTCACCCCATCCTCATCCCGCCGCTCCAGCATCTCCGGTTCAATACTACCGGCAACCACCTTGCTTCCCAGATAAGTCGTATGAAAACGTACCCCCTCCTCATCACAGAACGCCACCAGCTCAATATCAAAAGGCAGCCTCACTCCATTCTTTATAATATTCTCCACCAGGTCCAAACCCATCACTACCCCCATTGGCCCATCCCAACGACCCGCATTCACCACCGTATCGATATGCGAAGCGATCACCAGCGTCTTCCCGCCCGCCGCAGCAACATCACCAACCCGGGCCGCGTCAGCGCGCAGCACACCCCTCACATTCCCGATCGCATCCACCCTCGCCGTCATGCCCGCCTCCTGCATCCACCCCAACACCTTCTTCCCCGCCTCCATCGCCGCCGCCGTGCCATAACGACGCGTGATCCCCGAACCACCCTCACTGATAGAAGCCAGTTCATCGATCCGGGTCTTCACTCGTAATATCCTGTCTTTCATAACACAACCCTCCCTTTATTTAAAACCATAACACCACCATTATCAAATACCTTTTCTCCCCCCAGCCAGGTCTGCTCCACTACACCATACAATTCCTCCCCCAGGTAAGGCGTCCCCTTATGCTTATGATACAGCGCCGACCCCTCCACTACGAACGACTCCCCTGGATCCCAGCAAACCAGATCCGCCCGACACCCCGAAACGATCTTCCCCCGCAGTGCAGACTGTCCCGCCAGCACAGCCGGCGCCGAGCAAAGCCACCTCCCTATATCCTCCAACTCAAATCCCCGCCGCTTCGCTGCGGTCCATAATACCGGCAGCGCCAGCTGCAGAGAGCTGATCCCACCCCAGGCCTTCGAAAGATCTCCACTTTCCACCATCTTCATCTCAGGCGGCGCCGGACTATGATCCGTAGCCACAAAGTCGATCACCCCCTCCCTTAACGCCTCCCACAAACGCTCATTATTTGCCGCTTCCCTTATCGGCGGCGCACACTTGAAATACGTCTGCCCATCTCCGATACCTTCCGCCGAAAAATACAAATAATGCTGCGCCGTTTCCACCGTCAAAGCCAGCCCCCGCGCCTTCGCCTCGCGGATCGGCCCGATAGAGGACGCCGAAGACAAATGTACTATATGCGTCCTGCACCCATATTCGGCACACAATCGTATCATCAGCGCAATGGCATCATCCTCCCACCGCGCCGGCCTCGACAAAAGATAATTCCGGTAAGACCTCACATTCCCAGTCGCAGCCACAACAGCGCTTTCCAATTCACAATGCACCAGCAACGGCAACCCGCTCTCCGCGATCACCGGCATCACCTTCCTCAGATCTCCTTCCGTCACATTCGGAAACTCATCGATCCCTGAATGTGTCAAAAAAGCCTTGAACCCCAATACACCCCGGTCGATCAACCCTTTGATCTCCCCTTCGTTCCCAGGCACCACCCCACCCCAAAATCCACAGTCACAATGTAATTGCCCCACCGTCGCAGCCAGCTTCGTATCCAACGCCTCCACCGTCGTCGTTACAGGCGATGCATTTAAAGGCATCTCCACCAACATCGTAATTCCCCCCGCAATAGCAGCGCGGCAAGCCGTATGAAACCCCTCCCAGTCTGTTCTGCCCGGCTCATTGATATGTACATGCGGATCAATTGCCCCCGCCATGACCACAAGATCCCCAAGATCCACTATCCCGACCCCGTCCGCAATAGCCAGCCCCCTTACAACACTGCTAATGATCCCCTCTTCGATAAAAAGAGTAGCCTCCCTCACCCCTTCCGGAAGGATCATTCGCTTACTATGTATCGCAACCACAGCTTTTGGCATCTTTATCAAAAGGAAGTTAAGAATAAAAAAGGTATCTTGGAGTATGGTTATTCATTTAGATGAGAATGCTTACGGCAAGAACGCTATTAACCTGTCAAAGGTCATCCGCTGCCCGGACAGACACGAGATACGCCACATCGCCGTCGACATATCCCTGAAAGGCGACTTCGACACCGTACACACCCATGGTGACAATACAAAGGTCCTTCCCACCGATACGATGAAGAACACCGTATACGCCCTGGCAAAAGATCAGTTCACCGCCTCTATTGAAGAGTTTGGCCTCTGCCTGGTCGATCACTTCCTGTCCAATAACCCCCAGGTCACAGAAGCAAAAGCCAGCCTCACAGAACATGCCTGGCAAAGAATGTCCTTCGACGAAACACCACACCCCCATTCCTTTGTCAACGGCGGTACCGAAAAACACGAGGCCATCATCACAAGGAATCGCCAGGGCCTCGTTCTTTCCTCCGGGATAAAAGACCTCCTGATCTTAAAGACCACCGACTCCGGCTTCGAAAATTATATAAAAGATAAATACACCACGCTAAAAGAAACAGCAGACCGCATCTTCTCCACACAAGCTGATATCACCTGGACATACGACGGCCTGCCTTCCGACCCCGGCCGCCTTTACACGGACATCCGCGAAAACCTTCTCTATACTTTCGCAACCCACAAAAGCCTCTCCGTACAACATACTCTTTATGCCATGGGAGAAGCTGTACTCAAAAACTTCCCCCCCGTAAAAGAGATCACACTAAAAATGCCTAACAAACACCATATCCTATTCAATCTTCAACAATTCGGCGCAGACAACAACAACGAAGTCTTCATCGCCACCGACGAACCCTACGGTTTTATCACCGGCACCCTCTCCCGCGACTAATGTCCTTTAACACACTTTAACACTTCATTCTCCCGCAAGCGTCTCAAAACCGGACACCGTACATATCAGGACCGTACACTCTCCCATCCGCACAAAATCCCAACTCACTGATTCTCAACGAAAGCAAAAAGTTGGCACTCCAATGGAATACTCACTGGCATAACACACAAAAAATAAAAAACATGAAATCGCAGATTCACAAACACCTTAAAAAGACGTATATGCCCGTGCGTAAAGAGTTACTTTTCGCCGCCGCCTTAACACTTGCAACAACCTTCAGCTTTGCCAACACAAACAACGAAGAAATAAGAACTTCCTTCCGCCAGGATTTCAAAAACGCGCAGCTCATGAGCACCGAAGAAAACACCAACTTCACCAAATTCACTTTCACAACAAATGGTGTGATCATGTCCGCTTTCTATTCCACAGGTGGAGAACTCTTAGCCGTAACCCGCAACATCGTATCCTCACAGCTGCCCATCAACCTGCTCACCAGCCTGAAAAAACACTACAGCGACACCTGGATCACCGACCTGTTCGAATTCAGCAGAGACAGCCAGAACACTTACTATATCACCCTCGAGAACGCAGACACAAAGACAACCCTGCGCTCCAACGGCAACAACTGGGAAGTCTATTCCACCACAAAAAAATAAACCCTTACAGATTATGTATATAAGCAAACATCAGCCCTACGGAGAAATAGCTCGCCCTCGTATTATGCACGTCCCCCAATAACAGGTTCTGCTCATTCGCAGAGTTCATGCTCACCGGCTGAAGGAATTTCGAAGTACGAGCATAATCCAGCAATAAACCCGCACGAAGGTTGAACCTCCTCCGCCTGACATTTCCTCCCAGTTGCAAATGATAAATATCAAAATTGGAAGTATTCGACACAAATCCAACGTCACCGGTATACCGGCTGCTGTCCGCATAGCTACGATCCGTCCTCAGTGCCACAAAACCGGTCAGGTCCGGCTTTAGCTGATAGCTGACCCCAACCCCAACATTTATGACAGACCTGCGCGCATCCTGGAATGCCAGAGCATCCGACGTAAAAATATTCTCATCGTCATTCGTCCGGATAAAAGCAGAAGCCCTCGGCGTAATGACATTGTACTCTTTCACGCTGCTAAAATATTCGGCGCTGACATACACCCGGCCCCAACTGGTCTCACGCGCATAACCACCCGCAATACTCAGCGGCATCCTGTATTTCTCCTTCAGCTTTGTCTGCCGCGTACTGGCCAGCATGTTCATCGTGTCGGTTTGGGATAGCCGAAGGTCGGTGAACAGGTAGTCGACCAGCAGCTGCCCGTTGCTGAAGATCTTCACCAGCGGTGAGGTTATAGTCAATCCCAAATGATCCCTACCCTTATCATAAGCAAAACCCGCCTTGAATTTCAGGCTCACATTATAATGCGTGATCTGGTACAGGGTCTGTGCATCGGCAATAGGCGGCAATCCATTGGACGGAACATTTATCAGCGCCCGCGCACTATAGTTCTCCTCCTTATGCTGCTCCCGGTATACCCCTTCCATCGAGAAGCCCGCCGCAACATTGGGCGAAAGCTGGAAACCCGTGCTCAGCAGACCCGAGGTCTCATTGATGAGGTTTTGCGAACTGTACTGCGCCAGAAAATTCTCCGCACCCGGACTATACGAATCATTCAGCACATTATACTTACCATCCAGCTGCTGCGTCGTCTGATACGCTATCACCGGATTATGGATCAGCGCATAGGCGATCGTAAACCGCTTCTTTCCCTTTATCGAAAGGATACTCGATGCCATCACCGGCACAACGCTCACGTTCGAGGACTTGAGATTGAGACCATTCCCGGCCCCATCCTTTATAGACATGGTATTGAACTGGTATACCGACCCGCTGATCGTCGCAGAATTTTTGGTATTATACGCCAGGAGAGCCGGGTTGAAATACAATACTCCACTATCTCCCGTAAAAGCCACCGCAGCACCCGGCGTCAGAAACCCAGCCGGATTATAGGCGGCTGACCAATAATTGGCATCCTGGGCATTGACGGATGCAGAAAAGATCATTCCCGTAAGCAGCAAGTATAATTTCCACAAAATGTATAGGTTTCAAGTAATATAATATTTTTACATAACTTATAAAAATATTATGCGATACCTTTTCCTTCTGTTGATCGGACTGTTGGCCCTTTCCGGCAACACCACCCGCGGACAAAACCTCAGCTTTAGCCCGCCCGTCAACTTTTTACCTAATGCCACTTCCACAAAAGCCATCGATATTACCCTTTTTAAAAAGACCCACTTCGTTACCTGGAACGACGCCCGGAACGGCAGTATCCACGTCACCTGGCTGGGCAAACAATATTCCGACCCCTCCGACTACAGCGATGCCACCATCCCCGAAGCTGAAAGCGCCGCCGCACCCGTTCTTCGTGCCACCCCTGATCACATTTATGTTTTATGGATAGATAGAGAAGGGGCCATCAAATACGCCATCAACAGCAGCGATACCGGTTTCGCCAACAGCACCGCTCACACGTTAAGCGCCCCGACCGATCCCGGCGCCAAAGACCCAACCGATCCCGGCGCCAGAGCCCCAACCGGTCCCGGCGCCAAAGCCCCGGCAAACACCCCCGCATCATTGGGCCTCACCGCAGCCTGGACAGGTGACAGGATCGTCATCACCACCCACGCCGCGAACAAAGAAACTCTCTTATATACCACCGCCACCATCGGCACGGGCGGCATCCTCAATAGCACCGGACAAAAAAAAGTCCCGGCAAAAAGCTCCGATTACCCCTTCGTCGTTGCCCGCTCCGCCGACACCATACGCCTGCTATGGCGCGGTTATAAGGACGAGGGCATCTATTATGCAGATGCCAGCCTCACCACCGGCAACTGGACAAAAACAAACCAGCTGCCAAAAGCAAAGACAAAACTGTCCCCAGCCATCTACCGCGTTTTCGATTCCGACAAACTCTTCTACATCTGGAAAGGGAACAGCAAAGACAACAATCTATACTACACCACCGAAGAAAAGGACGAAAGTCCCGTCGCAGAAACACAACTTCCCTCCTACTTCTCCACGCAGACCGCCGTCTCCATCTGTAACATCGATAAAAAGAGATTTATCCTTGCCTACACAGGCCCCGACAACAAACTCTATCTCTGCTGGTTCATCAATTACAACCCCGCCCGCTGGATGGAAGAATCCCTCTACCCGGCAAAGGCAGCCTACAGCCTGAAAGACATCGCCCTGCCCGGCGCCCACGATGCCGGCATGTCCGTCCTGACTGCCACCGGCGGCCAGCAAAGCGGCACCATAAATGAATGTAATACCCTCACCCAAACGCAGAATATAAAAGCTCAGCTCAACGCCGGCATCCGTATGTTCGATCTCCGTATCGGTACCTATAACAAAGCCCTCTACACAAAACACTGCTCCTCCGACTGCATGGCCGATGCCATCGGCGGCGGTTATGGCGAACGCCTCGGCGAGATCCTCTCCGCCATAAAAGACTTTCTCACCACGAATAAAAAAGAAGCCCTCCTCCTCTCCTTCAGCCATTTTTGCGAGAAAGAAGCCTCCGCCAGCCAGGTCGCCCGATACATCATCGATACCCTCGGCCAAGACCTTATCTTTGCCAACAAAGGCAAAAAACTCGACGACATCAAGCTCGAAGAGCTGGCAGGTAAGGTCATCATCGTCTTCGAACAATACGCTACCTCCGATAAACTTAAGCTCATCGACTCCTGCTCCATAGCCGCCTCATCCGGCTGTTTTATCAATTTCCGAAGGGAATACGCAGCTACCAACCTCCTCAATGACCTGCTGCAAAAGGAACATACCTTTTTCACCGGCCTCTCCGCCAGCAAACCGGGACACAACGACCTCGTCCGCCTCGACTGGCAGCTGACCCAAAGCAGCGACGAAGCCGCTATGATCTGCAACGATTTTCAAAGTGAAAATATTAACCCATTGATCAACGGTGCCATGCTGCTTACCAATGCCCTCCGGAATCACCACAGCATAAAAGACCTCTCCCTCACTGGCAACCGATCAGTACTGCCCCAGCTCAACCGCTGGCTGGCCGACGGCACCATCAACAAACTCAATAAGCCAAATATCCTTTATGTCGACGTCGCCGGCGGCTGGATCACCGACTACTGTATCCAGCTCAACGACAATCCCCTTTATCAAAAATAACCTCGCGGGCTTTACTTCAAAAACCCCTCTTTTTTCATCCGCTGCAACACCACCTTGCTCACATTCGCAAACAGCTCACCCCGATCCGGCGGATTGATAGTTGTCGTAGTCGCCGTCCAGATCAATTTATTTTTCTTCAGCGAGAAGACCGTCACCTCCACCTCATAAGACTTATCGGTGGTATAATAACCCGGATCATAATAGGCCGGCCAGGAGTATCTCCAGTATCCCCTCCATGACCGGTAATAGACAGCACTGCTTCCGGGGACATAACGCGTGCTCTTGTTGACATCCACCAGCCGCATCAACACGATCCCGTCAAAGCCATCCCTTTTCAGCTGCTGATTATACATCTCCTCGTCATCCTTCAGATCTTCATCACCCAGCTCTTTATAAGACTGCACCGCCTTATCCGGAAAAAGGGCCGCCATATCATCCTCCACCCGGTGCCGCATCGCCTGATTTTTTAACAACGCGGCCACCACAAACTTATGTACATCTGCAGTGTCTATCACGATCGATGGATCTCTCCAGCTGTCAACGATATGCGTACTCGGCCCGCATGCCACCAGGAACAATAAAGCGACATTGATCAGAATCATTCGTATCATAAGTAAAAGTTTTACTTTTTTACGCACCATGCCTCGCCTGGATGATCTCCGCCAGGATGCTCACCGCTATCTCCTCCGGCGTCTGACTGTGGATCGACAAGCCCGCAGGCGCCCGCATCCTCCCCAACCATTCTTCGCTGATCCCTTCCGACCGGTAGTCCGCCATCATCTTCCCGATCTTTGCCTTACTACCCAATAACCCGAAGTACCGGAACTCCATCGGCAGCAAAACCCGTACCGCCCTGTCATCCGTCCGATATCCCTGCGTCATTACTACAACATACGAATGCGTCCCGGGTTTAACCAGCTCTCCTAATTCCGCATAATCCCCGATCAATACCTTCTCCTGTACATATTCATTTCTTGTCACCGATCCCAAACCACTCCGGTCATCGAACAACGTTATATAGAAATCCATCGTCTGCGCGATCCTCGACAAAGCTAATGCACAATGCCCCCCGCCGATAATAAAGAGCCTGTCGGCATATCCCGTCTTCTCCAAATAGAACCAATCGCCCTCCGACCTCTTCTCAAAGTAATGACCAGCCTCCGGAGCCATCGCCGAAAAGCCAATACCCTCCGGCGATAGCCGCAGACAGCCATTCCGGTTCGACGAAAGGGATTCTACCAGCGACCCGATAGCCGCAGCATCCGCCGCCTTTAATGTATACAGGAAAATGGTTTGCTCCCCCGAACAGATCATCCCACTCTGATCCCTGACGACTTCCTTATCATGCACCTGCCTGCGCAAGGACAGGACCGACACACCTTTCCGCAATAACTCCCTGCCCATCTCCAAAAATTTATGCTCCATTATCCCCCCTCCAATAGAACCCTCCACCTCTCCCTCCCCATTCACCACCATAAAAAACCCCTGCCTTCCCGGACTACTGCCCTTACTCTCTACGACATACAACAGCAATACAGGAATGCTTCTTTCCAGACTGGACAATGCCAGCCGCCAAAGAGACATTCTCTTATCCCACAACATGCTTCGGTTTATTTGAATACAACCCCATGAGAGCTTTCTCTGGCGTAAGTGGAGCATTGAAGGGAATTATCCCTGAAGGATTAAATGCAAGAATCGCATTGCGCAAAGCAAAATAGGCGCCAATGCCATACATCAAAGGAGGCTCACCCACCGCCTTGCTCCGGAATATAGCCAGGTTATCCAATTCAGTATGTAAGAAGTCAATACTTATTTCCGATGGAACAGAATAAATATCAGGTACCTTATAAGTAGACAATGTATTCGAACGCAACCTGCCCATCTCATCATACACCACCTCTTCCATCGTCATCCATCCGATCCCCTGCACGATCCCACCCTCTATCTGTCCCCTGTCGATCGTCGGATTCATGCTGACACCCGAATCATGCACCACCTTCACCGCATCCAGTGTATATCGCCCCCTCAGACAATCCAGCGTCGCCACCACTATCGCCGTACCATATACGTGATAGGCAAACGGATGCCCCTTCTCTTTGCCTGCATCAAAATGAATATCGGGCGTAGCATAATGTGCATGCTCGGAAAGACTCACCCGCCGCAAAAATGCCGCCATCACCAGCTGCTTCCAGCCCATCTCCTGCCCCCCGGGTTCCGTCGCCGCCACCTCCTTCAACCTCCCCATTATCGCCGTGCACGCGATCAATACCGCCTTCCCATTCAGATCGGCCGTCGCGCTCGCCGCCGAAGGAGAAGTATTGGCAACCGAAAAGGTCCTCGTCGCCTGTACCTTCACCAGCGCAGGATCGATCGAAAAAACCGCACACACCACCTGTATGATCTTGGTATTGACACCCTGTCCCATTTCCACCGCACCCGTGCTCACCGAGACACTCCCATCCGTATACACATGCACCTGCGCCCTCGCCTGGTTCATGAGGGTCTTCGTGAACGATATGCCAAAACAGACCGGCATCATGGCCAACCCCTTCTTAAAAAGTTTATTTGCGGAGTTGAATTCCTCCACCCCTCTCCGCAACGCTTCAATATCATACAACTCCTCCGCCTTTTGCCAGCAGGCCTCCGCCTCGCTCACCGCCAGCTGACCATAAGGAAAGACATCCCCCGTCTTTTGCAGATTCCTCTTCTGGATCAGCGCCGCCGGCACGCCCAATATCTCTGCCGCTTTTGCAATGGCAGCCTCTATCACAAACATACCCTGCGGACCGCCAAAACCTCTGAACGCCGTATTCGGCGGCAGATTCGTCCGGCAGCTATAGGCCGTGGCCCGCACATTCGGAATAAAATAGGAATTGGTACAGTGGAACAACGTCCGCTCCAGCACAGCCGGGGACAGGTCCGCCGCAGCTCCGGCATTCTGATAAAAAGTGACGGCATATCCCAATATCTTTAGATTGGCGTCCAGACCGATCGTAAAATCAGCAGAATACGGATGCCGCTTCCCCGTCATGACCATGTCATCGGTCCGGGGCATCGCATATTTCACCGGTTTTTTCAGATGAAGACAAGCCAGCGCACAAAGAGCAGCCCAGCCATTGGCCTGATCTTCCTTTCCGCCAAATCCACCCCCCAGCCGCGTCACCTCGATGTCCAAAGCATGCATCGCCAGACCCGTCACCTTCGAGACAGCCCGCTGTACAGCCGTCGGGGCCTGTGTGGAAGAATAGATCCGGATCGTCTGATTCTCCAGCGGCACCGCATACGCGCCCTGCGTTTCTATATAGAGATGTTCCTGTCCATTTGTATCGGTACGCCCCTCGATGATGTGCTCACATTCGGCCATGACCCCATCCACGTCCCCCAGCCTGAACGTCCTCGGCGGCACGATCAGCTCCCCCTCGGACTGCGCTACCCTCGGATCGGTTATCACCGGCAATGGCTCGATCTCTACGATTATCTTCCCCACCGCATGCCGTGCCGCCGTCTCCGAAACAGCCACGACAAAGGCCATCGGCATTCCGCAAAAATGAACAGACCCTTCCGCAAACAAGGGCTCGTCCGGTACAATGCCCCCTATCTGGTTCTGCCCCGTCACATCCTGAAAAGTAAACACCCGCACGACGCCCGGACTCTGCTCCGCACCGCTGACATCAAGCCTCCGGACGATCCCATGAGCCAATGGCGAACCAAAGACGGCGCCAAACAGGCTCCCTCTTATCAAAGGAATATCATCCAGGTAAATGGACTCTCCCCTCGTATGTGCCGCAGAATCGACGTGTTTCATAATACCTCCTCCACCGGCAACTCCGGGAACAACGTTAAAAAATGCGCCTTGATCAATTGCCCCAGCAATAGTCGCTTGTACTCCTCCGTTCCCCTCGCATCACTGATAGGCGAGATCTCAGCTTGCGCCCTTTCCACTACCTCCTCAACCAGCTCTGCCTCCGGCATCCGTCCGATCATCACAAAAGATGCCCCTTCCAGCCAGGCAGGCACCGGACCAACCCCACCCGCCGCCAGAGCCGCCTCAACTATCCTTCCCTCCGACATCCTCACCAGCATCGCCGAATTCACACTGGCGATATCCAGGTTGGTCCTCTTACTCACCTTCTCAAAATGGAATAACATATCCCTTCCCGGCAGATCGAAACTTATCCTTTCGATATATTCGCCGGGCGTTTTATCCAATACCTTATATCCCTTATAGAATTTCCGTAATGCCACCTCCCTTCGTCCTGCCCCATCGCTTAACAGGAGCCGCGCATCCAGCGCCAGAAAAAATATCGTCAGATCACCGATAGGCGAAGCATTCACAAAATTACCAGCGATCGTAGCGATATTTCGGATAGGAGTCGAAGAGATCAGCTTCGCATATTCATCAAAATGCGGAAAAGCCCGGCGGATCACCGGAGACACGATCATATCGGAAACCGTAGCCGCCCCGCCAATGACACATTTGCCATCCACGGCAACGATCCCCTTCATTTCATCCTTTATAGCCAAAAAGTCCAGCTCCGCTTCCACCATGGCTTCATGCTGCTGCACATACAGATCGGTCCCTCCACCCAAAAACCGCAACCCCTGCTGCGACCCGTGCTCCGACCCTTGCCACAACCTGTTCGCCGCCCCATTTCCCCCCTCTCCTCCTCCTTTCCTACCATGCAACATTCCATTCCCCTGCAAGCTCATTGCAGCCAGCCTCGCGGGGATCTCCGCAAACCAGGCCGGCACGATCCCATTCTTTATCGCAAAACGTATCGGGTCGACATCCAGAGCTTCGGGAAGCTTCGTCCCTCGCTTCTCCTCGCTCGTAGGAACTTCGGCAAAGCTTCGTCCCTCGCTTTCCTCGTTCATTCCCTTCGCTGCGCTCGGGAACGCTCCGCTCGGGTATCCCAAAAACTCCACAACCCTGGCCAAAGCCCTCTCGATCGACTTATATCCCGTACACCGGCAAATATTCCCATCCACCGCCGCTACAGCATTCGCCTGCGTCGGCGCAGTATCACTCAGACAAAAACCCGCCATCGATACGATAAACCCCGGTGTACAAAACCCACACTGCGTTCCCCCTTCCTCACAGATCACCCGCTGCAAAAAATTCAAGCCCTCCCCATTCAACCCCTCGATAGTAACCACATGTTTCAGATGCACATTCCCCAGCGCCGTCAGACAGGAAGTAACGGGCCGGTAAACCATCTTTCCCTTCGTCACCCTCCCCCGCGCCACACCCTCACCCAATTCCACTTCCTCACTCAACCTCACCTCCTCACCCAACCTCACCTCCTCACCCAACTCCCCCACCAATACCGTACATGCCCCACAATCCCCCTCCCGGCAGCCGATCTTCGTTCCCGTCAAAAACTCCCCGTACCGGATAAGATCCAGCAACAACATCCCCGGCGGCTCATCCGTCCGGACCATTTTATTATTGAGTAAAAATCGTATCATTATGGTCCATATACAATTTACAAAATAATCGGCTGATATGAAAATAATCCCCCTTGCGCTTATCCTCAGCAATATTCTCCTTTCCGGCTGCGCACAAAAACCAACAAACAACGATGACAAAATAATCCAGGTTGAGAACAATCTCGTCAGCGCCATCCAATCCCCCGGCGAGCATCCCGCAAACATAAAAGACCGTATGGTCTATTACCATATCCACGGCCTGAGCATCGCCGTTATACAGAACTACCAGATCCTCTGGGCTAAAGGTTACGGATGGGCCGATCTCAGTAAAAAGATCCCCGTCACCGCTCAAACCCTTTTCCAGGCGGCCTCCATCAGCAAATCGCTCAACGGCGTCGGACTCCTCAAACTCGCACAGGAAAAAAAACTGGACCTCTACGCAGATATAAATACGTACCTGACCGGCTGGAAATTTCCCTACGACTCGCTGGCAAAAGGGAGAAAGATCAGCGTAGCCAATCTGCTCAGCCATACCGGCGGCCTCACCGTCCACGGCTTCCCGGGTTACGAACAGGGGAAAGACCGCCCCACCATCGAACAGATCCTCGATGGGAAGACTCCCTCCAATTCCCCCGCGGTCCGATCCATGTATGAACCAGGTCTCCGTTCAGAGTACTCAGGCGGAGGCATCACCGTCTCCCAGTTGATCCTCACCAACATCACCCACCAGCCCTATGAGGAATATATGAAAAAAGAAGTGCTGCAGCCCATGGGAATGACATCCAGCACATACGCGCAACCACCGGCCGACATACAACCCGATCTACTCGCCACAGCTTACGATCGCAATGGAGAAGAGATCACCGGCAAGTATCATATCTATCCCGAACAGGCCGCGGCCGGTCTCTGGACAAATCCCACCGACCTGGCAAAATACATCATCGAAACCCAGCTGGCCTATGAAGGCAGGTCGTCCAAAGTGCTCGACCAGCAGACCACCAAACTCCGGCTGACACCTTATCTGGACAACTCCGCCGCCCTGGGTGTATTCATCGACAAACGGGACAATACACTGTACTTTCAGCACGGCGGGGCAAATGAAGGATTTCGCTGTCAGTATTATGGCAGCCTGGCAAATGGCAACGGCGTAGTGGTCATGGTCAATTCCGACAATGGCAATATCATGCCCGAGATCATCAACAGCGTGGCAAAAGTGTATGACTTTAAAGGACTCTACCGCAGTAAAACCACCGTCGCCGTGGCAGACTCCCTCCTGGAAAAATATACCGGCCAATATGCGCTTACCCCCACCTTTATCCTCGTTGTTTCAAAAGAAGGCAATCAATTATTTACTCAGGCGACAAACCAACCCAAATTCAAAATATATGCAGAAACCCAAACAAAATTCACACCCAGCGAGTTCCCTGCCGAAATAGAATTTGTAAAAGATGCAAACGGCGGGTTCAATTCGATCATCCTCTCCCAGAACGGCCAGCGAAATGAAGGCAAACGTATCACCCCATAAACAAACCGAACACCTGGCGTATCAAAAACCCTGCGCTCCGTCGCCAGACCCATCACTCCCTATACCAATCCCTTATCGCCCGGATAACCTTTTCAAACCCCTCACCCCACCGTATACGGTCTAAAAAGATCTCGACCTCGCCTTGTTCTTCGATCCATTCAAACCAGGACAGACAAAAAGGCCTATCCGGAAATTTCTCCCTCATATACCAGGCTAAGGGTATATAAGGACTGTCGTATTGAAAGACCCTTTCCTCCATTCGTTTATAAACCTCCGGCTTCAAAACCGCCTTTAGATCATCCCATAATCGAATACCCGCGACAAGCCCGGGATTTGACTCCATTTGCGCAGCAAGCCCCGGCAAATCTTTCTCCCTTAAAAAGTCCCCCAGCCAGACCTTAAAGGACCCGTCAAAACTGTCCAATATATCCCTGCTCTCTTTCTTATAAGCCCGGATCAGCTCGTCGAGATCAAACCATTCCGGCCTCCTGTTGATGATATATTCTATGACCCGGCTCTCCAACTCATTGATATCCTGAATACTAGTCTCCAAAAAATCATATTTCGGCTGCGCAAACAGCTCAAAATAATAACTCTTAAAAAAAATAGACCTCCTGTCATAAGTGACCTGTACATACAAAGGATAAGTCTTCACACCTCTGAATAGCACCGGCTTCAGCCGCTCATTATGATACGTTTTATAACTGACATCATAAAATTCCTTGGCCATATGGTCAACATTTTATCAAATATAAATGTTTTGATTAAATATCTTTGTTATCAAAACATTTATCCCATGGATCAAAACATTCAAACCCAGGCCGGCCAGCCCGAAAAAGCCAGACTCCACCGCCTCAACCTGCGCCTCACCCAGCAGGAATGGGACAAAATACACAGGCTCGCCGCCAACTCCACCTGCCGCACTACCAGCGAATACGCCCGAAAAGTACTCGCCCAGAAGCCGGTCAGGGTGTTCTACCGCAACCAGTCCTTCGATAACTTCGAAGAACAAATGGTCCGCCTCCTGCCCCAGCTTCAGATCTGTTCAAACAATTTCGCCACCGCCATACAAAAACTGGAAACCCTGATGCCAACAACCGAAATAATGACATGCCTCCACGATCTCCACCTACACGCGGACCAACTGTCAGAGACCACAAAAAAAATAAAAGAGCACCTTATCAACCTATCCGACAATGAGACCAAAAATAATGACCTCCAACAGCATAGCCAGATCACTCTACTATAATGAACAGAAACTCACTTTGGGCAAAGCCGAATGCCTCACCGCCGCCAACTACCTGAAAGACGCGGACCAGCTCACCTATGCCGAAAAGCTCCACCGTCTTCAGCATCGCATGGAACTCAACGAAGCCGTCACGACCAGCCAGCACATCACCCTCAACTTCGACCCCTCCGACCAGCTCTCCAACGAAAAAATGCGAATCATAGCCGATCGCTATATGAAAGAAATAGGCTTCGAACACCAACCCTATCTCGTCTACCGCCACCACGACGCAGGCCACCCCCACTGCCACATCGTGACCACTCACGTCCGCAGCAACGGCGACCCCATCGAGCTGTACAACATCGGAAAGATCCAATCCGAACAAGCCCGGTTACGCATCGAAAAAGAATTCCAGCTGATGACCACCGAAAAAAAACAACAGCTCCGCCAGCAACAACGACACCCCGACGGGGTCCAAAAGATCATCTACGGCGAGTCATCCACTACCCAATCCATCTCCCGGGTCCTCGACCACGTGACAGAAAATTTTAAATACACTACCCTGCAAGAGCTCAACACCGTCCTGAGGTTATATAACGTGGAGGCCTATCGCGGCAGGGAAGATTCAAAACTGTACCAGCGCCACGGCCTGCTCTATCGCGTCATCGACGAAAACGGCAGATATCTCGGCGTCCCCCTCAAAGCCAGCTTCTTCGACTCGAAACCCACCCTGGACAACCTCGAAAAGAAAATGGTCCAAAACCAGACCCTGAAATTGCAACACCGGCAGTATTTGGAAAACAGCGTCCTATGGAACCTGTACAAAAATTCCGACACCATGCAACAGCTTAAGCAGGCAATGGCCAATGAAAAGATCCGCATGGTTCTTCGTCAGGACAAACAAGGCATCTGCCAGGACGTCACCTATATCGACCTCAAAAACAAATGCATCTACAACGGCAGCGAGCTCGGCGAACGCTGTAACCATCTCGCCATCCAAAAGATCATCGACCGCGAAACCACACAAAAACTCGAACAATCCCAAAAACAGACCCAAACGCAAAAACAAACCTATCGCCTCCGGCATCATTTCTAATCCCTTGCCCCCAAAAGATCCGAATAATTTTAATTAGTATATTGCAGAATCAACGCTCTGATTTGCAGGAAAAAACAACTCTAAATGAAACTCAGCTCCTTCAACAACTTGCTGCGGGTAACCCCGCAGCCCTACAGGAGATCGTAAAAACCTATTTCCCAATTCTCTGCAAATTCGCCGAAAAATATGTCCCGGACGTTTCCATCGCAAAAGACATCGTACAGGAAACCTTTATAAAGTTCTGGCAATACGACTCCCCCTTCGAAACCTGGCCCGGCCTGAAAGCCTTCCTCTTCACCGTCACCCGCAACGGCTGCCTCAACTGGCAAAGAGGAAAAGGCAGGGAAGAAGACAAACATCAGAAAAGCGCCGCCCTCACCCCACTCGAAACCAGCTCGGTCTACGACGAAATAACCCGCCTCGAACAGCTGGCCCTCATCAATGCCATCGTCCAGTCCATGCCCGCCAAAATGCAGGAGGTCTTCCTCCTCAGCTTCCAGGAAGGGCTCTCCATCGAAGAAATAGCCCTTAAGCTCAACATCTCCGCCAAAACTGTCCGCAACCAGCGATACAACTCCCTCACCATCCTCCGCAATAAATTGGGAAAAGACAAAAGCTCCCTTCTTCTCCTGCTCGGCTTCCTCCTCAAATAACCCCCTTCAAAAAAAAGGCAAAAAATGGCTGGGACAAATCCGATCGGCCGGTGTCCTATATAAGTAACCAACAACCATTGCCCAGTGGATACCAACCAGGACCAAACCGAATTCTCGCTGTATATAGGGACCTTGCTGTTCAAACATGCAGACCATCAGCCCCTGACCGAACAGGAGCAAAAAGACCTGCTTGAATGGAGAGAGAGTACCCCCCAACGGCAACAGATCTTTGAAAATGCTATGGACAAGGCCGCCCTGGTTATCCAGCTGCGCCAGATCAACCATACCTATGACCCCGACGAGGCCGTCAAAGACCTTTTCCGTACCCTTGGCCTGACACCAAAAGCCAAAGAAAAACCAATAGCCCGACGCCTCATCTTCCGATTGTCCGCCGCCGCTGTGGTCATTTTCCTTATCGCCGGCGCCTGGTTCTTGTTGAAAACACGATCCGACAACGACAAGAGCACCATTCAAAAGACCGTCACCGACATACCCCCCGGCGGCAACAAGGCCACATTAACCCTGGCCAATGGACGCACCATCGTACTGGACAGCGCCGCCAACGGCCTGCTGGCACAGGAACAAGACGTTCAGATCAATAAGACAGCCAAAGGTCAATTGTCCTATTCCCCCGGTCAGACAACGGCCGCAGCCGTATATAATATCCTGACCACACCAAAAGGAGGAGAATACCAGCTGACCCTGCCCGACGGAACAAAAGCCTGGCTCAATGCCGCCTCCTCGATCCGCTATCCCACCGCCTTCACCGGCAACCAACGGCGGGTAGAGATCAAAGGCGAAGTATTCTTCGACGTAGCCAAAAACACAGCCCAACCCTTTATAGCAACCGTCAACGGACTATCGGTAAATGTATTGGGAACAAAATTCGACGTGATGGCCTACGAAGACGAGAACGAACTGCGCACCACCCTCGTGGACGGAAAAGTCGACATACGCTCCAATGACAACGTCGTCATTCTCGCACCGGGACAACAAGCCATCCGCAGCAATAGCCTGGCAACCGGCAACACGGGCATCACAGCCCGCGGCAGCACAGCCCCCCTGATCGTAAAAGCCGTCGACACCGATAAGGAAACAGCCTGGCTAAGCGGCTTCTTCCAGTTCGATCAGCTCGACCTGCCCACGATCCTGCGCCAGTTCCGCCGCTGGTATGACATAGACGTCGAATACAAAGCAAACTATGAAGGCCGGTCATTCGGAGGACGCATCAGCCGCCGCCTGGAATTATCAGAGGCATTAGCCTTACTCGAATACAACGGAGTTCACTTTAAAATAGAAGGAAGAAAACTCATCGTCCTGCCCTGGGAGGGGGCCCCGATCAAAAAGTAAAACAAATCGACTAACCCGACTGCACCGGAAAAAAAAGCCATTCCGCGGTCCAGGCGAAATGGCAGAAATATCCGGGATTCAAGCACCCACGCGGAGTGCCAACTATTCATCCCTACAAACCAAAGCTAATGCAATTAACTGCTTTTAACAAAAAAGCCTGTCTCAGTCTGCTTATCATAGGCTTGACGCTAACCGCCGTTCAACCCCTCGGCGCCCAGACCACAGCGGCCAGGATAACCCTGTCCGAAAAACACGTCAGCCTGAAATACATCTTTAACAGGATCTCAAAGATGGCCGGAATATCCATTCTCTATGACGAAAAAGCCATCGCCAACATCACCGTCGCCAACATCAATGTGACCAGCGTATCCCTGCAACAGGCCATGCAGGAATGTCTGAAAGGTACCAACCTCGACTTTGAAATAAAAAGCAACAGCATCGTCGTCAGGAAAAAAGAATCCGTTTCAGCCAGCGTCGTCCAGCAGCCTAACGATTTCTTCATCTCGGGTAAAGTAATGGACGAATCCGGTACCCCTCTCGCCGGAGTATCCATTTATGTCAGGGGGACAGACATGGCCCTCTCCACCGTCGAAGGAGGTCTGTTCTCCATGAATGGCGTTCCCGGCACAGGGATCATCGTCTTCAGCAGCATCGGCTATCAAACCCTCGAGCTGCCCTATGACCACAATCCGGAGTTCAATGTCAGGCTGAAAAAGAAAGTGACCCAGCTCGCAGAAGTCGCCGTAGAGGTCAACAACGGTTACCAGGTCATCCCAAAAGAAAGAACCACCGGCTCCTTCGACGTCATCGACAACAAATTATTCAATCGCTCCGTTTCCTCCAATCTCCTCGACCACCTCGACGGCGTAGCCAGCGGTGTCCTGTTTGATAACCGCGGCAACGACCCCAACGGATCTCTTACCTTCAGAGGCAATACACAAACCTTTTACATCCGGGGCGTCGCCACCGTCCAGTCTTCCAACGCCCCCCTCGTGGTCGTGGATGGATTTCCCTATAACGGTTATGCCCCTTATCAGCAAAATATCAATAACCTCAACCCAAATGATATCGAATCGGTTACCATCCTGAAAGACGCCGCTGCAGCCAGCATCTGGGGCGCAAGAGCAGGTAATGGCGTAGTGGTCATCACGACAAAATCCGGCAAATACAACCAGCGGCCACAGGTAAACTTCAACTCCTCCGTAACCTTCACCGGCAAACCCCTGCTCTTTACCCAACGGATACTCTCCACCTCCGACTTCATCGATATCGAAAAGAACCTCTATCCCCAGGGCGCCTATGACAATGTTTTCGATCCGACCCAGAACCAGGGACGGCCGCCCACCCAGGTCATCCAGCTCCTGCACGATGTCGACCAGGGACTCATCACACAGGCAGAGGCCGATGCACAGATTGCCGCCCTGTCAAAGACAGACGTTCGCCACGACGCACTCAAATACTTCTACCGCACCGGTATCGACCAGCAATACAACCTCAGCGTCAGCGGCGGCAGCCCAGCCTCGAAATATTTTCTCGACGGCGGCTACGATCATCTCACCGCACCGGACTATAGTTTCCAGGACCGCTATTCGCTGAACTCCAACTATACCTTCAAACCCGCCGACGGACTCGAACTGAGCTTCCCTCTCCAATTCACCATCAACCAGACAGGGACCAACAACGGGAGCTGGAGCAGCTACGGACTGGCGCCCTATACCAAACTCACCGACGCAACAGGCCACCCCATCAATGTCAATTTCACCAATGGTTACAACCAGGACTTTATCCAAAAGGCAGATGCTCTCGGTCTTTATGATATGAGTTATAACCCCATCGAACAGTTCCACGCAGCGCAATACCAACACACCAACAGCCTGCTGGCCTCCATCGGACCCGATATCAGATACAGTCTTCACAACGGCCTCAACTTCGACCTCAAATACCAGTATAGCAGAACGATCCGCCAGGGCAGGACCTATCAAAGCGACAGCCTCTTCAACATAAAGAACATGATCAACAACTATACGCAGATCGATCCTACAGGAGGCCTCAGCTTCCCCATCAACCGCGGCGGCACCCTTCAGACCGACAATTATGATGAAACGGACAACAATATCCGCGCTACTGTCGGATACAACCGATTGCTCGGTAATTACCACCGCATCAACATCATCGCCGGATACGAACACAACGAGTCAAAGATCATCAGGGACTACAACGGCTGGTACGGATACAATCCCCGGACAGGTACCGTACAGACAACGGTAGACTATATCTCCTACTTTCCTCAACTCAACAACACCCTCTCCGGTTCTCCATATTCCTTTTCCAGCCCGGTCTATCCGTTGCAGTCCGGTACCACTACCAGTTTCCTCGCCTATATTTCTTCTTTCGCCAACGCTTCCTATACCTTTAAGGAACGGTATGTCCTTACCGCCAGCGGCAGGATCGACCAGGCCAATCTCTTTGGCGTGA
>DATJJA010000195.1:0-24158 GCA_035492595.1 Puia sp.
TCCTGAACATGAGTGTCGTTTTGTTCGAAGGGACTAAGATAGTGCCACTCTTACTGATAATTGATAATCAGTTTATTGTCTCCATTTTTGCAGCAAGATCCGTTCGGTTTCGGTACAATAAGTGTCCGGTCCGCCAGCCCCATCGCCGCCACGGCCGCCGCAGCACGCGTATCTCTTTTTTCACTCGGGCGCCGCCTGTCGGGTCCGCCTTTAGCGGCCCTATTTTGCACTGAGTTTTTGCTGGCCAAACTTTATCTTTGCCAGCTATGGCAAATGATACGAACAAGTTTCAGGCGATAATCTCGCATTGCAAAGAATACGGCTTTATTTTTCCTTCCAGTGAGATCTACGACGGGTTAAGTGCGGTATATGACTATGGCCAATACGGCAGCGAACTAAAAAAGAATATAAAGGACCATTGGTGGAAGAGCATGACCCAGCTGCAAGAGAATATCGTGGGGATCGACGCCGCCATTTTTATGCATCCCACGACCTGGAAGGCCAGCGGTCACGTGGATAATTTCAGCGACCCGATGATCGACAATAAGGATAGTCAGAAACGCTACCGGGTCGACCATCTCATCGAAGCCCGTATCGACGGGCTGGAGAAAGAAGGGAAGAAGACAGATGCCGACGCCCTCCAGGCTGAAATGGACAGGCTCATTGCCGCCAGTGACTTCCCGGGATTAAAGAAACTTATTGAAGACCAGAAGATAAAATGTGGTGTAAGCGGAACGTCCAACTGGACCGAGGTCCGCCAGTTCAACCTCATGTTCTCGACCCAGCTGGGCAGCCTGTCCGATGAGGCCAGCGAGATCTACCTCCGGCCGGAAACAGCCCAGGGTATTTTTGTCAACTTCCTCAACGTACAAAAGACGGGCAGAATGAAGATCCCCTTTGGTATCGCCCAGATCGGCAAGGCGTTCCGGAACGAGATCGTCGCGCGCCAGTTCATCTTCCGTATGCGCGAGTTCGAGCAGATGGAGATGCAGTTCTTTATCCGTCCCGGCACACAGAAAGAGTGGTATGAACACTGGAAGACAGCCCGTATGAAATGGCATCTCGGCCTGGGGATCCCCGCCGAAAAATATCGCTTCCACGATCACGTAAAACTCGCACACTATGCCGATGCCGCCTGCGACATCGAATACGAATTTCCCTTTGGCTTCAAAGAAGTAGAAGGGATCCATTCCCGTACCGACTTCGACCTGAAAAATCACCAGGAGTACAGTAAGAAAAAATTGCAGTATTTCGATCCGGAGATCAATCAGAATTATATTCCCTACGTTGTCGAGACCTCCATCGGCCTGGACAGGACCATATTGATGGTGCTGAGCGAAGCCTATATGGAAGAAGACCTGAGCACACCGGAAAAACAGGATAGCCGCGTAGTTTTAAAGTTCCCGCCGAAACTCGCCCCGATCAAGCTGGCAGTTTTCCCCTTGACAAAAAAGGATGGACTTCCCGAAATTGCCCGGGAGATCATGGACGCATGCAAACCGCATTTCAGGTGTTTTTACGAAGAGAAGGATGCTATCGGCAAGAGATACCGCCGGATGGACGCCATCGGCACTCCCTTCTGCGTGACTGTGGATCACCAGAGCAAAGAAGATCAGACAGTTACAATCCGTTATCGGGATTCCATGGCGCAGGAACGGGTGCCGATCAGCAACCTGGCATCTATCGTCAATGGGCAGTTGGTCTAGTAGTTTTACGCATTCGCTGCATCGGAAAAATAAAAAATAATGCTGCGGCTTTGTTGGACTTTTCAATAATTTTATCGCTATATTTGGCCGCGGATAAGGTACTGAAGCTTGTCCTCTATCCCTGAAATATGCCCGTCGTAATCCCCTTAGAAGAGCCTGTCTTCATGTTTCAGAACCTCAAATAATTTAAGAAAAATGTTAGTCACGCTTACATTTGATTACGTCATTAACCCTATTATCCTTTTAGTTGCTGTTGTGACGGGCGTTGTAATAGGTTTCGTGCTCGGGCGGGGAAAACTGGCCAAAAGCGAATCCAAGCTTCGCAAATTAGAAGAAGAATTATTGCACAGTCATCACGAAACGCTGGAATCCCAGCACGCGTACGCTGAATTGGAGTCCCGCCTGAAAAATCAGGCTATCCCTGTGATTCCAATGAAGATCAACGGCAATAGTAAGGAAGCTCCCAAAGAAAAAGAGAAGGCCACGAAGTAATGATCACCCTGGCTCCGATCTATCCATACAGCTCCTGGTGTATGGACTTGCGGTCGTAACCCAGTGCCAGTATGCGCTGTTTAGCCTCATCGATCATATTCTTCCATCCGCAAAGAAAAAAGTTTGCCGGACGCAAACTCTCCTGCGCTGCCACGTCGGCAACCTGTTGCACCGTCGCATCCGCAACTGACTGCGTCATCTCGCCCGGAACCTGAGGCTGCATCGCCCCGGCAAGTGACTGCATCATCGCCCCCGCGACCTGCTGCCCCTTCGTACCGGCAAGCGGCTGCCCCATCGCACCAGCAAGCGACTGCGCCCCCGCCGCCGCAACCGGCAGCTTGCACAGCTCCTCATAAATTGCATGCACATAACCGGTCCGCACCAGGGGGCCCGCCGTCTCCGGATCCTCCCGGGAAAAAGTAGGGATATAATGAAAGGCAGGGATCTTCTCCGCCAGTTCCGTCAGCTCCCGCCGGTAAAGACAGTCACTGAATTGCCGGCAGCCAAAGATCAGGAAGATCTCCCGGTGTGGGATGCTGTGATTGAGAATATGATGACTCATTGCACGGAAGGGCGCAATGCCCGTACCCGTACAGATAAAGAATAGGTCCTTCTCGATCGGCTCCGGCAGGGTAAAAACGCCCTGCGGACCCCGAAGCGTCAGCTCACTACCCACCGTTACCTGGTTGAATAAATAGTTCGTGCCCGCTCCACCCTCCAGCAGCACGATCACCAGCTCGATGACATTGGTGCCATCCGGCCAGGAAGCTATCGAATAGCTGCGCACGCGTTTGTTAGGCTTTTCGTGGATCGGTAAGTCGAGAGTGACAAATTGCCCGGGCTCGAAGTCAAATGAGGCCAATCCCGGTAACTGGATCCAGAACCGGCGCGTCAGAGCAGCTTCCTGCTCGATACGTATGACTTTACCTGTTTGCCAGGGTTGAAGCATATTAAGCTGCACGCGGCTCCTCCGCGTACAGCTTAAATTTACGGATTTATTTTTTTAATACCAGCAACTCTTTGTGATAGGTCTTGTCACCGTGGATGATCCGCAGTGTATAGACCCCCGAAGCCAGCTGCGGAGCATTGATCTGCTGGGAGAAAAGCCCGGAGAAATTGGGATAGTCCGCCTCGTAGACGCGCTGTCCCAGCATATCGGTCAGCGTAATGCTGGTATTCTCCACCGTGCTCATATAGAACTGCAGCTGAAATACGCCCGTGCTCGGATTCGGAAAGTTTGAAAGTCCGATAGAGGCGTTGGCGTCCCCGCCGGATGGCGTAAAGGTGATCTTATTCGAGATCAGCGAGCATCCCGTCGCAGGATCGGTCTGCACCGTATAGTATACGCCCGGTATGGTCGCGGAATCCGTCTGACCCGTATGTCCAACCAGCAGCGAGTCGTTTACATACCACTGATTGTTGCTGGCGGCGCTGCTGGTGAATGTATTCCCCGCCAGGGTGATCGTAGGGCCAGCTTCCGTCGTGGCGGTGACAGCCGTTCGCGGAGCCGGACAGCCATTGAGCCGGATACCCAGGTTATAGAAAGGATAATAGAACTTATGCGAATAGGTGACACTGTCAGCCTTGCCATAGTCCCTGAAGTCATTCCCCGTTATGGAGAACACACCCGGAATGCTCAGCGGGTACGGATCTTTGTTGATATTTAAGTTGAGGAAGGCATTGGCGGTCGGCGAACAATCGATGATAATAACATAATTGCCGGGATTAGGGACCGGGATGTTCAACAGATAAGTCGCACCCGTGTCTGTATTGTCCCCTACCGGTATGTTGATCTGCGAAGAACTGTCCGGAACCGCCTTTGTCGCAAAGACATCGATGGTCGTAGTATACAATGGCAGATACCCGTATTCTCCGGTGTTGTTGTTAAGACTGGAGAGCGTGGCCAGGGTGAAGGTCATCTGGCCGGAGTGACCGATATACATTTTGGCGCTTTCGATCGTCAGGGGCACCCCTGTTGTGAACATCACAAAGTTACCGCCAAAGCGGAAGTATGCGCCCTGGTTCGAGCTCGTGCTGGTAAAGACCATCTTGTTTGGGACGCCGGCTTTTTCCTTCAGGTCGTTGAGTCCCAGATAATATGTTTTGTCCGATGGTATCACCGTCGTGCTGGTATTGCTGCCTGCCGCCAGCGGAGTGGTCGATGTGGCCGTCTCATACCATACCGGGACATCCCCGGTGGTTGCGGCATGCAGGACGACAGAGGTCGCATTCGCGCCGCAAATGGTGGCCGTGCCGGTACCCGCCGCTTCCGCAGGGCTCATGGTCACCGCCAGTGTATCGCTGTCATTGGCCGTATTGGGATCGCTCGCCAGCCCCGTCTTGCTGATAAAAGTATAGGTAGTACCGGCAGTCGTAGCCAGTGTTGTATTGTAGGTGAAGACGACATCCGCACCGGAGAGGATACTGTCCTTGCAGATAGCGCTGAGGACAACAGGACTTGCGCCTCCCGTTATCGTAGTAGTTACCGGGATGCCTCCAGCCTGTGTCGCGGAGCCGAAGTTGTGGATCCGGATCGATACCACCTGCGAGTCATTGGCACAGGAGACCTGCGTGGGATATTCCAGGGAGATGACGCCGACATCGTTCGCGGGGTTTGTAAAGACGACCTTATAGTCCTGTGTTTCGCCAGCTGCGTATGTGCCACAGGGTGTGATGGCCGTGGGATCGGTTGTCTCCTCGACGATGACGCGCATCCGGGCATAAGTGCCTGCGACAGCCGTATTCGGTATGGCCATACTGCCGGTGAAGGGGGTGTTGGCCTGGTGTGCTGAAGGACTTTGATAAGCCAGCTCCGTTGTCGGATCAAAGACCCCATCGTTGTTGAAGTCGATATAGATCTTCGCCATCCGCGAGTTATCGGTCGCGCCGCAATTGCCGGTCACTATCGTCACCGGAACAGTGGAAGCCACTGGCAGTTTTGCCGCCGTGAGCGCTGAATAGTCCGTATAGGAACGGCAGGTGCCGGAAGGACTTGGGTTATTGATGCCGCCGGTCGTCACCTGGGTGATATTGGCGCCGGTCGAACCCACAGTCGAGCCGGATGCGCAGGCGGTTATTCCACCCACACCGCTGATCAGCAGGGAATAAGTTTGAGTTGTCCTTTGGATGGTGCCTTTATGGCTGACGGTGATGGTGTAACTCCTGCCGGGTATCAGGCTGTCCGAAAGCTCGACCTTTTCGACATTGTCGCGGATATTGTCACCCTTGGTTGCCGCGGCGCCGGGGTTGTTCGGATCGAGGATCCAGGGATAATAGACCTTGTTGCTGACATTGTCGGTGATCCGCAGATCGAGGTCATTGACGAGCTTGATGCCAACGTCCCTGAAGTTGTGCGAATTGGCGGGTATGGTAGCTGGTGTGCCCGGAACATCCGTCCAGCAGATGGTGGCCGCCACCGGCGCCTTGCCGGAAGCCGTGACGGTGTAAGTTGCGGAAGCGGTTGTAGTGCTGAGACTGCCTTGTATGATCTGTTGACTGTGGTCGCCATTGTCGGCCGTTATAACGGCGGCGGCCCGCTCCATGTTGATGAGTCCCCAGCCAAAGGCATAGTCGGGACCGGGGCTGGCGCCTGCTTCATCGGCGGTATGGATCAGCAGCCCTTTGAGCGTGCTGCTAAGCATAAAGGTGTTGTGCAGCTTGTAATAATATTCCTGTAACAGAAAGGACGATCCCGCCGAAGCCGGCGTGGCCATGGAAGTCCCGCTATAGATGTCATAGGCATTGTCGGAGGTGCTGATGGATGACAGTACGTTTACGCCATCCGCTACCAGGTCGGGTTTGATGCGGCCGTCACCGCTTGGCCCCAGGCTGCTGAAGTCCGCCAGCACTACATCCCCGGGTTTGTGGTATCCGCCCGGGATCGGATTGACGGCGCCAAGGGTGAGGATATTTTTGGAGTTGCCATAGGTGGCGATGGTGTTATAACCGGTATTGCTACTGATGCCGGCAGGGCGGTTCCCGGCATTGATAAAGTTGCCCTGGGCATTCATCCGGTAGTAGGTATCTCCTACGGCGGCGCCGGTGTCCCCGCGATTGTTGCCTCCTGCCTTTGCGATCAGGTAGTTCGGAGCCAGATATGCGATGGTGTCCCAATAACGGGCGTCTTCGTCGTATAGACCAAACCGGATGTCGACCGTATCCCCGGGATCGCCCCAGAATTCCCAACGCTGTTCCGTGTCGTCAAAATACCAGCCGGCGATGTCGGCATAGGAGTGATTGGATACCAGCAGACCCCCGGCGGCGGCGGCCAGCATTTCCGATGCGTCGTCGTTGAAGTCATAAGCCAGTAATTGCTGGGCGCCAAAAGCCATACCTTTAGCAAGCGGATTGATCCCGGCTGCTATCATGGTTCCCGATACGTGAGTGGAGTGGTCGCTGAGGACGTTGGCATTGTCTTTCTGAATGACACGGCCGGCCAGCTCGACATGGGTGGGTCGCACCTGTCCTTCATCCCAGACGGCTATCTTCCCTTTCATCGCAGCAGTGCTGCCGTTGAGGCTCAGCCCGTCGCCGCCACCCGGCCATACTTTATTGGTGCGAATGGTGGCCGCGGATATAAGATTGTCGGTTGTGGTTACATAATAAGGCAGGCCGCTGCTGTTGATGCCCCTGAGATAGGCGAGACGTCCTTTTTTATTGCGTTTGGTCAGCGGCCAGCCTCTTTCGAGGGCCGTTCTCGTCAGTATCTTCTGGAAGGCTGCCTCCTTTAAAGCCCTGTCCTGGCTGGCTTTTTGCATCGCGGCCTTGTTGATGACCACCTGGGCGACCGAACGCTGTCCGATGAGTAAGAAAAAAAGTAAGGATACGGAGAAGAGCAACGGAACCCTGCAATTGTTCATAAGAAGTATTTAAAACTTTCTAAAATTACTGTTTTTATGCTTTTACCTGCTTTTATCGTGCCAATTGCGATGCTCGTCTCCGGTTTTGCAGGGCTCAGTCTTCAGGCTGCCGGCGAAACCGGGGTCTGGCCGGCTCCGACGGCTGACGGCCAGATACCCGGCATCAATGGTCAGGCGTCGGCCACCCCCGGCCAGGTATCCCGCGCCAATGATCAGGCTTCGGGCGCCCTCAACCAGGAATCCGGCATCAGCGGCACGGTCTATCGCCTCTCCGGCAACCACATGCCCGCACCCAATCGCCGCCCGCGTCCGATTGTCGACAGCGCCCGTCCCGGCGTAAAAGCCACCGTCTGCATCTTCGAGCTAACCTCGGACAACCAGGTCGTCCGCGCCGGCTCCGGCAATTCCGGCACCAGCAACTCTCCTTATTACCAGGCGGTCCTCACTCACCTCATCCGCCAGATAGAAACTGACGACCAGGGACATTTTCAAGTGGTGTTGCCGCCGGGGACTTACTCTGTTTTTACAAAGAAAGGCAATCTGTTCTATGCCACCCAAAGGGATGAAAAGAACAATATAGCGCCTGTAAAAGTCTTACCCGGGAAGATTACCCGGATTCAGTGCAGTGTAGAGTCCGATCATAAGGTTGTTTATTAGGATTTACGCGAATTTGACTTTATCGGTTGCTTTAACACGATGTTAAGGGTACGACTCAGCCTGCCCGGGCCCATCACCGGCATCCTGCACCTTTATCCGGCCCCTTGTTCCGGCACATCCCCTTGTTACCGTGCGGCGGCTTCAATCCTTTTGCTTATCTTTGCGGCGGAAATGAATAGTGAGGTTCTTCTCGGTTCTTTTTTGCATTCGCCCCGCCTTTTTCAACTGGCGGACAGGCTTTTATTGTCTGCTCCGCAACGCATTGCCTGCAAGAACCTCCAGGGCAGCTCCCCGGCCTTTCTCATCAGCGCCATCTTCCAGCACGAAACCACCAGCCAGCTGAATCACCTGGTCGTCTGTGAGGACGCGGAAGCCGCGGCTTATCTGCACAACACCATCGAAAGCCTGACCAGCGCCCTCGATCTCTTTTATTTTCCGTCTTCCTTTAAGAATAAGAAGAATTACAAGCTGCTCAACAGCAGCCATGTCATGTTGCGGACCGAGGCGCTGACCCGGTTGTCGGCATCGATGGGCCAGCTCGGCAAGGGCGGCATCGATGTCACCAGGCAAGGGGAAAAGGGGGCCGACGGACCCGCAGCCCTGCGCCCGCTCGGCGAAGGAGCCTCCCCTCTGGGCAGCGGCAAAAAATTGATCGTCACTTACCCCGAAGCCCTTTTTGAAAAAGTGGTCCTGCCGGAAGCGCTTTCCGGTAATATCATTTCCCTCAAGGCTGGCGACACCCTGGACCTCAACGGCCTGCTGGGGAAACTGGTCGACAAGGGTTTCGAAAGGACCGACTTTGTATATGAGCCGGGGCAGTTCGCCCTGCGCGGCGGGATCCTCGATATTTATTCTTTTGGCAACGAAAAACCTTACCGGGTAGAGCTGTTTGGAAATGATGTCGATTCCATCCGCATCTTTGATCCGGAAACCCAGCTGAGCGAACGCAAGCTGCTGCAGGTGAATATTATTCCCAATGTTGACAACCGGCAGGATAGCGGAGAGAAGATCTCCCTGCTGCAGTTCCTTCCCGAGAATACCGTCGTCTGGATGCAGGACTGGGCTTTTACCCGCGAGAGATTGGTTATTCAGGAAGAGGACCTGGGACTCTTCATCGATGGGGTCCAGGCCGAACGCGATTTCCGGGCTTCCCGCGAAGCTGAGGAGGCCGTCCGCGGCGCCGTCACTACGGGTAAGCCTGTCAGCCGTCACCGGCGCGCCCTGCCACCCGACACGGCCATCGACGGCGACGAAGAAAAGCTGGAGAAAAGAGAGGTGACCCGGGAAGAGTTCGTGACGGCGCAACAGATAGAAGGGGAGTTACAGCGTTTTAACCTCGTGGAGTTTGGGCCTTCCGCCGGTTCATGGACCGCCGATGGCGCCGCGGGCGCCCCCTTCGTAGTCGAGTTCCACACCAAACCCCAACCCTCCTTCAACCGCCAGTTCGACCTCCTTATCCGCGATCTCAAATCCTGGGAGGCCAAAAAATATACCGTGTTCCTCTTCGCCGAAAACCCGCGGCAGCTGGAACGGCTTTATACTATTTTCGAAGACCTCAAAGCCCAGATCGCCTTTACGCCCATCGGGCTCAACATCCACGAGGGCTTTATCGACGAAGACCTGAAGCTGGTCTGTTATACCGATCACCAGATCTTCCAGCGCTACCACAAATACAAGGTCAAACAAGCTTATAACAAGAACAAGGCTATTACGCTGCGCACGCTCAGGGAGCTGCAGCCGGGAGATTACGTGACTCATATCGACCACGGCCTGGGAGTCTACAGCGGCCTGCAGAAGATAGAAGCCAATGGCCGTCTCCAGGAGGCAGTCCGGATCATCTACAAGGACAGCGACATCCTGTATGTCAACATCAACTCCCTGCACAAGATCTCCAAATACACCGGGAAGGAAGGCACCGTTCCAAAGGTAAACAAGCTGGGCAGCGACGCCTGGCAGAAGCTGAAGGAAAAGACCAAGACCAGGGTCAAAGAGATCGCCTTCGACCTGATCAAACTATATGCGCAGCGAAAAGCCGAAAAAGGTTTTCCGCATACTCCCGACAATTATATGCAGACCGAGCTGGAGGCTTCCTTTATCTATGAGGATACGCCGGACCAGAGCAAGGCCACTGCCGATGTGAAAAAGGATATGGAGCTACCTTCGCCCATGGACCGCCTGGTCTGTGGTGACGTAGGCTTCGGCAAGACGGAGATAGCGATCCGGGCGGCCTTTAAGACCTGCTGTGATTCCAAACAGGCCGCCGTGCTGGTGCCGACGACGATATTGGCCTTTCAGCATTTTAAGACCTTTAGCGAGCGATTGAAGGATTTCCCGGTGAGGGTGGACTTCGTCAACCGTTTCAAATCCGCAAAGGAGAAAAAGGAAACACTGAGGAAGCTGGAAGCAGGAGAGATCGACATCATCATCGGGACACATGCGCTGCTGGGTAAGGAGGTAAAGTTCAGGAACCTGGGCCTGCTGGTCATCGATGAGGAACAGAAGTTCGGAGTGGCCCACAAGGAAAAGATCAAAACGCTTCGGACGCACGTGGACTGCCTGACGCTGACCGCAACGCCTATTCCGCGTACTCTGCAGTTCAGCCTGATGGGAGCCCGGGACCTTAGCATCATCAATACTCCACCCCCGAATCGTCAGCCGATACAGACCGAGCTGCATGGTTATAATGAAGACTTCATCCGCGACGCCATTTATTATGAGACGGAAAGAGGCGGCCAGGTCTTCTTTATCTACAACCGCATACAGGGACTGGCCGAGATGGCCGCTATCATCCAGGGGCTGTGTCCCGATCTTAGTATCGGTTATGCACATGGGCAGATGGAAGGCAGCGACCTGGAGGACCGTATCCTCGACTTTATCGACAAGAAATATGACGTGCTGATATGTACGAATATCGTGGAGAGCGGCGTCGACATCCCCAATGTGAATACCATTATTGTCAACAACGCCCATCACTTCGGGCTGAGCGATCTGCATCAGCTGAGGGGTAGGGTAGGACGCAGCAATAAAAAGGCGTTTTGTTATCTGCTGGCCCCATCTTTGGCGACCCTGCCAACCGATTCGCGGAAGCGGTTACAGACGCTTGAACAGCATAGTGAGCTCGGCAGCGGCTTCCAGATCGCCATGCGGGACCTCGACATCCGCGGCGCAGGTAATATGCTTGGCGGGGAACAGAGCGGCTTTATGGTGGACATCGGCTTCGAGACCTATCAGAAGATCCTCGACGAGGCGATAAAGGAATTGAAAAGGACGGAATTCCGCGAGCTGTTCAAGGAAGAGATCTCCAAACAGGAAGACTATGTACAGGATTGCACCATCGACACCGACCTGGAGATCCTGATCCCCGATAGTTATGTGGAGGCCGTTACAGAAAGACTGAGTCTTTATACCCGGCTCGACAATTGTAATGGTGAAGAGGAATTACAGGAGTTCCACAAGGAGATGATCGACCGGTTTGGCCCCATTCCACCGCAGGTCGACGACCTCTTCGATACGGTCCGGATCCGCAAGCTGGCAGTGAGCCTGGGTTTTGAAAAGATGATCCTGAAAGACGATACCCTGCGCTGCTATTTCATCAACCGGCCGGATTCTCCCTATTTTGAATCGGATACATTCCGGCTGATCCTGGAGTACCTGCAAAAACATACCAATAAGGCCAAACTGAAACAGGCAGGGAAGAATTTCCTGCTCGTGGTGGACGATATGAAGTCGATGAGCGACATCCTGGGGTTCCTGAAAAGGATGTCCGGATTTGTTTTTGCGCCTCAGGCTTTGGAGAAAATTTAGCCCCGGCGCAAAAACAGTGATTTATTGGCCTTCGGCCACCGGGCAATTTGCCCGGTTTGGGAAAAATCAGTATTTTCAACTACCTAAAACTTCTATTTATGGCAGAAGAATATCCGCTGACCACCCCGTCCAGCGACGAAAAGACAATGGCTATCCTGGCACATGCCCTGACCCTTGTTGCACCCATTCTTGCTCCACTGATCATCTGGCTGGTAAAGAAGGACGAATCCGAGTTCGTCAGGCAGAACGCGCTCGAGTCGCTGAACTTCCAGATCACACTGACCATCTGCGTTATCATTAGTGCTATCCTCACCCTTATTATCATCGGGGCCTTTCTGCTGATGATCATCGGTATCGGCGGTTTCATACTGGTCATCGTTGCGAGCATAAAAGCCAGCGAAGGCAAGATCTATCGCTATCCCGTCAATTTTCGACTGATCAAGTAAAGGCAGGCCAGGCAATGGCGCCGTCACACAGCCGCGCCCTCAAACGCGCCGGATGACGCAACGAAAGCGACGCCGGATAAAGCGATGCGCAATAAGGCGATGCCCACTAAAGGGCTTTCTCCATTATATAATGTTGGATCGTGACCTCTTCGAACGGTTCACCGCTGATGGAATAACCGAGTTTTTGGTAAAACCCAACGGCTGTCTGTCGGGCGTGCATGCAGAGTTTCTTATATCCAAGGTCACGGGCAATGTTCTCCGCAAAGATCATCAGAGCGCGTCCGACCCCCTTCCCTTGCATATTGTTGGGGACGGCCATTTGGCGCAAACGGACGGTAAAAGCATCCATTCGGGTCAAAAGACAGCATCCGAGGAGCTTGTCGTCTTCAAATGCGCCCATAAGAATATCGTCCTTCTCCTTGTCCAGTTCTTCCTTATCAAAGGACAGGCCAAGGGGCTTCCGCAATATTTCATTGCGGAGGTTCACCATCTGCTGGTACTCCTTTGTTCCGTGATCTATCATCCTAAGCGCCATGCTGTTACTGTGTTTCGGGCCAACCCTTTCTGACAGGGCTGACGGTCATTAATAATCAGTCCACCGGGCTTTCGGGTCTCCTGCGCCGGGAGGCCGAAGTTATCGTAATTTACTAATTCCGGAAACCCCTTTACATTAAAGTTAAAAATTAAAATTGCCCTGTTTGTTCGGTTTTGGTCCAAAATCCTAAATTTGCAGCCGTATAACTAAAATTTACAAAAATGTCAGACATCGCTACAAGGGTTAAAAAGATCATCGTTGATAAACTGGGTGTTGAAGAAGCAGAAGTAACCAACGAAGCTTCCTTCACTAATGATCTGGGTGCAGACTCTCTGGACACCGTCGAATTGATCATGGAATTCGAAAAGGAATTTAATATTTCCATCCCGGACGAACAAGCCGAGACAATCACTACTGTCGGTCAGGCCATCGCTTACCTGGAAGAGCACGCTAAATAAGCAGCTACACCAAAGTCTTGGGTTTACCTGCATACAAATTTGTTGGATCCGCCTTTTCAAGTTCAAGCAATTTGGCTTAGAAGGCGGATTTATCCTTAATTAAACTAGGAGCCGCTGGAAGCGGCTGGGAAAAGTCCTCTATGCAATTGAAAAGAGTTGTTGTAACGGGCATTGGTGCCCTCACTCCAATAGGTAATAATACGAATGACTACTGGAATGGATTGATAAATGGTGTTTCCGGTGCTAATCCTATTACCCTATTTGACTGTTCAAAGTTCAAGACTCGTTTTGCTTGTGAACTGAAAGGCTTTGACCCCCTGCAATACCTGGATAGAAAGGAGTCCCGTAAGGTTGACCGCTATACGCAGATCGCGTTGGCGGCCAGCGACGAGGCTATCAGGGATGCAGGCATAGATAAAGAAAAAATGGATCCCGACCGCATCGGCGTCGTATTTGCCAGCGGTATCGGTGGACTCATCACCTTCCAGGAAGAGGTGATAAATTTCTCCAAAGGTGACGGCACTCCCCGTTTCAATCCTTTCTTCATTCCAAAGATGATCCTGGACATCGCTGCCGGTCATATTTCGATGCGGCACGGGTTTCGGGGTCCCAACTTCGCGGTGACCAGCGCCTGCGCATCTTCCACGAATGCCATCATGGAGGCCTTCAATCTCATCCGGCTCGGGATGTCCGATATCATTATCAGCGGTGGCAGCGAAGCGGTCATTAGCGAGGCCGGCGTGGGCGGGTTCAATGCCATGAAGGCGCTGAGCGAACGCAACGACGACTTTACGACCGCCAGCCGTCCATACGATAAGGACAGGGATGGTTTTGTGATGGGCGAAGCAGCCGGAGTGCTTGTAATGGAAGAGCTGGAACATGCCAAAGCCCGCGGCGCAAAGATCTATTGCGAGATCATCGGCTGTGGCGCTACAGCGGACGCCTATCACATGACGGCTCCCCATCCGGAAGGACTGGGCGCCAAGAATGTGATGATAGCAGCGCTTCGTGACGCAGGGATGAAACCGGAAGACATCGATTATATCAATACACACGGTACGTCAACCCCCCTGGGTGATACGGCTGAGATAAAAGCCATCACCGATGTTTTCGGGGAACATGCCTACAAGGTGAATATCAGCTCCACCAAGTCCATGACCGGGCATTGCCTGGGTGCGGCCGGAGTGATAGAGGCCATCGCTTGTGTAATGAGCGTGGTACACGACCAGGTACCTCCCACGATCAATCACATAACCGACGACCCCGAGCTGGACTCCCGGCTAAACTTCACTTTCCTGAAACCACAACAAAGAACGGTAAGGGCTGCGCTAAGCAATACCTTTGGATTTGGCGGCCATAACGCCTGCGTCATAGTGCGTAAGTATTAGCGGGTTTTGCAGGCGTTATAATATATTGGCCCTGCCAGATCCCAACGGGATCGGTACAAATAAGCCAGCCGCCGAAAGTAAGCACTGCTAAGAACTTTTCGCCCGCCCGCCCTGCCCTTAAACAATAATTTTTTATTGGATGAAAAAAATTGTAGCTTGTTAATGTGGGAATTCTGGAACGTATCTTAAAGGGCGACGCCGCCGTCACGTCGTTCAAAAAACAGCTTCGAAATGTCCTCGGGTTTGTCCCGGGCAAAGCCGTATTATATAGAACAGCCCTTACTCACCGTTCGATAAAAGACGGGGCGGATGAGAATAACGAGCGGCTTGAATATTTGGGTGACGCTATCCTCAGCGCCATCATCGCGGACTTTCTATTCAAAAAATATCCCTATAAAGAAGAAGGTTTTTTGACGGAAATGCGGAGCAAGATGGTCAACCGCAACCAGCTGAATGAGATCGCTATCAAAATGGGTCTCAAAAAGATAAGCAATTTTAATAAGTTCGACAGCAGCCTTAAGATGAGCCAGATCTTTGGCAATACCCTCGAAGCTATCGTAGGCGCCATCTACCTGGACAAGGGTTTTGAAAAGTGCCGTCAATGGGTCATGGAAAGAGTGATCCAGCCCTATCTTTTTATGGATGACCTCGAAAACCTCGAGATCAATCACAAGAACAAGCTTTATGGCTGGGCCAATAAGAACGGTAAGAACCTGGAGTTCGAGACCCTCGACGAACGCATAGAAGGCGGTCGCCGGCTGTTTACCGTCGGGGCCGTAGTGGACGGAGAATTGCTGGCCCAGGGCAAAGCATATAATAAAAAGGACGCCAGCCAGATCGCCGCCCAGCTTGCCCTTGACAAATTGGGGCTCACAAAGTTAGACTCCGGCGAAGAGGGCGCATGATCCACGCGGCAACACCACGCGGCAACACCATTCCGCATGATCCACGCGGCAACACCATGCCGCGGCGCCTGCCTGAGCCCATCGCCGCCAGCTCCACCACTCTGCCCTTGCCGCTCTCCCCGCCCTGATGCCTGCGCATTCCAAACAGACAGCTGTTTAGCAGGCTTTTAGCAAATTTCTCTATTTCATAGTGCGTTTTTTTGCAGGATTGCTTGCAGGATTCTGGGATTTATACTACTTTTATTTCCTGTTACCTCAATCCACGAAGAAAAACTCTCCTGACAGCGCAGTACCCCAATCATCCTTACATTTTTTAGTTAAAACCACTTTTTCGGATTCCTTCCGACCGTATACCCGCGTAAATACCCCTGATCCAATCTCGTTTGCAAAAGCTTGACAATCCACTTATTAGCTATGGACCCCAAATCCATTATTGACTATGGTTTACCTCAAGGTAAGTCAGGCGGACCCTGATGTGCCCTTTAACAACCACATTCAATTACTCAACATTTGTGAACATGAAACAGCTTTACTCTTTTGCAACCCTCGCAATTACCCTGACCCTTTTCGCTCAGGCCTCTTTTGCCCAAACTTATTCTGCCACTTTTACGGCTCTTCAATCCGGTAACTGGTCTAACAATGCCACTCCGGTCTGGGATGCTACCCCTTCCAACCCCTGCAACAATTGTCACATCGTTATCAATGATGGTGTAAAAGTGACTTTGAACACAACCTTTATGTTGACAGGCAACTCGCTGATGAGCATCGGTACGGCAGGTTCTTCACAACAGTCGGGCCTGATCATCCCCATGAGCTCCAACAATCCTGCGGCGGCCCACAATCGTCTGGAGCTCGTCTATAGCGACCCGGTAAGCGTCACGCTCAGCAATACCAATGCATTCATAGACGCCTCCACGACCGGCAGTCTTGACGGCGTCTTCCTGGCTGTACCTACCCCCACGGCCTTCACCCCCTATACTTATATAGACCGGCTGGGCAACGCCGCGATATATGAGAACTCCACACAGCTCTTCGGCGTGAATACACTGAGTTCTTCGGGCGTCCTGCCGATCATTCTTTCCGGTTTCAGCGCAACGCTCGACAATGGCGACGTCGACCTTAGCTGGTCTACCCAGTTAGAGATCAACTCCGACCATTTCGCCATCGAACGCAGCACGGACGCTGGTGCACACTGGTCCGTCATCGGTGTGGTAGCGGCTCATGGCAGTTCTTCCACTGTCCTGAACTATTCTTTTTCGGACAGCAAACCCAGCTCCGGTACCAGCGAATATCGCCTGCAGCTGGTTGACAAGGACGCTAAGTACGCCTATTCCGAAGTCAAGACCATCCGCAACGGACTCATCACTGCTGTCAGCGTTTATCCCAACCCGGCCCGTGATTATGTCAACGTTACCCTGGGTGGCAGCAATACACAGAGCGCCGTCGTCCGCCTGCTGAGCCAGTCCGGCCAGCTCCTGGTCGAAAAAAATGTCAGCAATGCCGGCGGAACCACCGTCCCCCTGGCTGTCAGCTCCTATCCAACGGGCAATTATATCATCGTTGTGATTGGTGCGGATGGTAGCAAACAGGTGTCTAAGCTGCTGATCTCCAAATAGTCACTACTCTTATAACAATAGTCGTTTTCAATCGGTCGCCTTCCCTTGCGGAGGGCGATCTCTTTTTTTATTCATTCCTAAGTAGTCCCGTATAAAAAATTTATTTCTTCACGCCCTTCCGGCATGAATAAAATAAATAATGTGAGATTTGAGTTTAATTAGTTGAAAATCCAATAATCCATCACGTTATGAAACCGAGGTCGATCCATTTTATCATGGTCCTGTGTCTGGGGGCATTCCTGCAAACCACGTCCCTGGCCCAATGTGTCAATAATCTGGGCACCCGCACATATGATACTTCCCTGGTCAGTAACGGTTTTAATATCTTTAGCCTGAGTTTTCCTAAATGGAGCCCGGACTCCGGATTGCTGGTTTCGGTGAAAATGTCCGCCGAAGTAAGTTCCCAATACGCTTTTACATTGAAGAATGCAGACCTTCAGACGGCTACCTACCAGCTTTCTATCGGTCAGGAAGATGTCTTTTCCAGTACCCTGATGACGCCGTTTACCAATCTCACCCCACCCCGGCTGATAGGTTCCTATCCTTTGTTGCCCGGGCAATCGGTAAGCCAGGGGCCGTTCACCTTCCTCGACAAACACGTTTCCAGCGATAGCATAACAACCGTGGCGCCTTTTCTTGGCGGCGGAACGGTGGACATCAGCTATATGTCCTTTACCTATACCAATCTCAGCACGATCAATAATGCAACTTACTATTATGGAGCTACCATCGCCAATACCATGCGGTTCTCGCTGCAATATCTGTATTGTAAGAGCGGTGGCATACTGGCGACAAACTTGACCCGATGGGAGGCCCAGCTACAGGCGCCCCGCACCGCCCGGCTGGAATGGTCTACGGCTAATGAAGTCATCGGGCGATCGTATTCTATTCAAAGGAGCAGTGACGGAGTATCTTTTACGGATATAGCCAGTCTGCCGGCAAAGACCGACAATCCCTCCCAGGACTATGCCTGGAACGATCCCCTGTCCCAGGGCACGGCCGGGAAAATTTATTACCGGCTAAAGATGGATGACGGGGGCTCGCTCTCTTATTCAGCGGTACGGGAAATTAGTTTGGGTGCTGATCTGCAAGGCATAAGGGTCTATCCTAATCCTGCTGTCGACTTTATCGATATCAACCCGGGACAAGCAGTGGCTGGCAACTGGCAGGTAGATATCCTGTCTGCGAACGGAAGCCTGATCCAAAGGGAGACCTTCTGGCAGGCGCGCACCATGCATCTTGGTTTCAGGACCAGGATGTCCGCCGGCACTTATTTTGTGCGGGTTTCGGACCTCCGTGGGCAGAAGAATTTTACCAGCTCATTTATTGTGACGGGTGGCAACTGATCCCGGTGACGGCCACGCCTGCCCCGGTGACCGACCTAGCCGCCAGGCCCCGGTGCAGCCCTGCTTACACCAGCGACGGAGCGACTGACCCAGCGCCGCCGCAGGCCCCGACGCAGTCCCCATTTACCCCGGTAAAGGACCCACCGATCCCGCGATGGGCCAGTGATCCCGGGCCCCGGCGGCTAGAAATAATCAAATTTTAATGTCCCTGATGTGTCCTATCTTATATGCTCATTTAAAAGAGTTTAGAGGGTTTTCCCTACTCGAGAACACAGGTTTTCCCATTTCCCGGCCAGTAATCTTACTTAGTAGAATGAAATAAAACATGACCCTTGGCAGTTATACTTGCGGAATCCCCTAAACAATTCGTACCTATATGAAACCGCGCAGAATCCAATCATCCGGGGTATTTTTAATAACCCCGTTCATCCTGATGTTGATAGGAGCCCAGTGTCTCCTTCCATCGCGCATATTTGCGCAATCCTGTTCAGGCACTTTGCAGACATCTACGCAAACTGCCAATTTTTCGGGCGATGGTAATAATACTACATTCAATCCCAATTTTACGCAATATTTTCCGCCGGCAGGATATACATTAATGTCGGCTACGCTGGCCTCGAAGATTACGCTCTCGGCGACTTGGGATCTGACAAATACCAGTACCAGCACAGGGACGTTCAGACCCAGTGCAAGCGATGATGACGTGGTTATGTTCAACGGCGTGCCTCTGGCCGACGACGGCGGGAACACGGATGAGTTCATTTCAAAGGTGGTGTCTGTCGCGCAGGGGATTACCCTGGCTCCCGGCGCCAGCGGCACCGTCTCGGTTCCCAATTTTATCCTCAATAAGCCGATGTTCAACCTGACCGTCGATAATTCGAGTCCTGCCTTGAATGATTTTATAGGTATGGGTTCGCTGGACATGACCTATAGCAATTCGACGGGATTCGGCCTTACGGGCGGAACTATAACTGTGGACCCCACCTTTGTGGTCAATACTACTTTCACGCTTACCTATACTTTTTGTTATACCGGTACTCTGGCTGCTGATATCCTTTCTTTTACCGCTTTCAAACAGGATAGGCAGACAGTAGCGCTCAACTGGCTTACCACCAACGAAACACCCGGCCGTAATTATACTGTCGAGGTCAGCAATGGTAATGGAAGTAATTTTACAGACGTGACTACTGTCCCCGCTGATGCCTCGGGGACCGAAGCCAGCTACGCTTATACATATGCAGTAAGACCCGGCGACAATACAAAATTATTTTTCCGCCTGAAGCTGACGGGTGCAGATGGTTCGGTAGCTTATTCCCCCTTGCGCGAGGTAGATCTCAACGGCTCTGATGCTGGTAAATTCTCCATCTATCCCAATCCACCAAGCGACTTTATCAATCTGACCCTGCCTGGCGACGCGCAGGACTGGCAGGTGGACATTGTGGCGGCGGATGGCAGCCTGGTACAACGCGGCTACTTCCGCAATTCCAATGCACCCAGGATCAATTTTGTACGCCGCCTGTCTGCCGGTACGTATTTTGTCCGGGCGGTGAACCCGCAAACGGGTAAATCGTATTCCGGATCGTTCCTGGTAAGACAATAGGTCATATATTAATTTATACTAACGACAATTATGTGGTTTTCCGCATAATTGTCGGGTATTTTTACTCGATTTTAATTTTCTCCGATGGGGATTTTACAAGCTCCGTTCTTTCCCTATTTTTTGATAGATGTGTTGGTTTTCCTCATAGTCGTGCGATCTTTACCGGGAGCGCCGTACATTTACGTTTATACTTAGTAGTTATATTTTGCTTCCATCCGGCTTTCCCCGCCAGCCCTCTTCCATTGTAAATATGAAGCTGTTGTTTTAGCTTTATTCACACAATTCGATCCTGCCCTTTTCAACCATTGCACTTTATAACCTATAACGTATTACATAATGTGGACCTTCTTTCAAAAGAGGAGGCAGCTTCATGCAGGATCGCTGTGTGCTGCTTCTCCCCGATACTTACGATCTTCAATTCTCCATCCTTTATTGATCACAGAGCAAATTTTGTAACTAACCGGAAGCGGTAAATACCCACTATTTTATGAACAGGAACTCCTTTATCATAGCGGCATTCAATGTCGCCCTGGCCTTCTTTTGCATTGCCCGGGCCAGCGCCCAGCCATGGTTGGCCGGCACTAATGGCAGCATTTATAATCCCAATTCCGGTTCCGCCAACCATGTCGGTATCGGCACAAGTAACCCCACCGCGACGATCGAGATAGCGAATACGCCTAACCACACCTTCCATGCCGGTGTCATCGGCAACCGCACCAACACCAATGTCCAGATCCTCAGCTCAGCGGCGCCTGCTGACGGAAAAACTAAAATAGCATACAAATACAACCATCACCTCCTGGAAATGCCTAAAAAACTATGAGAAAGATTATTCCAACCGTCATTTTACTGATAATTTCTATTTGCGCAAACGCCCAGGTCTCCGACAAGTTTGTTGTCTATGGCGACGTCAACACCTATTACGCCGTCTCATTCGCCGATGGAGGATGGGACGATAACGTAGCTACTGAAATGACGCTCGGCAGATCGAATGTTCATGATGATGCCTCCTGGCAGGGCGGGCTGATCACAAAGGTGCGGTTTCATGTAACTAACTGGGGCAATGGGTCAAACCTCATTGACGTAGATATGGCGGAGAATACATTACCGCCTGTCCGGATCAACAATTTTATAGGTGGCTGGATGGACGCGACCAATCTCAACGGCAGTTACCAGATGATCATGTGGTTGAGAGGTGGTACGACCACCTATTTTTATCATTCCAATTACCCGGTAAATCCCGTAGTTCATGATGGCGTTCTGCATGACGGGATACAGGATCCTCCTGTTTCCTATCAGCTGGACAATACTCCAGGCACTGCTGGTGCCATAACTTCAAAGACAGCGCCTGATCCTTATGTAAATATAAATGGAACCAACTTCTCCAGGAATTTGCAGACAGCCGGAACACTTTCCGCTATTGGCACGGGCAACAATTACCTGGCGAGCCCTCTTTGCATCGGGGTGCAGACCAATTATGGGTACCAACTGGCCGTCAATGGCAACGCTATTTTTAATAAAGTAGTGGTCAAACCATATCCTAACTGGTCGGATTATGTCTTTGACAGTGCTTATGTATTACGGCCGCTGGATAAAGTGGAACAATATATAAAGGACAACCATCACCTGCCGGAGATACCTTCTGCCGACAGCGTGGCAAGAGCCGGCATCGACGTCGGCGCCAACCAGGCGGCCCTGCTGAAAAAGATTGAGGAACTGACGCTTTATACCATCGAACAGGATAAAGTTCTGCGCGAAACCCGGAAGCAGCTGGAAAAGGAACGTGCACAGATTAAAGTCGAACGTGAGCAGATGAAAGATATGCTCGACGGGCAGCGCAGGCTCCAGCAGGCTCAGCAGGCCCGCATCGATCGGATCGAACACCTGCTTGCAGAAAAACTAAAATAGTCTGATTCCAAACTTAGCAATATGTCGCAAATAATAAAGATCGTCTGCTGGGGTCTTGTCATCCTGTTTTGTTGTAAGACGGGTTATGGTCAGCCGATAGACTCTGCAGCCAGCAAGCTGGCGAACTTCCCGACGAAGCTGTTTGGCAGGATCCAGTCGAAGACGGCCAGCCTGGATCAGCAGCTGACAAAACAGACGGAGAAGTATTTGCAGCGGATGGCTAAAAGGGAGGACAAGCTGAGGAAGAAGCTGTCTGCCGTGGATTCCAATGCGGCGAAGAATTTATTTGCGGGCTCGGCCGATCGGTATGCGGCGCTGGAGCAAAAGCTGAAAAATGATACCGGCTCGCGGGCGACAGGACTTAGTGGAGAGTATCGACCATTTATAGATTCATTAAAGGGATCATTATCTTTTTTACAAAAAAATCAGCAGTTGCTGGCGTCTGGCAGTAACTCCAACCCTGCTGCCTTAGCCCAGTTGCAGGGAGCTTCCAGCCAGTTTCAGGCTTTACAGGCGAAGCTGGGAGATGCCGACCAGATAAAGGCATATGTTCAGCAACGTAACCAGCAGCTCAGTCAGTATATAAGCCAACATGCTAATCTTGAAGGTCTTCTTCGCAAACCTATTGCCGATCTGAAACAGCAATCCTATTATTATTCTCAACAGGTAAATGAGTATAAGGAGATGCTGAATGATCCCGATAAGCTGGAGAAAAAGGCACTGAGTCTTCTTAGTCAGGTTCCCGCTTTCCAGACTTTCATGAAAAACAATTCCCAGTTGGCCGGCCTGTTCAATATTCCGGCAAACTATGCCTCAACTACATCGCTCGCAGGGTTACAGACCAGGAGCCAGGTAAGCGACCTCATACAAAACCAGGTTGCCGCAGGCGGGGCGGGAGGCGCCCCTGCGATTCAATCCAATATGCAATCGGCGGTAATTATCATGCGGGATACACAGGGACATATGCCGGAATTAGTTATTACGCCCAATGGGTTGGCGCCGGAAAAGCAGAAATGCTAAAAGATGGGACTTCCCTTGGAAACCTATGGAATATGATGAGTCCGGTTACCTTCTCCTTCCCGCCGTTTGGAGACAATCCCGTTGATTTTATGTGGAATACAAAAGGGATGACTGATGCCGCTTCTGAAATAGGTTTGCCTCCGCCAGGGATCTATTTGCTGCTTTTCCCTAAATTTAATCCTCCAAAACTTGAACAATAATGATACGTATTGCAATAGGTCTGATCGCTGTTTTATTTTCCGGTTGTACATCAAATGACAGGGACAAGTCAGGTTATCATCAGTCATATCGTGTATGTGATGGTGCCCTTTTTGCCGAGAGTTATACTATAGTTGGGGGAGGAGCATATGGAGGAGACCGGGTATCGGCCTATCTGACAGACTCTGTAAATTTCAGGATCTATCTTGGGACCTACATTACGGGAAATGAAGCTATCGCCGTCACATGCGAAGGTGATAGCGTTAGCGTATACAGGTCAGAGATGAGTAACAAGACCCGCCAACGTGAAATTGTAAAGACATGGAAATATAGTGGCGAAGAACTGAGAAAGAGCAAAAAATTTGAATAGCGCAGTAGCCCAACACGCAGCCTTCATATAAATAAATCCACGACAAATACAGTCGTCGGCTGACAAAAGTGCCCGCAACTGGGTGCAGCGGCATTTAAAAAATGGTATGAATACATTCCGGTCGGTATTGCAAAAATTTGATGAAACCCTTAGGAAGTACAACAAGCCCAATTATGATTTATTGAGGCCGCCTCTTCCTCCGGAAGAGGTGGCTCATAAGATGGCGCAACTGGGTTTGGCTGATGAACAATTGAAGGCCTGGTTTGGATGGAAGACGGGCGCCATGCCCAGTGACTACGATCCCGGGCCAAAAGAACTCGGGACCGTATTTTTCATGTTGGCCAGCCCGCTGAGCCTGGACAGCATCATTCGTCACCAGAAGACGAGTCAGGCGGGGTCATGGTGGGAAAGCCACTTTGTCCCGATTGCAGCAGATGGGGGTGGCCTTTATTTACTGTTCAATTCGATGCCGGGTGAGAATTATGGAAGAATTTACCTGTTTTGTCCCTCTCTGCTGGTCATTGATCCTGAGATCTGTTATGACTCGCTGCAGACACTGTTGGAAACAACCATTGCCGCCTGTGAGCAGGGCATCGCGTATTATGACGAAGAGCAGGAAGATTTGGATTTTGACAGCAAGAAGTATCGGAAACTGGCTGCTAAAATGAATTCTCACACAGAATATTTTAAAGAAGGCTAAGTAAGGAGTCATTATAATACTATAACCACCATGAATGATTTTGAAGCCGTATTGCGGCAATTCGACACGACGCTGATGAAATATAACCAGCACGCCTACAGGCAGCTGGGAGCACCCCTGCCCGAAGCAGACATCGAACAGAAGATGGCA
>DATJJA010000196.1:0-51500 GCA_035492595.1 Puia sp.
CGATAAAGTGCGCAGGCCTTCAGCGCCAGCTGCCAGCTCAGCATATAGGCGTCGGCAATCTCTTCTACCGTCGCCTCGTTGGGAAGGTTTATCGTCTTGGAGATGGCGCCGCTGATAAAGGGCTGAGCCGCACCCATCATACGGATATGTCCATGCGCATGGATATAACGCTGTCCTTTCTTTCCGCACCTGTTGGCGCAGTCAAAGACAGCAAGATGTTCGTCCTTCAGGAATGGAGCGCCTTCAACGGTCATTGTGCCGCAGACATAATCACCCGCCGCCTCGATCTCTGCGTCGGAGAAACCCAGCGCTTCCAATAAATTCCATTCGAAATTGTAATACTGTGCCGGTTTGAAGCCCAGGCGCTGCAGACATTCTTCTCCGAGCGTATATACGTTGAAGACAAAGCCGACCTCGAAGGCCGAGCCGACGGCGGCATCCAGCTTTTTGATCTCTTCGGCGATGAAGCCCTTTTCGCTAAGCGACTGGTGATTGATAAACGGCGCACCGGCAAAAGTGGCCGATCCCACTGCATATTTTACGATGGTGTCGATCTGTTTTTCGGTATACCCGAGATTGCGGAGCGCTGTAGGGACCGACTGGTTGATGATCTTGAAGTAACCGCCGCCGGACAGCTTTTTAAATTTCACCAGCGCGAAGTCGGGCTCGACGCCTGTGGTATCGCAATCCATTACCAGCCCGATAGTGCCGGTAGGTGCGATGACCGTAGCCTGCGCATTGCGGTAACCATATTTTTCGCCCAGCTGTACAGCCTCATCCCATGCCTTTGTAGCTGCCGTCAGTAAATAATCCGGGCAGTATTTTGCTTTCAGCCCCTGGGGCTTGATCTCCAGTCCTTCGTATTCATCGGCATCATAAGCGGCGAGACGATGATTACGCATGACACGCAGCATGCTCTCCCTGTTCTCTTCATAACGGGGGAAGGCGCCCATCACGCCGGCTATTTCCGCCGAGGTCTTATAGGCGACGCCGGTCATGATAGCCGTGATGGCTCCTGCGAAACCGCGGGCCTCTTCGCTGTCATAAGGGATGCCCATGATCATCAGCATGGACCCAAGATTGGCATAACCCAGACCCAGCGTACGATAATCATAAGAAAGCTGCGCGACCTCCCTGGAAGGGAATTGCGCCATCAGCACGGAGATTTCCAGTACGGTCGTCCATAGGCGGGTCATATATTCAAAGCCTTCTACATCGAAGACATTGGTCTTTTCGTCATGAAAACGACGCAGATTGAAAGAGGCAAGGTTACAGGCCGTGTTGTCGAGGAACATATACTCTGAGCAATTATGCACAGCAATTCCGTTTGCCACAAAGTGATGTGTTTCCGGCTCAGTAAGATCGAACACATCTTCTTTCCCGATAAGATCTAATGAAACCACTTCGTCCGTCAATGATTCACGATAAGTAGAAACAGTGCTGTTTAAATGTTTTAATTGTGCCGTCTTGGGGCTTTCCTCCATGAACCCGATATATTCTTCAAACAGAATACGGGAGTTTCTGCTAATACGGAGGGAATGCATTTCTTTTACCCTATACTCCTTTTTACCTCCTTTGCCGTCGGGCAGCATGGAAAACATTTTTCCAGCCCTGCGATCAGTGTACAATTTTGATTTGATGCCAAAATTCAACAACATTAATTGCACTTGCCGCAGCAGCTCACCAGAACAGGAATCTAAAGCCACATATTGGGATTTCTCTCCATAGTTAGCCACACAGCCATCTGCGGTAAACAGCCCTCTCAACAGAGATGCTTGTTCTTCCTTATTCAGCCTGAAACAGGCATCTTTCAATTTCTTCTGTTCGCTGCCTGCGTCCAGTATGGCAAATTGTTCCAGCAGAGAAAGTATCTTAGGTGAGCCTACGGAAATACGAATCGTGGTAGCGTTTTCCCGAACGTTGCCAGCCTTCCGATGTTCTCCTAATGAGGTACGCAATTGAGTATTAATATGGTTATTTGCCCATTCCAACACCGCATCTTCTTCTTTGCTCATGTTCAGGAATGCCACCCTCCGGGTAAATCCATCAGCGCATGCCTCGTTTAAAGAAGTAATACACCCGTCTCCTATAAGCAAGCCTATCAATTGGGCCAGGTCCGAAAATCCTGTTGTTTCTTCTCCAAAATGTCCTTTCACCAGAATTACGACGTCATTTTTTGTCAACTCCCTGGCTTCCACATCGCCGCGATTGGCAGTCAACACTTTATGATCTGCTGTTAGTTTAAGCTCATATCCAGACCTCGTTTTAAGCCTGTAGACCTCCTTTGTGCCTGTTGGGAAGATATTTTCTACCCAATGCAATTTGCCATCAAAACTTTTAATACCTCTTGATTTGCCGACAAGATCGCCTATGCGCTCCAGCCCTTTGTTAGTGGTTACATATGTATCCGCTGTCACACAAGGATTGGAAGCCCTGATCGCTCCACCGGCGGGGCAGGTATGCCATTCGTTGATGGTAGTATCATATTGTGTACCGGGATCGGCGCAACGCCATGCGGCATAGGAGATCTGGTTCCATACTTCGCGGGCCGGAAGACGTTTCATGACCCTGCCGTCGCTGCGTGCTGTCAGCTCCCAATCCTCATCTTTTTCCAGCTTGCTGAAGAAGCTGTTGGGGATCCGGATGGAATTATTGGAATTCTGACCGGACACCGTTTTATACGCTTCGCCTTCATAGTCGCTGGGATAACCGGCTGCTATCAGGGCGCCCACCTTTTTCTCTTCTTCTACTTTCCAGTTGATGAAATCGAGGACCTCCGGATGGTCGAGGTCGAGGCAAACCATTTTGGCGGCCCTGCGTGTCGTGCCACCGGATTTTATTGCACCTGCGGCGCGATCGCCGATCTTAAGGAAGCTCATCAATCCGCTGGATGTCCCGCCGCCACTCAGCTTCTCCCCTTCTCCACGGATATAGGAAAAGTTGGTGCCTACGCCGGAGCCATATTTAAAGATGCGCGCTTCGCGGACCCAGAGGTCCATAAGACCGCCTTCGTTCACGAGGTCGTCATCGACGCTGAGGATGAAACAATTATGAACGACTACTCCATTTGCAAGGAATTGGGCGGTAGCCGTTTGAATGTCATAAACTTCCTCCTCACCGATATACTCGATGTTTGTCACTGTCAATTCGGACAAGCTGCCCTTTTCTTTACCTTCAACCAGGTTATTTAAGTGCCGAAGTTTTACTTTCTTTTCAGCGCTGACAAATCCTATGAGCTGCTCATACTTCAACCTTTCTGAAAAGTAAGCAATGACCACCTGATAACTTCTGTGCCTGTCCTCTCTACTATCGTTGACAGGAGAAACATTGCTATAAATTCCCATCGACAACAATAGCAGCTGTACGCCGTGCGCCAACTCTTCACTTATGGTAGTCAATACCACATCACCGGAATTCCTGCCGTCTACAGCTCGCATTCTGACAGTTCCGTCGGTCTGGAAAAGGCTGCGAAGGAAGGCGGCCTTTTCAGCTATCGAACCCTTCATGATGATATCTGGAACAAATGCTGTCAGGGAAGTCTGAGCGAGTTCATATTTTTCAACAAAAGGATCTACTTTTTTGGAATCATGTTTCACGATGCGGTAAAGGTCGCTGATCGCTGCGCGGACCACCGTAGTGTAAGTGCCGAAAAGGGCCGTAAACAAGTTGCTTACAAATGCGTATTCATCATCATTAATGGTAATAGCACCAAACATCGTGGTTTTCTTGTTGCGGTTGTATTTGCCGTAATAACCATCCCCTATTATCCAGCCAGCCAGAGCAGCCTTTTGCAGTTTCTCCGTTACGGAACTGCCTTCTTCATCAACCGCATCAGAAGGATTGATGAAATAATTTTCTACAAGATTGAAACCCGGAGCCCATGGATCTGATCCTCCTTCCATTTCAGCCGCCATTTCTTCAACCAATGCCAATTCAGGAGTTACGCTGGCCAGGGAAAACTGCTGCACCTTCTTACCAACAAGGGTTTTCATCTGTCCCCAGAGATATTCCCCACCATCTTTGGACCTTTTGTCGGCATTCCAAACAAGATGATCGTCCGTAAACTCGATAAAATTGCCATTTCTCAATGTAGCGCGGTAAACACTTCGTACGCCGTTGTTTTTTGTTGCCAGGACAGGAACGAACTGATTTCCATCAAACACCTTTAAGTCTGTACGGTTATTATCCACTATCTCGCCTATATCGAAAACTCCTTTATCCGTAAAAACCTTTGTGTTGTAACGGGCACAGGCATGAGGTTGCGGCCGTTCGTATGCGGAGGTGGACTTCTTCAGCTGTCCATCGGCCTGGTCCACAAAGTAATGACCCTGTGGCTTGCCGGTGATACCATAACTCTCGTGGAGGCCGGTGTTGAACCATTGGGGGGAGTTGGGTACGCATGCCTGGTCGAGTATGCTATAAACCAGCTCTTCATAAAAAACCTGGGCGTCTTTTTCAGAGGCGAAATACCCGTAGCGTTCGCCCCATACCCGCCAGCAATTAGCCATGCGATGCGCCACCTGTTTGACAGAGGTCTCGCGTCCCAGGGAGCCATCCGGCTGTGGGACACCTGCTTTACGAAAATATTTTTGGGCAAGAATATCAGTAGCAATCTGGGACCAACCCTCGGGGACTTCCACATTATTCATTTCGAAAACCACCTCACCGCTGGGGTTCCGGATCACGGAGCTGCGGTAATCATATTTGAACTGGTCGAATACAGGAGTATCCTCTTTCGTAAAGCGGCGGGGGAACTGCAAGCCCTTTACAGATTGCTTTTTCGTTGCCATATTCAGTCCTTAATTAGTTGAAAAATGTGTTTTTAGAAAACAGTTTTGCGGCGGGTCGGTGGTTAACGAAAATATTTTTTGTGCTCGATATTTCCAATGCTCATTTTTCCACCGGGTGGGGAAAACGGAAGGTAAGATTTTCGCATCTCAGGCGGGCTCTGCATTGTCGTTTTTTGAACAGGGTGCAAAACTTTTTTCCAAAAAAAACTTACCCATAAACCCTAGTCCTATAACACCAATTTTACAATTTAGTTAAGACTTTATTGCTTCTCTTTGAGTATGCTAACCAATTTCACTAAAACACTGTTAATCAGCGGCTTGATTTTTTGCGGACTTATCCGTCCCGCTATTGCCCAGACCCAATTCGCAGGATGGGTGGGTACTTTTCAGAATTATAAGCTCTCGAAGACGTTTGGGTTCTATTTTGACGCTCAATTCCGATCGACCGACCAGGTGAAGAAAATGAACGCCCTGCTCCTTAGGCCAGGGATCAATCTCTATTTCACCCCACGATTGACGGGAACGGTCGGGTATGCTTTTATCCCACAACAACGATTCAATTCCGGTGTAGAGGGTTATTTGCCGGAGCATCGTATATGGGAGCAGCTGACCTACACGCATCCGGTGAAGATTGGCACGGGCCATTCGGTTACACATCACCGTGCGACACCTACGCTGACGCATCGCCTTCGGCTGGAGCAGCGGTATTTGCCGAAACATCATCCGGAAGGCGATCAATTAGTGCGTGACGGACATCGCGAGGCGCACCGGTTGAGATATTTTTTCCGGGGCATAATCCCGTTGAGCCCTCAGCAGGATGGAATGGCTATGGTCGGTCCCGCTAAATCAGCGGCTTTTACCAAAGGCTTCTTTGCAGCTGTGCAGAATGAGATCTTCTTCAATTTAGGCGACAAGACTGCCGTCAATGGCAAGCTGTTCGATCAGAACCGGGTATTGCTGGCCGGAGGATACCGGTTGAGCAAACAGTTCGATATGGAGCTGGGATATATGAATCAATATATCAGCGGCGCGGGTAGCAACTCTACCAATAATCATATCGTGCAGCTGGCGACGTATCTGCGGCTTTGAGGATCGCCAATGCTCGTGATCTTTGGGCCCTGATGGCGTCTTACAGATGGCTGCCGTTGCCGGGTAGATGGCTGTCGTTGCCGGGGTTGCCGTGGGGTCTGCTCAAGGCTCCCGGAGTTTCGTCGCTGCCTACTCCCGCTCGGGTGGTGGGATGAGGATATCCTTTTGTTCTGGATGTTTCTTTAGCCAGGTGAGCACAAAGGGGCAGTAGGCTTTTACTTTCATATGGTTCGCACGAGCGTAGTTAAACCCATGTGCCGCAAGAGCTGACGCGAGGCCTTTGCCGCCCAGTTTTTCCGGCACTTCGGTATGCATCAAATAGAGCGCTCCGTCCTTTATCCGATATTCAAGCCAGGCCCTCTCATCGTCGAGGAAGATCTCAAATTGCTGGTTCTGTTGATTGTCTACAATGGTCAGCGGTTCCATGCCGTTGGTTTTGTCCGCAACATACTAAACTTTACGGAATGCTAAGGCTTCTCCATTGCGGAGCCGAGCGCGGTCAAAAATTCAGGCCGGTTACAAACCAGGTGTCCTGCGAAAGACCAGCCACTGGGGCCGCGTTGCAGTTTTATACGGAAATGGTTCCAGCCTTGCACCAGGTGTAGGGATGGTATGGTGGTGGTGCTAATGCCGATGATGGCGCCTTTGCCGGCGCCGCTACTGGTGCCGGTGCCGCTGTGTGCCTTGTCCAGGATCAACCGGTCATTGAGCCAAACCTCACGAACATCGTCTGTGGCCACTGCGAGACCAACGACAGGGATATCGGGTTCCGCGAGCAGATCGTCTAGCGAGCGGGGGCTGGAAACCCAGAAGCTTAGCCAGGCCTCGCTTGAAGAATCAGTTTTTTGCGATTGGAAGGAGCCTGCCGGTTGCCCAGAGCCAGATTGTTGAGAAGAGCCTGCCGGTTGGGGAGAGCCTGCCGGCTGGCCAGAGCCAGATTGTTGAGAAGAGCGGGCCTGCTGATCAGATCCGGCCAACTGAGCGGAACCGGCCAGTTGGGTGGGCTTGATCATTTCCAGCCGGCTGAGGTCGGGTACGATCTCCCCTGATGGACGAAGTGGCAGGGTGACATTAACTAACGGCGTAGGGACAGCGCCGAGATTGAACAGCAGACGATGGATGAGTTTTTCCGCTTTATCAGACCGGGGCGCTGCCGGCAAAGTAGTTATCAGCAACTGGCCGCCGCCGGTGGAAACCCGGACCAGGACGGCTCCTGCGGGATGTGTTTCCCGTTCGGAGCGGAGGACCATCGCAGTCTTGGCATATTCCGGTTGTTTATTCCATTTCAGCCAGTCCGTACCAGATGCCTGCAACAGGACAGTACCCTGTCGAACCAGGGGGCCATCGAGACCATTGGTGGTTATCTCCGGCGGTCGCAGTTCGGAAAAATAAAGGTCGGCGGCTGTCAGTCCCCGGGTGAGGGGGTCGGGTGTCAGCAGTTCAAGAGATGAAGCTGTGCGGGAAGTAAGTGTAACAGGCGCCGGTAGCAGTTGATTAAGAGCATCGAGCTGGCTGGGGGAAATACCCCAGATCATGACGGTGCCACTCTGAGACAGGGTATGTTTTACCCGGTCGTTAGAGCCGGATGGAAGAGGGTTTGCCGCATCGATAAAAAGGAGGGTCGGGTTTGATGGAGCCGGGCCTGGGTTTGATGGGGCTGGCTCCGGGTTTGATGGGGCAGGGCCCGGGTTGGGTGAGGATTGCGCTGAGTTTGATGAGGTCCGGGTGGCGTTGGGCGAGGTCTGGGCTGAGTTAGGTTGGGAGCGGGTGGCATTGGAAGAGGTCGCCGCAGCAGGCGGCTCGGCGGATGGCGCGGAGCCCGAAGCGTCCCGGATAGCTCCGAAAAGAGGCCAGGTCCTGTACAGTGGCAGCGAGGGATCATAACCCGGATTGAGCGTGGTGCAATAGGGTCCAAGCCGCTCAGGCTGCGCACCCGGCTGACCTTCTTTGAAGGAAGTGAAAAAAATGCCGTCTTCCAGCGAAGGCGGTTTCGTCGTGTCTTTCATTCCCAGCGCGAGCGGTTGAAGGCCATACCATACGAGGTTGAACACACTACGGTAGATGGCCTCCCGCTGACGTTGAGCCATCAGGGAAGACCAGGATGAGGTCGCTACCCCTTCCATACGACCCAGAAACGACTCATAGGCACGGGACCCATTGGTCTCCGCCACCTGCTGCGGCGTGGCGTAATAGGCGTTGCCGGCCTCTCCTACTCCCCATGGTTTGCCGCTCTTTCGCGCGCGGTCCATGGTTTCGGTTCCGCCATAATGAACAATATATACAGGCAGCCGGCCTTCCCCATCATCTTCGCCGTCGGCGGATATCCAGGGGCGGGTCGGGTCCAGGCGGCGACAGGTCTCCGCCCATATGCTGAAATAGCTGAGCAATGTATCCATCATAGACTTTGGTCCGTGCAATACATTGCGGACCACAGGTTTCACTTCATTGGAGACGCTCCATCCGAATACGGAAGGATGATTACGGTCGCGCAGCAACTGCTGCTCCAACTGTTGTTTGCTATCCTGCCAGAACAGCGGGTCATCCAGCTTTGGGCCTCCGTCGCTGGCCCATACGGCTGTCTCATCAAGCACGAGAATACCCATTTCGTCGGCCATGTCGAGATAGAAGGAAGGATAAGGCTGCGCATGCAGACGAACGGCATTGAGGTTCGCGTCACGCATGGCTGTGAACCAGGCCCAGGCATATCGGCGGGTCATCTGCGGGATGCCCAGGAAATGCCAGGAGTCGCCCTTGAGAACAAAAGGGTGGCCGTTAAGAAGGAACTGTCCGTTCTGCAGTTTTGTTTGCCGCCAGCCAAAGCGGGTGTAACGGGTGTCGGAGATTTGCGCGTCGGGGCCGGAGCCGGCCGAAGTGGTGAGGCGGGTGTCCGGGCCTTGTATGTGGGTAGAGTTTGGGCCACGTGTGCCGGAGCCGCGTGAACTGGTGAGGCGCGCGCTTGCGCCGGGACCGTGCGTGTGCATGATCAGTCCATACAGCGCTGGATCTTCCGGTGACCACAGCTGCAATCGTCCTTTGACCTCAATGGATAAAGAATGATGGATGGTGGTATGTGCAGGCACCAGAACCGTGACCGGCACAAATTTCAGCGCCGGGGATGCGGCCAGTTTGGTCGATGGTAATGGGGCTGCTCCGGGCTCCCATTCCCTTACTTCACCGTCGATGGTCAGTCGCTGCGCCGCAACTCCATCATTCGTAATGGCCAGGTCGACCTCAAGTCTGTCGGAATCTACCAGCGGTTTTACATATACGTCGGATATATGCGTAACCGGCAGCGCGACAAGATCGACATCCTGCCAGATCCCTGCAATGTGTTGTCCCCAAAAAGAGCCGGCCTGGTAAGGGCGTCTCCCGAATGCTCCTCTTTTGTCGAAAAGGGAAGGCTTCCGGATACCGACTCGCAACTCATTGACCCTGCCGGGCAAGACCACGTCTGTCACATCCACGTCGAAAGGCAAAAAAATACCAAAATGATGTTCAACCGTTTTTCCATTGACCACTATCTCTGCGTCGCCGGCTACGGCCTCAAAATGCAGGCGGATAAGTCGCCCCTTCCAGTCAGCCGGTATATTAAAGGTCTTACGAAGCCAGCCCATTTTTATCGTTTCCCAGGCCCTGGGATAACTGGGATAACACCTGAAATCACCGCCCTGCCCTTTGTTGTCGGCAAAGCTGTTGACATTCCAGGGAGAAGGGATACGTATTGGCGTCGGGTCCCAGCCATTATCCTTTGCCGGCGGCAAAACAGGAGTACCGTCAACCCCTTCCTTAAATCCGACCGGCAGTGCAATGGGTTCGAATTGCCATAGGCCATTGAGGCAAATAGACTGGCGGTAAGGTAATTCGACAGGGTTCAGCAGGGCTGTCGAAGGAGCAAAGGGAGCTGTATATTCAACGCGCTGAGCCCGGCCTGTCATCGACAGCGCAGATAGTAAAAGGATAAAAAAAGAAATGCTCTTCATGTTTCAAAATTATAATTTGCCTATTCCCATTCCGACACAGGCGCCGTATAGCCGGCAACCTTGAACTTATTTTTCCGGCGGGGATTTACGTCATAGTTGCCTTTTTTGGTGTAGACGGCAATGACTCCCGCGCGGCTGCTCAACACGGACGGCGGTTCATACACCTTGATCATTGCAACGTCGGCCGGATCGATATACACATCATCCGGGTGCAGGAGTGGGAACTCATCGAGAAAGACCGTCACACCACGATCACGCCAGCGCAGGGTATACGTACCATCTGTGTTGGCCTTTGCGGTAAATCCAGGGATCTGAAAACGCAGGAAATCGTAGATATTAAAACTCTTTGCGATGGCATCGCTTTCCAATCCGTCAAAGATCATGTAGGTGTTGCTGCGGAAAAGCCCTGTTGAGTATTCTTCATTGAAGCGATCGACCAGCTTTTTTGTTTTCCCTGATACGATCACTCCGGGTAACAGGCCCGGACCTGTGAGCCGGTTCATATCAAAACGATAATCCGATGGCGCTTGTAAGGAGGGGTTGTCACCAGGCGCCGATACCATAATAAATTTTGTAGCCGAGGCATAAGGTTGAAAGGTCGAATCCAGTGGGGTCCGCACATCGATCCATAACCGGGCCGTTCGCTCTTTCCTGGGCGGTGCAAAAACGAAATAGGCAGTATCTTCAAAATAGGTCGGCTTCAAGCGGAAGCTACCATCAGGGTCAGGAGATATATTCTCCATATAACCTGGTTTGTTCCTGATCATCACTACGTAGGTCAGCGGGTTCAGCCGGGACCGATAATCTTTTATCTTTCCTTCGACCCGGAAAAATCGTTGCTGGACAATAAAATTGACGGCATAATTTCCGTCGTCGATGCCACCCCCCACAACCAGGTCTCCGGCTACCTCCCCATTGATGATGGGATAACGATATCTCCACCTTTTGCTGGTGTGGATATTTTCAAGGATAACATGCAGCGTACCCACTATACTGTCCTTTGCAAAAGACGGTATTTGACAGGAAAAGCTTACCGTGTCACCGGGATGGAACTGACGCTTGTTTAGTTGGATTAGCAGAGTGTCCGGCGGGGCGGCGTGCAAGGTGGCGATTGCAAAAAAGAAGCACAGGCCGAATACTATTTTTTTTATCATAAAGGATCGGTATTTAGTTTGTCAAAACGTCGATCATATTTGAAAGCAATCTTCCTGCGATGGGGTCCGTCGCGGCCTTGTCCAGCGCCATCGTCGAGATGAGGACCTTGCCGTCACCCTCTGTAATCTGTAGTATAGGAAAACCCTTTATCGATTCCATATATGACACCCGTTTGGTCATATCGCCCTCTACATACCCGTGGATCTTCATCTGCATCGCCAGGGCTTCTACATGCGGATTGCGATTGATCTGTAAGGCGGCACGGCAGACTACCGGCACTTCCCGTTGATTGTCGTTGAAATAACGCAATTCGAGAGGTTCGATCCCGTCAAATACCGGCGACTCCGGGATCTCCATGTTGACGATGTCTCCTTCCGTCGGAACGATCCAACCCCGGATATAATCAGGATAGAGCGTTTTGGCTGCAGCAGGCGCATCGAGCAGTAATACCCTGCCTCCCGATGCCACCAATGCTTTCAGTTTTGCCAGCTCATCCGAGGAGCAGTTTTTGCCTGGCTCGAGTCCGGCAAGAACATAACAGCCGGCTTTCCGGGCCAGCGCTTCACTGACCGTTGTGGCCACAGTATATTTGATCTTCAGAAAGTCCAATGCAGCCCTCATCTGTGTAAAATCGACGAGCACCGGGCTTTTGTCGCCGGCATTGGTGCTGGCCCCCTTTGTTCCAGTGCCGCTGGGTACCATTGTCGCAGGACCGCCGGGTTCCTTTGTCGCAGGCGCGCTCCACTTCTTTTTCGCCAGCAATACCTCATATTCATTGGAGGACACCGTCTTTCCTTTTTCTGTCAGGCGCAACACCAGCCGCGCATTCACCCGGCCAGCGGGCAATTCCTCCGGGATCCTTATCTCCGGCGACAACCATTCCCGACCATAATAGGGAACAGCAGGTGCAGAAGACCGTCCTGAAGTAAGCACAATCCCCTTATCATCGACCAGTTGCCAGTCCAGGGTAGATATATCGAGCGCCTGACCGTCGTTGCGGTCATTGACGATACAGATCCTGGCGGGCAGCTTCTCTCCTGCATAAAAATGACGTCCCCATAGTTCAACGCTGACCAGAACTGGCTGCAAAGCTCTTTTCATGGCATCATATACCGGGTAGGGTTCGATACGCTTCGAATCATACACATTCCTGAACCAGGTGATCAGGGCAAAGTGAATGATGCCGGAGGCCCGGTCATCCGATCTGCGAAACGCTTCGGCCAGTTCGCCGGTAATAAAAGCATGCGTATGAAGGAAATTAGCAGGATCGCTGTTCTCGTAGGAAAGGTCTCCGATCAGGGATTGTGGTGTCTGGTGAACGATCGTATAGAATCGGGTGGCATGGCCGGTCTCTCCATTGGGATAACCCGTGGACATTTCCTGGCTGATCAGGGGCCTTCCTTCATTGCGGTACTGGGTTTGAAATTCGCCCTTGAACTGCCTGAACAGCGAATGATCATACCAGTTGATGTACGCGTGGATGTCATCGATATCGCCGTCGTCGATATCATTGAAAAAAGCCTGCCCGAACTTCTTTACATTTCTCCGGTAGTTGGAATCGAAGCAGATAGGACGGCTGGGATCTACTTTCCGCATCCTTTTGACCACTTCCGATATGATCCGCATCTTCAGGCGCGTCCGGACGGGGTCAGGGTCATTATCATAGAACTTCATTTCGTTGTTGACTGTCCACAACAGCAGCGAAGGATGATTGCGGTACTTCTTCAGCATGTCCATAAACTCGTCGGCCCAAAGGCTGATCAGGGTCGTGTCGGGCATTGAACCGGCAAGCATCAGCCAGGGCCAGGTACCTTCATAGCTGATACCAACGCCATTGCGGTCTGCGGCATCCATCCAGCATTCATTATAAGGAGCGGTATGAGTGCGGGTCACATCAATGTTAGCCGCTTTCATGAGCTGGAAGAATTTGTCGGCAAGGGCCGGGCTGTCTGGTTCCAGGGCGAAGGGCGTTTGATTGCCGCCGCGCAGCCAGTAGCGTCTGCCATTGAGCCAGAAATAGCCGTCCCGGGATTCAAAGGTCCGGAAGCCGGAGGTGATAGTTTGGCTGTCAAGCGGGGTCATGGCGTCGGCGGGTGAGGTATTGGCGGCGATTGAGGTGCGGGCAGTGGTTGAGGTGGGAGCGGCGGGTGAGGTATTGGCGGCGCCTCCTCCTACCAGCTTGAAAGTAAAATCATAAAGATTGGGGGCGTCGGGGCTCCAAAGTTTTGGCTTCAGTCCATCTATGGCCCAGGTCAGTTGTTTTTCCTCCCCTGCTGCAATCGTCACGTTTTCCCGGGACATGCCCTGATACAGTTCGGTTTTGTCTTTTTTATCCGTGATGCGGGCGCCAAGGGTCAGCGTGACTGGTGACTCAGAGGCGTTGCGCACTGTCGCTTCGAACTTTGCTCCGGTAAGGGAGGGTTGAATAAACACGTCGGTGATCTTTACCGGATCGGTGATAAGCAATTTCACGGGCTGCCAGATGCCAGCAGGATCTCCACCATAAAAACCGTGAGGAAGGTCGTGAACCATTTTATTCGTAACAGGAACGCTAACAGCCACGTCGATGACTTTGTCGGCGTCCGCAATGGACTTTCCATAATCACGGGAGACTTTAACAGCCACGAGGTTCCTCCCGGCTTTGAACAGTCCTGTGCCATCCACCCGGAATTCTCCAAACATTCCTATATGACTGCCGGCTTTTCTTCCGTTGATAAATACCTCTGCGACTTTCGAGACGGCGTCAAAGATGAGCTCGCAGTTCTTACCTTTTATACCCGCCGGTAATTCTATCCATTGACGATACCAGGCCTGGCTTGTCTTTTTATAATCGAAAGAATATCCGTCACAGCGATCGGTCTCCTGCTGGAAATAATTGTCGGATACTCCCTTGGCGTGGGGGCCAAAGGTTTCACCGTGGAGCCATATCCGGGTTGGGTTCCAAAAAGAGGGTACAGGCATGACATGCCAATTCTTATCGTCTTTGTCCGGAGAGATGGCTTTTTCTTCTGAGATGCCTTCGTAGGAGGGCATAAAGAGCCAGCGACCGTCGAGGGAGACCGCGGTGCGAATGCCCCTGAGGGCAGCAACTTTTACAGGCGACCAGGCTTCGCGTTCAGAGCTGCGCTGTCTTTGCTTATCCGCTGTCGTCCGTTGGCCTGCGGGCTCCAATGACGGGCCGTTCTGCTCTGACGACGGGCCGTTCCGACCTGATGACGGGCCGTTCCGCTCTGATGACGGGCCGTTCTGCTCCAACGCCGGTCCGTTCCGCAATGTCTGCCCGTTCTGCTTATCGAGAGGAAGACCGGCAAAGTCGAGCTCTTCGGCAGGCTTATCCGCCCACAGGTCCCGGGACAGGCCTTTGACGGACAGGTGTGCATATTCCGTCTCTATCCAGCCACCTCCCAAAGTTACTTTGCCGGAAGGTATTGTGCGGCTATTCTTATCTGTTATATCTATCCGGGGCAACGACTCCTTATTCAAAAAGATCCGGATGCGGTCGCCGCTGACGGCTATCCTGAAGTCGTACCATTTCCCGGGTACGGGATGAAAGCCCAATGGGCGGAGAGCGAGGAACTCATCCCTCCCCATATATCCTCTTCGTGCCAGGTAGAAAGTATTTTGTTCGCCTCCCCTGAATCCCAGAGAATAATAATCCTGACGGTCCATGGCCCTGAATCCGGCCCATATCTGAACCTGAGAAGCTGATGCAGGAGCCCTCGCGCTAAACCGGACCTCGTAATCTGTCCAGGCCGTGTCACCGAATGAAGCAGAAGCATCCTTTGTATAAAGAATACCGCCGCCGGGCCGGCAAAGTCCTCTTCCGGTTTTTTCGAGGAGAGTGTCGGCGCCTTCAAAGCTGCATTGAAACGAAATGTTATCCTGCGCTGTCAGCCTGGTCAGTGCCAGCAAAGCGATTATAAATTGAAATCCTTTTTTCATGGGTAATTTAATTATTTGGGCGATGTTGCTCCAACTGGCCAAAAGCATTATTCGGGTGGCTTCCCATTGCTATTTTCAGCGTCCCGCCCTGCATGATGTCGTTGTGAAGGATATAGCTGGCCGGATAGGCTTTCCCGTTCAGCTCCATGCTTTGAATATATTTATTTTCCGGTCCGTTGCCGGTGGTGATGATGGTGAAGTCTTTCCCCCCGTCCAAATGCAGCGTAACCTTGTCGAAGATCGGGCTTCCCATCACATAGGCTCCGGAAGCGGGAAAGACCGGATAAAAGCCAAGCGCCGAAAAGACATACCATGCCGACATCTGGCCGCAATCTTCATTGCCGATGACGCCATCGGGTTTGTCGTGATAAAATTCCTTCAGGATATATCTGACCTTTTCTGCTGTCTGCCATTGGCGTCCGCCATATGCATACAAGTAGGCAATATGATGACTGGGCTCATTGCCGTGAGCATATTGTCCGATAGTGCCGGTAATATCGGCAAGCGCGTGAGTATCGCGTATAGCCGGTTCAGCAGAGAATAATGAATCCAGTCTCTTCAGAAACATCTTTTCGCCGCCCAATAATGTCATCAAGCCTTTGATATCCTGGGGAGCCAGCCAAAGATACTGCCAGGCATTGCCTTCGGCGTAATCGCTGCTCCACGGTGGGGTCGTCCTAAAAGGATCAAACGGAGTGCTGAACTTTCCATCCGACTTGATCCCGCGAAAGAAGCCGGTATTCTTATCATAGTAAAGTCGATAATCCTCAGCTCTCTTCCGGAAATATTCATAGTCTCCGTTGTGTCCTAATTTCTTTGCCATCAGTGCGATGCTGCCTTCGCCGATGGCGTATTCCATTGCCCGGGCAACCGAACGTCGTTCCGCATCCGAGGGGATAGGCTTACCGTCCCGTACATATTGCAGACCCAATGTGTCGGACATGGCGGTTTTCTTCAGCGCCTGGTAGGCTGAGTCTGCGTTAAAACCCCTGATACCTTTCAGCCAGGCTTCCGAGATAACTTCGAGACTGCTGACGCCTACCATCGTGCCGGTCTCGTTGGCCACCAGGTGCCAGATGGGCAGCAGTTTCTGTTGCTGTCCGATGGCCAGCATCGTCTGTATCATATCCGTCACGCGGGCAGGCTGAAGGATTGTCAATAGCGGGTTTTCTGCGCGATAGGTATCCCAGAGAGAAAACACGGAGTAGTTCGTAAAGGGTGCATGCCGGTGTATTTGTTTGTCCGCTCCCCGGTAGTCACCATTGACATCGTTAAAAATGGCAGGGTCGATCATCGTATGATACAGCGCCGTATAAAAAATGCGCCGGTCTTTTTCACTGGATGTCGTGATCTCGACCTTCGACAATTCCTTATTCCATTTTTCCCTGGCTGCCGACACGGTCCCCTGAAAATCCCAGCCGGGAATCTCAGCGCCAATGTTGGCCAGTGCATTGTCTGCGCTGACGGGAGAGAGTCCTACTTTCAGCAGCAAGGTGGAGGGGACCTGATCGAAGCTCATCACTCCTTTGATCGCCTTTCCTTTGCCATCACCGCCAGCCAGGGACTGGTCGCCATCATAAAGGTTGAATTTTTGAATTGGGATGGAGCTTTTTATCGCAAAGAACAGCCATTGGTCTTTTGCCCATCCTTTAGAACGGCGATACCCTTCAAATGTATATGGGTCCACCTGATGTAACCAGGTATCAGTAGACTCATCGTTGATCCCTTCTTTCAGATCGATGATGACGTGCGCCTCCTTTCCGGCGGGGAAATGATACTGATGAAAACCGACCCTTTCGGAGGCGGTAAGTTCCGCTCGAATATCGTAGTCATCGAGTTTTACCGCATAATAACCGGGTCGTGCAGTCTCGGTGGTATGAGAGTAATGGGAGGCGTAACCGCTGCCGGGTTTTGTTTCGATCCCTTTGCCGGTCTTTATTTCGCCGGTATAAGGGGCAATGAGGATATCTGCAAGGTCGCCGATACCGGTACCGCTAAGATGAGTGTGTGCAAAACCGATCATGACCGAGTCGCCGTAGTTGTACCCGGAACACCAGTCCCAGCCCTTGTAGAAATTTTCGGGTCCCAGCTGCACGCCGCCAAAGGGGACACTGGCACCGACAAAGACGTGGCCGTGGCCGCCGCTGCCGATGAGGGGGTCGACCCAGGAGAGGGGGTCGCGGGAGGTGTGGTCGCTGGAGGTGTGGTCGCTGGAGGTCGGGTCGCCGGAGGTGGGGACTTGAGCAGGAGCTGAGCTGTGGCCGGGGTTGGGAGCTTGAGCAGGAGCAGGGCTGTGGCCGGGGTTGGGGACTTGAGCAGGAGCAGAGTTGTAGCCGGGGTTGGGGGCTTGAGCAAGGGCGAGATCGTGAGAGGGCCTTGGGCCATAGCCGGAGTTGGGCCCATGAGCAGCACCGTGAGCGGAGCCCGACCCCTCGCCTGGGCCAGGACCCTGCACAGCAGAAACCTGTGCCGGCGGAATAGGCCCCAATGGCGCCTGTCCGCGCAAGATCCGCCCCGCATAACCTGCCAGGTATAAATAATAGTCGCCGGGTATATCCTCTTCCGGCTTCACAAAATTGCTGGCGCCGACAGGCGGGTTCTTTGAAAGCTTGAAGATAGCCGTACCCTCATCTATCTCGTCGAACATCGCTATGTAGAGCATCTCCGCTCCCGCGCTGATATCGCCGGTCAGCTGCTCCCAAAAGAAGCGGCCCCGATTGCGCGGGATCTGATCCTGTGGGCTTTTTGAATACATATTGTGCCAGCTGAAGCCCGGAAAAACAACGGGAACATAATCGAGCTTGTTTTGTTTGCACCATTGTATGTCATCCCTGACACGGTCCTTAAATTTCGGGTACCCGTCTTCGTTGTATCTCCCAACGAACCAGGGCTGGACGATATCCGCCTTACGCAGCAGATCATGCAGATGAGGGTCCTTCATCGCATCGTTGTCGAGAGACCGCCAGTAAGTGGGCACGCCAAGGAGTAAGGCGCACCCACCGTAGACAGGGTCATTCTTCAGGAAGTCGATGATTTTTTCTGCGCCTTTCAATCCATATGATCTACCGGGGAAGCCGACACCCCATACGGCGACCAGCGGCTTGCCATTGTGATACAGATAGGTTTGATGGCTTCCCCTTGCTGTTAGTCTCAGGCTATCGACGAGATGTTTCCAGTCCCGGATCACTGTTTCGGGATCGGTGTCATCGTCCTTCATTCCCGACAGATCGTACATCATGGCAATGGCGCGGTTGTATTTCCGGGATGCTTCGAGACATTGCGCCAGGACCTTGTCGTTGTGCCGGAGCGCTTTGCCGCCCCGGGTGCTGCCGATGAATCGCTGGACAAACACGCCGTCGATGCCGTATTGTTTCATCCATTTAAAATGCAGGTCGGTGGTGGAGGCGTCATAGCTGCTAAAAAGATACGCTATGGAACTATCCGCGGTTTTGAAAGGTGTCGGATAGGTTTTAGCATATTCGCTGACATCGGGCCAAAGATCGATCTTACAGTTGCCCGGGCTAAAATCCCCATGGGCAACAAAATGGTTCCAGCCACGGCCGGCGCCGTCATCGGGGGCGTTGAACCAGCCCTGGTAACCGGCCATCACAAGACCTTTGTAACTGGGGAATTGAGAGGAGGCACTGTGTTTTGTCTGACCAGAGTTGACATCTTGAGCAGAGGCGATACTCGGCGCCAGCGAGCCATTTTGAGCAGGGGATACACGCTGCGCCGGCGAGCCGTTCTGAGCCAGGGTGTCATTCAGGATACTCAGGACGATCAGGGTAAGCCAATAGTTTTTCATCATTTCTTAAACTCCTTTTTTGTTATATCCAAATACCGGTTTTGATAATCTGTAGCCGGCTCCAGCTGCGAGTCATCTGCCCAGCTATTCCAGGAATCTATCAGGACCAGCCGTGTCGAATTATCAGCATTCATCTTTGCCACGTTGCACAACTGTTTGTACATGGCCCCGCTGTCTGTTCTCGGGTAGCTGGGGTTCAGGGAAGACGGGTTTGTGATCAGCCAGTTGTAAGCGGGGCTGATATTGGGCACATAGGAGACGTGCATACTGTCGGCAAAATACTTCCGGGAATATTCCCAGTTCTGATCCATGGCCTGGGGCAGCACATACCAGAGGTCCCACGAATTCAGCTGTGTGCTGAACGACTGATGGTAAATGGCATCTACGCAATTGACATACCGGAACGGATAACGGGCCGGCGGCGTCCAGCGGTCCTGCATGCCTACGATGTACATAGTAAAACCCAGGGCCGACAGGCGGCTGCGCAGCGTGTCGTAAATAGCGACATTATTATTGGAATAGAGTACCTGTGCATTCTGGATGAGGAGCAGGGTCTTCCCGTTAACCTTCATGTAATTGGCATTATTCATGAACCCGGCGGTCCGTGTGATATCGTTGAAGAACTGGTTCAGTTTGGTAGCGTTGCTCTCCAGCGGCGCAGCATTGGTCACAGCATAGGAACTACCGGACCAGTTGTATTGAAGGGCGAACTTCATATTGGTCGTGTTTACATTGACAAAGGATTGGATCAATGAGGAGTCGGCCTTCCAGTTGGCGGCATCCTTATTGGCCGAGCGGTAGGAAAACACGAAATAATCGATGCCTCCTGCCGCCGCCTGTGTTATGTGCTGGGTCATGATATTTGGCGGGATCACTCCACCGGGCATGGAGTACTTGCCAACTACCGGCACCTCCGTAATAGCGGTGTTGAAGCCGTTGAAGTCATAATAGAAGGCGCCCACGACATAATCCTGTGTGACGGGGATCTCATTTATCTTATAGTTCAGGAAATTGTCCGAGGCGGAGGGGCCGGTATTATTCTTTTTACAGGAAAAAAGAAGGATAACCACGAGTGCGGGAAGTGCGGTGGTCTTTATACAATGATTGACGAATAACATATACTTCATTTTTTATAGTGATGCAGCGATGAGCCGCAGGTTTATATTAAGGATGGTAAGTCGTTGTTATACCATATTTAAATCCACCGCTGGCCGCGGCAGCCTGCAGCGACTGGATGGTCGTTCCATACCATTTTTTGAGATAATTGAGATCATAAAAGGCGTTGGGGTTGGTCCAGTTGGGCACCGTGAACGGCAGAGCGAAATGTAATTGCTGGTCCGGATCGAAATCATCGGGACGTGTTGTCCCCAGCTCCTGCAGTGCGCTGCGATACCCGTTGGGATTCAGCTGCTGAATTGACTGAGTAGGGGAATTAGGATACGAGGACCGGCCGGGAATATCCATATAGGTAGGATGAATGGAATAGCTGCTGTACCCTCCGGGATTTGTGTTGGGAGCAAAAGAAAAGAAGCGGGTACGTCTTATCAGACACCAGGAATCGAAGGACTGATCGGGGAAATAGGTCATCCATCTTTGGATCCAGATCTTGTTAATGTCAGCCTGGGGAATGCTGAAATTGACGAGGCCGGTAAAATTATTGTACCCTGTGCCGGCCGTTCCGAACTTGATGCCATTGGTGTTCTTATAGGTAGTTGCGGCGGCAGACGGTATTCCCCAGAAAGCAAAAGTCGCGTCTATGCCGGCGTTGTAATACTGCTCCGCCGACTTCGAACCTCCATACCCCAGGATCGCCGCTTCTGCCTTCATGAATAAGGTCTCTGCATAACCCAGCATCATAATGGGCCGGGAGGGGTTGGTTACGATGGAAGGCGCGATATTGGAATAGGCTTTGTTATTGAGGCTGCCGATGGGATTGGTCTGGCCGGCGAGACTGATCCAGCTGTTAAGTGTCCCGGGCGCGGCCAGCGGCGTTCCCAGGTAAGGAATGGGATAGGTAACCACCCGCAGCGAATCGTCTGCGGTGCTGGTGAGCGTATCTGTAATAATAAAACGGTTGGCCGGGGGTACGGAATCAAAGAATACCGTCATCCGCGGATCGTTGTAGCTGCGGAAGAAGGCCTGCAGGTTGTCGGCCATTTTTGGGGGAACGCCGGAGGCAGTCGGGTTATACGGGTAATAGGTGTTGGGCTGGACGTATTTGATCCAATAAGGATTATAGTTACTGGTGACGTTTTCATAGCTCATTTTTGCCGACTCGGTCTCTGCACTGATCGTATTTGCTTCGTTACCCATTACATCCTGGATATTGCTGGTCGCCAGGGCTCCCATATTCCGCATACAACGCAGGGCAATTTTCAGACGAAGTGTGTTGGCAAACTTGATCCAGTTCGTGATGGTCCCGCCCGGATAGATCACATCGTAGCTAAGCCTGTCACCGGTCAATTTTATTTTGGAGGTGGCGTCCTTCAGGTTGGTCAGGATATAACTATACGCGGAGTCTTCGCTTTCAAAAAGAATGGTCGACAGGTTGTTGGGATTATTGGCCTGGGTGATGGGTATCGGACCGTAATTACCCGTCAGGATCGAGTAGGTGTAACATTCCAGTATGCGGGCGATCTGCACCCTGTTGTTGTAAGCCGTATCGCTGCCATAATTCGCCTCAATCTGTTTCAGGTTCTCCAGCACGTTGACATAGGCTGTCTGCCAGAGGCCGCCATCGGTTACATCATACCGGGAGCCAATGATGACCTGGTTGGATATATCCCAGTATTTGGTCGCATTATAATTCGCCATCTGGTTGTTGAGGCTTCTGACTGCCGACTCTATCGTGGCTTCGGGGCTAACGATGAGGAATTGGTTGGGATCGGTATTCTTTTGCGTGAAATTTTTTGTACAGGCAGTAAGCAGACCTGCCAGCGCCATGTATAAATAGATAGTTCGTTTCATTGCAGGAAGTTTAGAAAGTTACTTTTAAGTCAAAACCATAGGTAGCATACGGGAAGGAGCCGCCGGCCTCGATACCTTGTGCATTACCGGAATTATTGGCAGCCTCCGGATCGATGCCCTGGGGCGTATGCTTCAGCAGCGTCCAGAGATTTCTGCCTACGAATGCCAGGCGCAGACCGCGGATCGGTACGCGACCAAACAGCTGCTGGGGGAAGGTATATCCAAAGATCAGCTCGCTAAGCTTGACGCTGGTTGCATCGAAGGTCAGTGCCGGCACGTTATTGAGCGTCATATCCGACTCATAGGTCGTTGGGTTCATCCAGATGGGGCTCGGCTTACCGGGTATATACCGGCCATTCTTATCCAGCGCATACGTTCCGTCCGGGTTTGTCTTCTGAAAATACGCATTGGTATACCGGGCGCCCTTGGGGCGATTGGCATCGGCATAGGCTGTAACGGTATTGCCCACTGTCTGCCCGATGCCCATCTGTTCATTAGTTGTCTCTCCCAGGATCAGGCTGCTGAACAGCCAGGCGTCCCGGCCATAGAGGCTGGGCACCGTTACACCGTTGAAGTTGGCGCGGCCGTATGAAGCGGAATAGATCTGTCCGCCCTTTTTGACGGTGAACAGGACGGACAAGTCGAAACCGGCGTAGCGGAATTGAGAACCTATTGAACCGATCCAGTCCGGATGGAAATTTCCTACGACGAGATTGGGATCGACGATGGTACGGCCGTTAGCTGAAACCAGGATGGTATCGCCTACTTTATAAGGTCCGTTGCCTACCATCGTTCCGTACTGCAGGCCTTTCTTTGCGACAATGGTCACGCCGAGGTTGGAACCCAGGCTCAGGCTATTGACACCGTCGGCCAGGGTCACTACCTTGCTGCGGTTCATCGACCAGTTGGCCAGCAGGTTCCAGGTAAATTTATTTGTCTGGATGATCTTTGCGTTCACGGACATTTCGACGCCTTTGTTGGTCATCTTACCCGCATTGAGGAACCGGGACGTATAGCCGGTCTCAGGTGCGGTCGTGGCTGTTATGATCTGGTTGGTGGCCACCGAGCGGTAAACGGTACCACTAAAGATGATCCGGTCTCTCAGGAAATTAAGGTCGATACCTGCTTCGGTGGATACGGTCTGCTCCGGTTTGAGAAGCGGATTATTAAGGCGCGATGTATAGGTTATATAAGGATTGCCAAGAAAGAGAACGCTGCCGCCGTAAGTATTCAGCAACGCACCGAACGGAGCGGAGTTGCCTACCTGGGCAACGGAGGCCCGGAGCTTACCGAAATTGAGGATGCTCTTATTACGGATAAAATTGGTAAAAAGGAAGCTGCCGCTTGCCGAAGGATAAAAGAAAGAGCAGTTATTGATCGGGAGGGTCGAGGACCAGTCGTTGCGGGCCGTCACGTCCAGGAAGAGGAAATCCCGGTAACCCAGGGTGGCGTTGCCGAATATGGACTGTGTCTGGGTGGTCTGCTTCCCCTCGCTGACCGAAGGAACGGAATTGCTATTGGAGATGGAAGGCATATTATGCACCAGCAGGGCGCTGATGCTGGCGCTACGGGTAAGATTGCTGAAATTGGCCAGCTCGGCGCCGGCGTTGGCGGTAAGGGTAAAATCGTCTCCGAACCGGCCGTTGTAGCTGACGATGCCCTGGTAATCCCAGTTGAGATTGTTCTGCATATAATTGCTATAAGACCCATTGGGAGTCTTCAGCCCACCGAGCTCCTTATATTGATAGGCGTTGACAAAGTCGAGGTCACCGGCAGCCTGCAGGCGGAAGCTCAGGGGGCGGCTAAGCTGGACATTCGCACGGATACCTCCGATAAGCCGGTTGTGCGTATCCTCATTGCTGTTCTCATTGATCGACCAGAGCGGATTCTCCGTTTGGTTGATCGTTCCAAACGACGCCGAGTTACCCAACGCATTAGCCCAGGGTGTAAGGTAATTGATGTTGGTGCTGCGGGGCATGTAGACATAGGCTGCCATCGGGCTGGCCGCGTCGAGGTTGCGGGGAGTTCTGTTCTTTGTGTCCTGGTTTGTGTACATGATCCAGGAATCCATGGTGATGAAGTCGCCAAACTTCCGGTTAACGGTGAGGCTCAGATTGTGTTTTCGGATCAGGTTCTGCTTCTGCATGACGTCATTGCTATACGTATTGGTATAGGAGAGCCGGAAGGCGCTGACCTGGTCTCCTTTACTGATAGAAATGTTGGACGTATTGGTTACGCTGGTCTTATAAAGCTTACTGACATTATTGGGCTGCGGGGAATAACCGCCGGGAATAGGCTTTCCGGAAAAGTCATTGAATGGCTGGCCCAGCATCGGCATACCCCAGGTAGTACCGTTGTTGCCCATGTCGACGGCGCCTGTGCCGGGGATGATCAGGTTGGCGTTGGTGACCATCCGGCCATTGCCTCCTTCCCCATATTCGTTCTGATAAGCGGGAAACTCTGTAATCGTATTGAATAAAGTATTCTGATTGACGGCAATACCGAGGTTCTTATCCCCGATCTTCCCTTTCCTGGTAACGATAAGGATGGCTCCATTGGCGGCCCTCGATCCGTATAAGGCAGCAGCGTTGGGGCCTTTTAGCACCGTGATGGACTCGATATCGTCCGGGTTGAGGTCAGCCGCGCCGTTGCCATAATCGATATTTCCGTTGGCGGCAAAACTGCCGGGTGCGTCGCCGGGATCATTATTGATAGGCACGCCATCCACCACCCAAAGCGGCTGGTTATTGCCCGTCATGGAGTTCTCTCCGCGGATGACTACGCGGGTGGAGGAGCCGGGCTGGCCTGTCGTGGTCACCTGCAGGCCGGCGACCTTACCCGCCAGTCCATTGGTAATGTTGACATCCCGGGCCTCTGTCAATTTATCCACGTCTACCGTCTGACTGGAATAACCGACAGATTTCTGTTTGCGGCTAAGCCCCATCGCCGAGACGACGATGACGTCTCCCAACTTGTCCTGTGACTGGGTAAGGACTATCTGTACTTCCCGGTCTCCTTTCAGGGGAACCTCTTTTGTGGCAAAACCGATATGGGAAACGACGAGCAGGGCCGTCTGAGGGTCGGGCACTGAGATCGAGAAAGTACCATCCTCTTTACTGAGGGTTGAGGTCGTAGTGGACCTCACGTTGATGGAAGCGCCGGCGAGCGGTTTGAGATTGTCGTCCGTTATCCGGCCCTTAACGGTGACTTTTTGAGCATAAACTGTCGAAATCGCTAATAGTAGAATTAGCAGTGGCAAGACAAATCGCATAATCGTTAGTTTTATGATTGGTTTTGTTTATTACAGATCCGGGTCGTCAGCCCCGGTCGACATAGCAGGGGTGAAAGTATAGTGGGGGAGAATAAAAAATGATTAATAAAGAATTAAGCGGGCCGGAATCACGCGCTTTTTTCATGTTAATAAGCCTATTAGGGGCAAATTAGTGGGAGAATACCATTTAAGACTCCAGTAACTCCTGAAAATCCTTCCCGTACTCTTCGCCATAGATGGTTTTGTACTGGCGGGCAAAATTGTCGAAAGCGGCCTTGGCCAATGAATGTTTCCCTGTATATGCGAGGGATTTACATTTGAGTGCAATGGCGTCCTCGTTGGCGGCATCGAAGTAAAAAATGTAATTCGCCAGCCGGACCAGGAAGTCCGGATCCTCTTTTATCGGGATGGAATGGGCGAAATGCAGGTAGGTATCAATTATCTCATTGGAAACTTCGGACTTATATTCATCCAGCCATTCATATTCGATATTGGTGAGGAAACCGCCCCGCCGGGTGATCCCGGCCAACTGATTGATCCTTTCTTTGTTAAGCTCCTTTTTATCCTTTACGATGGCCAGGTAGGACAGGTAATCCAGCCGGATGAATGCAGGGTCGAAGTCTATCTTCCAATAGCCGGTGTCTTTTGAGAGCTGGACATGCTCCAGTCTGTCGAGCAGGCTTTTTAGTTTAGCGATGTTGACGGAGCGATTGTTGCGGGCGCTTTGGGTAGATTTGTCGGACCAGAGGATCTCGGTTAATTTGTCCGAACTGACTCCCGTGCCTTTCCGGACGGAATACAACAGGATCAGGAGGAAGAGCTCGCGGATCAGTGGGGTAAACTGGCGGGTGATGTCTATGCCGTCCTTGTCGAAGATCTGCATCTCTCCAAAAAGGTAAAGAGTGTTGGATGGGGCTTCCGGTGTTGCGGTTTCCGGTGCTGGTGCGAGTGCTGGCGCCGGCGCTGGTGCGGGTTGTGGAGCCGGCGCCGGTGCGGGCGCCGGTGCGGGCAGTGGTGATGATGCTGACCCAGGTGACGCCGATTGCGCTGGTACTGCTCTCGAAGCTCTGCGACGCCACAACAGGGATATGGCTCCTATTGCTAAGATCGATAGTGCGCCAAGGGCGTATTTTATATAGCCGGGCTGGTGTTTTTCTAAAACAGCCGGATACGGACTGCCTGCGGTTACCGGCGGCCCGGTCAGTGAAAAGATGTGAACGTGTGTCCGCTTCAGCGAGTCTGTCAACAGCGTGACGGCCACAAATCTGTCCGATGCAGAGTCGAAGAAGAGGTCTGAGGCGGAGGTTACGTCGTGGAAGGAATATGGTATGGTATCTCCCACGAGTTGATAGGACGGGTTGGAAAGAGAACCTTTTATCAGTTGCAGGTGGCTGGCATACTTCGAGTTGGGGAAGATAAGTCCGTAATAAGTCTGGTTCCGCCGGTCGAGCACGAGGGAGTTGGCGAAAGCAAAGTCTTTCCCTTCCGGTTTTATCTCAAAAAGTTTTTTGAACAGCTTCTTTTTGACATCAAAAAGCATCATATCATAAATGCTCTGGGGGTTGAGGATCTGCTGGCCGGTTTGACTTCCATATCCACCCAGCATATAAACTGAATCGGTATTCGGGGTGGCGGCCAGCGCAAAAAGATATTTCGGCACCAGGTAATCCCCGTAACGGGTGACGGTATCCCAGGTATGGGAGGGAAGATGGTACCGGAAAATGATATTCCGGTATTGAAAATGTCCATAACCGCCGATGCAGTAAATGGATGTGTCATAACTGGAAAAGAACTTATTAAAATGCCAGAAGTCTGTCACGGGCCCCGGCAGATGATCCTTATCCCAGACGGAGCGCTTAAAATCGAAGGCTGTCACCAGCCGCTGATCGATATATATATTATATAATGTAGCGGTCAAAGGAGAATAAAGAGATTGATTTCCCCGTAAGAGGGGCTGGGGGCCCGTCGCATAGGCGAACCCGGACAGGCTGCCGTTGGCCACCGACCATGTCAGAAGGGAATCCGCGTCTGCAATATAGAGCTGCCCCTTTTCGGCATTGAACGCTACGCTGGCGTATCCGTTGAGTAACACATCCTGCTCTTCTTTCCAGGCATAATGCTCGTTACGGATCCAGATCGGGTTCAGGACCCTGCCGTCGGCATTGTTAACCAGCTCGTGGGCCACCAGGCTATCTTTTTCATCCAGCGGCCAGCTGAACTGCACAGCCCCCTTTTTAGACAGCTGAACATTGCGGATCTTCATCGGCGGGACATCCGTCACCTGGAATTGCTTGTACTGGTTGGTTCCAAAAAACAGCCGGAAACAGCTGTTGGTAGAAAACCCGACCTTTTCCTGCACATAGCTGTTACTGTCATTAAAAAAAATGACCCTGTCGTTGTGGAGGTCGAATTTTACCCGGAACTTATTCCATTTCCGGAACATCCGGTTGCTGTCGAGATCAAAAGCGATCGGCGTCAGGGCATCGCCGAGCACCATCTTAAAGCGTCGGTGCAGGTTGGAGCGCTCGTCGTAAATAAAATCTATATTTTCCCGGTCGTCCTTTATTAGCCTGAATATATAACCGAAATATGCGTCATGACCTGGAAGGAAGCTCAGCTCAAAGGACAACTCGAAATCCCCGCCCGGGCAATACGTACCCGAGGGAAAAAGATCAAGTGAGGTCCTTTTATCCTGTACTTCATTGTGACTGTGAAAGCCTAGCCCATAGGCCTGTGCATAGGAAACGCAGCTATGAAAAAGAGAGCAAAAAAGTGCTACAGTAAAAAAAGAGCCCTTTACAATAGTCATCATAGCAAAAATGCCATTTTGGCAAATAGTTTTTGGGTTGCGTGCAATTTACCAAAAGGAGGGTGATTCTTCAAATACTAAAAATCAAGTTCCGGATGAATAATACAGATATATGTATTATTTTCGTAAATATATGGGGAATTTACGCGCGTGTTTATCCTGCTAAAGTCCCAATTGTTATTTCGTCGAAACCCCCTTAAAAAAGCCGAAAAGATTTCGCACTTTTGTATCACCACCAACGGCAACAGCGAATGAAGCAATTTATTTATGAAACCTTGTTGGCTAAGAAGAAGAGGGGGCAAAAATCCTTCGCCGTATTGATCGATCCGGACAATGTGAATGCTGAGAAAATTGAAGAATTGACAAGTCTGGCCGTCAGTGCGAAAGTGGATTATCTGTTTGTTGGGGGCAGCCTGGTCATTTCCAATCATCTTGATGAGGTTGTGCAGCAGATCCGCAGCGCTTGTTCGATCCCTGTCATCCTCTTTCCCGGCACTCCTTCCCAGGTGTCCCGGTATGCCGACGGACTTCTTTATCTATCCCTGATCTCGGGTCGTAACCCGGAACTGCTTATTGGTCAGCATGTCATTTCTGCGCCCGCGGTACGCAAAAGCGGGCTTGAGATCATCTCCACCGGATATATGGTCATTGACGGAGGCGCTCCTACGACCGTCAGCTATATCAGCAATGCATCGCCTATCCCTGCGGACAAGAATGAGATTGCCCTTTGTACTGCGATGGCGGGAGAGATGCTGGGCATGAAGCTGATCTATATGGACGCCGGCAGCGGGGCGCGTCATCCTATCCGCGAGGAAATGATCGCCAGTGTAGCCAGCCATATCGAAATTCCTCTTGTAGTCGGCGGCGGGATCCGGGATGCGGAGAAGGCCTATCTCAACTGTAAGGCCGGCGCCGATGTCATAGTGGTGGGAAATGCCATCGAAAAGGAGACATCGCTTATCAGAGAAATGGCGGCGGCGGTGCATTCGGTGCCGGTGAAGGAGGTTTAGCGCTGCGGCGGCTCGGGCGCCTGGTGCGGACGGGGCGCCTGGTGCGGGCCGGCCGATTCGAGCAGCATGATTGCCTGAAGCAGCCTGCAGTGTGCGCGAATCTATTCCATCCTCAAACTATCGATCGGGTTAGCCAGTGCCGAACGCAGGACCCTGAGACCTGTCACCGCCAGCGCCAGCAGCAGGATCACCACCGCCGGCCAGACAAAGATCCACACCGATAGCTGAGCATGCCAGGCATAAGTAGACAGCCAGCGCTGTCCTGCGATGCCCGCGAGAGGGAGGGCTATAGTCGCCGCCCAGACGATAAGCACTACCTGATCTTTTGATTGCAAGGTCATCAGCTGCAGCAGCGAAGCCCCCAGCACTTTCCGGACCCCGATCTCTTTTGTGCGCTGCAACGTCACGAGAGCCACGAGCCCATACAGCCCGAGGCAGGATAAAAAGATCGCCAGCCCGCTAAAAGCGTTGAACAGGAACATTGTCATCCTGTCCTTATCATACTGCTCCATATATTCTTTGTCCAAATAGGAATAGTCGAATGGCAGGTCGGGGAAATGCGCTTTCCAGATTTCTTTCAGACGGGGCAGGGTGGCCGGCGTCAGTTTGACCAGCACAGCGGTTGCGCGTGGGTATGTATAGATCATGGCCGTTGGCTCGATGGCATTGTGCAAAGAGCCGGAAATAAAATTTCGTATAACCCCGATGACCCGTCCTTTACGGTCCCCGGCTTCCATACGCTGGCCAATGGGGTTCTTCCAGCCCATTTTGGATACCAATGCTTCGTTGACGACAAAAGCTTCGGTCTTGTCGGTGCTGAAGCTGTCGGACAGATTTCGCCCTTTGATCACAGGGATCTTTAGCATGGACAGGAATTGCGGATCGATCAAATAATAACGGCACAACATATCCCTTTTCTTCCCGTTGTCTGACCAGACCGTCGTCGTACCCAGCGAGGCACCTTCGAGCGGCAGTCCGCTGCCTACCGTCATCTCCCGGACACTGCTCTCCTGCCTCAAGGCATCGCAGAAGGCCTTCGACCGGCTTTGCAGGACACTGTCAGTATCCGGCAGTACGATATTGAGCACCTGGTTCCTGTCGACGCCCTGATCCTTGTGCGCGATGTACTGCATCTGGCTATAGATAACGGCGGTACCCGTAAGCATGCCCAGCGCGATGACGAACTGCAGCATTGTAAGCACTTTTCGGAGGACAATGCCCCTGCCCTTTCCACTAGAACTTCGGTACCCCCGGTCACCCTTCAACACCTTGATCGGAGCGTACGCTGACAGGACAAAAGCGGGATAAAGACCTCCCCCAACCACGATCAGCGGGAAGAGCAGCGCCAGAAAGAGCAGCGTATGCCAGCCGCCAAGACTGAGGTGCGTATCGAGACTTTTATTGAACAAGGGGATGGCGGCAGCGGATAAGGCGACGGAGATGAGCAGCGCGATAATGATCAGCAGGAAGGATTCACCCAGGAATTGTCCTACCAGCTGGATAGGTCTTGCGCCGATGACCTTGCGGACACCCACCTCCTTTGCTCTTTCGATAGCCTTTGTAGTGGAAAGATTGATATAATTGAGCAGGGCGATCGCTAAAATAAAGATGGCCAGGACGGAGAAGATGGTATTGAACTGGTGGTTGCCTTTTGGCGTATCGCCGAGCTTGCCGGCGCTGAAATGCAGGTCTTTCAGCATCTCGGCCTGGTAGCTGATGCGGTAGCCTTTTGTGCCGCCGTCATTCAGCTGCGGCAGGGCATATTTCTCCAGCTGCGGCAGGCGGCTGGTAAAATGGGGCCAGTCGGGTCTGCTCCGGAACAGCGCGAAAGTGTAGACGGAGAAGTCGTCTCCAACCCAGGAACTGGCGGTCGAAAAATCCTTATATAGCAGGCCGAGAATGGGGATATCCGAATTCGCGGGCCGGTCTGCGATGACGCCTGTGATCTTATACGCCTGGCCATCGCAAATAAGCGTTTTGCCGAGGGCCCGGGATCTGCCAAAATATTTTTCTTCGAGACTACGGGCGAGCAGCATGGATCGGGGGCTTGTCAGCGCGTCTTTGGCGGAACCTTCGAGGAAGGTGAAGGTGAAAACGTTGAAGATGGACTGTTCGGAGTAACAAAGATCTTTCTGCTTGAACACCTCGCTGCCTTGCCGGACAGCAACATCGGCGGGCTGAAGGCGGACAGCGGACTCGATCTCCGGAAAATCCCGGATCAGGAATGGGGTAAGCAGGATGGGCGTGATGGCGAGAGGAGTGCCGGATTCAGGAGTATGGAAGGTGGCTGTGATCCGGGCGATCCGGTCCTTTTTCAGGTTGTAGGCGTCATAGGACAGTTCGTCGTGCACATACAGATAGATCAGCAGACAGGAAGTGATCCCGATGGCCAGACCCAGAATATTGATGAGGGAATGGCTGCTGTGACGCAGGAGCCGGCGGAGGGTCAATTTCAGGTGATGGAGCATAGCAGTAGAATGCGTTTGGTCAGTCTGAAGTTGCCTAAAGGTTCTGAAATTGGGCAATATTGGGGCCCGAAAATTATGTTAAAACTGGGAATCAACGCTTTATAAAGGCAGTGGTCCGGATTTGCCTTATAAATTTTACATAAAATTTCCTGATAAAACCTCCATGATCCCAAAAATTGTCTTTCTTTGCGTTGTAAAAATATTTACAACAATTTCATCAACACTGAAATGAAAAAAAACTCACCCATATCACGTTCCCTAGTGATATTGCACGCCTTCAATAAGCGTGGGTTTTTTGCTGCGCCTTTGAGCACAGTTTTTTCTCTTCGCCCGATTCCCTTTTGGGTGCGACGTTGATACTACTTCCATACACCGACCGCTGTCGTAACGGAACAATCTCTGTCCGGCCATTGATCATTTCATTCCAGGAATGAAAGGTATTCTTCATTAAGAGCGTTTTTTAGAATCATGGAACAACAACAACACTTTCAAATAGTTATAGCCGACGAATCCCACCAGGACTTCGCCCAGATCATCGTTGACGAAATGGAATCCTCCGCGAAAGCCCGGGGCACCGGCATTGCCAAACGCAGTCCGGAATATGTAAAAGAAAAGATCCGCGAAGGCAAGGCTGTCATAGCCTTTACAGATGACGGCGTGTGGGCAGGTTTTTGTTATATCGAAACCTGGAGCCATGGCGAATATGTAGCCAATTCGGGGCTTATCGTCTCCCCATCTTTCCGGAAAAGCGGATTGGCGAAACAGATCAAGAAGAAGATCTTCGAGCTGAGCCGCAAGACTTATCCTGAGTCCAAGATCTTCGGTCTGACTACGGGTCTGGCCGTTATGAAGATCAACTCCGAACTGGGATACGAGCCGGTGACCTATTCCGAGCTGACCCAGGACGATGCCTTCTGGGCGGGCTGTAAAAGCTGTGTCAACTATGAGATCCTTATGAGCAAGGAGAGAAAGAACTGTATGTGTACGGCCATGCTGTATGATCCCAAGGACCATTACGAGCCGGAGGAAACAAAAGAGGACTTTAAGAAGCACTCGAAGCTCTACGAGCGGTTTATGCGGATCAAGCAATGGAAGCTGCTGGCGCCTTTCATGAAACATCATGCGGAAAGCCATGAACCCGCCGTCAAATCCGGCAACAGCGGCGTCCGGCACAAATCATTATTTCATACTTTCTTTAATTTCTAAACAACAACTATCTACCCGACATGAGCAATAAAGTCGTATTAGCATACAGCGGCGGATTGGACACTACGTATTGTGCGGTTTACCTGAAGAAGGTCAAAAATCTGGAGATACATGCCCTGACGGTGAATACCGGCGGATTCAGTCAAGAAGAAGTGGCTCAGATCGAGGCCCGTGCAAAAAGCCTGGGAGTGACCTCTTTCGAGTGTGTGGATGTGACCAAAGAATATTATGAAAGCTGTATCAAATACCTGATCTATGGCAATGTCCTGAAGAATGCCACTTACCCGTTGAGTGTCAGTGCGGAGAGGATGGTGCAGGCGATAGCTGTAGCCAATCATGTGAAAAAGACCGGCGCATCCTTTGTCGCCCATGGCAGCACGGGCGCGGGCAATGACCAGGTACGTTTTGACATGGTCTTCCAGCAAATGATACCCGGAGTAGAGATCATCACTCCTATCCGCGACCTGAAGCTGAGCCGTGAGGAAGAGATAAAATTCCTGAAAGAGAATGGCGTGGAGATGAATGTCGAAAAAGCCAAATACAGCATCAATAAAGGGCTTTGGGGCACTTCGGTCGGCGGCAAGGAAACCCTGACCTCGAAGGAATACCTGCCAGAAGAGGCATGGCCTACCCCTGTCACGGCTACCGGCACCCGCCAGGTGGAGCTGGGATTTGAAAAGGGCGAGCTGCGCAGCGTTGATGGAAAGTCTTTTGGTAATCCGGTCGAGGCCATCCAGCTGCTGCAGTCCATTGCACAACCCTATGGGGTAGGCCGGGATATCCATGTCGGCGACACCATTATCGGGATCAAGGGCCGTGTTGGTTTTGAAGCCGCGGCGCCCATCATCATCATCAAGGCGCATCATCTCCTGGAAAAACATACGCTTACCAAGTGGCAGCTCTACTGGAAGGATCAGCTGAGCAGCTGGTACGGCAACTGGCTGCATGAAGGTCAGATGCTGGACCCCACGATGCGCAACATCGAAAAATTCCTGGAAGACACCCAGACCACTGTCAGCGGCAAAGTCTTTGTTACCCTCCAACCCTATCGATATACGGTGACCGGCATTGAAAGCGCCCATGACCTGATGAGCAGCAAGTTCGGCAGCTACGGGGAAATGAATAAGGGGTTCAGCGGGGAGGACGTGAAAGGTTTTGCCCGGATCTTCGGCAACCAGACCTCTATTTTCCACAAGGTCAATGACAGTAATAAATGAACCCGGTCGTTTCGCGGTTGAATCCGCTGAAACACTATCTCTGGGGAGACAACTGTGATGGATGGAATTTTGTGGACCAGCCTGATCTTTCCGTAAAGATGGAAAGGATGCCGCCGCACACGGCGGAGGAGTCACATTATCACGAGCTTGCGCGGCAATTCTTCTTTATCCTGAAGGGCACGGCCGTTTTTGAGTTCTCCGGCGACGGGGGTGCTGGCGGCGATGGTGCTAGCGGCGGGGGTATTGGCGGCGACGATATTGGCGCAGGGGGTATTGGCGCCGGACCTGCGGCTAATGGGCGGGTGACGGTGGCGGCTCAGCAGGGACTGGAAATTGCGCCATTGCTTCGCCATCGGATAATCAACGAGACAGAAGAAGACCTTGAATTCATTCTATGTTCGCAGCCATCGACTGCGGGAGACAGAATACTTACAAACGATAAAATATGAGACAAGTAAGAGCAGGCATTATAGGTGGTGCAGGTTATACAGGCGGGGAAATGATCCGGCTGTTGATCAACCACCCTGGCGTGGACATAAAGTTCATTCATAGTAAGAGCAATGCCGGGAAAAGCGTTTATGACGTCCATGAGGACCTGCTGGGCGATACGGAATTGAAATTCGATGCGGAGTGGCACAATGAGATAGACGTCGTTTTTCTTTGTGTGGGGCATGGGGAGGCGAAGAAATTCCTTGATGAATCGGGCGCGGGTCTTGATGGCGTGCTGATCATCGATCTTTCGCAGGACTATCGTCTGCATAACGGTGGAGAGCGGCCGCAGGTCAATGGGCATCCGTTTGTCTACGGGCTTCCGGAGCTGAACCGGGAGGAGATACGTTCGGCTCATGGCATTGCGAACCCGGGTTGTTTTGCTACGGCGATACAGCTGGGGCTGCTGCCGCTGGCGGGGGCGGGATTGCTGGGGGACGTTTATAGTACGGGGATCACAGGCTCTACCGGTGCGGGGCAGTCGTTGTCGGCTACTTCGCATTTTTCCTGGAGGGCTAATAATATACAGGCATATAAGACGCTGACGCATCAGCATATGAAAGAGGTTGGGCAATCGCTGCAGCAGCTGGAAGCCGGACGGGCGCCCGAGGCCGAGGGGCGCCAACGGTCCGGCGGAGAGGCCGGCGCGCACGTTCACTTCACCCCGTGGCGCGGTGATTTTACGCGCGGCATCTTTGTCTCCTCTCAATTAAAGATCGGGAAAAGCCCGGCGGAAGTGATGGCCCTTTATGAAGACTTTTACCGTGGTCACCCTTTTACCATCGTCTCGAAAAAACCTATTTCCCTGAAACAGGTGGTGGGTACGAACAAGTGCCTGATCCAGCTGGAACAGGCGGGGCAGCAGCTGGTGGTGCATTCCGCTCTTGACAATCTGCTCAAAGGAGCCTCGGGGCAGGCGGTTCAGAACATGAACCTGCTCTTTGGATTCGAAGAGACGACCGGGCTGCATCTCAAAGCAAATGCCTTTTAAAAATTTATTTATATGAAACTATTTGATGTTTATCCTCTGAATGACATTACGATCGTCAAGGCAAAGGGCTCTTATGTCTGGGACCAGGAAGGACAGCAATATCTTGATCTTTATGGCGGGCATGCCGTCATCTCCATCGGGCATACCCATCCGCATTATGTGAAACGTATTACCGATCAGCTCAATAAAGTGGGCTTCTATTCCAACTCGATCCATATCCCTTTACAGGTAGAGCTGGCTGATAAGCTGGGGAAGGTCTCCGGCAAGCCGGACTATCAGCTCTTCCTTTGCAATTCCGGAGCCGAGGCGAATGAGAACGCTCTTAAGCTGGCTTCCTTCCACAACGGGCGGAAAAAGGTCATCGCCTTCTCAAAGTCCTTTCATGGCAGGACATCGCTGGCAGTTGCAGCGACGGACAATCCCGCCATCGTAGCGCCGGTAAACCAGACGGACAATGTCATCTTCCTGCCCTTCAATGACGAAGCGGCTCTTGAAGAATGTTTCAATACCCAGGGTGACCAGATCTCTTCGGTCATCGTGGAAGGGATCCAGGGTGTAGGCGGGATCAGGGAAGCTTCGGCCTCTTTCCTGCAGGCGATAAGCAGCCTTTGTAAGAAACACAATGCGGTCTTTATTGCAGACAGCGTTCAATGCGGCTATGGCCGGAGCGGGAAATTCTTCTCGCATGACCATGCCGGTGTGGATGCCGATATCTACAGCATGGCAAAAGGGATGGGCAATGGATTCCCTGTAGCGGGTATCATCATCGCCCCTCATCTGCAGCCAAAATACGGGATGCTGGGTACTACCTTCGGTGGCAATCACCTGGCCTGTGCCGCCGCCCTCGCTGTTCTGGAAGTGATCGAACAGGAAAATCTTATCGCCAATGCTGCCGAGACCGGCGCCTATATAATGACCCAGTTAAAGAAGATCCGGCAGCTTCAGAAAGTGCGGGGCAAGGGTCTGATGATCGGATTCGATCTGCCTGACAACCTGAAGGACCTGAGGAAGAACCTGCTTTTTGAACAGCGGATCTTCACCGGCGAAGCAAAGCCCAATACGATCCGGCTTCTGCCTTCGCTGGCGCTGCGGAAGAAGGACGCGGACGAGTTTCTCGAGGCGTTGCAGGAAGAGATCCATCAGATGGAATCGACAAAGGTTTCGAAGTAACACTGACAAGTTCCGGCACCCTGCGGATCCGCGGGAAGCCGGCGGACAAGCTATAACAATCAAATGATGAAAAATTTTATTTCCGCTCACGACGTAAAAGACATCGACAGCCTGGTACAGTCGGCCCTGGCTTATAAGGCCAATCCCTTTAAGGACAGGCAACTGGGTACGAACAAGCGTATCGGCATGTTGTTCCTCAACCCCAGCATGCGTACCCGTCTTTCGACGCAGATCGCCGCACAGAACCTGGGTGCCGAACCCATTGTCTTTAATGTGGACAAGGAAGGCTGGGCGCTCGAGTTTGAAGAGGAAGCTATCATGAGCGGAAATAAGGTGGAGCACGTAAAAGATGCGGCCCCCATTATGGGCAATTATTTTGATGTGCTGTGTATCCGGACCTTCCCTTCACTGAAGAACAAGGAGGAGGATTACAGCGAGCTTTATATCAATCAATTCATTAAATACTCGGGGATCCCGGTCGTGAGCCTCGAAAGCGGGACGCTGCATCCGTTGCAGAGTTTGACGGATATAATTACCATTAATGAGGTATTAGGTGCCAAACCCACCCTTCGCAAACCAAAGATCGTGCTGACCTGGGCGCCGCATGTAAAGGCACTGCCACAGGCGGTTGCCAACAGCTTCTCCCAATGGGTCAATGCCTGGGGAAAAGCGGACTTTGTCATTACGCATCCCGAAGACTACGAATTAGATCCTAAATTTACGCAGGGGGCGACGATCACGCACAACCAGGATGAAGCATTGAAGGACGCAGATTTTGTCTATGTGAAGAACTGGAGCACCTACAACGACTACGGGAAGATCTATACCAATGACCCCGAATGGATGCTGACCAGCGAGAAGCTGCAGCTGACGAACCAGGCGAAAGTGATGCACTGTCTGCCGGTACGCCGTAATGTAGAGTTGAGTGACGAGATATTGGACGGTCCGAACAGCATTGTGACGCAGGAAGCGTCGAACCGCGTTTGGGCGGCGCAGGCGGTGCTGGCGGAGATTTTGCGCAATAAGGGCTAGGCAGGTGTAGTGTGGGTGATGGAGCCGGAAGATTTGGCAATGGGGTGAAGCTGCGCCGGGTTGCGGGGTGGAGATGGGGAGATGGGCGCGGGATCAAATAATAAACTATGCAACTCTCGATCATAAAAATAGGCGGCAATATCATCGACGACGAAGTCAGGCTTGCCGCTTTTTTAGACAATTTTGCCGCAGTGCCCGGGAAGAAGATCCTGGTGCATGGCGGCGGCAAGCTGGCTACCAAGGTGGCGGAAGGGCTTGGCATCCAGCAGCAGATGGTCGACGGGCGCCGGATCACGGACGCCGAAACGCTGAAGATCGTTACGATGGTCTATGCCGGCACCATCAATAAAAATATCGTCGCGCAGCTGCAGGCCCGCAACTGTCCTGCTATCGGCCTCACCGGCGCCGACGGCAATGCCATCCTCTCTCATAAACGGACCAACGCCAGTATCGAATATGGTTATGTCGGCGATGTCGATGTCGTAAACACCAGCCTGCTTACCAGTCTGCTGCTACTTGACAAGACCCTTATCTTCGCCCCCATCACCCATGACGGGAAGGGGCAGCTGCTGAACACTAATGCAGACACCATCGCACAGGAACTGGCCCGCGGACTCAGCGCCACATTTGAAGTGAGTCTTATCTATTCTTTTGAAAAGAGCGGGGTGCTGCTGAATGCAGAAGATGAGGCATCGGTGATCGGCCGGATCAACCGCTCCTATTATGAGGAGCTGAAAACCAGCGGAGCCATCTTTGCAGGCATGATACCAAAACTGGACAATGCCTTCGCTGCGCTGCGCAGTGGAGTAGCCAGGGTTATCATCGGCAGGGCGGAAGAGCTGCCACAGCTGCTTGACGGCTCTTCAGGAACAACCATAATACATGAATAAAGACAATATCCAAATATTACAGACCGAAGCCACCGATCTCCTGAAAAGACTGATCGCCACGCCTTCTTTTAGCAAGGAAGAAGACAAGACGGCGGACATTATCTTCGAATGGCTGAAGGCAAAAAATATCGGCGCGGGCCGTCAGCAAAACAATATCTGGGCAAAGAACAAACACTTCGACCCAACGAAACCCACGATCCTGCTTAATTCGCATCATGACACGGTAAAACCCAACAAAGCCTATACGCTCGATCCTTTTCAACCTTTGGAGAAAGAAGGAAAGCTCTTTGGGCTGGGCAGCAATGATGCCGGCGGATGCCTGGTCTCGCTGATATCTACTTTTCTTTACTTCTACGAAGCGGAAGGGCTCTCGCACAACCTTATACTGGCGGCGACGGCTGAAGAAGAGATCTCGGGTCAGAATGGGATCGAGCTGCTGTTGCCCGTGCTTGGCAAAATAGACTGGGCAATTGTAGGAGAGCCGACGAAGATGCAGCTGGCTGTCGCGGAAAAAGGCTTGCTGGTGCTGGATTGTATCAGCTATGGCAAAGCCGGGCATGCCGCGCGTGAAGAAGGCGACAATGCCATTTATAAGGCCCTGGCAGACATCGAATGGTTCCGCACGTATTCTGCGCCAAAGGTCTCCAATCTCCTCGGGCCGGTGAAGATGAGTGTCACCGTCATCGATACGGACAACCGCGCGCATAATGTGGTGCCTTCCCAGTGTCGTTTTGTAGTAGATGTAAGGGTCAACGAGCTATACACATTCGAGGAACTGTTGGGCATCATAAAAGAAAATGTCGGTTGTGAGGTCACTCCGCGGAGTCTGCGGATGCGCAGTTCGTCGATCCCGCAGGATCATCCTATCGTGCTGTCGGGACTGGAACTGGGCAGGACCTGTTATGGAAGTCCCACTACATCGGATAAGGCGCTGATGCCTTTTCCCGCGCTGAAGACCGGGCCCGGTGATTCTGCGAGGAGCCATACGGCGGATGAATACATATTTATTGAAGAGATAGTATTGGGGATACAAGGGTATATTGATCTGTTGAGGCCGGTATTGGCGCAGCCGCCTACGGTGACAAAGGTTAAAGAATATATCGATTGATAAGAGGCCCCGCGTTCCGAGCGGGCAAAAAAGCATTCAAACTATGAGCGGTAACAAACTTTGGAGTAAGGAAGGCACCAGCACCTCGGCCCTGATCGAGACCTTTACGGTGGGGCGTGACAAGGAATTCGACGTGCTGCTGGCAGAATATGACGTATTGGGATCGCTGGCACATACGGAGATGCTTGCTTCCGTTGGACTGCTCAGCAAAGAAGACCTGCAGCTTATCCATGCCGGGCTGAACGAGATCCTGTCCGAGATCCGCGCGGGTTCCTTTGTCATCGAAAAAGACATAGAGGACGTTCACTCCCAGGTGGAATATCTGCTTACCAAACGCATCGGGGAAGCCGGCAAAAAGATCCACAGCGGTCGCAGCCGGAATGACCAGGTTGCCGTAGACGTCAAGCTCTATCTGCGGGCCCAGGTGCTGATGCTGAAGGACGAAGTAAAAGAACTCTTCGACCTGCTGATAAAGCTCAGCGAACAATATAAAGACAAGCTGTTACCTGGTTATACGCACCTGCAGATCGCGATGCCATCGTCCTTTGGACTGTGGTTTGGCGCGTATGCCGAAAGCCTTATCGACGACCTGGAAGTGCTGGCTGCCGCCTGGCAGGTGACCAACAAAAATCCTTTGGGCAGTGGTGCGGGCTATGGATCTTCCTTTCCGCTGAACAGGGAGATGACGACTCAGCTGTTGCACTTCCGCACGTTGAACTACAACTCCGTGTATGCGCAGATGACGCGTGGCAAAACGGAAAAGATCGTAGCGATGGGTCTCTCTACGATAGCCGCCACGCTGAGCAAGCTGGCTATGGACTGTTGTCTGTATATCAACCAGAATTTTGGCTTTATCTCCTTCCCTTCCGAGCTTACCACAGGCAGCAGCATCATGCCTCATAAAAAGAATCCCGACGTCTTCGAGCTGATACGCGCCAAATGTAACCGGATCCAGTCTACGCCAAACGAGCTGACATTGCTGATCAACAACCTGCCATCGGGATATCACCGGGATCTGCAGCTGACCAAGGAGATCCTTTTCCCCGCGATAGAAGAGGGCAAGGCCTGTCTGCAAATGATGCGGCTGATGTTGTCGAATATCCAGATCAAGGATGATATCCTGAAAGACGAGAAATACAAATACCTCTTTAGCGTGGAGGCTGTGAATGAGCTGGTGAACAAGGGAATCTCTTTCCGGGATGCGTACAAGCAGGTCGGCAACCAGATCGACAAGGGCGAATTCCATTTCGACTATAAACAGCTGCATCATACGCATGAGGGGAGTATTGGCAATTTATCCAATGATCATATCTCCGCCGAGATGGGGAAGGTATTGGGGAAATTTGTATAGAATGCCGGGGTAGCTTATATTGTAGTACCAAAGCTACTCAATATGAATTTGACCGCTCCCTTTGTCCGGTTGTCCCTGGTTCGGGCGACGACCTGTCTCCTGTTATCTGTTGGTTTATTATCGTCCGGCGACCTGTGTGCGCAGCCATTTGCGGGCGCGCCCGCGAAGCCTTATGGCGGACCGGTTGCGTTATCCGGGGGCATGGCGGCTCCGGTTGCCGACACGGCCCTGAAGTCCAGGGCGATAACTGATATTCAATCCCATTACGACGACTACAAAAAGATAGCCCTGCAGATCTGGGACTATGCGGAAGTAGGCTATAAGGAGGTGAAGAGCTCGGCTCTTTTACAAAAAACCCTTACTGACAACGGTTTTGCGGTGAAGGCCGGTGTAGCGGACATTCCCACTGCCTTTGTCGCCACCTATGGCTCAGGCAGCCCTGTGATAGGCATCCTGGCTGAGTTCGACGCGCTGCCGGGGCTGGCCCAGCAGGCGGTTCCGGAAAAGACGGCCATCGAAGGAAAAAATGCCGGTCATGGCTGTGGTCACCATCTTTTTGGAACGGCATCGGTTGCGGCAGGAATAGAGATAAAGAAGCTCATCGCGGAAAAAAAGCTAAGCGGCACTATCCGCGTATATGGCTGCCCGGCAGAGGAAGGCGGATCGGGAAAAGTATATATGGTAAGGGCGGGTCTCTTCAATGACGTGGATGTCGTCATTCACTGGCATCCCGGCGCGGACAACGGCGTAACGCTTACCAGCGCCCTGGCGAACAAGTCGGCAAAATTCCGTTTCCATGGTTTGTCTGCGCATGCCGCTGCTGCTCCGGACAGGGGCAGATCGGCTCTCGACGGCGTAGAAGCCATGGACAATATGGTCAACATGATGAGGGAGCATATCCCCCAGGAAACCCGTATCCATTATGTCATCACGAGCGGAGGAAAGGCCCCTAATGTAGTACCCGACTTTGCGGAGGTCTATTACTATGTCCGGCATCCGAAAAAGGACGAAGTGGTCCGGATCTTCGACTGGGTGGCAAAAGCGGCGGAAGGCGCGGCGCTCGGTACTCAGACCACGGTCGACTATGAGGTCATCGGCGGCACGCACGATCTCCTGCTGAATAAGACACTGGCAGAAGACATGCAGGAAAACCTGCTCCGGGTAGGCGGCGTCAGCTATACTCCGATGGAGACGGAGTTCGCGAAAAAGTTGCAATCCTCATTCACCTATACCGTTCCGGCTATAGAATCGGCGGGCACTATACAGCCGCTGAAGGAAACACAGGATGCGGGCGGCGGGTCGACCGATGTCGGGGACGTCAGCTATGCCGTGCCCACGGTAGGACTACGTGCTGCGACCTGGGTACCGGGGACTCCTGCACATAGCTGGCAGGCGACGGCCTGCGGCGGTACGGAGATAGGAACAAAGGGAATGATGGTTGCAGCCAAGACGATGGCGTTGACGGCAATGGACCTTTATACCAATCCGGGGCTGGTGAGCCGCGCAAAAGAAGAATTCAATAAGGATAAAGGAAATTATCAATATAAGGCTCTTTTGGGAGACCGTAAGCCGGCGCTGAATTACAGGGATTAGGGGTTTGCGCAGCGGCGAGGATTGGGGTTGCTGATATGCAGCGCCGGGTTGCCGTCGTCGCAGGCGGTTTGTTAAAGACATGAAATCTACATTAAATCCCTGCAATTGTATGACTCTATTCGCCGAAAGTATCTGAACTTAGGGTACTCTAATCAAATGCAGTAATATGGAGCCAAATCCTTTAGCAGGCAGCCTGCCCGATCCTTCCATGCTTATCAATACGCCCGCTGTTGTCACTGCCTATTATACAGGAGTGCCAGACCCATCCGTACCTGAACAGCGAATTGCGTTTGGTACCTCGGGGCATCGAGGATCGTCTCTCAAAAATTCATTTAACGAATCACATATCCTGGCCATCACGCAGGCCATTTGTCTTTACCGGAAGCAGAAAGGTATCAACGGTCCTTTGTTCATCGGCATGGACACACATGCGTTGTCGACACCTGCCCAGGCTACGGCGCTGGAAGTGCTTGCCGCCAATGGTGTGGAAGTGATGGTCGCCACCGGGACACCCTATACGCCCACGCCGGCGGTCTCGCTGGCCATCCTTCAGTACAATAAAGGACGGACAACGGGTCTCGCGGATGGGATCATCATCACTCCTTCCCATAACCCTCCGGATGACGGCGGATTCAAATACAATCCGCCAAATGGGGGGCCCGCCGAACCGGTCATCACGCAATGGGTCGAGAAGACTGCCAACAGTTTCCTTGAAAGTGCGGGTACGAACGGGGTAGCCAGGAACATCCAGCGGGTACCTTACGAACGGGCCGTGAAGGCGGCGACGACTCACCCCTACGACTATCTGAATGTCTATGTCAACGACCTGGGGAATGTACTGGATATGGAAGCAATAAGAAGCAGTTCGATCCACCTGGGGGTAGATCCGCTGGGCGGGGCCGGGGTCCATTATTGGGGGCCTATCGCGGAAAAATACGGGCTAAAAAATCTTAGCATTCTGAATACGACGGTGGATCCCACTTTCCGGTTCATGACGATCGATCATGACGGAAAGATCAGGATGGACCCTTCTTCGCCCTATGCGATGAAAAGTCTGATCGACCGCAGGAATCAATTTGACATTGCCTTTGCCTGTGACACCGATCATGACCGTCATGGCATCGTCACGCGAAAAGCGGGTCTGCTGCCTCCGAACCACTATCTCTGTGTAATGATCAACTACCTATTCTTAAACAGACCGGGCTGGCCGGAAAAGGCGGCGGTTGGAAAGACGGTGGTCAGCAGTCAGATGATCGACCGGGTGGCGGCCCGGGTGGGGCGGCCGCTCTACGAAGTGCCTGTCGGGTTCAAATGGTTTGTGGATGGTCTGCTGGATGGAAGTCTGGGGTTTGTGGGGGAGGAAAGTGCGGGCGCTGCCTTTCTTCGTCGTGACGGGAAAGTGTGGACGACGGACAAGGACGGATTTATTCCCGCCCTGCTTTCGGCCGAGATCATGGCAAAGACGGGTTGTGATCCGGGCGAGATCTACCAGGATCTTACCCAACAGCTTGGCGAACCCGTCTATGACCGGATCGACGCAAGCGCGAGTGTCGAACAAAAAAAGAAGCTGGGAGCGCTGGCGCCGGAGCAGATTACGCAGAAAGAGCTGGCGGGCGAGCCCATCAAATACATGCTCACGAATGCCCCCGGGAACGGGGCCGCTATAGGTGGTTTAAAAGTCTCTACCGACAATGGCTGGTTTGCGGCGAGACCATCCGGAACGGAAAATATCTACAAGATCTACGCTGAAAGTTTTCATGGCAATAAGCATTTAACACGCATCCTTGAAGAGGCGCAGACGATAGTCGATAAGGCGATCGGAAAATAAAACTATTTTATAAAGACAAACTACCGGTTATGAACATTGTCAAAAAATACTACGGCAATATCACGTGCAGTCCGCAGGTAAGGGAGATAGAGGGGTTCGACGCGCTGGCCAGCCTTGCACTGGATATGCGCTGGTCCTGGAATCATACGGCCGATGAACTGTGGCAGCAGCTGGACCCGGCTTTATGGGAGCAGAGCCACAACCCATGGCTGATCTTACAAACGGTCTCGGGGGATCAATTGCAGCGGCAGCTGTCATCACCATCCTTCCGTGAAAAGCTGAATACGCTGGTCCGCGAGCAGGAAGAGGAGGATGAGGAAGACAGCTGGTTAAAATTAACCCATCCTGGCGCCGCGCTGAAAACGGTAGCCTATTTCAGCATGGAATTCATGCTTAGCGAAGCTTTGCCTATCTATGTCGGCGGTCTTGGCAATGTGGCGGGTGATCAGCTGAAGTCTGCGAGTGACCTGGGCGTACCGGTTGTCGGTATAGGGCTGCTTTATCAGCGGGGTTATTTCCGGCAATATATCGACCAATATGGCAATCAACAGGCGTACAAGCCGTATAACGATCCTGGTCAGCTGCCTATCGCTCCCCTGCGGCTGCCCAACGGGGAATGGCTGCGGGTAGAGATCCCGCTGCGTGGCCGGCCTCTCTGGATAAGAGCGTGGGAGGTCAAGGTCGGCCGGGTAAAACTATACCTGCTCGACACCAATGATTCGGCGAATCTGCCTGAGCACCGGGAGATCAGCGGTGAAACCTATGGCGGGGGACAGGAAATGCGGATCATGCAGGAGATCGTGCTGGGTATTGGTGGATGGCGCCTGTTAGAACAGCTGGGCATATCCCCGGAGGTCTGTCATCTGAATGAAGGTCATGCGGCGTTTGCGGTGCTGGAACGCGCCCGGAGCTATATGTTAAAGACGGGAGAGAACTTCGAGGTGGCGCTGGCCGTCACGAGGGCCGGCAATCTCTTCACTACGCATACGGCTGTGGCGGCGGGTTTTGATCATTTCGATCCGGGGCTTGTGACCTGGTATCTTGGGGAGTATGCGCAGCATTATCTCAAAATATCGCTGAACGAGCTGCTGGCGTTGGGTCGTCAGGACCCCGGCAATCCCAGGGAAAGTTTTAACATGGCCTATCTTGCCGTACATGGCAGCCGCGGCATCAATGGTGTGAGCAAGCTGCATGGCAAGGTGAGCCGTCACCTTTTCGAGGGGTTGTTCCAGCGCTGGCCGACGGAGGAAGTTCCGATCGCGCATGTGACGAATGGCGTTCATATGCCGAGCTGGGAATCGGAAGCTGCCGACCGGCTTTGGACAGATGCTACCATAGAAAAAGATCGCTGGAAGAGCACTACAGAGCACTTTCAACAATCCATAGAGAAGCTGACTGATGCGCAGATCTGGAACATGCGGAATGAAACGCGGGCGAGTCTTATCGAATATATCCGGCAGCGGTCGGCGGCTTTGCTGGCATCTTATGGTGCGTCGGATGAGGCAATAACCAATGCGCGGAAGCTCTTTGATCCGAATGTGCTGACGATCGGTTTCGCGAGGCGTTTCGTTTCCTACAAACGCCCCGATCTTCTGCTGGAGGACCCGGTAAGGCTGGTCAGGCTGCTGACCAATTCCCAGCAGCCCATACAACTGGTCATTGCCGGCAAGGCGCCTCCCTCCGACATGGGTGGAGTGGACCTGATCAGGAGATGGATCCAATTTATCAATAATACCGGCTTATCCGGGCATGTCATCTTTCTTCCGGATTATGACATGCTGCTTGCTTCTCACCTGGTGGGTGGCATGGATGTCTGGCTCAACACTCCGCAGCGTCCCTGGGAGGCCAGTGGCACCAGCGGCATGAAGGTACTGGTTAACGGCGGGCTCAATCTCTCTGAGCTGGATGGCTGGTGGGTCGAGGCGTATAATCCCGAGGTGGGATGGGCATTGGGAGATGGTCTCGAACACGGCTATGATCCTGCGCTGGACAAGCAGGAGGCGGAGGCTTTGTTCTCGATACTCGAGCAGCAGGTGGCGCCGGAGTTCTATACGCGTAATGCGGACAATATCCCCGAGGCCTGGATAAAGAAAGTGCGGAAGAGCCTGTCGAGCCTGACGCCCTATTTCTCTTCCAATCGCACGGTGCGGGAGTATGCGGAGAAATATTATTTACCGGCGGCGGACGGATATCTTGCCCGGGCGGCGATGAATAGTGCAGGTGGGAAAAGGGTTGTGCAGTGGGTTGGCGATATGGATCGTTTGTGGGGGGAGATCCATTTTGGGGAAAGCAAGGTGACGACGGGGAATGACCGTTATATTATAGAGGTGGATGTTTTTTTGGGTACGATCGAACCGGGTTGGGTGAAGGCTGAGGTGGTCGCTGCGGCGTTGCCGGGGGGTGAGCTTTTCCGGTTGGAGATGACACCGCTGTCGGCGCCGCAGGATGGATGGGTGAAATATAGTGCGACGGTGGATGCGACGAGGCCGGCGGAGGATTTTACGGCGAGGGTTGTGCCGAGGAGCGGGGAGGTGGCGGTGCCGTTGGAGTACAATAAAATTTTATGGCAGCATTAGCACGTTGAGGTTTTCGCCGCGCCCCTGGAGGTGCAGGTCTTTGATCTGGCCTGTGCCTTCGAAGCCGACCTGGACGCCTACGATATCGCCGATGGACTCTACCTTATCTTTTACGAAGATGGTATGGTCGTTGAGCCGGATCTCAAAATGATGATCGGCCACGGTGCATTTGACCTGCTGCCACTGTGAGAAGTCGCAGCCGAATGCGCTGAGGTCATGATCTTTCCCTCCGAAGCCGCCGGAGCCGAAGTAGAGGCCAATGTCTGAGATACACCCTTTATCAGAAAGGGGAATGACGATGGCGTTGAGCTTGCCCAGGAGCATGATCTGAACTTTCCGGCAGAGGCATTCTTCTACTGTCGAAGTATTACGGACCGTTGCTTCGAGCGTGAAATGGTCGCCGGTGATACCGGGGAATTCCCTGACATTGGCAAAGCCTGTCCAGAGACCGCTGAAAATGGCGGAGCCTGTCTTTTCTTTTAATGTGGTTTTTGAAATGCCCATGAAGCCTGAATCCTGTTTTATCTCACCGGATCTTAGATAGATGGGCAGTGGTTCGCGCTGAATAATTCCTATCCAGCCTTTGGAAGGGATGAATACATCAGTTTGTTTTTTTATCTCTCCGTCGACGATCAGTTTTGCCCGGAAGTAGCCGGGGAAATAATAGATAGAGGTATGTTGTGTGCCGGTCGGGTCGACTGGTTCACGCCGATGGGGATCCCAGGACTGCTGGATGATGACGGAGTGCGGGCCGAATGAGGTCGCGTCGTAGTCGAAGACCACGGAATTGGGGAGATTGTCGGAAGTGCTGTGGGCTTCGAAGCGCAGGGGTGTGGTCGTTTTGTCGGGGTGTATCAGGCGGGCGCTGAGCAGGGAGAGGAGGGCGACGACTGCGATGGTGGCGATGACAATGGGGGTTGAGGATTTGCGGCGGGGGGTGGGGGGCGGCATCTGTTGCGGCGGCACGGGCGCGGTGGTGTTGGGTTGGGGCGCTGTGGGTGTGGTTGGGGCGGGTTGGGGCGCTGTGTTGGCGGCGGGTTTGGGTGGCGCGGTTGTGGGTGATGCAGGGGTTTGTAAAAAATGTCTCCAGCCTTCGAAACCTGCATATCGGGCCAGCGCATTGAGTGTCGCCATCGTTGGCGAGCTATCGTACTTCACCCTGCCCCATACCCGTTTGAGGGTAGACACACTGAGCCGCACGTTGGTCTTATCGAAAATGAAATCGCTTAGTGTATTGAAGTCCTCGTTGGTCCAGTAAGCAGCATCACCCCAGCCGAGCGATCTTCCAATGAGCGCCCTGCATTGTTCGATGGCTGCGTCCTGATCCTGTGTCATGTCTGACAAATAAAAGTTTATCGAAGCTGTGTTGTATCGACCCTTGTGGGTGTGTCTTTGCCTTCGACGATAGTCTTCGAGCTGATGGCAATAGACCTGATAATAGCTGCCATATTTTTCATGTCCAGGTGATCGATATCGTCGTCGAGCGTATGATAATGTTTGTCAACGTCGATCTCGAAAGTGGAGATCGTATGGGCCGGAACACCTTGTCGTGCCAGGGATGCATTATCCGAACGATAGAACAGCTGCTGATCGGGATAGGGATCGGGATGGAACGAAAATCCGCTGCCGGCGAGATTCTTCTCCAGGATCTTTGCCATATCGCTTCTCTCATACCCGGTGATGAATGCCGAGTTGGGGCCCCATTTGCTGGCAGTGCCGATCATTTCGATATTGAACATCGCCATGACCGTTGCAGGATCGAACTGGCTGGAAAAATACTGTGAGCCGTACTCGCCGATCTCTTCTGCCGTAAAGGCGGCGAAGACAAGGGTCCGCTCGTTCGTCCGGGTCCTGGCGAAATAATTGGCGAGCATGATAACGGCAGTGGTACCGCTGGCGTCGTCGTTTGCCCCATTATAAACGGAGTCGCCTTTGTCGTTCGGCTTTGTAACTCCAAGATGGTCGTAGTGACCGGAGAAGATGACATATTCATTCTTCCTGCTCTTTCCTGGAAGGATGCCGACCACATTGGCCAGTTTGGACTCGGTGACTTCCTGGTCGGCGGTAATGGTATAACTGGTTGGGTTGGCAGTTGTCAACAGAAAAATGATGTTGTTATCAGACTTGAATTGCTGGCGGCCGAAACTACCCAGGCGGGCAAACTGTTTTGCAAAGGAAGTATCTATCAGCACTACGTAATTCTTCTTTGCATGGATATAGTGCATGGCTTCCACGAAAATATTGGCGCCGGCTTTTATGTAGGCTTTTTCGTAACCGCTGTTGTTGTCTACCTGTATATGTGCCGCGTTGCTGACAATGGCAATTCCGGATGAAGCCGCCAGCGGCTGGCCGTCGAGAGTGGCGGAAGCAGACGTCATTTTTGTGCGGAACATGGAAAAAGGCTGGCGATAGCTTCCTCCGCCATTCAGCGGCTGAAGGCCGGCCGTGCGGAATTCCCTTTCGATATAGTCTGCGGCTTTTTCGATACCGGGCTTGAAGGTCTGTCGTCCCTGCATATCATCGGCGGACAGGGTGCGTTCGATCTTTTCTACAGCATCGGGATTAATGATCTGGTCGATGACCTGTGCGGAAAGGCTGGTGACGGCCAATAACAGAACGGAGGTAGCGGTTAATATTTTCATGGTGTAGTTATAGGCTCATCATTTCTTTGAACTTTACCGTTTGGCGCCGGCTGACCTCGATCTTTTCACCGCCCTTCATTTCCAGCAGCAGTCCTCCATTAAAATAAGGCTCGATCTTTTCGATGAGCCGGAGATTGACGATATGTTTACGATTGGCCCGGAAGAAGACCTTTTCATCCAGTCTTTCTTCGAGTGCGTTGAGTGACTTCAGGATCAAGGGCTTATTAGGTCCGAAATAGACTTTTGCATAGTTGCCCACGCTTTCGAACAGCCGGATATCCGATAGTTTTACGAACCAGCAGCGTTCGCCGTCTTTGACGAAGACCTGGTCGTGTTCATTTAGGATGCTTCTATTGACGGAAATATTGTGATCGGAGATCGGGTCTTTGTCCTCTTCGACCTGCAGCTTCTGGAGGGCGTCGGCGAGTCGTTTGGGCTCAACGGGCTTTAGCAGGTAGTCCAGGGCGTTGACCTCAAAGGCCTTGAGGGCATATTCGTCGTATGCGGTGGTAAAAATGACATTGGGAGCCCGTTCCAATTCGGCGAGCATGTCGAAACCTGTCTTACCGGGCATTTGTATATCGAGGAAAATAAGATCGGGGTTGAGGCTGTCGATCTTCTCAACGCCTTCTGCTGCGTTGGCGGCTTCTGCGATGACTTCGATCTCGGGGAAGTCCAGCAGTAATTTTTTTAGTTCGTTTCGGGCAAGGCGTTCGTCGTCGATGATTACAGCTCTGATCATGTGTAGTTTTTTATTTGGTCAGGTCGACCGGGATCAGGACCCTGGCCTCAACCGTGTTCCCATTTACTTCGCGGATGTCAAAGTTCGCTTTTTGACCGAAAAGTATCTGTAACCGGTTTTGGGTACTTGCCAGGCCGAACCCGTCTTTATTTCTGTTGCCATTGAGGCGTCCGGTATTGAGGATGATCAGCTCGTGATAATGGTCTTTGAAATCGGAGATGATCTTTACTTTCCCGCCGTCTACCTGGCGGCTGATGCCGTGCTTGATGGCGTTTTCCACCAGCGTTTGCAGCATCATCGGAGGGATTGGCTGGTCCAGCGTGTCTTCATCGATCTCATACTCCACTTGCAGGCGGTCTTCAAACCGGATATGCTCGAGGGCAAGATAATCTTTTACGATGTTGAGTTCTTTTTCAAAGGTAACAGTTTCCAGCTTTTCGGCCTGCATGCTGCTGCGGAGGATATTACTCAGCTCGGTCACTGCGGTACGCGCGCGGACGGGGTTCTCGTCGATAAGGGCCCGGATGCTGTTCAAAGCATTGAAAATGAAGTGTGGATTTATGTGAGCCTTGATCGTTTTCAGCTCCAGCTCTTTTACCAGGGCTTCCAGTTTGAGGGTATCCAGCTGTTGTTTGCTGTATTTGTCGATATAGTGATAAACGTAATAGATCAGGGTCCAGGGTATGACCATCAGGCCGTATTCGGCCATCATAGGCACCATCCGGCCGGTGAAGGATGAGTTTTTCAGGGAGGAGTTGATGTTGAGGGCATCCCCGAGGAGGATCCGGAGCAGGCTGCCGCCGATACAGGTAAGAAGAATGCCGAGCAGGAACTTTGGCAGCGCCTTGTCGACCGGCAGCTGGATCCAGCCCCGGTTGCGGATGACTTCGCGGAAAACGTGTGTGGCGATGAGACCGGATACGGCTACTATCAGGGTATTATAGATGAGTTGATCTGTGATTTTCTGTTCGAAAGAGGTAAATGCAGCCAAAACAAGTACCAAAACCAAAAAAGACCAGCCACCAATCTGACACCACCAGTAATATTTACTTCCCTTTTTTGGCATAATTATGTTTGAATTGGCCAAATCTAGGGTTTTCCCCCTCCCCCTACCCCGTATTTTGTACTAATGGCTAAATTAAGCTGGCCATCGGTCCGGTATTATAGACGAATCGCTTGTGAGCGGCGGTCAGGGGTTAAGGCGGTTGCCCGTTGGGGGCAATATGGGGGTGGGGGGAGTGCGGTTGGGTGCGCGGGATGGTTGAGGGGTTGGAGGGGTTGCTTTGGGCGGGATGGTTGGCTTTGGGCGGGATGGTTGAGGGGCTGGAGGGGTGGCTTTGCGGCTTGTGTGTTCGCTTAAAAACAGTAATTTTACAAAA
>DATJJA010000197.1:0-51971 GCA_035492595.1 Puia sp.
AGACTTCCGATGTGCAGGCTGTCGGACGTGGGGTCGAAGCCGATGTAACCGGAGGTCATTTCTTTGGCTAGTTGTTCTTCGGTGCCAGGCATGATGTCCTGGATCATGCCGCGCCATTTGAGTTCTTCGATCAGGTTCATATTGGGCGCAAAGCTAGGAGTTTTGAGCTTAATGGGCTAATGGTTATGGGGTGTGGCCGCTGATCGGGCGAAGGGGTGCGGGGGGTAAGTTTTGGGGGGACGCGGCTGTGGGGGCGAGTTTGGGGTATTGAGGGGAAAAGCAGAGGAATGTATAAGGAGGATGTTGATGGATAAGTTATTGATTTTTAGTGACATAGGAAATGAGCTGCGGCTGGCCGCGGGGATATGACGAGGATTGGGATAATATGTTAATGATACAATATAGTGAATGAAAGGCCGTTATACTCGGAGGTCCCAAAATCCTTTAAACTTCCGGTAATTCTGTAGATACAATGATCCGATCCGTTGAAAGCCTACCGTATAAAAACCATAACCGTTGGCTTATGCTGAAAAGAATGCGGGGTAAGAGCCTTTTTTACTCCATTTTGATCATTACCGGATCCTTGATTCACCTGTCGGTCTCTGCCCAGTTTACCAAGTATTCCAATGAGTTCCTGAACATTGGGGCGGGAGCGCGCGGCATGTCTATGGCGGGAGCGCAGGCGGCTTCCGTGTCGGATGGCACGGCTGGCTATTGGAATCCCGCTGCTCTGGCAAATATCCGGGACAACCCCCAATTGAACCTGATGCATGCCGAATATTATGCGGGTGTTGGTAAGTATGATTTTGCCAACCTGGTTCTTCCCCTAAAGGACAACAAACGGACCATTGGGCTGACCTTATTGCGTTTTGCCGTTGACGATATCCCCAATACCATCTTTTTGGTTCAGCCGGATGGAACGGTCAACTTTGATAATATCACCACGTTCTCTTCCGCGGACTATGCCTTTATCTTTTCCCTGGCGCAGAAGGGGAAACTTGGAAAGTTAGACTTTAATATAGGAGGCAATGCAAAAGTGATCTACCGGAAGGCCGGTGATTTTGCCACGGCATGGGGTTTTGGGTTTGATGCGGCTGCGCTGTTAAGCGGAAAGCGTTGGAAACTTGGGGTAATAGCCAAGGATGTGACGACCACATTCAATGCCTGGTCTTTTAGTCTTAACGAGGCGATAAGACAGGTCTTTTACGAAACACAAAATGAGATCCCCGGTAAGTCTACCGAACTGACCGCTCCCCAATTGCTGGTGGGCGGTTCGTATAATTTCCGGATAAATAAAAAGCTGAGCCTGCTCGTAGAAGGCGACCTGAATGTGACTTTTGACGGAAGGCGTAATACGGTGATCAGTTCGAATCCTGTAAGTATCGACCCAAGGCTTGGCCTGGAGCTGAATTTTAAAGACGTCTTCTTTGTGCGGGGCGGGATCAACAATTTCCAACAGGCGCTGGATGACAGGGATACGCTGAACCAGCGGAAGATATGGATCTATCAGCCGAGTGTAGGGGCGGGATTCAAGGTAGGAGATGTGCAGATCGATTATGCGTTCACCAATCTGGCGAATCAATCGTATCCACTATATACCCATGTATTTTCTTTGCGAGTTGACCTGAAGAGGAAGGAGGAGAAGGATAAAAAGAGAAGATAAACCCTGGTTTTATGAAAAAACTTTTTACGTTTATTTTTTTACTACTGTCGATCGGGGCGTTTGCCCAGGCCTACAATAATGAATGGATAGACTTTAGTAAGACCTATTACAAGTTTAAAATAGCGGCTGCGGGGCTGTATCGTATTCCCCAATCGGTAATAGCCAATGCGGGACTGGGCGGTGTGCCGGCGCAAAACTTCCAGCTCTTCCGCAATGGCAAGGAAGTGCCTATTTATGTGACAGGCTCGAATCCGACTGCGCCTCTTGGCAGTGCGGATTATATCGAATTCTGGGGTCAGCAGAATGACGGGGCGCCGGACAATCCCCTGTATCGCAGCCCGACTTATCAGCATACGCAGTATTATAGCCTGGAAACGGATACCGCGGTGTATTTCCTGGTAGAGAATCCCAGCGGGAATGCTTTTCATTATGGCGATGTGGGCAATAATGTTGCGGGCTCCCTGCTGACGCCCGAGACTTCATTTATGTATACTGCAGGTTCTTATTTCAAGTCGGCTTCCGGGTATCCGAATCCCGGGTTTGCGCAGGTTGTAGGGGAATATATTTATTCTTCTTCCTATGATATCGGGGAGTTCTGGGCGACCGATGCCATCGGGCCGGGTGGGCCTTATACGGTCAGCAAGAGCAATTTGTTTGTTTACAGCGGGGCTGGTGCACCGGATGCGAACATCAAATTCGGGATGGTCGGAACAGCCGACAATACGCGTACCGTACAGGTCTCGGTAAATGGTACGACGGTGGATAATGAGGCGATGAATAGTTTCAACGATCTGCTGACCACCAAGACTGTTCCATTGAGCGTGATCTCGGGGAGTTCGGCTAGTGTCAGCTTCACCAACAATTCGTCAAACAGCACGGACAGGATGGTCGTTTCTTTTTATGAGCTAACCTATCCCCGGCAGTGGAATTTCGGAGGCCAAACAAATTTTGCGTTTCAATTGCCAGCCAAGTCCCAGGGTTATCTGTTGAATATTGCAGGTTTTTCGATATCCGGTGGTATACAGCCTATCCTTTATGATTTTACAGATGGTTCGCGGTATACGGGCGTGGTCAATGCGGGAAATGTCTCGTTTGCGTTGCCGGGTCTTAGTTCCACCCACAGCTATATACTTGTGAATGAAGACAATTCCACGGTAAGAACGGTGACCAGTCTTACGCCCAAGCGATTTGTGGATTTTAGCCAGGCGGGGAACCAGGGCAATTATATCATTATCAGCAATCCATTGTTGTATACCGGTTCCAACGGCAACAACCCGGTGATGGATTATAAGAATTACAGAAGTTCGGTGGCAGGGGGAAGCTTTGCGGTGAATGTATATGATATCAATGAGCTGGTGGATCAGTTCGCGTTCGGGATCAGGAAACATCCCTTGTCGATCCAGAATTTTTTGCGTTATGCCAGGGCGAAGTTTGCGGCCAAGCCGCAATATGTGCTGCTGGTCGGTCATGGGGTAACGTATCCGGATTATTATTATTACAGCGAGATAATGCATGATCCGCAGGCCGACAATCTGAACATGGTGCCTACATTTGGCAATCCGGGTTCGGACAACAAATTGACTGCCGCCAATGGTGTAGATGCTGTGCCGGGTATTGCCGTTGGCCGGATCTCGGTGTCCTCGGGGCCGGAACTGGAAACTTATCTGAATAAGGTAAAGGATTACGAGCAGGTGCAAACCACTTCGCCCAATAGTCTGGACGGGAGATTGTGGATGAAAAATGTGGTGCAATTGACGGGGGTGAGTGAGCCGTACCTGGGGACCATTCTTTGTAATTACATGGCTTCCTACGGACAGATCATAAGTGATACGCTTTATGGAGGGCAGGTGTATACCTTTTGTGACGGGAATGCCAGCACTGTTAGCCAGATACCTGCCAATGTGATCAGCAACCTGTTCTCTACCGGTTTTAGCGTCTTCAATTATTTTGGTCACTCTTCCAATACGACGCTGGGATATAATCTGGATGATCCATCGAATTATAATAATTATAAAAAGTACCCTGTATTTTATGTCAATGGATGTGACGCGGGGGACTTTTTCGTTTATGACTTCAACCGGACCAGCGGTACGAGCAAGACCTTGTCCGAGACATATTGTCTTGCCAAGGACAGGGGATCTATAGCCTTTGTAGCCAGTACACACTTTGGTATTGTCAATTACCTGAATATTCTTCTCTACGGTTTGTACAACCTGATAGACGGTAAGGATTATGGGCAATCGATAGGTAATATCCAAAAGGATGCTTTACAGAACCTGGTCAATGTAGCTCCAGGGGACTATTTTGCACGGTTGCATGCAGAAGAGATGACCACTCATGGTGATCCTGCTATCAAGCTGAATCAGGAGCCTACGGATTACGATGTGGAATCATCCACTGTCACGATCAGTCCCAATTTTATTTCGGTGAACAATAGTTCCTTTAGCGTGAAAGCCAAGTTCTATAACCTGGGAAAGGCAGTGTCGGATTCCGTGTTGATCCAGGTGCAGCGTGTTTATCCGGATGGGTCATCAACCTTTCTTTTGAAAAAGAAAATAGCAGGAATCAGGTATGCCGATTCAGTTCAACTGACGGTACCCATTATTTCGTCACGCGACAAGGGGGATAATAAGATAGTGGTATCCATCAACCCTGACAATAAGATACCTGAGGTAACTTATGCCAATAATTCCGTTACAATGGATGCGTTCATTTATCAGGATGGCGCGACGCCTGTATACCCCTATAATTATTCCATTATCAATACGCCTACCTCGAAGCTGACGGCATCAACTTCCAACCCGCTTAGCGCCAGTGCGCAGTATGTGATGCAGCTGGATACTACGCAGAACTTCAACTCAGCGATAAAGGTGGAAAAGTTCCTTACTTCTTCGGGGGGAGTACTGGAGTTCGATCCGGGGATTTCCTTTATGGACAGCGTCGTGTATTACTGGCGTATTTCTGCGGTGCCTGCTTCCGGCGGGGTATACACCTGGAATTACTCGTCATTTATCTATATTGATCCGGCCAGGAGTTCAACAGGGTCGAATCAATCGCATTATTTTCAGCATCTGAATTCGACAAGTGACAGCGTTTCGCTGGCCGGGAACCGGCAGTGGATTTTTAATAATACACAGCATAACTTCTATCTTGAAAATGCGATGTATCCTGCTTTTGGAGATGACCGGGACTTTGCTGTCGGTGTGGACGGCAATAATTATATCCTAAGCGCTTGTTTGGGTCACTCTGTGCTATTCAATGTATTTGATCCGGTGACGCTTCGGGCGTGGATGAACGTTGATCAGAATAATAATAATCTGCATTTAAGCGGCAGTGCGGATGCGAATTGCGGGTCCGGCGGCCGGCAATGGAATTTCGAGTTCTCTTATATGGATCCTGCGAGCCGTCTTCTGGCGATGAAATTCATGGATAGCATTCCCAATGGATATTATGTCGTTGTGCGGAGCTTTGACTATGATGATGTCACTAATCAATCTTATTCAGCGTCCTGGCGGGCGGATACATCTGCTTATGGATCCAACAAATCCTTGTATCATTATTTGCTGAATGCCGGGTTTACTCAAATAGATTCAGTCTATTTTCCCCGGGACTGGGAGTTTATCTATAAAAAGGGAGATCCTTCTTTTACTCCCCGATTCAAGCTGTCGCAGGGGATATTTGACAAGATAACAATGGATGTACCTGCGATAAACACTTTCTATTCGGGTACTTTGAACTCTCCCGTATTCGGTCCGGCCAAGTCCTGGAGTGAGGTACACTGGAAGGGGCATGATCCGATCGCGTCTCTCACGGATACGGCCGGGTTAAAGGTTATCGGTCTGGATACTCTTGGCAATCATGTTGAATTATACCGAATGAACCGGGCTACAACGGGGTTGAATATTTCCAGCGTCAATGCGAAATTATACCCTAATATCCAGCTGCAGCTGGTCACAGCCGACACTGTACATGCCAAACCGTTTCAGCTTGATTACTGGCGGGTGAACTATACCCCCACACCTGAAGGTGCGCTGGCTGCCAATATTCTGTTCAAGTCCGCGGACTCTGTAGTCCAGGGGCAACCCATACCTTTTACCATTGCTTTTAAGAATGTGAGTCCTTATAATTTTGACAGTCTTCGGATCAAGATGTATATATTGGATAGAAGTAATGTGATACATCCGATAGTGTTACCCAGAAAGAAACCTCTTGTCAGCGGCGACACGGTAACCCTGAGTTATACGATCGATTCGAAAGGATATTCGGGTGCTAATACGATCTATGTGGGATTCAATCCTGACAACGACCAGCCGGAACAATACCTGTTCAATAACTTTGTTTACAAGAATGTATATGTAAAGGCGGAAGGCCGGGCTCCCACGCTGGATGTCACGTTTGACAATGTACACATCCTAAATGAAGATATCGTATCAGCCCGGCCGCATATCCAGGTCAAGCTGCAAAGCCAGTCGGGGTATTTGCTGTTGACGGATACATCAATGATCAAGGTGCAGGTGCAGTATCCGGATGGGTCTGTACATAACTATGGTTTCAATACCGATACGCTGAGATTTACTCCGGCGTCGGCATCCGGCAGTAACGTTGCCACGGTGGATTTCACCCCGGCCTTTACCAAACAATATAATCCGGATGGAGATACGTATACGCTGATCGTCTCAGGAAAGGATGGACTGGGAAATTCTGCCGGCGCGACACCTTACCGGGTCAGCTTCAAGGTGATCACCAAGGCCATGATCTCCAATATGCTTAACTATCCCAATCCTTTTACAACATCTACTGCCTTTGTATTTACCATTACGGGCAGTGATGTACCGCAGAATATAAAAATACAGATACTGACGATCACGGGAAAGATAGTAAGGGAAATAACCAAGGAAGAGCTGGGGCCTTTGCATGTTGGCCGAAATATTACGGAGTTCAAGTGGAATGGGACGGATATGTATGGGGCGCGATTGGCGAATGGTGTATATTTATATCATGTGGTAACGAATCTCAACGGTCAGTCATTAAGTAAGTATAAGGCGTCCGGAGACAATACAGACAAATACTTTAACAACGGCTATGGGAAGATGTACCTGATGAAATAGAAAAGATGCTAAATGATGTCAAATGAGATGATCACGCCGGGGCATGAGACAGGCTTTCGTCCCGGAAAGCAGGAGAATATCGCAGTTCTGTTGTTATCCGGACTTGGGACCCTGCTTTTGTATGGACCTGTCCTGGGTAATTCATTTCTGACGGATGACTATGCATCGTTGTATCGTATAATGGTGGAAAAACGGTTCTTTCACGAAGACTTCCTACGGCCGCTGATAGATATTTCATTTTATTTTAATTACATTTTTTCGGGTCTTCACGCCAGTGGCTATTATGTTTTCAACTTTTGTATACATTCACTGACCTGTTATATGGTGTACCGGGTGGCGCTGGTACTGCCTTATTTCTCCGGCAGGGAACGATGGTCTTTTGCCCGGATGGCAGGTTTTCTTTTCCTACTGTATCCTTTTCACAATGAGGCGGTGGTCTGGTTATCCGGAAGGCTTTCTTCGATGGCTGCCCTTTGCGGGCTGCTTGCGGTCTTTTGTCATCTGATGTGCAGGCGACCCTGGAATTTTTTTTTAGCGGTGTTGTTCTGGCTGATCGGTCTTTTAGCGTATGAATCTATTATTGTATTGCCGGCGATGCTCCTTTTACTGGATATTGCAGTCTATAAAAAGAGCAGGGAACTGGTTCGGACTGCGGTCGCGTGGTTTCTGGCCGGATTGGTTTACCTGGGGCTGCGGCTTATCACGGGAACCCTGGTAATGGGTTATGGCATTCATGGGTTAACAGACAAAAAGGCGGACGGTTTGGTTGTCCGGGCGATCAAGGTCACAGGAAGATGTTTTCTGCCTCCCATGGAAAACCCGCATCACATGACGGTATTGTTTGCTTTTGTGGGGATGGTGGTGGCAGGCCTGTTGTTTTTGTGGTGGCGCAAAGTAAAAATATACAATGGAAAGCTTCTTTCTTTTTTGTTGCCTACGGGGCTTTTTTTGCTGGCGCTGGCGCCGGCCATTTTATTTGGGTTAAGCACCAGAACGTCAGAAGGAGACCGGCTAATGTATTTCCCATCCATTGTACTGTGTCTGATAATGGCGGGATTGCTGTCTTCGCTGGTCAGGAAAAATGTTTGGCGGTGGGCGATACTTATTGCGATTGCTCTCCCCTGTATTTTGTTTATCCGGCAGAACAACAGACGCTGGGTCTTTGCTTCGGAGACGGCTGTTGCTTTATTCGATACTGTGAGAACTGCGGATGCGGATCGGGTGATCCTGGTAAATGTTGCGGATGAATGGGAGGGCGCCTTTATATTCAGGAACAATTTCAAAACGGCCCTGGCGGTAAATGGCATAGATAGCAATAAAGCAGTTGTAAGCAATTACCTGAAGAGGCTGGACTACCTGGCTGTGGGCCGGTCTATAGAACCGATCCTGCGCGACAGTTCCTGGTTTATTTATCCTGTTACGCGAATCGTGAAAGAGAGGGATGAATGGCGTCTGATCAATTTGGAAACCGGGATCTCGTATAGGTTCGATCCGCTAAGGGTGCCGGTATATTATTGGGATAAGTTACAGTTGAAAAAGTTAATTTTGAGACAGGGGAAATAGCCCGGCAGAAAATGTATACTATGTTTCAATTTTCGGATTATAGCAGCAGGGGATATAATTTGATCCATAATCGTTTGATGCGGGGCTCAAAAAGGCTTTCGTCATTGATGATCTATGCTACGGATATGTGTGATTCCGGATGCAAGCACTGTCTTATCTGGGCGAAGAGGCCGATCACAGTGCTGCCTTTCGAGGACATCGTGAGACTAATGGGAAGCAAATGTGTACATCCTTCCACGATGGTAGGGCTGGAAGGCGGAGAATTCCTGTTACATCCGGAGGCTGACAGGATCATGGAGTGGTTCTCGAAGTTTCATCCAAACTATGATCTTTTCTCGAACTGTCTCAGACCTGAGCGGCTGATCGAAGCTGTAAAGAAGTACCGGCCGCACCGGCTGTATATTTCGTTGGATGGCGACAAGGATACTTATCTGCATATGCGGGGAAAGGATGGCTACGATCGTGTGCTGAAGGTAATAGAAGAGCTAAAGGATATTGTTCCTGTATTTGTGATGTTTACTTTGTCGCCCTATAATGATTTCGATGATCTGCGACATGTGGCCGAGGTATGTAAGGCGAAAGGCGTTTTTCTTCGGGTGGGAATCTACAATAATATTCCCTTTTTTGATACGGTAGAGAATGCGACGGGTTCGGCGTTCGGTCAGTATAAGAATGATGAGGTGCTGACCTACAGCAAGGCAAAGGCATTGCAGGAGAAGAAGGCGGAGGCAGTTGTGGCGGCGAGGCCGGTTGAGGACTATACCGCGTTGATTCCGCCGGAAATTCGTGAACACAGCGAGAACTACGATTATGTGCGGCTATATAAGAACTGGGTGGAGGGGAAGCTGCGGTTGGGGTGTCACAGTATTATGGACAGCCTGATCGTCCTTCCAGACGGAGATGTGCCTCTCTGCCAGCATTTGCCGACGCGGCTTGGGAATATTTACCAGCAGTCGCTGGACGAGGTGTTCAATTCGCCGCAGAGCAACAAACTGCAGGGGCATCATTCGGCCAACTGCAACCAATGCTGGGTAGCTTATCATCGGAAGTACGATATCGTGCTTTATCGCAGTATGGAAAAATTTTTTGGTCGGTGGGCCACCACCAAGCTGTTGGGTTATTATCAATGGGATGCCAATGAAAAATAATGAAGAGCTGATCTCTATGGGCGAGGGTCTCCATGCTTCTTATACCGGGGCCCGGCCTTATCCGCATGTTTGCCTGGACAATTTTTTTGATGCCAGCTTGGTTTCGCAGATAGCGGCCGAGTTTCCCGGATTGGGGGGAGAGGGGGATATTCATTTTTCCGATCCCAACCAGGTGAAGCTGGCGTCCAGAGGGGAATACCGGTTTGGCACGGTAACCCGTGAGTTTGTCCATTTCCTCAATTCGCAGCCTTTCCTGGACTTCCTGAGCGTTCTTACCGGGATCGGGCAATTGATCCCCGACCCATATTTTGTCGGCGGCGGTTTTCATGAGATCCGGCGCGGCGGATTCCTGAAGATCCATGCCGATTTCAACAAGCATCCGGACCTCCGGCTTGACAGGAGGCTGAATCTTCTGCTCTATCTCAATGAGCACTGGGAGGAGAGCTATGGGGGGTATTTCGAGCTTTGGGATAAAGAAATGACGCAATGCGTAAAAAAGTTCCTGCCTGTGTTCAACAGGATGGTCATCTTCAGCACTACCGATATCTCTTATCATGGTCATCCTGATCCGTTGACCTGTCCTGATGATCGCAGCCGCCGCAGTCTGGCGCTGTATTATTATACGAATGGAAGGCCGAAGGGGGAGGTGATGTCCGACAACCGGATCACCACGCAATTTCGAGCGCGAAAACAGGATGGTGCAAAAATGCGCAATTATAACCGGCTGAAGGATTTTATGACGAATGTTATTCCCCCCTTTCTTCTCAGGCTGTTAACCAAGCGATTGAAATAATTCATAAATGCTGAGCAGGGAGCCAAGGTCGTTGGCTTCGCCTTTTGCTGTGCCGGGGTTCTCCACAAAGGAGACGAAGTCTTCTATCTCGGGGAGGAATCCCTGTACGAGGAGGGTATTGAACTCCGATGCGGGGGTTAGGGTGGGAATGCCGGAGTAGTATTCCTTTGTGGTGAGCGTCTGGTTCATCAGGCGTTCGGTGGGGATATTCATTATGCGGAAGGGCAATTGTTTGCCGATGACGGAAGTTGGATATTGCAGGATGAGGGATTCGCCGGGGGTATTGACTGTGAGGCATTCGAGGGGCGGGTTCCAGCTATAGTGAGTAGACAGATGGAGCAGCCCTGAGCAGCCGCCGGGGTGGGTAAGGTGCAACTGGAAGGTTATGCCTTTATCGTCCTGGTGTTTCGAGACAGATTCGGTTTTGGGATCGCCGAAGAGGAAACGGGCGTAGTCCAGCGGATGGAGGAATAGTTCGGTGACAGGGTCGCCATAAGCGAGGGGCCCGGTTTGGAACTGGTAGATATAGCTGGCGGCGCTGCGGCATTGCTTTGCGATGGATCTGTTGCCGGGCCAGTATCTGCGCTGGAGTCCGATCTTGCAGATGGCTGACGGGTTTATCTTATGCAGCTGATGGAGCTGGGCGAGGGTTTGGCAGGGAGGTTTCTCTATGAATACGGGCTTGCCGACTTTCAGCAGTCGGGATAGGATATCGTAGTGGGCTTCAGGTGTGGCGCAGACGAAAACTCCGGCGACCGTATCGTCTTTGAGGATGACATCGAGATCGTTGGTGAAGGTGCAGCCAGGGAAGAGAGGGGACAGTTGTTTTTCCGGGTTTGAACTTTTTGTGCAGATATATTTGAGACAGATATTAAAGTGGCGTAACAGCGGGTAGAAATTGGTCATGCTATGGATGCCGAATCCAACGAAGGCATAGGCTTTTTGCGCCTGGAACAGGGGAGATGTAAAATGCTTCTCCTTTCTATAGTGGTTATACTTTTTCAAGAGCTGGTTGAGCATGGAGAAGACTTTTTGGTTGTACAAGTTCCGTAAATTTCCTTTTATTTCTGAGAAAATAGGGGACCAGGATGGTGCCTTTGTAGATACCGGTTTTCTTTTTCCAGCCTTTGGGCTGGAGGTTTTTTTTGTCCGGGTAAGTAAGCAGCCATTTAAAATAAGAGAGGGCTGCCTTGAGCATTGCCTTGCTGACGCCGGGTTCTTTACGGAGGAGGAAGTAAAAGTAGCCAGCAAAGTCTGTCGCCAGCCGGATGGTAACGATAGCGCCGGCGTGAAAGAAGGGAAGGTTGCGGGAGATAAGGATATAGTTGTTCCGGAAGGTGAGGAAGGTCTTGAGATAGTTTTCCCAGGACAAAGAGCCGCCGCCCATGTGGTATACGACGGAGGATGGGCAGGCATATATGCGATACCCTATGTTGCGGGCCCGCCAGCAGAGATCTATGTCTTCCTGGTGCATAAAATAGAAATCGTAGAAGCCGCCGAGCTTTTCAAAAAGTTTTGCGCTGAGGCACATGCAGGCGCCTGTGGCCCAGAAGATCTCTTCGGCGGTGTCGTACTGACCGTTGTCCTTTTCAATAGTTGTGAGAACGCGTCCCCGGGCAAATGGAAGACCAAGGCGGTCGATCCATCCGCCGGCTGCTCCCGCGTATTCGAACATCTCTCTGTTTTCGAGCGCGCGGAGTTTCGGCTGGCAGATGCCAATATCGGGATTGTTTTCGAGTAGATGTACGAGGGGTTCAATAAAACCGGGGCTGACTTCGATATCGGAGTTGACGATGAGGTAATAATCGGTTTTTATTTGTGACAGTCCGAAGTTGTAGCCTCCGGCGAATCCTATGTTTGCTGTCATCGGGAGGATGTGGACGGATGGAAAGTCAGCTTTAAGAAGGGCAACGGAATCGTCATGTGAATTATTGTCTATTACATATATCTCTTTTTTTTCATATGTTGTCGCCAGCAGAAATGGAAGAAATTTCTTCAGATAGTGGGAAGTATTCCAGTTCAATATGACCAGGGCTACGGAGGGGGTATTTTTCATAGTCAGTTTGTCCATGCGTGTTTATTCGCTATTTGTGTAGGAGACGAGTCACGTATTTGCCGATAAGGTCGAATTCCAGGTTGACTAGGCTGCCGGGGGCGACAGACTGGATATTGGTATGTTCGAAGGTATAAGGGATGATGGCGATGTCGAATTTCGATCTTTTGACATTGAAGATGGTGAGGCTGATGCCGTTGAGGCAGATAGAGCCTTTTTCTATGACCAGGTGGCTGAATTTCTTTGGAAATTCGAAGCGATATTCCCAGCTGCCGTTCCTGTCGGTGCGTTCGAGGCAGGTGGCGGTGGCGTCGACATGTCCCTGGACGATGTGACCGTCAAGGCGGCCGTTCATGACCATACATCTTTCCAGGTTGACGAGGTCCCCGGGCTGCCAGCTGCCGAGATTGGTCTTTTCGAGGGTCTCTTCGATGGCTGTGACGCGGTGGAGGTTGTTCTTCAGCTCTTCCACGGTGAGGCAGACACCGTTATGGGAGAGGCTTTGATCGACTTTTAGTTCGGGGGTCAGGGTAGATTCGACCCAGAAGGTCTTATTGGTGCCATTGGTGTCGATGGACTGGATTTTTCCTAGTGATTCGATGATTCCGGTAAACATGGAAACGAATTTCGGTTTTTTTTGGGATTTGGTTGTGATTTTAGAGAATTTGAGATATCTTTGCAGGCCTAAAGGAGGTATATTTAATTATGTTAATCATAGATTCCAAAGATTGCGAAAACATTGACAAGGCGCTGAAGAAGTACAAGAAGAAGTTTGAAAAGGCTAAGACCTTATTGCAGTTGAGAGAGCGTCAGTCTTTCACCAAGCCGTCGGTAAGGCGCAGGGGAGAGGTGTTGAAGGCCATCTACAAGCAGCAGGTTGCTGCAGGCAAGTTCGAATAACTTTATTTGTTATAATGATTTGGCGAGGCTGTCCGGTTTGACCGGACGGCCTTTTGTTTTTCCGTATAACTTAATAGTTTAGGTATTGTAAAGGCGCAATTTTGGTAATTTAGATATAGAAATGGAATCAAATCACACCATAACGATCCAGCCCTTTATTGACTTCCTGAAGTTCGAGAAGCGGTATTCGGTGCATACTATAAGGTCTTACGAGGATGATCTTGTGTCATTTTTTGACTATTTGCAAACGGATTTTGGGGGGATGGGCTTAAGGGAAGTGGGGCCGGCAATAGTGAGGAGCTGGCTGGCTTCGTTAAAGGACAGGGGATTGAGTTCGAGGTCGATAAACAGGAAGATCTCTTCTTTAAAATCGTTCTATAAGTATCAGCTGAAGACGGGTGGGGTGAATTCTTCGCCGATGGGGGCTATCATATCGCCCAAGACGAAGAAGCGGCTGCCGGTCTTTGTGGAGCAGGGGGATATGGTGGTGCTTTTTGATCAGATCCGGTTCCCTGATGACTGGGAGGGGTTGACGGACCGGCTGGTACTGGCCATTCTTTATCATACAGGAATGCGGCTGAGCGAGCTGGTGGGACTAAGAGAGAGGCATGTGGATAGGGGGAACCGGGTGATAAAGGTATTAGGGAAGGGGAATAAGGAGCGGATCATACCGGTGGGTGCGGTATTGATCGACGCGATAGGGGAGTATTGTGCAAAGAAGCGGGCGGGGCTGGAGGCGCCGGACACGGAGTATCTGCTGGTGGGGCGGAAGGGAAGGAAGCTATATCCCAAGTATATATACAGAGTAGTGAAGGAGTACCTGGCGCAGGTGACGACGATCGATCAGAAGAGTCCGCATGTTTTGCGTCATACGTTTGCCACGCATTTAATGAATTCGGGTGCGGAACTGAATGCTGTAAAGGAGTTGTTGGGGCATGCAAGTCTGGCGGCGACGCAGGTGTATACGCATAATACTATCGAAAAATTGAAGGATATCTATAAGAAGGCGCATCCCAGGGCATAAGAGGAGTGCTAAAAAATGATGTTTTTTTGAGTAGACTATTTAACTTTTCCTGCATTACAAAGTGAGTGTTTTATTTGGAAAAACCCTTTTGAAAGGTTAACTTCATTGTACCACTTAAAGCAAGTACAACACAACCTTGTCCTGTTTTTTCCTAGCAGCACTAGTAGTTCTTTAATTTATTGTTCACTGATTAAAAAATGGGATGCTATGAACGTAAACATTCAAACTGTGCACTTTGATGCAGACGGTAAATTAGTTGAGTATGTAAACAAAAAAATGATCAAATTAAACACGTTCCATGACAGAATCATCAAAGTAGATGTTTTCCTGAAGCTGGACAATGTAGTTCACACTATCAAGGACAAGATCGCGGAGATCAGGGTCCATGTTCCGAGACATCACTTTTTCGTAAAATGTTCGTCAAAATCTTTCGAAGAATCCTTTGACAATGCGTTCGAATCGCTGGTCAATCAGGTGAAAAGAAAAAAAGATAAAGAAATTGCCTAAAGAAAAGATTATCTAAAAATTTTAAACAATGTAAGGGTATCTCCGGATCAAGGGAGGTACCCTTTTTTATTTGCTTTATATTGTGAATGTGTATGGCGGGAAAGGGTCGGGGTCAGATGCTGATCTTTTCCGATTGGAGGACCTGGCGGCTTTGAGTTATTTAGCTTTATTTTGCTGCAATGAATTTAACGAAAGGCAGGGAATTAATACCTGATAAGAAGCGGGCAATACTTTTTGCTTTGCTGTCCATTGTGGTATCATATGGGTTATTGTCGCTGCGGTTTTCTCTCCGGAATGACCAAAACATTTATACTCTTCCTGTTCGGATGTACATGAGCGATGCATTCCGTCATCATGAATTTATGTTCTGGGTGCCCTTTTTGTCCGGCGGTTACCCGATACATTCGGATATTCAGGGGCCTGTGTGGAATCCGATAGCTGTAAGCCTGTCCTGGTTGTTTCATTACAACAGCTCGACTCTTTCTTTGGAGCTCCTGCTTTATTTCCTGATCGGAACGACGGGATGTTTTTATTTTGCCTCCGATTTTTCCCGGAATTTATATAGCTGTGCGGTGATCGCGATAATATACGGGTGCAGCGGTTTTGGCACGTCTGCCCTTGAATTTATGGGCTGGGTGGGCAGCTTTGCTTTTTTGCCCTGGGCTTTTCATTACTTTTACCATGTTCTGAAGCGACCTGGTTTTTATTCCAGCGCCCGATGTTCTGTTTCCTTATGGTTCTTGTTGGTATGCGGGTATCCTTCGTTCATAATCTACCTGGGATACATTCTGCTGGCGGCGACTTTATTGTATTTTTATTTGCTCTATGTTCAAAAGCGGATGGCTGAGATCCCGGCAATACTCGGGTCCGGTGTGTTGTGTGTGTTATTGTTTGTTCTCCTTTCTTTGCCTGCCATTCATTCTTTTATTGAATATCTGCCCTATTATGCAAGGGGGACGAGGGCTTTTGATTCGCAGCTGAATGGGGAATTTTTTTCCTGGAATTATCTTTTGAGTCTTCTGATACCTGTTGCGGGAATGCGTGACTGGGGAAATGAGCTGTACATAGGTTTGATCCCGGTTCTGCTTCTTTGCAGCGGGGTTGGGATGAGGAGGGCCATGGGTTACCGGGACTGGTTTGTGCTGGCTGGAATTTTATTTACGGGTTTATTTGCAATAGGCCGCAGCACGCCGATACGGATGTGGGCTGCGAAGAATCTGCCTTTGCTGGGGGCGTTTGGTTTTTCTCACTGTGCAGGCATTTTTTTAACGCTGGGTTTGTTGGTATGGCTGGCGCCAAGGCTGGATAATCTTTTTTCAGATGGTATGAGGTCTGAGGTGAAGCGGTTACGATTGGCGGGGTGTGCAGCGGGTGTCATCCTTGTGATATGTATTATTGCGGAGCGGTGGATCCCGTTCACTGTTGTCAGGTCTTCACCAATTGCCTTTTATTTCTATTATGTGTCGGCAGTATGGCAATTGTTACTGGTTGCGGGGTTGTTGCTTTTTAAAGATCTATACAGATCCCGGGGCCGGCTGTTCTTATTGATCCTGGCGGATCTGGTAGTATCCGTGCTGCTGGTAGCACCGTTAACAGGTTTTGGTCTTACGCGACCACGGGTATACAATACATTTGCCGAGCATTTCTATGCGTTCAATGCAAATGAGCAGTTGATGATTCCTGCGGCCGGCAGGGAAAAGCTGCCAGTGGAGGATCATTCTGACGTAAACGCGGTCAAACTGATTCTCCCGGCCAGGTTTCCTTCCAATACCCGGCTGGATACTTTTTGCCGTTTTGTATCCGACAGCGGCAGGTATAGAGAGCTGCTTGAGAAACCCTTTGTGTTTTCGGATGATGGTACGGTGTTGAATGTAAGTCACATCGAGCTGGGGTATAATTATATTCATATCGATGTGCGGGCGGAAGACAGTTCTCAACTGGTAGTGCAGCAGACCTATCACAAAAGGTGGAGGGCTGAGCGGCCGGAGTATAACCCTTTAGTCTGGAGAGGGATATATTTACAGGTACCGTTAAAGAGAGGAGAAAACAGGGTCCGTTTGTATTATTATAAAAGAGACCTGGTCATTGAAGCAGTTATTTCGCTGGGATCGCTGATCGTCCTGGCGGGTATTTTATTTGGCTATTACCGGCGGGGCAGGATGAGAAGGGGCTGATGGGGGGTGAGTGCTAAGGATCCTTGTCGCTTTGAATTGGAATTCTTCGGATTCGACCCAGATTGCGGTATCGATATTCCATTTGCGCATCATCTGTTTTGCTTCCGAGGAGTCCTGCGCCAAAGTGATGTTGCGGCCAGCATAATAATCGATCATTGGGCAGTTTTCCGGCAGGTTGGCAAAGATCTTATCCCTGGGTGGTATCCCTCGCAGGTGCTGGCCGAAGGTCTGATAGGTATTGTAGGGCATTCCGCTGCGGGCGATGGGACCGGCTGGATTGATATAATAGAACTGGGCAGTGCTCAGGATGAAAAACAGCCCGATAGAACCAACAAAGAACTTATTATGGGCAGGGGCTGGAAAGAGGGTGGCGCCGATCCATGCGAGGAGAAGGGCTGCGGGCACCACGGAATATTCGTGTTGGGAAGCCCAGTTGTTGAGCACCAGCATATTGAGGCAAAGGGCAACGGTGTAAAGGATGGCAAACCGGATTTCCGTCCGGGACCATCCGGCCGGTATTTTTTTTACCCGGTGTATGACAAGGCCTGCCAGTATGAAAAGCAGGACTGGCAGATAAGCGGTGACGAAGTGGCCTGCTATCGAGAGCAGGTTGATCGTAAAGGGGGCGCTATTGTTGACAAAACTGCGTTCAACGAACCGGCGTCTCCAGTATTCGGCAACGGTCCATGTGCTGGTATAGGAGGCGAACTGCCAGAATATGAGGGCGATACCGGTGAACAGGGAAATAAAAAGAACGCCGGTAAGGATGAAGTATTTTGGGTTTTTTCGTGCCCAAAACAGGGTTAGAGGGCAGGCGGCGGCACAAAGGAAAAGCATGAACCAATCCATATAGACCGACAAGATCACTGACAAAGCCAATAGGGAAAGGGGGATTGCGCTAATGTTTTCCGGCGATCTGAGCATGGGCAGCAGGAGGATCAGCATGAGGAGCAGGAAGGGGAGCAGGGCTGTTACATGAACGTAACCATTGCCGAGATACCAAAGCATTCCCGGGCTGAACATAAAAAGCGCGGTTGCAGTACAGATGCGGGTAAATCTTTTGCTGGTCCCTGCGGGGATGAGCTGTTCGAATAAAAAGAAGGAGAGTATGACGGTGAGCCCGTTGATAAGCAGGCTGAGTAAACGCAGGTTAAGGGGGGTAGCGGGGAGGTGGAGCAGCTGAAAAAAGGCATAGGGAATGATGTACCAGCCGGGTCCGAGGGAAAGATAGAGCTCATTGCCTTTGTTATCGATATTCACAGCTTTTTCGGGATAGAGGTCGCCGGGGTGCTGATAATTCATGAGCGGGGCGTAGTGAAAACCGGCACCCCCACCGGCCTGTCGCCAGGATTCTATCCCGATGAGGATAATGGCGGCGTTGAATTCATGGTGTTTGGAGACCGGGCGTGTAAGAGCTGGAATTCTCGGCAGGATGGATATTGCAAATATCGCTAATGTCAAATTGAAAGCGTGCCATCTGCTCAGATCCCGGTATTTTTCCTTTTCTATTTCTTTCTGCATTAGCTTTGTGGATACGTGTAAGCGGAGTTGCAATGCTACAAATAATCTTTTATTCAAAAGATTGAAAAAAAGCGGTTCAAAATTTTTGCTTTTCACAATTATACCTACCTTTGCCTTCCCAAAAAAAACAGTAGATCAGTGTGATGTGTAGTTTTTGGGGGTAGAAAAGCCGGAGTAGCTCAGTTGGTAGAGCAGCTGATTTGTAATCAGCAGGTCGTGGGTTCGACTCCCTTCTCCGGCTCTGTCGAAATTGAAAAGGGGGATTGTCTCCCCCTGTTGAAAGGTGAAATTAATCGGGCGAGTAGTCAAGTGGCCAACGACAACAGACTGTAAATCTGTCCTCTTACGAGTTCGGTGGTTCGAATCCGCCCTCGCCCACAGTCATCTCCCAGGTCTTCTCACTGCAGTGGGGGAATCTGGGAATTTGGCCAATGTTCTTTTCGGTAATGTATCATGCGGAAGTAGCTCAGTTGGTAGAGCGACAGCCTTCCAAGCTGTAGGTCGCGGGTTCGAACCTCGTCTTCCGCTCCGCTAGTTCAAGGTCTTGAGTGGATGGTGTCAGATGTCATCAGCAAGCATGGTATTGAGTGCTGTAGACGGGCTTCATTCGTTTGGGAGCAGTTTTGTTTCAGGATTGACTCGGCGACGGGTTCTGGACCTAACAAGCCGTTGTAGCTCAGGGGTAGAGCACTTCCTTGGTAAGGAAGAGGTCGAGAGTTCAATTCTCTTCAACGGCTCATAGCTTTGAGATCGGGATTTAGAGGTATATGTATTGGAAGATCTAAGTATTGAATTGACGGGATTTCTTTCCAGATAGTGGAGAGGGTGCCTGTCAGGAATTTTAAAACACAACTTTAAAAACAGATAACAATGTCAAAAGAGACCTTCAAGAGGGACAAACCCCACGTTAACGTTGGTACCATTGGTCACGTTGACCATGGTAAAACCACTTTGACTGCTGCTATCACCTCTATTCTGGCAGGAAGAGGGTTGGCAGAAGCAAAAAAATATGATGAGATCGATGCAGCTCCGGAAGAAAAGGAGAGGGGTATTACCATCAACACAGCACACGTTGAGTACGCGACGGCTAACCGTCACTATGCGCATGTGGACTGTCCCGGTCACGCTGACTATGTAAAAAATATGATCACTGGTGCTGCTCAGATGGATGGCGCTATCCTTGTAGTTGCTGCTACTGACGGTCCAATGCCTCAGACGAAAGAGCACATCCTGCTGGCTCGCCAGGTAGGTGTACCCCGTATCGTTGTATTCATGAACAAGGTTGACCTGGTGGATGATCCTGAACTGCTGGAACTGGTAGAAATGGAAATCCGCGAGCTGCTGACCTCTTATGGATTTGACGGAGATAACACTCCAATCATCCAGGGTTCTGCCACAGGCGCGCTGGCTGGTGAAGAAAAATGGGTTAAGGCTATCGACACGCTGATGGCTGCTGTTGACAGCTACATTCCGCTGCCTCCCCGCCCGGTCGATCTGCCGTTCCTGATGTCTGTTGAAGATGTGTTCTCTATCACTGGCCGTGGTACTGTTGCTACTGGTCGTATCGAAAGAGGCCGTATCAAGGTAGGTGAAGGTATCGAGATCGTAGGTCTCCAGGAGACGCCTTTGACTTCTACCGTTACAGGTGTTGAAATGTTCCGTAAGCTCCTCGATCAGGGTGAAGCTGGTGACAATGCAGGTCTGCTGCTCCGTGGTATTGAAAAGACCCAGATCCGTCGTGGTATGGTTCTTTGCAAACCAGGCTCTATCACTCCGCACACTGAATTCAAGGGTGAAGTATACGTACTGAGCAAGGAAGAAGGTGGCCGTCACACTCCTTTCTTCAACAAGTACCGTCCTCAGTTCTATTTCCGTACTACGGACGTAACTGGTGAAGTTACGCTTCCTGCAGGTACTGAGATGGTTATGCCTGGCGACAACACTTCTCTGTCGGTTGTTCTGATCCAGCCCATCGCGATGGAAAAGGGTCTGAAATTCGCTATCCGCGAAGGTGGTCGTACGGTTGGCGCCGGTCAGGTAACTGATATCATCAAGTAGAAGAAAGTAAAAGGATTTTTTATATCTTTGTAAAGAACTGAAAGCTGTTCCGAATGCCTTCGGGATAGCTTTCAGCCTTTTAGCCGCCTTTTGGTGGTTTAAACACGGGAATAGTTCAACGGTTAGAATAGAGGTCTCCAAAACCTTTGATCTGGGTTCGAATCCTAGTTCCCGTGCAACCTAAGACGCCTTCGTGCGTCTTTTGAATTGCAACCTGAAGAAGAAATGAGGGTTGCGAATAAAATCGATTAAAAATGAACAAAATCACGATCTATTTCCGGGAATCTTACAGAGAGTTGCTGGAAAAAGTGACCTGGCCTACCTGGTCTCAGCTGCAGTCATCGACGGTGATCGTACTGGTTGCGACCCTGTTGATCACATTGCTTGTTTGGATCATGGACCTGGCTTCCAGCTCCATTCTACATTTCGTATATTCATTATTCAAGTAGTGATATAGTGAGTGATATTGGTCTATTAGGATTGTTTGGAAACTTTTTTTTATGACAGAAACGATCAATCAACAAGAAGTCAAAACCCAGCCGGATGGTAAGCCGCAGGCGGAAACCAAATGGTATGTCCTCCGGGTTGTAAGTGGCAAGGAGCGTAAGGTAAAGGAGTACCTGGACAAGGAGATCTCACGTGGCGGGTGGAGTGAGATAGTGAAGCAGGTGTTTCTGCCGGTGGAGAAAGTATACAAGGTGCAGAATGGCAAGAAGGTTATGCGTGAGCGTAACTATTATCCCGGATATGTGATGGTGGAGGTGACGGAAGGCAAACTGGGTGATGATCTGAAAGAGACAATAAAGAACACGAATAGCGTTATCCATTTCTTAGGAAAGGAGAATCCCATTGCCTTGCGTAAGGCGGAAGTCAACAAGATGCTGGGTAAGATGGATGAGATGGCCGAGTCGGGCAGCATGAGTATGAGCGAACCGTTCATCATTGGGGAGACGATCAAGATCATTGAGGGTCCGTTCAACGACTTTAATGGTATCATTGAAGAGGTCAACGATGAGAAGAAGAAGTTGAAGGTAACGGTAAAGATCTTCGGCCGGAGCACGCCGGTAGAGTTAAATTATATGCAGGTAGAGAAGATAGCGTAATCAATGTTGATGGAGCATCTATGATACTCCATCATTGGAAAGAAATAAAAAAACCCTCTTTATGGAGGGTTTTTTATTGATATGCACCTATAGATTAATTGTTGCTGTCATTGTCATTATCGAAGTCGAAAGTAGGAGTACTTGTGGGCTCGTCGAAAGCGCTGGTTGCCGGTTCTGAGATCACCGGTTCCGGAGCGGGTGCAACGGGCGCCACTTTTTTAGGGGCTGGTTTTTTCTTAGCTGCTTTCCTGGCTGCTTTTTTAGGTGCAGTTTTTTTGGCCGGAGCTTTCTTTGCCGGGGCCTTTTTAGCAGGGGCTTTCTTTGCCACTTTTTTGGCGGCTTTTTTCACAGCTTTTTTAGGAGCTGCTTTTTTTGCTGCTTTCTTTGGGGCGGCTTTTTTCTTAGCAACTTTTTTCTTGGCTACTTTTTTAGGAGCAGCTTTCTTTACCGCTTTTTTGACCGCTTTTTTCACAGCCTTTTTAGGGGCTGCTTTTTTCGCCGGCTTTTTCTTAGACTTTGACATAGTTTGTTGAGCGTTTTAAGTTGTTATGAGAATTGTAATGGATTATGAATGCAAAAGTTAGTCAGAAAAATTCAAATATAAAAAAATGGACTAAAAATTTCTTCACAAACTCCTCTCTGGGTGTGCATTCCGGATAGTGGTTGCCGGGGGATTCCCCGCTGGGATACAGGCAGGGACCGGGTTCCAGGGTGCTGATTTATGGGGATGGGGAGGAGTGTTATATCCGAGGACTTGTGCTTGTCGTTAGAGGGAGTTGCGAGAAAGGGGGATACCCAAGCGTAGCGTTCCTGAGCGCAGCGCTCAGGAACGAACGAGAAAAGGCAAGGGACGCCGCTCCGGCGAAGTTCTGAGGGACGAAGCTTTGCCGAAGCTCTGCAGGTGTGGAGAGGTGGGGTGGTCACGTTGGGTAGAGGTGGGGGGTGCTGTTGAGTTGGGCGGAGAGGTGGGGTTGGGATGGTTGACGGATTGGGGGTTGGCTGTTTGGGCCGCTGTCGGCCGGGGCAGCCTCAACAGCGGCGGGCGGGCGGAGGCGGGCAGAAAAGTTGAAAAATGCTGGTAGAATCGAGAATTTTTATTATTTTTGCGTCCCCAAATAGAGAGTTCTTATACAGAAGCTTTGGGAGTTTCCGCCGGATCTGATTATTCTTATTGGGAAAAGGCGGGGACGTTAACACCAAAAACAAGTAACATGGCAAAAGAAATTTCCGGTTATGTTAAGTTGCAGGTAAAAGGCGGTCAAGCCAATCCTGCACCTCCTATCGGACCGGCGTTAGGTTCCAAAGGTGTGAATATCATGGAGTTCTGCAAACAGTTCAATGCGCGGACCCAGGATAAAATAGGAAAAGTACTTCCTGTTCTCCTCACAGTGTACACCGACAAGTCGTTTGAATTCATCATCAAGACACCTCCTGCAGCTGTGCAACTGCTGGAAGCCACCAAATTACAAAGTGGTTCCAAAGAGCCAAATCGTAGCAAGGTTGGAAAAGTTACCTGGACGCAGGTAGAAGCGATCGCGAAGGACAAAATGCCTGACCTGAATTGCTTTACCGTTGAGAGCGCGATGCGCATGGTAGCTGGTACCGCCCGTAGCATGGGTATCACCGTCGAGGGAGCCGCTCCCTGGGCCAATTAAAATTCTAACCTGAAGCCCTGGAAGGGCTTCGTCCGAAGGACAATCATTAGCGCTTTGCCAGAGAAGTGCTAGTTTTTAGAAAAGCGCTTCTCTGGCACATACTAAATTATTACGAGATGGCTATCACGAAAAAAAGAAAAGCAGCCGCTGCGAAGGTTGATAAGAACAAGTTTTATACACTGAAGGAAGCTACTTCCCTGGTGAAAGATATTAATACTACGAAGTTCGACGCTTCTGTCGACCTGCATGTTCGTCTGGGTGTTGACCCTAAGAAGGCCGACCAGTCGATCCGCGGAACGGTGAGCCTGCCTCACGGTACCGGCAAGACCAAGCGTGTGCTGGTGCTTTGTCCTCCTGACAAGGAAGCGGAAGCAAAGGCAGCAGGTGCTGACTATGTAGGTTTGGATGAGTTCATTACAAAGATCGAAGGCGGATGGGTAGATGTGGACGTAATTGTCGCTACTCCTTCGGTAATGCCTAAAATTGGTAAGCTGGGTAAGGTGCTCGGGCCCCGTAACCTGATGCCAAACCCCAAGACTGGTACGGTAACAAATGATGTTGCTGCTGCTGTCAATGAGGTAAAGGGTGGTAAGATCGCTTTTAAGGTTGATAAGGCTGGGATCATCCATGCTTCTATTGGCCGGGTAAGTTTTACTCCTGAAAAACTTCAGGAAAACAGCCAGGAGCTGATCAATGCCATCATAAAGGCTAAGCCGGCTACAGCCAAGGGTACTTATGTAAAGAGCGTATTTCTGGCGAGCTCGATGAGCCCCGGTATTGCTCTGGACGCTAAAGCCTTCATCCAATAATTGAATCGAATCTGATCATCTGGGCCCGCGCATAAGCCGGGGTCCACAAAGCAAGTGTTATGAACAAAGATCAAAAAAATGAAGTCATTGAGCTGTTGAAAGACAAGTTCAAGGAATATAATAACTTCTATGTTACCAATACGGAGTCACTGACAGTGGCTCAGATCGGTAAGCTTCGCCGCATCTGTTTCGACAAGAATGTCGAAATGAAGGTGGCAAAGAATACCCTGATCAAGAAGGCGCTGGAAAGCCTCGACAGCACCCGGTTCTCCGGTGTGTTCGAGTCGCTGAACGGTGTAACGGCCCTGCTGTTCTCTGAGAACGCCAAGGAGCCTGCTATGATCATCAGCTCTTTCCGTAAGGATGCCAACACCGAAAAGCCCATTCTGAAGGCTGCCTTTATAGACGGTGATGTATTTGAAGGCAATGATCAGCTGAAGGCGCTGGTTACGCTGAAGAGCAAGAACGACCTTATCGGCGAGATCATTGGTCTGCTGCAGTCTCCTGCGAAGAATGTTATCAGTGGCCTGAATGCCGGCAACAAGCTTGCTGGTCTGATCAAGGCGCTGGAAGATCGTGGGGAAGCCGCGGCGAATTAGGTAAATGGTGGCCCGCGCGGGTTGCTTAAAGATAAAGCCCAGGTTCCGGGGCTTAGTGACTGGGACAAATTTTTTTAAACTCTCCGCCGGAGCAAATTAACAAAGCTGTGAACGCGGAAAAAATTTACAATTATGGCAGACTTGAAAGCATTTGCTGAACAGTTAGTAGGACTGACTGTAAAAGAAGTTAACGAATTAGCTAAAATCCTGAAAGAAGAATACGGTATCGAGCCTGCAGCTGCTGCTGTAGCCGTTGCTGGTCCTGCTGCAGGTGGTGGCGCTGCTGCCGTCGAAGAAAAAACCTCTTTCAACGTTATCCTGAAGGCTGCCGGCCCTAACAAGCTGAACGTCGTTAAGGTTGTTAAGGACCTGACTGGTCTTGGTCTGAAAGAAGCCAAGGATCTGGTAGACGGCGCTCCCAAGCCCGTTAAGGAAGGTGTTAGCAAGGCTGACGCTGACGCTCTGGTAGCCAAGCTGAAAGAAACTGGCGCAGAAGTAGAAGTTCAGTAAGCTGATTCTTATAGTATTTCGAACCCCGGCTTATGCCGGGGTTTTTTGGCGTTTTCAGAATATTTGTATATTTTCTGAAATATTGCTACATTTGCGGTCCGTTTCTCTGTACTAACTAGTTCATTGATAATTGTTTGCATGTGTAAGTTGCTGACAATCAATGAATATAAAGGTTTGAGCCCATAGAGGCCAGATTGGACGGAGTCCAATAGATGCTTGAGGCCCGGCCGAAAGCATAAACATTAGATGGGATTGCGATAAAAAATCATATTTAGCGCAATTTTTTATCGCAAGACAATAGAAGTTCGAAATATAAAAACCGGTTTTAAACAATATGTCTTCAACAAAATTGCAAAACAGGATCAACTTCGGTAAAATCAAGCACCTTGCCGAAACTCCTGATCTTCTGGAAGTGCAGATCCAATCTTTTAAAGAATTTTTCCAGTTAGAGACCACCCCGGACAAACGTAATATCGAAGGTTTGTTCAAGGTGTTCAAAGAAAATTTCCCGATCACTGATACGCGGAACATTTTCATGCTGGAATTTCTGGATTACTTCATTGATCCGCCCCGTTACACGATCGAGGAGTGTATGGAGCGTGGTCTGACCTATGCGGTCCCCTTGAAGGCCAAATTGCGTTTAAGTTGTAATGACGAGGAGCACGTGGACTTTCAGACGATCGTCCAGGATGTGTTCCTTGGGAATATTCCCTATATGACCCCCCGTGGTACCTTTGTCATCAATGGTGCTGAACGTGTGGTCGTATCCCAGCTGCACCGTAGTCCCGGTGTATTCTTCGGTCAGTCTATCCATCCCAATGGTACGAAGATCTATTCTGCCCGTGTGATCCCGTTCAAGGGTGCATGGATGGAATTCGCTACCGATATCAACAACGTGATGTATGCGTACATCGACCGTAAGAAGAAATTCCCGGTCACGACGCTGCTCCGTAGTATCGGTTACGAAACGGATAAGGATATCCTGGAGCTGTTCGGCATGGCGGACGAAGTAAAGGCTGATAAGAAAGCCCTGCAGAAATTCATTGGCAAGAAGCTGGCTGCCCGCGTACTGCGTACCTGGGTAGAAGACTTCGTGGATGAAGATACGGGTGAGGTCGTTTCGATCGAGCGGAATGAGATCGTGCTCGAGCGTGATACCATCCTGGATGAAGAAGCCATCGACATGGTGGTGGATATGGACGTGAAGAGTGTTTTCATGCAGCGGGAAGATGTTGGCGGCGACTATGCCATCATCTACAATACCTTGAATAAAGATACCTCCAACTCTGAGCTGGAAGCCGTACAGCATATCTACCGCCAACTGCGTGGTGCTGACGCTCCGGATGATGAGACAGCACGTGGTATTATCGATAAATTGTTCTTTAGCGACAAGCGTTATGATCTGGGTGAGGTTGGCCGCTATAAGATCAACCGTAAGCTGAATCTGCACCAGCCGCTGGATCAGAAGACGCTGACGAAGGAAGACATGATCGAGATCATCAAGTATCTTGTTCGTCTGACCAACGCCAAGGCGGAAATTGACGACATCGATCACCTGAGCAATCGTCGTGTACGTACGGTAGGGGAGCAGCTCTATGCACAGTTTGGCGTAGGTCTGGCCCGTATGGCCCGTACCATCCGCGAGCGTATGAACGTTCGTGACAATGAGGTGTTCACCCCGGTGGACCTGATCAATGCGAGGACCTTGTCTTCCGTGATCAACTCCTTCTTTGGTACCAGCCAGCTGTCGCAGTTCCTTGACCAGACCAATCCTTTGAGCGAGATCACGCACAAACGCCGTATCTCCGCTCTCGGACCAGGTGGTCTGTCCCGTGAACGTGCCGGCTTCGAAGTTCGTGACGTTCACTACTCTCACTATGGCCGTCTTTGTACGATCGAAACTCCGGAAGGTCCGAACATCGGTCTGATCTCCACGTTGTGCGTACACGCGAAGATCAACGAAATGGGCTTTATCGAGACTCCGTATCGTAAGGTCAACGACGGTAAGGTCGAGCTGAAGAAACTGACCTACCTGAGTGCAGAGGAGGAAGATATTGCAAAGATCGCGCAGGCGAATATCGAGCTGGATGAAAAAGGAAACTTCGTCGAAGAGAAGATCGTTTCCCGCCAGACCGGTGACTTCCCGATCCTTGACAAGAATGAAGTGGAATACATGGACGTAGCACCTAATCAGATCGTAGGTTTGAGTGCTTCTTTGATCCCGTTCCTGGAACATGATGATGCCAACCGTGCGCTGATGGGATCGAACATGCAACGCCAGGCTGTGCCCCTGATCCGTCCTGAAATGCCGATCGTCGGTACAGGGCTGGAAGCAAAGGCTGCGCGTGACGCCCGTATCCAGATCCACTCCGAAGGGGAAGGCGTCGTCGAGTTCGTGGATGCCAATGAGATCCATGTTCGCTACGACCGGAATGAACAGCAGAAACTGGTCTCTTTTGAAGAAGACCTGAAGATATACAAGCTGACCAAGTTCATCAAGACCAACCAGGAAACCTGTATCAACCTGAAGCCTGCCGTGAAGAAAGGCCAGAAGGTGAAAGAAGGGGACTTCCTGACTGAAGGTTATGCTGTGCAGGATGGCGAACTGGCGCTGGGTCGTAACCTGAAAGTGGCCTTCATGCCATGGAAGGGTTATAACTTCGAGGATGCCATCGTTATCAGTGAGAAGGTGGTGAAGGAAGATCTGTTCACGTCCGTTCATATTTCCGAATATGAGCTGGAAGTTCGTGATACAAAGCTTGGTGAAGAAGAACTGACGCCTGATATTCCCAACGTATCGGAAGAAGCTACCAAGGACCTGGACGAGAACGGTATCATCCGTGTCGGCGCTCAGATCAAGGAAGGCGATATCCTGATCGGTAAGATCACTCCGAAAGGGGAAAGTGATCCTACTCCTGAAGAAAAGCTGTTGCGTGCCATCTTCGGCGACAAGGCCGGTGATGCCAAGGATGCTTCTCTGAAGGCTCCGAGCGGTACGGAAGGTGTAGTGATCAGCAAGAAACTGTTCCAAAGGGCTAAGAAAGATAAGAATGCCAAGGTTCGTGAGAAGGCTGCCCTGGAGAAGATCGAAAAAGTACACGAGAAGAATACCTCTGATCTGATGGACGTGCTGCTGAGCAAGCTGACCGTACTGTTACAGAATCATGTTTCCGCTGGTGTCAACAACAACTTTGGCGAAGTACAGATAGGCAAGGGCGCCAAGTTCACTGCCAAGAATCTGTCCGGCATAGATTACCTGAATGTCAACCCACTGGGCTGGACAGGTGACAGCAAGACCGACGAAGGCATCAACGTACTGCTGCACAACTACAGCATCAAGTACAATGAAGAGCTGGGTCGTTATAAACGTGAGAAGTTCAATATCTCCATCGGGGATGAATTACCCGCAGGCGTACTGAAACTGGCTAAAGTATATCTTGCTGTTAAGCGTAAGCTGAAGGTAGGGGATAAGATGGCAGGCCGGCATGGAAATAAAGGGATTGTCGCGAAGATCGTACGTGCGGAAGACATGCCATTCCTGGCTGACGGAACACCGGTTGACGTAGTATTGAACCCGCTGGGTGTACCTTCGCGTATGAACCTGGGACAGATCTATGAAACGGTACTGGGTTGGGCCGGTGAGAAGCTGGGTGTGAAATTCGCTACTCCTATCTTTGACGGTGCTACTGTTGAAGAGATCGCTGAACATATCGAGAAGGCTGGTTTGCCGAGCTTCGGTCACACCTACCTCTATGATGGTGAAACAGGGGATCGCTTCGACCAGAAAGCAACGGTAGGGATCATTTATATCATCAAACTGCATCACATGGTCGATGATAAGATGCACGCCCGTAGTATCGGACCGTACAGTCTTATCACGCAACAACCGCTGGGTGGTAAAGCTCAGTTCGGTGGCCAGCGTTTCGGTGAAATGGAAGTGTGGGCACTGGAGGCCTATGGTGCGTCGAATATCCTGCAGGAATTGCTGACCCTCAAGTCGGATGATATCATCGGCCGTGCGAAGACCTATGAGTCTATCGTGAAGGGTGATAATATCCCAAGGGCGGGCATACCTGAGTCTTTCAACGTGCTTGTGCATGAGTTGAGGGGGTTAGGGCTGGATCTCAAGTTCGACTAATTGGGTTCGACCAATTGGGTTTGATCATGCCGCACTGAGTGCGGGCATCAATTTGGCTCCGCTAACTGATGAATAATACGAAAGCCATTCCGGGAGACCGGGGTGGCTTTTTTAAAATCTTCTATATGCTGATCCTTGGCGTTTCTGCATTTTATCATGATTCTGCGGCTGCGATCATTGAAAATGGTCAGGTGCTTGCGGCTGCCCAGGAAGAGCGGTTCACCCGCATAAAGAACGATGCTGCCTTCCCGATAAATGCCATACGCTTCTGCCTTGAATTTGCCGGTGTGACCCTTGATGAAGTCGATGCGCTTGTTTTTTATGATAAACCGTTACTGAAGCTCGAGCGGATACTGGAATCCTATCATACCGCTGCTCCCGCCGGAATACGATCCTTCCTTACTTCCATGCCCGTCTGGATGAAACAGAAGATGCTTCTGAAGAAGATCATCCGGGAAGAATTATATGAATGGCAGCGTTTTGACAAGAAAAAGCTGAAGCTCTTATTTTGCGAGCACCACCTGTCGCATGCAGCGAGCACTTTCTATCCGACGCCTTACGAGGAAGCCGCAATACTGACCATTGACGGAGTGGGAGAATGGACCACTACATCTATAGGTATGGGAAAGGGGGGAAAAATTTCCTTTCTTAAAGAGATCAAATTTCCTCATTCCCTGGGGTTGTTTTATTCGGCCTTTACATATTACTGCGGATTTAAAGTAAACTCGGGAGAATATAAACTTATGGGGCTGGCCCCTTATGGAGATGAAGAATCGGAGCAATTCCTCTCCTTCCACCAAAAAATAAAGGATCACCTGATCACGGTGTATGAAGACGGCTCGTTTTTTCTGCACCAGGAATATTTCAACTATGTTGCAGGTCTGCGCATGGCGGACGATAAAAAATGGGAAGCCCTTTTTGGGTTCCCGCGGCTCGAACCGGAATCCCGGCCGGAGCAGCATCATTGTAACCTCGCTCTGGCGGCGCAGAAAGTGACGGAAGAGGTCTTTCTGAAGCTGGCCGCTACCGCCAGGAACCTCACCGGGATGCGAAATATCTGTCTTGCAGGAGGTGTTGCGCTCAACTGTGTAGCGAATGGGAGATTATTGGATTCCGGGCTGTTTGAGAACGTCTACATACAACCCGCTGCAGGAGATGCCGGTGGGGCATTGGGTGCGGCCCTGGCGGCCTATTATATTTATTTTGACAGGCCAAGAAAGGTGGATCCGCTGAAAGATCAATTGAATAATGCCTACCTGGGGCCTGCATTCAGCAATGACTATATAAGAAAAATATGCAGGACGAATAAGGCGGTTTTTACAGAATATGATTCCATGGAAGAATTAGTCACTACAACTGCTGCCAGCCTGAAGGAAGGGAATATCATAGGATGGTTCCAGGGCAGGATGGAATTTGGTCCGCGTGCGTTGGGCAACAGGAGCATACTGGCTGACCCCGGGAATATCGTCATGCAGAAGAAGCTGAACCTGTCCATAAAATACAGGGAGAGCTTTCGACCTTTTGCTCCTGTCTGTACGCTGGAAAAGAGCGCTTATTATTTCGATATGAAGGGAGCTTCTCCATACATGTTGCTGACAAGGAAGTTTAACAAAGGTTTCTACAAGCCCCTCCCTGAGGGATACCGGCACTTTACGATGAAGGAGAAGCTGGAGGTGGTACGAAGTAAATTCCCTTCTGTGACACATGTCGATCTTTCCTGCCGGGTACAAACGGTGGCCAGTAAAGACAATCCTGCTCTCTGGCAGCTGCTGACGGCCTTTGAGGCATTAACCGGAGACGGCATATTGATCAATACGAGCTTTAATGTCCGCGGGGAACCGATCGTTTGCAGCCCTGAAGAGGCCTATCACTGCTTCCTGAACACGGAGATGGACCTACTGGTCCTGAATAATATCGTTATCTATAAAAAAGATGTACCGGCACCCTCCCATCCCACGAAATCTTATTATAAAACCCTTGACTGATATGCCGCACAGTGAAACGACACGTGCCTGGAGCAAAGGGAAGCTTTTGAAATTCTCGTTATTCTCCATCGTCCTTTTTTTGCTGGCTGCCGAAGGCATCTCCCGGATAATCTTTTATTTTAAATTCAGGGGCCTGCATACAAGTATATATATACAGGGAAGCCCGTTGCAGGAGGAAGATACCAACACCGTCTATAACAACAGGGCGTATTATGTCGATTATGAAAAGCGATTTCAGTATAATGAGAAAGGGATGAGGTCATTGTGCGGTGACTTCCGACTGCCGGCCCGGAAGGGGAAAAATGATCTCTGGATCATGCTGATGGGCGGATCGGCGATGGAAGGGATGGGCTCCAATAAAGAGGGGGACTGGTATGATATCGCCAATATACCAGATCATCCCTATGTGGAAAATATTGCATTTTACCTGCAGAGTATCCTTCAAAAAAAATATCCTTCCAGGAGTGTCAGGGTATTTAACGCGGCTGTTTCAGGTTTCACCATTGACCAGGGTTTTTTAAAGTATCAATCGCTGTCTACCGGTTATGATTTCGATTGGGTTATTTCTATGGATGGAGTGAATGAATGCGATACACTGAATAGTGACCGGGAGGAGGACGAAAAAGCCTATGACCGCAAATATTGGGAGAGCTTTCCTTTCCAGGCTTTTCCCATGAGGTGGATAGTGCCTGTCACCCAGCATTCGGCTCTTTTTAGTCTCCTGAAACAGGAGATCTATTATCTTCGGTTGAACGCCCGGACGAAAAGGAATGAACGGGAGGGGTTTCCGAAGAGGAAATTCTGGGCGGATCATCCAACCAGGCCCCTTTTATTTGCGGAATCTGACCAACGGGTAGATAATTCCGTGCGGTCGTTTATTAAGGAGATGAAGCGTTGGGCCGGGCATTTGAATGGCAGGAACTATCTTTTTTTGGTTCAGCCCTACCTGGCCTTCCGGGATTCCTCTAAAATGTCTGTGGAAGAGAGGGCGCTGGGGAATTACCTCCGGGCTGCCGATAATGATGAATATAAACAGGCTTTTTTTAAGAAGGTCTACGACAGCGTGGAAAGGATCTCGCAGAAAGATTTACATTTTCAAAATATGTCGGCAGTACAGTCATGGCCCGGCTGGAACTTTGTGGATTATTGTCATTTCACTGCGGCGGCTAACCAGCGGATTGCCGACGAGTTAGCCAATTTTATTGGAGCAGACGGAAAGATTCGTATTTTTAGAGAATAAAGTATACTTATGGAATTCCTGAAGGATCTCTGGCTTTTTCTGAAGGAAAGAAAAAAATGGTGGTTGCTGCCTTTGATCGCGTTGATCGTACTGATCACCGTCTTTATTGTAATGGGAAGCTCGACGGCGCTAGCTCCTTTTATCTACTCTCTTTTTTAATACCTTATGCCCCGGAATTATAAATCGAAGGAGACGGTCCTTGTTATTACAGTCGGGTTTTTATGCATACATATTTTCTCTCATGTAAAGCTCTTCCTTTACATTTCCCTTTTTATCGGACTCGCAGGGATCTTCTCTTTTTATCTCAGTGAAAAGATCGATTTGTTCTGGAACATGCTTTCGCTCGTAATGGGAAAGGTTAGTAATTTCGTTCTGTTGACGGTGGTCTATTTCCTGGTAGTGATGCCGGTAAGCTTTTTGAGGCGTCTGCATAAGAAGAACAGCCTGAATTTTTTTGACAAAGGGAAGACCAGCAATTTCAACAGCCGGGATCACACTTTTGAGAAGAAGGATCTGGAAAATACCTGGTAGCGATCACGGAGACGGAGGAAAGGTTTTTCCACGATGAGATGGAGTAGCCAGCCGCCGAGGAAGGAAACTATGACGCAGACCCAGAAAATGGCATAACCGTCCTTATTAAAGCCATGTTTTTCGAGGAAGAGGTGGACGAGGTGATTGAGCTGTTTGTGGGTTAGGTAAATGGAGTAAGACAGGGTGGCGATGAGGCTTGTCGCTTTTGAGGAGGTGAGGCCGATGATAAAAAAGCGTTTGAAATAAAACTCTCCGTAAGAAATAGGTAGCTCGCGGGCGAGCTTGCTAAAGAGCTGGCCGCCGATAAGGAATCCGCTAAGAACAAATAAGATGCTATCTGTAAGATAACAGGAAATCCTTCAACTCTTCATAGTGCGCTGTTATTTTTTTGCTTTGTTTTTGTTTGTTCAATAATGGAGCGACGGTTATTGGTAACGGTATCTTCTCACCGATGACAGGCTCGACTGTATCATAGAATTTTACGGGATGTGCTGTTTCAAGGAAAAAGCCTTTGCCGCCGGGATGGCTGGCCAGGTATCTTTCCAGTGCGAGGTAACCTACGGCTCCGTGCGGGTCGGGAAGGTAGTGGTGATTAGTGCTGAGGTCTTTGATCGTTGCGACTGTTTCTTCGTCTGAAATGCTATAGGCGGTGAGGATCTGTTTTAGTTGAGGCAGCTGTTTACCAAAGATCTCGAGGATGCGGACGAAGTTGCTGGGGTTGCCTACGTCCATGGCGTTGGAGAGGGTAGGGCGGGCCAGTTTGGAGCGGTATTGGCCGGTTGCCAGAAACAGGGGGATGGTGTCATTTGCGTTGCAGGCAGCGATAAAATGGTTGACGGGCAGGCCGGCGCTCCAGGCCATGAGACCGGCGCAGATATTGCCGAAGTTGCCGCTGGGGACGCTGATGACGGGGGGGGCCCCTTTATCCGCCCATTGCTGCCAGGCGAAGAAGTAATAGAATTGCTGGGGCAGCCAGCGGGCGACGTTGATCGAATTGGCCGAGGTGAGGAAGAGTTTTTCCCGGAGAACAGGGTCGGCGAAAGCATCTTTTACCATCTGCTGGCAGTCGTCGAAGCTGCCGTCGACTTCCAGTGCGCTGATGTTCTTTCCCAGCGTGGTGAGCTGTAATTCCTGTACGCTGCTGACCTTGCCGGAAGGATAGAGGATGACGACATTTACGCCTTCTACGTCATAGAAGCCGCTGGCTACGGCGCCGCCAGTATCACCGGAGGTGGCGACGAGGACGGTTACGGGGCGGTTTTTGTCGCCGCCAGCGACATTGTTTTCCCTGACGAAGTAACCGAGGCAGCGGCTCATGAAGCGGGCGCCAACGTCTTTAAAGGCCAGTGTGGGGCCATGAAACAGTTCCAGCGACCAGACGTTGCCGGTGACGGGAACGAGAGGAAAATCAAAGTTGATGGTCTCGGCGACGATGCGGCGAAGCTCCGCTTCCGGCAGGGTGTCGCCGGTAAAAGGGCGGATGACCTGGTAGGCGATGTCTTCCCGGGACATTGTGCCGATCCTGTCGAAGAATTGTTTTGGCAGGGTGGGGATGGATTCGGGGAAATAGAGGCCTTTATCCGGAGCCTGACCCTGGATGGTGGCCTCTTTGAAGGTCACACGTGTGGATGGGTTATTTAAACTATAGTAATTCATGATTGTAAAACTTTTACTCCCTCGTTATTGATGGTTGTGACATAGGTATGGTGGTCGAGCCCGATGCGGGTGTAGATATCCTTCATGATCCTGTCCAGGGCTTCGGCGGTAGCAAGGTCTTTGCTAAGCATAAAGATCGAGGGTCCGGAGCCGGAGATACCGCCGCCGAGGGCGCCGGCGGCCTTGCATTTTTCCTTGACCTCATCGAAGCCGGGGATGAGCATGCTGCGGACCGGTTCGATGATGACGTCTTCGAGTGACCGGCCTATAAGATCATAATCTTCTTTCATAAAACCGGCGACGAGGCCGGCGATGTTGCCCCATTGGCGGATGGCGTCTTTCAGGAGCACCTGTTTTCGGAGGATCTGCCGGGCGTCGGATGTCCTCACTTCGATCTGCGGATGTACCACGGTGACGTGCAGGGGCGGGGCCGGAATGGATATGATATCGAGCGGAAAGATGCTTCGGATAAGTGTGATGCCTCCATAGATGCAGGGAGCTACGTTGTCGGCGTGTTTGACACCCGAGGCTACTTTCTCACCAAAGAGGGCAAAGCGGACGAGGTCTTCTTTGGAAAAGCGGTTGCCGAGAAGATGGTTGGCGGCGACGACTGATCCGGCGGCGCTGGCTGCGCTGCTGCCGACGCCGCTGCCGGGTTTTATCTGCTTATTGATGATCACCTCAAACCCTATAGGTTGGTCCAGCTCTTCCAGCATGGCAATCAGGGGTGCGCCGGCGGTGTTGTGGGCGGGGTCTGCGGGCAGGGGAAAGCCATCCTTACTGGTGATGATGATGCCGGGCTCGTTGAGGAGACGGACTTCCATAAGGTCGTAGGGCTTATTCAGCGCCATTCCCAGGATATCGAAGCCACAAACGAGATTGGCTACTGTAGCGGGGCATTGTACGGTTACCTGTTTCATTTATCAGGAGTTGATGATGCGTAATATATCTGCAAATACACCGGATGCGGTGACTTCGGCACCGGCGCCGGCGCCTTTTATGACGAGAGGCTGCTCGGAGTAACGGTCAGTATAGAAGAGGACGACATTGTCTTTCCCATACAGGTGATAGAGGTTGTGGTCGGGGCCGATATGCTGCAAGCCTACGGAGGCCTTGCTATTGTCATACCGTGCAACGAACTTCAGTTTTTTTCCTTCTTTTGCGGCCGACTCATAGAGTAAACGGAAATGATCTTCCTCCTTTAGCATGGCTTCATAAAAATCTTCAACGCTGCCCTGCATACAGGATGCGGGCAGGAAGGAGCTGTTGGTGATGTCCTCCATTTCTGTCTTTTCACCTGATTCGCGGGCCAGGATCATTATTTTGCGCATGACGTCGGTGCCGCTGAGGTCGAGGCGTGGATCGGGCTCTGTATATCCTTCCGCCTGGGCCTGACGGACGACCTGGGAAAAGGGGCGTTCGCCGGTGTAATTGTTAAAAACAAAGTTAAGCGTTCCGCTGAGCACGGCTTCGATGCGATGCACCTTGTCTCCGCTGCGCAGCAGGTCGTTGAGGGTGCCGATGACGGGAAGGCCGGCGCCTACATTGGTTTCGAACAGGAAGCGGGCGTTGTATTCCCTTGCCAGGTCCTTCAACTGCCGGTAATTTCCGTAAGGGGAAGAGCAGGCGATCTTGTTACAGGCGACCACTGAAATACTTTTTTGCAGGAGGGCGGCATAACAGGAGGCGACGTCCTCATTGGCTGTGACATCCGCAAAAACGGCGTTGCGAAGGTTGCGGGATGTGATGCCATCCACCCATTTGTCGAGTGACATAGGTGTACCGTTCTCCAGCTGTTCCTTCCAGGTATTGAGGTCGATGCCTTCGTTGCTGAAGACCATTTTGCGACTATTGGCGAGTCCTATTACCCTGACCTGGATCCGCATCTGCTGTTGCAGGAAGGACTGCTGTTGCAGCAGCTGATCGAGCAGGCGGCGGCCTACGTTGCCCGTGCCAGTGACGAAGAGGTTCAGCTGCCGGTAGGAGGTTTCGAAGAACTCTTCGTGCAGGACGTTCAGTGCCTTTTTGACGTCGGTGGTAGCGATGACGGCGGAGATATTTCTCTCCGATGAACCCTGGGCGATGGCCCGGACGTTGACGCCATTACGGCCGAGGACGCCGAACATTTTGCCGCTGACACCGGGATGACTCTTCATGTGTTCGCCTACCAGGGCGATGATGGAAAGTCCGGTCTCGATGATGAGCGGTTCGACGGTGCCGGCTGCCAGCTCGGGGCTGAAGGTATTGTCTACAACCTGTTTGGCCGCTGTGGCATTGGATTCGTCGACGCCTACGCAAATGGAATGTTCCGAGGAGCCCTGTGTGATGAGGATGACATTGATCTGCTGGCTGGAGAGGGCTTCGAAGAGTCTTTTTGAGAATCCGGGGATGCCGACCATGCCACTGCCTTCGAGGCTCAGCAGGGCGATCTTTGCGATGCTGGAGATACCCCGGATGCTGCTGCCGTTGTGGGATGCTTCCAGCTCGATGACCGTCCCGGTATCAGCAGGGGAAAAAGTATTTTTTATCCAGACAGGGATATGTTTGCGCATAACCGGCTGGATGGTAGGCGGATAGATGACCTTGGCTCCAAAGTGTGACAGCTCCATTGCTTCCTGGTAAGAGATATGGGGGATGAGCTTTACATTGGACACGAGGCGTGGATCGGCTGTCATCATTCCGGAGACATCGGTCCAGATCTCGAGCACTTTGGCGTCTACGGCTGCGGCGAGGATGGCAGCGGTATAGTCGGAGCCCCCTCTACCCAGTGTCGTGGTGATGCCTTGTTTGTCGGCGGCGACAAAACCCGGTAAGATAAAGAGCTGGGTGGTCGGAGAACCTTTTATATAATCGAAGATATGCTGGTTGGTCTGTGTAAAGTCGACAGTTGCATGGCCAAAATGGGAGTCGGTTAGGATGAGTTCGCGGGAATCCTTCCACTGGTGTGGGATCTCGAGGGAGGTAAAGCGGGCAGCGACGATCAGGGAAGACAAAAGTTCCCCGTAGCTGACGATCTTGTCCTGTGTGCGGGCCGACAGCTCGCCGAGGAGGAAGATGCCACTGCAGATGTCTTCCAGCTCGTTGCAGCGGGTTTTTACGAGGCTGAGCGCGCTGCTCTGGCGGGTGATAGGAAGAAGAGCTTTAACGGTGTCGAGGTGACGGCGTTCGATCTCCTGTAATTTTTCCTTGTACTCTTCTTTGCCGGCGGCGGCTGATTGACCGGCATTGATAAGCATATCTGTGATGCCGCCGAGAGCGGAGACCACGAGGATCGTTCTGTCTTTTGCGATGGCCTGCCGGACGAGTTCTACAACCTTATTTATATTTTCGGCGTTGGCTACAGAAGAACCGCCGAACTTTAGAACCTGCATACTCTATCTTTTTTATAGATTTTAATTAAAATGGGTAGGGGACGTGTTTGTCTCTTTTAGCGATAGCTTGAAATAAGCCCAGGTGGTGATATGGAATTTGACAACCCTTAACGGGTTGTAATGGTGATAATAGTTGTAATTTGTGCGGCCGTTGCACAAGTAGAGAGAGTAATATCGTGTATTCTATTTATCACTTTGTGACGCTAAGATAGGAGAAATGAATGGAAAAACAAAAATTGACGGTTTCTTTAGCTAAAATAAAGTAATTTTAAGGCTTCATTGAAAGATTACTGCGTTTTTAGTGTATTGTTTGAACAGAATTAAATTTCGTTTATGAACTATCAACCATCCCAGGGGTTGCAGCAATTTAAGAATCTGGTCGGTATCAAGTTTCAATTATATAACAGCTTATTTACTTCTCTTCCTTTTCATCGTATAGAGAAAACGGGGATCATGTTGTCGTTGCTGCTGACGATCTGTGAGGAAGGGTATATGAAGAAACAGAGTCCGGAGCAGATCCTGGAAGAGTTTTTCAGGAAGCATACTGCGCTGGCGGGTGAGCGGGAGAGAGCGGATGTTCTTTTCCGGTTCGTACAGTATGTCGAGCGGCAGATCGTGCTGTTCGATGCGCTGGAGGATGCTGCATTCCGGCATGTAAATGATATGAGCGGGGCGGGGACGATGAAGAACCTGTTGTCGGAAGTGATCCGGACGAATAAGGAGGAAGAGCTGACGGAGAAGCTAAAGGATTATTCTGTGCGGATGGTGCTGACTGCTCATCCTACGCAGTTCTATCCTGGTCCGGTGCTGGGGATCATCAATGACCTGTCGCGGGCTGTGATAGAGAACAATGCGGGGGAGATCAATCTTTATCTGCAACAATTGGGTAAGACCCCTTTTTTGAAGAAGCAGAAGCCAACTCCCTATGATGAGGCGGTAAGCCTGATCTGGTATCTGGAAAACGTGTTCTATCATGCGGGGGGCAGGATCATTTCCGGTTTGCGGGAGCAGTTCCCTCACGTGCTGAGCAAGGAAAACCCGGTGATCAAGATGGGTTTCTGGCCGGGTGGTGACCGGGACGGCAATCCCTTTGTCAGGGCGGAGACGACGCTGCGGGTGGCGGAGGCATTGAGGGGGGCGATCATCCGTTGTTATTATTTCGATGTACGGCGGCTCAAGCGGCGGCTCACCTTCAAGGGGGTTGATGTCCTGATCGCGGAACTGGAACAAAAGCTTTACAATAACATCTTTATACCCAACCAGCGGACGGACCTTTCCAGGGAAGAGATCCTGGAAGTGCTGACGCAGATAAGGGAGATCATTATTTACCAGCACAATAGTTTGTTTGTAAACATGGTGGACAACCTGATCGGCAAGGTGATGATCTTCGGGCTTCATTTTGCTACGCTGGATATCCGCCAGGAGAGTACGGTACATGGGGCTGCGCTGGCGGCTATTGCGGCTAAGGAGCAGCTGTTGCCTGAGAATTATGCATCGTTGCCGGTGGCCAAAAAGATGGAGCTGCTGACGAAGGTTCATGGCCAGGCGAAGCCTTCCCTGTATGAAGACGAGCTGATCCGGGATACGCTGGAGACGGTGGCTGCGATGAAGACGATACAGGAGCTGAATGGGGAGAATGGCTGCTGCCGTTACATTATCAGCCAGTGCAGCAGTGCGCTGAATGTACTGGAGGTGATGGGCTTGTTGCTGGTGGGCGGGTTTAAGAAGGATTCGCTCGCCGTGGATATCGTGCCGTTGTTCGAGACGGTTGATGATTTGCGCGAGGCGGCAGCGGTGATGAAGGAATTGTATGAGAATGCGGCATACAGGAAGCATCTTGTCCGGCGTGGGGATACGCAGACGATCATGCTGGGTTTTTCGGATGGCACGAAGGACGGCGGTTACCTGATGGCGAACTGGGCTATTTATAAAGCAAAGGAACAGCTGACAAGGGTTTCGAGGGAATATGATATCGATGTGGTCTTTTTTGATGGTCGTGGAGGTCCGCCGGCGCGGGGTGGGGGCAAGACGCACAGGTTTTATGCTTCAATGGGGAGGAACATTGCGAACAAGCAGATCCAGCTGACGATCCAGGGGCAGACGGTGAGCTCGAATTTCGGGACGGTCGATACGGCGCAGTTCAATATCGAGCAACTGCTGCATGCAGGGATCTCGAATGATCTTTTATCTTCCAGAGAAGTGACGCTGCAGGCGGATGAGGAAGCGTTGCTGCAGGCCCTGGCGGAGGAGAGTTATACCGCGTACACGAAATTGAAGGAGCATCCATATTTTTTGCAATATCTGAATGAGGTGAGTCCGCTCAGATTCTACAATGAGACGAATATAGCGAGCCGGCCTACGAAAAGAAAGAGCTCGGGCAGGCTGGAGCTGAAGGATCTGCGGGCTATTCCTTATGTAGGCGCCTGGAGCCAGCTCAAGCAGAATGTGACGGGCTATTATGGGGTTGGAAAAGCGTTGCAGGTATTGGACAAACAGGGGAAGTGGAAGGCTGTAAAACATCTTTATGACAACTCTCCTTTTTTCAAGACGCTGCTGGACAATTGCGAAATGGCGATGAAGAAATGTTTTTTTCCGCTGACGGAGCATTTTTCGCGTCATCCGGTATATGGGGAGTTGTGGACGCTGATCTATAATGAGTTTGAGCTGACGCAGAAATATATATTCAAGCTATCGGGGAAGAACGAGCTGATGGCTGATTACCCGGTAGAGCAGCTGTCGATACAGATGCGGGAGCGGATCGTGCTGCCGTTGAGTACGATACAGCAGTATGCGCTGACGAAGTTCCAGGAGCTCGAGAAGAGCGGGGAAAATAAACCGATGAAGGAGGTTTATGAACGATTGATCATGCGGAGCAGTTTTGGGATCATCAATGCGGCGAGGAATAGTGCGTAGCATTTGGGTGCGTAGCAACTCTATGCGTTGCATTTTGGGGTGCGTAGATCAGCATTTCGATTTTAGTATCTGTTTTACGTATAAAGCGTATAGATCTGCGGGCATATAGGACTGGACGATACGCCATTCCACGACGTTGCAACGGGATAACATGGACGAGAACGAGAAGACGAAGATGTTCTCGACGGCGTTGCGCACCAGTGTATTTCCTTTTTCATAGAGCTTTTCAACCAGGCTCATACATTTTTCCACCATTTTAAAGTCATGTTCGAGGGCCATGCGTTTGGCATAATCGGCCAATACCTGAATAGACTGGTAGGCCGTTGGTTCGGCACCAGTCTGAGAGATTTCGAGCTTTACTTCCGGTAGTCTAAAGGTGATGAAGTTGGATACTTCGTATTGATTAAGCATGAGTTATGATTTACTGTGCAGGATAGGTCAAAGGAGATGCCTGATTTCTTATTTGATTGATATTGAATATGTTGGGTGTATGCCGGTGGTCCCAAAGCCATACCGAAATGAAAGAATTTTCCAAAATAGAGCGGTTTTGGAGGGGGAGGATTTATTATTTATTTGATTATGAGTGTTTTGTGAATTTGGAATGAGTCTTGGCATTATCAATGAAAAATAAATCAAAATGGAAGAAGACTCAGATGGCGCGATTCAGGTGCGTATCGCACAGCCCAAAGACATTAAATATGTATATCCTATATTGGAAGAGATGGAACGTTCGGCAAAGGCCCGTGGTACGGGTATCGCCAGGCGTACGCCTCAGTCGATGTGTAAGAAGATCTATGATGGGAAAGCGGTTATTGCGATTGCCGATAATGGTGAATGGGCTGGGTTCTCGTATATAGAAACCTGGAGCAATGAAGAGTTCGTTTCAAACAGCGGGATGATCGTCAATCCGGCTTATCGTAATAAAGGGGTTGCCTCGCTGATCAAACAGGAGGTGTTTGCGCTGGCTCGTCAGCGTTACCCTGCAGCGAAGATCTTTAGTATCACCACGGGTGCGGCTATTATGAAGATGAATCACCGGTTAGGTTTTGAGCCGGTTGTTTATTCGAGCATTACCCGGGATGAGAAGTTCTGGGATCAGTGTAAGCATTGTGTGAATTATCAGATATTGGAGAATAACCATCGGGAAAAGTGTCTTTGTACTGCGATGTTGTTTGAGCCGGAGTCAGAACAAGCAAGCGTTCAACAGTGAGTTTTATAGTTTCCGAAATGAAAAAAGCCACCCGTTTTGGGTGGCTTTTTTACGTAGTAGCGGGTTTGGATTAGCCTGTATTTTTTTTGAAACCCGCCAGGGACAAGGAGTGTATTTAAATGGAAAACGTGGGACTCGTATTTGGTATGAAGTTGGGGAAAACTCCTGCCATGACAGCATCGAATATACTGGTGATCGATGAAGGGGCAAATCTGCATGACCTGTTGCAGAAAATAGTTGTCCCGGAGGGATATAAGGTCCTTGAGGCTGCAGATGGGCGATCGGCGGAGAGGATGATCGCGCGGGAGGATGTTGATATTATCGTATGTGATGTGAAGCTGCTTCCCATGATAGCGGTATCGATCGAAAAGGCGCTGCTGCAGCGCCGGATAGCGCAACTGGAGTCGGCGATGACGATGGGGCAGCCGATGTCGGCCTTTGATCTGTCGAGCGTGGAAAAGCTGCATATCCAGCGGGTATTAAATTATACTCATGGCAATAAAGTTGAGGCTGCGAGGCTTTTGAATATCGGCTTAACAACCGTTTACCGGAAAATTGAGGAGTATGGACTGGGGTAATGGCTGGTAAGCCTTTTTTTCCGGATTTGTAACACATGTAAGTTTTGTTTATTTGATAGGGGTTATTTTCAAATAAGTAGGGTCGATATTTCAAGAACAGGCTGTAAACGAGTGTGGACGCGGGGGGTGGCTTCTGGTATATAATTGGTTTGAACAGGAGCAAACCATTTTGTTTATGTTTAAGAGAATTCTTGCCTGCGCCTGTTTTTTTCTATTATTTTTTGATGGTTATAGCCAGGATACTGTGGTCCGCAGTCTTCCTTCCCCGCTGGCCAGTCCGCCTTTTCCAGGGTCGGAGTGGGATGGTGCGCCTTTGGTTGGTGTTGACGCCACGGCTCCGAACTATCTGATGCAAAAAGCATTGGGGTTTACGAAGAGTAAACTGAAAATCTATGGCTGGGTCGATGTGGGTGGTAACCTGAGTACGTCAAAACATTCCAATGCTCCGACATCCTATGACCTGATCCCAAATTCGGTTGTGCTGGACCAGGTGGCTATCAAATTTGACAAACAGCCGAACACCGCCCAAACAGATCATTTCGACTGGGGCTTCCTGTCTACCACCATCTTTGGCACTGATTACCGGTATACTGTTGCAAAGGGCTATTTTAGTGACCAGCTACTGGTCCATAATAATAAGTATGGGGCCGATCCCGCTGAATTTTACGGGCTATTGTACTTTCCAAAAGTTGCGGATGGCATGATCCTGAAGATAGGCCGGTATATTTCCCCGGCGGATATTGAAGCGCAGTGGGCGCCTGATAATTATTTGTATTCGCACTCATTAATGTTTGCTGTTGATCCTTATACCTTCACCGGTGTACAGGCAACGTTCAAGCTGGGCTCTTACTGGCAACTGGAGGCAGGTGCGCATTTTGGGAATGATATGGCGCCATGGAGCAATTCGGCGCAGCTGAATGGTCTTTTGATGGCCCGCTGGGTCTCCAAAGATAATAAGAACTCGCTCTATGGAGGGATCAATTCGCTGGGTAGCGGTCATTATACCAATCAGCATGACGACCTGCAGATGGTGGTGATGACCTGGGGGCATAAATTCAATGAAACGTTTCACATGATGACCGAGGGATATTATATGTGGCAAAATCATTCTCTTACTGGCGGCACTGTGATCAACGGACCGGCAAAGCCTTTCTTAGAAGGCGTGGGGCCGGGGACGCCGATCCCTGGAACAGCAGGCGCAGAAGGATTTGTCAGCTATTTCCAGGTGTTGATCTCCAAAAAGGATTATCTGTCTATCCGCAATGATCTTTTGAATGACCCGAAGGCAAACAGAACAGGGTATGTCACTTTATATACGAGTCATACCATTGGGTTTGTACACTATTTTACAAACGAGATCAGGATAAGGCCCGAGGTGAGGTATGAACGGGCTTATGCCGGCGGGGTGACGCCGTATGATAATGGGACGAAGAAGGACCAGTTTACCGCAGCGATGGATCTGATCGTACGGTTTTAGGTCAGAAGGAATAAACTGCGGCGAGCAGGAAACTGCCGGCGGTGTGGGCAGGGGCGCCGTCGTGGTGTGCGTAGATGGGGGTATTGGCGTTCTCCAAACGAAATTCGGGGATAAAAGTGAAGCCGTCGATCTTGAAGTTGGCTGAGAGGGTAGTAGCAACGATAGAGGCTGGAGCCGGAAGGCAGGCGCCTTTTTCATCGTTGAAATATTCCGTGCGGAGGGTTAGGCCGTACCAGCGTCGCGGATCGATATTAAGATAGAGGGCAGATCCCCACCAGGAATGGGAGGAAGAGTATTTCTCACTGGCCAGGCTGGACTTGTTGAGGCTGCCGTTAAAACCGAGGCTGAAGAAGGAGCTGGTCCTTGCTGTCAGGACGAGATCGTACTGGTGCGTACGGTTATCTTCGATGTCGCGTCCGCCTGCATAGTTGAGGCAGAGCTTCAGGTTGTCGGTGGGGGCGTAGCTGTATTGGGCGATGATGTTCTTGTTATTGCGTCCTTCGGATGGGATGCTTCTATAATCGTTGGGGTTGGCGATGCCGATCATCAGCCCGCTCTTCCCGGCGGTGAAGTCCGCTTTGACCCCGGTATGCGAGAAGGGGCCGTTGGTGAAAAGATAGGACATGCTGTAGTTACGGTTGGCCGGGGCGTCAGGGGATTCATAACAAAGATGGGTGGCCCAGGTACCGGCGGTGACCTTTAGCCAGTTGTTGACCATATAGCTGATGTACAATTGTTTGATGACCTGGGCAATGCCTTTATCATTATAGGCGAAATCTTTTTGTCGGGGGCCGACTCCCAGGTCGGCGACCATGTCTATGCGATCGGTTTTGTGTTCGATCTTGATGCTGGCCATTCCAAGGCTGAATTGGTTGTGGGTATTAGTGAAGCTGGTAAAGTTGTTATTGTCCGTCCGGGCGAGGTCATAGCGATAGTAGAGGTCAGCGGAGCCGGTAATGATCAGGGCAGGAACAGGATGATGGGGGGTGGAATCATAGGGTATTTGGGTGGTCGAGCTCTGCGTTTTGGCGATCGTGGCAGGCGATTGAACGATGGGGGCCCCGGTTTGGGCGGAGCTGGTAAACGTAAGTATCGTTTCCATAATGAAAAGCAGGAAAACTCTAAGCATCTTGGGTAGTTTTGGTTAAATGGCCCTAAAAAATGATTTACATAAGGCTAATTTAACCAATAGTTAACCTAATTTGATATAAATGTTACATGTATCAATTTTTAATATCATAATAAATTACGTATAAAATATTATCATATAGACAATTACGTACGTAAATGGACAAAAGTGTGGAATGAAAAATCGAAGTTGTCTAAAAAATGAAAGAAATTTTGAATAAAAGATGGGTAATAAAAAAGGCCGGCTTTGGGGCCGGCCTGGATGTTATTGGCTTCGATCTGGTGGCGCGCTGCAAGAGAGGGCTGATCGGAGCGTAAGTCTATAGTGCGATGATACTTTGGTCTTTTCTTTCGAGCAGGGAAGCGCCGACGAGGTATTCGTCTACTTTGCGGGCGCATTCGCGGCCTTCACTGATGGCCCAGACGACGAGGGACTGGCCGCGGCGCATATCGCCGGCTGTGAAGACCTTGGCGATATTGGTCACGTAGTTCTTTTCGCTGGCTTTTACGTTGCCTCTTTCGTCGAGTTCGACGTCGAGCTCCCGGAGCAGGCCGTGGTGTTGTGGATGAACAAAGCCCATGGCGAGGAGGGCGAGCTCGCAGGGGAGCTCTACTTCGCTGCCGGGTACTTCTGTAAATTGAGCGGCCCGGCCGTCTTCTGTCATTTTCCATTCCAGCCTGACCGTCTTTAGTGCCTTGAGATTGCCTTTGCCGTCGCCGATGAATTCTTTTGTAGCGATGGCCCAGTGTCTGTCGGCTCCTTCTTCGTGGGAAGACGAGGTCTTCAGGACCATGGGGAACGTGGGCCAGGGCATAAAGGTGGTGCGGGCGTGCGGGGGTTTGGGCATAAGCTCAAACTGGGTAACGGACATGGCTCCGTGGCGATTCGAAGTACCTACGCAGTCGCTGCCGGTGTCCCCGCCGCCGATGACGACGACGTTTTTACTCGTTGCATAGATATCTTCTCCCTGGACGGGGAGGGAACTGACGCGTTTGTTTTGCTGCTTTAGGAAATCCATTGCGAAGTGAACGCCTTTAAGATCGCGGCCCGGAATGGGCAGGTCACGGGGAATGGTAGAGCCGCCTGCCAGTACGATAGCGTGGTATTCACGCAGCAGATCATTAATGCTCACGCCCGTCCCTACTTCGGCATTACATTTAAAGGTGATGCCGGCTTCTTCCATGAGGCGGACGCGGCGGGCGACGACCCATTTTTCGAGCTTGAAGTCAGGGATGCCGTAGCGGAGCAAGCCACCGGGTTCGTCGTCTCTTTCAAAGACGGTGACGGTGTGGCCGGCTGCGTTGAGCTGGTCCGCGGCTGCGAGTCCGGCCGGACCGGAGCCTACGATGGCTACTTTTTTGCCGGTGCGCAGGGCCGGGTGATTGGCTTTTACGAAGCCTTTATCGAAGGCTATTTCGATGATATGCTTCTCGATCTCCTCGATGGTTACCGGGGGCTGGTTGATACCCAGTACGCAGCTGCTTTCGCAGGGAGCCGGGCAGATGCGGCCGGTGAATTCGGGGAAGTTGTTGGTAGAGACAAGAATGTCGTATGCTTCCTGATATTGCTGGCGGTATACGGCGTCATTAAATTCGGGGATGACATTGCCCAGGGGGCAGCCGCTGTGGCAGAAAGGGATGCCGCAGTCCATGCATCTTGCGGACTGTCTGTTTAACTCCTGGCCGGACCAGGTGTTGACGAATTCTTTATAGTCCTGTTTTCTCTCCTGCACGGGGCGTTTGGAGGGCAGTTCGCGGGTGAACTCCAGGAATCCGGTTGGTTTGCCCATATCGGTATGTCGCGTTTAAAGTTTTTTACAAAATGAGAAGCACGGGGTGGCTGAGTCACACATGAGAGCCGACCCCGCGTTCTCAATTATTTTTTTGAGTGCACTTTTTCTTTGTGTGCCTTTTCCAGCACTTTTTTATAGTCTGTCGGGAACACTTTTACAAAATGCTGGAGCTGGTTCTCGAAATCGTCCAGTACAAATTTTGCTACTGTGCTGCCGGTATAGGCATAGTGACGTCCGATCATGTCTTTCAGCTCGCTGATGTCGCCTTCTCCTACGGGGTCCAGCTCGACCATTTCGCGGTTGCAGTTGCGGGAGAACCTGCCGCGGACATCGTATACGTATGCGATGCCGCCGCTCATTCCTGCTGCAAAGTTGCGGCCTGTATCTCCAAGGATGACGATCCTTCCGCCTGTCATGTATTCACAACCGTGGTCGCCGACACCTTCTACGACGGCTTTCACACCGGAGTTGCGGACGGCAAAGCGTTCGCCGGCTTTACCGCGGATGAAGGCTTCGCCGGAGGTCGCGCCATAGAAGGCTACGTTGCCGATGATGCTGTTCTCTTCGGGGATGAAGCCTGCATTCTGTGAAGGATAAACGACGAGTCTTGCGCCGGAAAGTCCTTTTCCAAAATAGTCATTGGCGTCGCCTTCCAGCTCGAGGTTGACCCCGTGGGTATTGAAAGCTCCAAAGCTCTGACCGGCTGTACCGGTCAGCTTAAAGTGAATGGTATCTTCGGGAAGACCTGCGCCTTTGTATTTTTTCGAGATCTCGTTGGAGAGGATCGTTCCCAGGGTGCGGTCGGTATTGCGGATCTTAAATTCGGCGAATACTTTCTGCTGGTGATCGAGAGCTGGTTTTGCCGCTTCCAGCAACTTCCAGTCGAGCACGTCTGCCAGGCCATGGTCCTGTTCTTCCTGTTTGTGCAGTCCGGTATACAGGGAAGCGGGTTCCTTGTACAGGATGGGGGAGAGATCCAGTTTGCTGTATTTCCAGTGTGTTATATCTTCCCTGATCTGCAGGCTGTCGACCTGGCCGACCATTTCATCGATGGTATGGAAGCCGAGCTCAGCCATTATCTCTCTGAGTTCCTGGGTAATGAATTTAAAGAAATTGACTACGTGGTCGGCATCACCGGTGAAGCGTTTGCGCAGTTCGGGGTCCTGTGTAGCGACACCGACGGGACAGGTATTGAGATGGCATTTGCGCATCATGATGCAACCTTCGACGACAAGGGCTGTTGTGGCGAGGCCCCATTCTTCGGCACCCAGCAGAGTGGCGATGGCGATGTCCCGGCCGGTCTTCATCTGACCATCGGCCTGGAGTACTACACGGCTGCGCAGTTTGTTCTTTACAAGGGTCTGGTGAGATTCGGCGAGGCCGAGTTCCCAGGGCAGGCCTGCGTGGCGGATGGAGCTGAGCGGGCTCGCGCCGGTACCGCCGTCATGACCGGCTATAAGGATCACGTCGGATTTAGCCTTGGCGACTCCGGCTGCGATGGTGCCAACACCGGCTTTCGATACCAGTTTGACGCTGATGCGTGCGGCGCGGTTGGCGTTCTTCAGGTCGAAGATCAGCTGGGCCAGGTCTTCGATAGAATAGATATCATGGTGTGGCGGCGGGGAGATGAGGCCTACCCCGGGTGTGGAGTGTCTTACTTTCCCGATCCATTCGTCAACCTTATGTCCTGGCAGCTGGCCGCCTTCTCCGGGCTTTGCGCCCTGGGCCATTTTGATCTGCAGCTCGTCGGCCATGGTGAGGTAGTAGCTGGTGACCCCGAAGCGGGCAGAGGCGACCTGCTTGATGGCGGAGCGCATGCTGTCGCCGTTGGGCAGTGGTTCATAGCGAATCTCGTCTTCCCCTCCTTCCCCGGTATTGCTTTTGCCGCCGAGGCGATTCATAGCGATGGCAAGAGTGGAGTGGGCTTCGTGTGATATGGAGCCAAAGGACATGGCGCCTGTGGCAAACCTGCGATAGATACTTTCAGCGGGTTCGACTTCGTCCAGTGGAATGGAAGGGCGGTTACGCTTGAAGGTGATCATACTGCGCAGGGTGGCTGCTTTGTCGCTCTGGTCATTGACGAGCTTCGAGTATTTTTTGAATGTGTTGTAATCGTTCATCCTGGTGGAATGCTGCAGGAGGTGGATCGTGTTGGGATTGAAAAGGTGGAACTCTCCTTTTCTTTTCCACTGGTAGATACCGCCGACAGGCAGTCTTTCAACGGGGATATCTTTACGGCTGAAGGCGAAATAGTGTTTGGCCAGGGTTTCCCGGGCTATTTCGTCGAGGCCCATCCCTTCGATACGGGAGGTGGCGCCGGTAAAGTATTTGTCGACCACGGATCTGTTCAATCCAATGATCTCGAAGATCTGGGCTCCCTGGTAGGACTGGAGGGTCGAGATACCCATTTTTGAGAAAACTTTCAGCAGACCGTCGTTGACGGCTTTGATATAATTCTTTTTCAGCTGTTCGTGGTCGAGCGGTGTCTGGAGCCGGTCATTCATCTTCATATCCCGGATGCTGGACAGGGCCAGGTAGGGGTTGATGGCTGTGGCGCCGAAGCCGATGAGACAGGCGAAGTGATGCACTTCCCATACGTCACCTGCTTCCACGATGATGCCTACCTGTCCTCTGTATCCTTTGCGGATGAGGTGATGGTGAACGGCGGCGGTGGCGAGCAGGGATGGGATAGGTGCGTGGTCGGAGTCGATGGCTCTGTCGGTAAGGATGAGCACTTCGAAACCGTCTTCTACTGCGTCTACTGCATAACGACAGAGGCGGTCGATCCCTGCCTTCAGGGAACCGGATTTGCCGTCTGCGCGGAAATAGGTTTGCAGGGTTTTAGCCTGGAAGATTCCGGTGTCGATACTGCGGATCTTTTCCAGCTCGTGGTTACTGAGAACAGGATGTTTCAGGGCCACGCTGTGGCAGGCCAGGGGATCCTCTTCCAACAGGTTGCTGTTGCCGCCTGCGAAGGTCGCGAGTGACATGACGAGGCGCTCGCGGATGGGATCGATGGGCGGGTTGGTTACCTGGGCGAAGAGCTGCTTAAAATAGCTGCTAAGGTGCTGGGGCTGATCGCTGAGGACGGCCAGTGGCACGTCGGTGCCCATGGAGCCGAGAGGTTCTTTCCCGTCGAGGGCCATGGTTGCGATGATGGTATCGAGATCTTCGGTGGAATATCCGAATGCTTTCTGGTATTTGAAGATCTGGTCGTGTTCGAGATGCGTGAAGAGGACCCTTGGTTCGGGCAGTTCTTCGAGCCGGATCTTGTATTTGTTAAGCCATTCTGCGTAAGGTTTCTGGGAGCAGATGGAGCTTTTCAATTCATCGTCGCTGATGATGCGTTCCTGTTCGAGGTCGACCACGAACATTTTGCCGGGTTGTAGTCTGCCTTTCTCCTTGATGAGTTTCGGATCGACTGGCAGGACGCCGGTTTCGGAGGCCATGATCACGCGATCGTCAGTGGTGACGCAGTAACGGGATGGTCTGAGACCGTTGCGGTCGAGGGTCGCGCCGATGATCTTGCCGTCTGTAAACGAGATAGAGGCTGGTCCGTCCCAGGGCTCCATGATGGAGGCATGGAATTCGTAGAATGCCTTTTTCACGGGATCCATATGGTCATTACCGTCCCAGGCTTCCGGGATCAGCATCATCATGACATGGGGCAGGGAACGGCCGCAGAGGGTCAGCAGCTCGATGACATTGTCCAGGCAGGCCGAATCGGACGCTCCTTCGGTGATGATAGGCAGGAGCATATCCATCTCTTCCTTGGAAAAATAAGGAGTAGTGAAGCCTTTTTCGCTGGTCTTTAGCCAGTTGAGGTTACCCTGCAGCGTATTGATCTCGCCGTTGTGGGCGATGTAGCGGAAGGGCTGGGCCAGTTTCCAGGAGGGGAAAGTATTGGTCGCAAAACGGGAGTGAGCGAGACCGAATGCGGAGACAACACGTTTGTTGGAAAGGTCCGGAAAGTAATTCCTTACCTGGCCGCTGGTGAGCTGGCCTTTATAAACGACTGTTTTATAAGAGAGGGAGGCCACGTAAAAGCCGATGGCGTCCTTTTTTATCGTGTTATTGATCGTGTTACTGGCGTAGTTGCGCAGCAGGAACAGCTTGCGTTCGAAGTCGTCGGGCTGTTTGATGTGATCCGGGCAGGCGATGAAGACCTGTTCCATTTCGGGCTCGACGGACAGGGCGGTGGGGCCGATGCCGTCGGGGTTGACAGGCACTTTACGGTATCCCAATATTTCGAGGCCCAGCTTCTCCGCAGAGCGGGCGAAGATGTCGCGGCATTCTTCTTTTAGCCGGATGTCGCGGGGGAAGAAGAGCATACCGACGCCATACTTGCCATATGGGGGAAGGTGGATACCAAGACGAATGCATTCGTCAAAGAAGAATTCGTGGGGCGTCTGGATCATAATCCCGGCGCCATCTCCGGTATTAGCTTCGCAGCCGCAGGCCCCGCGGTGCTCCATATTCTCAAGGATCGTCAGCGCGTCGGAGACGATCTGATGCGATTTGTTGCTCTTAATGTTGGCAACGAACCCGATACCACACGCATCGCGTTCAAACTCAGGGGAGTAAAGTCCGTTTTTGATCATGTTTTGCTAGCAAGATTAGACGTTATTCAATTTTTTACGGGAAAACTTAGTTTTCTTATGGCGTTAGCAGTGATCAAGCGAATAAAAATACGAAATAATCGTGGTTTTCGGAGATATTGTTTAAAATAGTTTGTCCACAGGATTTATAGGATTGTGCACAGC
>DATJJA010000198.1:0-73938 GCA_035492595.1 Puia sp.
TCCGGTCTGTTGAAGGGCCGGCCGGGAGTATTGGTTGGAACAGGCGGGTTGGTTGGATTTACCTGCTGATTGTTAGGATTGTTCGGGAAGCCCGTATTCGTGCGGCTCTCATTATTGCCGCGATCATTATTGCCGCGACCCTCATTATTGCCGCGGCCGCCATTGTTCCCCCGGTCGCTATTGTTGCCGTTGCCATTGTTGCCACGATCACCACTGCCGCCATTGTTGGCATTATTATATTGCCCGTTATTGCGGTCCCCATAGACCGTGCGGTTCACGGGTCTGGCATTGTTGAGCGTTTGCGTCCGCGAAGGAGCAAACGGCCTCCCGGCACTGTTGGAGCGATTGTTGTCGTTTCCATTTACGCGGGGACGGTAGATGGTAAGATTGCAATTGTCGGCGCGCTCACCAGGGGTACGGCTTTCGCGTATGACCAGCGGCCTCACGGCGGTACCCGAATATCTTCCTACCTCGCCGGCATCAGGACCGCCGCCATAACGTGAATTTCTGGGGCGGTTCATCACTGTTGTATTCCGGATAACCGTGGTTTGGTTGATGATAGTGATATTGTTTGTTTCGCGGACATAATAATTGTTGACCTGCGGACTGGCAATATAACGGTGAGGTACAAAATTCCAGTAATAGGTGGGAGGAGCATATCCCCCGCCATAGGCTACATCGAAGCTGACATTGGGCCCCATAGGCGCCCAGCCATAGTATTCATCGCTGTTGCGCCAGCTTACCCAGGCCGGAGCCCATTCGGTGCCGGGGATCCACATCCAGCCATAACCGTCCTGGAAGAACCAGCGGCCATAGTGAAAAGCGGCCCAGCCCCAGGGATAACCGGAATCCCAGGTCCAGCCTTCATCGGTATAGACCCAATGTCCATTGCTGGCATAGGGTTTAAAGTCAGGCCCCGCATCGGGCAGCCATACATAACCGTAATTCGGGTCTTCGATCCATTGACCGTATGGACTTAATTGATCATAAAAATTCTGATAGGTCACGTCCTCAGGAGGCGCCGGAGGAGGTGGTGGGGCAGGTGCCGGCACCGGGTCCTGGTGTACTACGTATACAGGACCGCATGCTGCGATGCAAAAGGCCACAATGGCCAGTAAGTACAGGTGTTGTTTCATAAATCAGCTTTAGAGTTGAACGTAGGACCAAAATCCTGCCACAAAGTTAAGCCTTTACCAACGCTTTAACATTTGGTTATCACTCCGAAAGGGTGAAAAAGGACTTCTTTGGACGCCCCGCTTTTCTGGCTAACGAATTATTCGTTGAAATATTTCTATTGTGCCCCCTGCAGGACCGCCCCTACCGGTAAAAAAATTATCTTTGCGCCAAAATGGAGTACGGCTATGACCATCAGTTACAATTGGCTTTGTGATTATCTGCCGGTAAAGATCGAACCGGAACGGCTTTCCCGGATCCTTACCTCTGTCGGGCTCGAAGTAGAGCATATAGAGAAATATGAATCTGTTAAGGGGGGCCTGAAGGGACTGGTCATAGGAGAAGTGCTGGAATGTACCCAACATCCCAACGCGGACAAGCTGCGGCTTACAACCGTAAATATAGGCGGTCCCGAGCCGCTGCAGATCGTGTGCGGAGCTTCGAATGTCGCAGCAGGTCAGAAAGTAGTAGTTGCAATACCCGGGACGACGATCTATCCGTTGAAAGGTGAGCCCATCACGCTGAAAGTGGCAAAGATCAGGGGCGTGGAAAGCCATGGGATGATCTGTGCCGAAGATGAGATCGGTCTGGGAGAAAGCCACGAAGGGATCATCGTATTACCCGCCTCCGCAAAAACAGGCGCTACGGCTGCATCCTGGTTCCAGCCTTATTCCGATCAATTGATAGAGATCGGGCTTACCCCCAATCATATGGATGCCATGAGTCATCTGGGGGTCGCCCGGGATGTATGCGCCTGGCTTTCTCATCATGAGAACAAGGAGTACCGCCCAAAGCAGCCTTCCCTGAATGCCTTTAAAGCGGAAAACAACCATCTCCCGGTCTCGGTAAGCATTTTGAACAAAAAGAGCTGCGAACGCTATTCCGGAGTGACCATAAAGGGCATTACCATCAGGGAATCCCCCCGGTGGATGCAGGATAAATTAAAGGCTATCGGCATCCGGAGCATCAACAACATTGTCGACATTACCAATTTCGTATTGCATGAAATGGGTCAGCCGCTGCACGCCTTCGACCTGGATGCTATCAGGGGCGAGGTCATCATCGTAAAAAATCTACCCGAGGGAACCCCATTTGTAACGCTGGACGGGACAGAAAGAAAATTGTCGGCAGAGGACCTGATGATCTGCAATGCAGAGGAAGCAATGGCGATAGCCGGTGTCTTCGGGGGACTACACAGCGGCATCAAAGAAGGCACTCAGAACATTTTTTTAGAAAGCGCCTGGTTCAATCCCACCGATATCCGCAAGACTTCCTTCCGCCATGGACTGCGGACGGACGCGGCAACGCATTTTGAAAAGGGAATGGATATTTCCGGTACGGTAAATGCTCTTAAAAGAGCAGCCCTTCTCATCAGGGAACTGGCCGGTGGAGAGATAGCCTCCGAGATCGTGGATGTATATCCCGACCCGCTTAATAAGACGCAGGTGATCCTGAAACACCATTACCTGAAAAAATTGAGCGGAAAGAATTATCATCCGGATACCGTGAAGAATATCCTGCTGAGCCTGGGCTTCGAGATCATCAAGGAAGGCATCGATGCAATCCATGTAGCCGTTCCCTGGCACAAACCGGATGTCTCCCTGCCGGCCGATATCGTGGAAGAGATCATGCGGATCGACGGCCTGGACAATATCCAGATCCCTTCATCGATCACACTGTCCCCTTCTGTAGAGAACAACCCGGCGCAATCCTCCTGGAAGTCGTCCGTGGCCAGCTACCTGGTAGGGCAGGGATTCAATGAGATCCTGACCAATTCGATCACCAATAGCGCCTATTTCAGCGAAAAAGAGCTGGAGACCTCGGTACGGATGATCAACAATCTCAGCGCAGAGCTGAATATCATGCGCCCTTCGATGCTGGAGACCGGCCTGGAGTCCATTGCCTTTAACCTCAACCGGAAGAGCGGCATGCTGCGCTTCTTCGAATTCGGCAAATCCTACAGCACCGGTGGAGTGGGAAAATATACGGAAACCAACCATCTCTGCCTTTACCTGACCGGCCCGCTCGGTGAGGACACCTGGAAGGGAAAAGGCAGGGCCGTCGATTTTTACTATGTAAAAGGACTTTGCAGCCGCATCTTCCAGCTCCTTGGACTCGAGCTCCCCGAATGGAAGGCCCTGGATCATCCGAAAATGACAAGCGGTCTTTCCATAGTCACCAATGACCCTGACCGGCTGCTGCTGGAAGCCGGCGCCGTTAGCCCCGCCGTTTTAAAACAGTTCGATTGCAAACAGGAACTATTTTTTGTCGATATCCGCTGGGACATTATGCTGGAGCTGGCTTCCGGCCGAAACACAGAGTTCAGGGAATTACCCCGGCAGCTGCCCGTATACCGCGATCTGGCCATGATCGTCGACAAGTCCCTTCCCTTCGAGAAAGTGGAAAAAGCTGTGCGGGGAGTGCGTTTGGATAAATTGCAGGAAGTAAAGCTTTTCGATATATTTGAAAGTGAGAAGCTGGGAGCAGGCAAAAAATCGCTGGCTGTCAGCTTTACCTTCCTGGACGAGGAAAAGACCCTCACAGATAAGGAAATTGACGGGATGGTCAGTAGGATCATGGGAGCCCTGGAGAAGGAAGTACAGGCTGAGATCAGGAAATAACCGGTAATGGACAAAAGTCATGAACGAAGATGCCAATAGTGTCGAGCGATCTTCCATGGAGGAAGGAATTGAGCTTCGGGTCCGGCGGATCCAGGAGAAACTGCAGCTATTGCTGCGGCAACGGGATCTGCTGCTGAAAGAAAATGGCAAATTAAAAGAAGAATTGCGTCAGCGGGAAAAAGAACAGGGGGATCAAATATTAAAACTGGACCAGCTACAGCAACAGGTCGAAATACTAAAGGTGACTCAAACGGCTATGAGCGAAGAGGAAAAGAGGGCATTGGAAAAAAAGCTTGGACAGTACATCCGGGAGATCGACCGGTGTATAACATTGCTTGGACAATGACTTTGCCTGATCAGCAAGCGCTGGTCAGACCCGTTTTACAAGCCGCATTTTCATCTCATCCTTTCCGCGCGAAATTTCAAGGGTATATACACCATAAGGCAGGTGGTTCAGCCCAACCCAGTCCAGCTCCTGCTGGCCTTTTTCTACTTCTGTTTCCAGGGCGCTGCAAACCAGGCCGGTGTCGTCCCGAAGGACAGCTTTAAGCAGACTTTTTTGTGGATCGTCGACCTGGAAAGTTAGATGGTCGATAAAGACGGGGGATTTGACTTTTAAAAACATAGCTGTAGTTTTAAGATAGGGTATTGGTACATTGTCACGTAATATCCAATGAATCGGTTTTTTTTGGAGTGCAGTGAAGTAACGCTTGAACCTTTTCCCTTTCAGCTATCAGAGTCCCCTTGTGCAAAAGGTGTGGATAAATATAAAACAAGTATTTGAACTATGCAAGAGTTAATGGCAATAAATGTTGTGATAGGCGACCGAACCTATCGGATCAAGATCGAACCGAGGGATGAAGAGGTTGTCCGGCGGACTTTGAAGACCATCAACGACAAGATCATCGAATACAAGACCCAGTTTGCGGGCAGGGACATGCAGGACTATATCGCCATGGTAGTGCTGTGGTATGCCACCCAGCCGGTCGGCGAAACAGGACTTTCGACCCCAAATCCAGCCGTGCTGGACGCCCTGACCCGGATGGAACAGCAGCTGGATAAGGCTTTATAGTAATTTTAGGGGCTAAATAGCCCTTCTGGCCGCAGTTTGGCGTTTGAAGTTGAACGCTATTTTCCTATCTTCGCCAACTAACACAAAAAACGGACCCAGGGTTCACCAAATTTCATACAATCATGAACCTTAATAAGAAACATATGATTGTGAACGCTTTAAATTTTAGTGTCAATGATAATTACCATAGTAGGAATAATTGTAGCACTCGTAATCGGGATCGTAGGAGGTAAGTTCCTTTTTGCTAAAAATACACAGGGCAAAATAGACGAAGCAGAGCAGCAGGCTAAAAAGATCCTTGGGGATGCGCAGTCGACCGCCGAGAACCTGAAAAAGGAAAAATTGCTGGAAGCCAAGGAAAAATTCGTCCAGCTCAAGGCCGAACACGACAAAGAGGTTTTGGAAAAGAACAGACGGGTCAACGATACGGAGGCTCGGATCAAGCAGAAAGAACAGAGTATCAATCAAAAATTGGAAGGTCTTGACAAACAGGCCAAGGACAATGACGTCATCAAGGAAAACCTCAACCGTCAGATCGAAGTGGTCAATCTGAAACGCACCGAACTGGAAAAACACCAGGAAGAGCATATCCGCCGGCTGGAAAAGATAGCAGGGCTGACGGCCGAGGAAGCAAAAACCCAGCTGATCGAAAGCCTGAAACAGGAGGCACAGACAAGAGCGCTGGCCTTACAGCAGGAAATAATCGACGACGCCAAGCAAAGGGCCAATAAAGAGGCCCGGAAGGTCATCATCCAAAGTATCCAGCGGACCGCCGCAGAGCAGGCTATTGAAAATTCTATTACTGTATTCAACCTGGAAAGCGACGAGATCAAGGGCCAGATCATTGGCCGTGAGGGTCGTAATATCCGTGCTATAGAGGCGGCTACGGGAGTAGATCTCATTGTGGACGATACACCTGAAGCGATCGTATTGTCTTCCTTTGACCCACTCCGCCGCGAGATCGCCCGTCTTTCCCTGCAGAGGCTGGTGGCCGACGGCCGTATCCACCCTGCCCGTATCGAAGAGATCGTGGAGAAGACCAAAAAGCAGATAGAAGAGCAGGTAATGGAGATCGGAGAGAGGACAGTTATCGAGCTGGGTATCCATGGCTTGCACAAAGAACTGGTGCGTATCGTAGGTAAGATGCGATTCAGGTCTTCATATGGCCAGAACCTGCTGATGCACAGCCGTGAAGTAGCCAATCTTTGCGGAATTATGGCAGCCGAGCTGGGAATGAACCCCAAGCTGGCCAAACGCGCAGGCTTATTACACGATATCGGTAAAGTTCCGGATGAGGAAACCGAGCTGAGCCATGCCCTGCTGGGGATGAAGCTGGCCGAAAAATACGGGGAGAACCCCGCAGTCGTCAACGCCATCGGCGCTCACCATGACGAAGTGGAAATGCAATATGTGATCGCCCCGATCATCCAGGCCTGCGATGCCATCAGCGGCGCACGCCCCGGAGCCCGTCGCGAGATCATGCAGCAATACCTGCAGCGAATTAAAGATCTGGAAAACCTGGCACTGAGCTATCCCGGTGTGGAAAAGGCCTATGCCATCCAGGCCGGCCGCGAGCTGAGGGTTATCGTGGAAGCCGATAAGGTGACGGATATGGACAGCGATAAGCTGAGCTTCGAGATCGCTCAGAAGATCCAGACGGAAATGACCTTCCCGGGCCAGATCAAGGTCACTGTTATCCGGGAAAAGAGATCGGTAAATGTTGCTAGATAAAATATTTGGAGTTTAACCCGGATGTCATTACCTTTGCCATCCTTAAAAAATAGAAGTTATGAACGCTGCTGTAGCTTTTGTGCACGAGCAATTGACGGGGAAAAAAGATTTTCCAAATTTTAGAGCCGGTGATAATATCACTGTCAATTATAAGATCATTGAAGGGAACAAGGAGCGTATTCAGAGCTTCAAGGGAGACGTTATCAAACGTCAGGGCGAAGGAAAGACAGCCACTTTCACAGTACGTAAGATCTCCGATGGAGTAGGCGTAGAAAGAACTTTCCCTCTGTTCTCCCCGAACATCGATTCTATCGACCTCAACAAGGCCGGCAGGGTACGTCGTGCGAAGATCTTCTACCAGCGCGAACGCAGCGGCAAGAGCGCCCGTATCAAGGAAAAGAGACAAGCAGTTAACTCTTAGTATTCATTACTTTATACAGAAAAGGCCCGCGAGTCCGAACAGATTTGCGGGCCTTTTCTATTCAATAACAATTTTTTACCGATAGAAACGGAGCTTTCTATTCATAAAGAATTAACTTTGACGTTCTAACTTAAAGACTTTGATTATGCTTACTAATTTCCTGATTTCGATGCCTGGTGGAAGTGAATGGATCCTGATCATCCTTGCGGTGCTGGTATTATTTGGCGGACGTAAGATCCCTGAGTTCATGCGTGGACTGGGCAAGGGTATCCGTGAGTTCAATGACGCAAAGAACAACGTCAAGAAAGAGCTGGAAGAAGGAATGGCCGAGAAGGACACAAAACCTGCCAGCACTTCTACACAGCAATAATCTCTACTTACCTGTCGCCCACCCGATAGCTGCCGGACTTATACATCCGGGACAGTGATCTGGTTGACACCTGTGTTCACATTTCACTCCATACAAGACTATCATAAAGCCTTAAAGGATAGGACTGCTTCTGCTGAAGAAGCGGTCCTTTACTATTTAAAGGAGATCGAAGCCCAATCCCACCTGAATGCCTTCACACAGGTCTACGGTGAGGAAGCCCTCGCACGGGCCAGACTCCTGGATCAGCAGCGGAAAGAAGGACATCCTTCCGGAAAGCTGCACGGGGTCGTGATCGGGCTAAAAGACGTCCTCGCCTATAAAGATCATCCCCTGACAGCGGCTTCCCATATCCTACAGGATTTCGTCTCCATTTATCACGCAACGGTCGTGGAGAAGCTCCTGGCCGAAGAAGCCATCATCATCGGTCATCTCAATTGTGACGAGTTCGCTATGGGCTCGACCAACGAGAATTCCGCTTATGGCAAAGTGCTGAATGCACGGGATAACCAGCGCGTTCCGGGCGGCTCTTCCGGCGGAAGCGCCGTGGCAGTACAGGCAGGTCTTTGTATGACCAGCCTGGGCAGCGATACGGGAGGTTCGGTCCGTCAGCCCGCTGACTTCTGCGGGATCCTGGGCTTAAAACCCACCTATGGCCGCGTGTCGCGGTACGGGCTCATTGCCTATGCCTCGTCTTTTGACCAGGTGGGGATTTTTGGCCGCACAGTTTCCGATGTAGCCCTGATCCTGGAGGTGATTGCCGGCGAAGATGAATTCGACAGCACCGTCCTGCGGGGAACAGGGGCCTTCAAAACATTGGAAGAAGCCCCCGGCAAAAAATACAAGATCGCCTATTTCAAGGAAGCCCTGGCCCACCCGGGCCTGGATCCGGAAATAAGAGATACCCTGCTGGAACGCATAGAAGGCCTGCGCAAAGAAGGCCACACCGTTGAATCCATTGATTTTGACTTACTTGACTATATAGTCCCCGCTTATTACGTCCTTACTACTGCCGAAGCCTCCTCCAACCTGGCGAGGTTTGACGGGGTGCGTTATGGCTACCGGGCAAAAGATCAGAACCTTGATTTAACAGAGTTTTACAAGCGGACCCGGAGCGAGGGCTTCGGTCGTGAGGTCAAACGTCGTATCTTATTGGGAACCTTTGTGTTAAGTGCGGGCTATTACGATGCCTATTTCACCAAGGCTCAGCAGGTAAGAAAAATGCTTGTAGATCGTACTGAATTGATATTCAAAGAATTTGATATAATTATTCTCCCGACCGCCCCTACCACTGCATTTAAGCTTGGGGAAAAGATGGATGATCCCATTGCTATGTATCTCGCTGATATCTACACTGTTTATGCAAATTTGACCGGAATTCCGGGCATTTCCCTCCCCCTTTTTACCCATACAAATGGCATGCCTTTTGGTATGCAGGCTATGACAAGTCGATTTAATGAGTTATCTTTGCTTCAATTCTCGCATCTGATGATGCAACAATAAAGTCCTACGAAATCCTACTCTATGTGACTGAGAGATTGTGAAGCGAATCACCTGTTACTTGTTTTGGGCTCAAAGGAAATGGTCCTTCCCCAATCTTCTACTAATCCGTTTTCTGGTTGATGGCTTGAAGTTATCTCCCGTTTTCCGTTACCTATGAAAGATTGTAAGCGCCGATAACGGCAGTTTACCATCTTAAAACGTTGGACAATGTACAACAAAAGGCTTTTATTGTTGGGCATCACCATCATCGGTTCAGGATGGATGTACCCTAATCAGGCTGACATTTCTGGGATCTCAAAAGGCGATGGAGCCCTACTCCGCCCCGCTATCGACACAGAAAGAGTTGCCACTACCACCGCTTCCCTGTCTTCTACCTTTGCTAATTCCAATTCTCAGGGTGTCTTTTTCAAGGAACTCTTTATGGCTGCCTCTGTAGGCGGGAGTAACGGCGTACGCCTGAACCCCAAAGCGCTGAGTTTCGTTCAGGATTATATGAAAGAGAATTGGGATGAGCTGCAAGGCATTCGCACCTGGGGCCAGCCCTATTTCAATCTTATCGAGAACATCCTCTCGCAGTACGGCCTCCCAAAAGAGCTCAAATACCTGGCCGTCATCGAGTCAAATCTAAAGGCCGCAGCCGTCTCCAAGGTTGGCGCCAAAGGTCCCTGGCAGCTGATGCCGCAGACAGCTCGCGATCTGGGTCTTAAGGTCAATCGCAACGTAGACGAACGGAAGAACTATGCCAAGAGCACCCGTGCGGCCGCCCTCTATCTCCGGGACCTGTATAATGATCTGGGAGACTGGTTGTTGGTGATTGCCGCTTACAATACAGGGACCGCCAACGTCAACCGCGCCATCCATCGCAGCGGAAGTCGCAATTTCTGGGACCTGCAGTATTCCCTGCCAACCGAATCGCGCATTCACGTAAAAAAATTCATTGCTACTCAATACACCTTTGAAGGCCAGGGAAGTGTTACGACCCTGACCAAACAGGAGGCTACGGAACAGCTGCCTGGCTCTGCCATGTATGTCTTCCACCGCAAGCTCAGCGGAGACGAGCTGAACGACGCCAAAACGGTCTCTGTCGCCGGGAAATATCATTCTTCGGTGATCGCCAGGTACTGCCTGCTGGACTTGGCCACTTTCAGCCGCTATAACCCTGATTTCGACAAGGTAATGGCCAGCACCAACAACAGCTATGAGTTGAAGCTGCCGGCGGCGAAAATGGATCTTTTTGTGGCCAATAAATACGAGATACTTAACGAGTCCCTCCAGCTGCTGGACGGGGATGAGCCGGCCGACAGCCGGGCTACTGCTGGTCAGGTGGCGGTAAAATAAACGCTCTATATATCACGCTTAAGGCTGCCAGTCTGGATGACCGGCAGCCTTTTTTTATGCCGTTCCCAATGCCCTGCGGATCCCTTCCGCCTTGACCAGGCATTCTTCGTATTCCGCGGCAGGGTCACTGTAAAAGGTGATGCCCGAGCCCACCTGGTAAGACAGATACTTACTTTCGGAATTATACATAAGACTCCTGATCACGACATTGAAGTCAAAGTCCCCATCCGGGGTCACATAACCGACAGCCCCCGAAAAGATCCCTCGCCGGGAGCGCTCGTAAAGGGCGATGAGCTCGACCACCCGGGTTTTCGGGGCTCCCGTCATGGATCCCATGGGGAAGGTGCTGCGGATGGCTTCGGTCCAGTGAAGACCAGGCTGCAGCTGCCCTGTCACGGTGGAGATCATTTGATATACCTGGGGAAAGGGATAGATCCCAAAAAGCTCGGTCACCCGAACCGAACCGGGCACACAGATCCGGGAAAGATCGTTGCGCACGAGGTCGACGACCATAACGTTCTCAGACCTGTCTTTGGGGCTATTGTACAGCCGATCGTGATGGGCCTGATCAGTCACGGGGTCCATACGATCCCGGGCGCTGGTGCCTTTAATAGGCTGGGAAAACAGGGCATCACCGCTTTTCTTCAGATAGCGTTCTGGGCTGGCGCAGAGCAGATAGCTGTTGTCAAGCCGGTAGAAGGCGGAAAAAGGATTTGGGGAGGCCTCACCAAGGGAGCGCCAGATCGCCAGGGGGTCGATGGTGGCAGGTTGGGCAAAGAATTCCTGGCAGAAATTGATCTCATAACAGTCTCCACGAAGAATGTGCTGCCGCAGGGCCGAGACAGTGGCGAGATATTCATCGCGGGTGAAGCGGGGGGTGAAGCCGGGAGGTGCGGCGGGCAGCGCATCATTTGCCGGGGCGGGCTGGCTCCCGCAGATCTCCTGCCAGACCAGGTCCTGGTCCCGCCGGAATGAACCGATTCGGACGCTGCCAGGACGCAGTTCGATCAAAATTTCCGGAACAAAGAAAAAAAGATCGGGAAAACCAATGGGGTCGGACAAGGGCAGGTCCGGCGCGCCGGCAACCGGAGATATCGGTGCGGAGGCAACAGGATGCATCGGTGCACCAGCAACTGGAGGCATTGGTGCGCAAGCATGCACAGGCTCCGTCTCTGTCACCAGGTCATAGGCAAAATGACCAAAGAGCCATTCCTGCTGTGTCGCCGCCCATTCTTTCAGCCGGGTCAGCCCCTCCCCGGCCGAAGCCTTCAATGTCGCAGCGGCGCCGGCAGCAAGCAGACATTCAAAAGAATGAAGGGAGGATCTGCCGGAATTGTAATCATGATTGTCCAAAAAACAACAAATGTTGAACGGGGCGGCCCATGTCAACATTTGCTGTTTGATAAATTCGGTCTGATTATCCGTGATCGGGAATGAAACGTAGTTTCTTTTCACAAGTATCAAAAATCATCTTCTTCCTCTTCGAATCCACTGTCATTAAAAAGATCAAGGTCTTTAAAATCATCATCCAGGCCAAGGTCGTCTTCCTCGCCCTTAGCTGTCTTTTTGGACGTATTACCGCCAGTGCTCTTTTTGGTTTTAGACTTGGGAATGTCAAATTCATCGAAGTCAGGATCCCATTCGTCCTCTTCGTCAACTTTTTCCCATTCATCTACCTCATCAGCTTCATCGCCGTCTTCGTCATCATCATCATCGTCATCGTCCTTTTTACTTTTAGGAGATGCTTTTGAAGAAGACTTCTTCGCGGGTGACTTTGGAGTATCGTCATCGTCTTCGATGTCGTCATCATCATCGTCATCCACTTCCTTTTTGGATTTAGAAGATGGTTTCTCCGGAGTGTCCTTTGGTTGAGGCGCGGATTTCTTTGAACCCTTTCCCTCCTTATCAGATTTTGGTGCCATGTCCAATAAGATTGTTATGTAAATTTTCAGCGAAGTTTTTAATTCGCCAAATTTTTTTAAAATTAATTTTTACAAAGCCTCGATCAGCTGATCCCTGCCCGGTCCATTGGATATATACGCAACTTTTACCCCCAGGTATTTGTTAATGTATTGTACATATTCCTTCATCTTCTCAGGCAAGTTATCATATTTTTTAATAGCTGTAATATCTGTTTTCCAACCACCAAAAGATTCCAGGACAGGCTCGATCTTCATCCGGTTCATCTGGAAGGGGATCTCATGGGTCGTCTCACCGTTGACTTTATAGCCGGTACACACTTTCAGCTCTGAAAAACCGTCCAGCACATCAGCTTTTGTCATGACGATCTTGGTTACACCATTGATCATACAGGCAAATTTAAGGGCCACACCATCAATCCAGCCGCAGCGGCGGGGCCTGCCGGTGGTAGCGCCAAATTCACTGCCGGTCTTGCGTAATTCTTCCCCGGTAGCATCTTCCAGCTCAGTGGGAAAAGGCCCGCTGCCTACCCGGGTGCAGTAGGCCTTGCTTACACCGATAACGTCGCGGATCTGCTGGGGAGGTACGCCAAGACCAGTACAGACACCGGCTGAAATAGTATTGGAAGAGGTCACAAAGGGGAAAGTGCCAAAGTCGACGTCCAGCATACTTCCCTGAGCGCCTTCTGCCAGTACTGTCTTGCCCTTTGCGATCTTGTCATTGATGAAATATTCGCCGTTAACGATCTTAAATCCACGCATGAATTCCAGGGCTTCGAAGAATTCTTCCTCCCAGTCCGAAATATCTTCGTGAAAATTCAGACCATCCAGCAACCGCTGATGCTTAAGACGCAATTTGATGTATTGGGTTGTAAAGCTTTTGTCAAGCAGATCCCCAACCCTCAGGCCATTGCGCCCGGTCTTGTCCATATAGGCCGGACCGATGCCCTTGAGCGTGCTGCCTATTTTTTCCTGTCCTTTTGACATTTCTGAAGCCTTGTCGAGCGCACGGTGCGTTGGCAGAATAAGATGGGTACGCTGTGCGATGTATAAGTTCTTTTGATAGTCGACGCCGAAGGCAGCAACGGACTCACATTCCCGCTTGAGAGTGACCGGGTCCAGCACAACGCCGTTTCCGATGAGGTTGACGGTCTTTTCGTGGAAAATGCCGGAGGGGATCTGATGCAGGACGATCTTTTTGCCGTTTACATACAACGTATGGCCCGCATTTGGGCCACCCTGGAAACGGGCAATGAGGTCATAGCGGGGAGCAAAATAATCCACTATCTTACCTTTTCCTTCATCCCCCCACTGGAGGCCTAATATTACATCAACCATTAATACTTTATTTTGAGGCGGCAAAAATAGGTGATGTGCGCCTTTTATAAAAATGATAATATTTTTTGCTGGCAGACCCGAGGGTAAAAACCTCCATCGTCACGCAACTAATTGGTTTCCGCGTCGTAGCGTATGACAGAATGAATACCGCTCAGCTGCTTCAGGCGCGTTACCAGCTCCTCCAGCTCTTCCTTGTCATGCACATAGATCCTGATATTGCCTTCAAATAGACCTTCTTTCGCTTCGATGGTAATCGCATTGATATTGAGTCGCAGCTCACCGGAAATAAGATTGGTGATCTTGTTCACCACCCCGACATCGTCCATACCCACGATGCGAATACCGGTAAGGAACGAAATTTCCTTGTTCTTGGCCCACTTGGTCTTGACGACCCGATGACCATAGTTCGCCATGAGCTTGGCGGCATTGGGACAGTTCGTCCGGTGAATGGTCAACCCCTTGCCGATGGACACGAACCCAAAAACGTCGTCCCCGGGGATGGGCTTGCAACAGTTGGCCAGCGTATAGACAATGCGGTCGCTGCTTTCCCCGAAGATGATCAGCTCCGTATCCTTGCGGGGAACAGCAGACGCCCCCGGGTTATCGGAAAGCCTTGCCTCCACAGGTGGTCGTATAGGTTTTGGAGGCTCCAGCCGGTCCCCAAGCAGCTGAAACTCCTTCAGCTCTTTCAGATCGATGTTGCGAACCGACACCTGGTAAAAAAAGTCCAGGGAGGAGCTCAGCTTGTAATAGGCGGTCAGGACATCGATGTTATGCTGATTATAGGCAGCGCCGAAATTTTCAAGCTTACGCTGTACCACATATTTACCCTCGTCGGCAATCTTCCTCTTTTCCTCCTTGAGCGCATCCTTGATCTTACTCTTTGCCTTGGCGGTTACGACAATACCCAGCCAGTCCTCGTTGGGCTTTTGTTTGGAGGAGGTAATGATCTCGACCTGGTCGCCGCTGCGCAGCTTGTGGCTGAGAGGCACCAGCTTATGATTGACCTTGGCGCCGATGCACTGTACACCGATGGCGCTGTGGATCGAAAAGGCAAAATCGAGAGAGGTGGAACCTACCGGCAGCATCTTTACATCTCCCTTGGGTGTATACACATAGATCTCCTCGGCAAGAAAACTCGTCTTGAAATCCTGCAGGAAGTCAATGGAATCATTATCCTGGGTGTTCAGAACCTCTCTTATCTGCTGGAACCACTTGTCGAAACGACTTTCGTCGGCCGCCCCCTCCTTATACTTCCAGTGCGCGGCAAGCCCCTTCTCGGCGATCTCATTCATCCTCTTTGAACGGATCTGCACTTCCACCCATTTCCCCTGGGGGCCCATCACCGTTGTATGCAGGGCCTCATATCCATTGGATTTGGGATTGCTAAGCCAGTCCCTCAGCCGCTCGGGAGAGGGATTATATTCGTCGGTGATCATCGAATAGACCTTCCAGCATTCTTCCTTTTCCTTTTCGGGAACAGAGTCGAGGATGACCCGGATGGCAAAAAGGTCATAGACCTCTTCAAAGGCAACACCCTTCTTTCTCATCTTGTTCCAGATGGAATGGATGCTTTTAGGACGGCCATAGATATCGAAATTAAAGCTCCCGGCCTTGTCCAGCTTATCCTTCAGGGGTTTGATAAATTCATTGATATAGCGGGAGCGTTCGCGCTTGGTCTCCGATAGCTTACGGGCGATCTCCCGGTATTCTTCCGGCTCCAGGTATTTCATCGCCAGGTCCTCCATCTCCGTCTTGATCGTATACAGCCCCATACGATGGGCCAGGGGCGCATAAACATAAACCGTTTCGGAAGCTATCTTCAATTGCTTTTCCCTTTTCATGCTGTCCAGGGTTCGCATATTGTGGAGCCTGTCTGCCAGCTTGATAAGGATGACCCTTGGGTCGTCCGTTAACGTAAGAAGGATCTTCTTGAAGTTCTCCGCCTGCCGGGAGGCATTGACGTCGACTACATTCGATATTTTGGTCAGACCGTCCACGATACGGGCGATCTCGCTGTTGAACTCCCTTTCTATGTCCTCAAGGGTTATATCCGTATCTTCCACAGTATCATGAAGAAGGGCGCAAATAGTGGACCTTACCCCCAGCCCGATCTCTTCACAGCAGATCCTGGCCACAGCCAGGGGATGAAGGATATAAGGCTCCCCACTCTTGCGACGCATGGTCTTATGCGCCTCGGCAGCCATTTCAAAGGCAGTACGCAGCAATTCCTTATCTCCCAGCTTCAGTTTGGGCTTCAGCGAACGTAATAAAGCACGATATTCCCTTAGAATCAATTTCTTCTCCTGGTCTTCCGTAAGATTATATTTCGGTATTGCTGCTACTGTTTCCATGTCCATACTCTACGAATTTACAAAAAAAAGCCCTAGTTTTGCACGCTTTCCAGAAATGCCTGCCCGGGAAACAGTCTTATACCGGGGTAGGGATCGGAAAACAGAGAAAGAGGCAGATTATTGATTATTAACCAATTAGCGGGCGTGGCGAAATTGGCAGACGCACTAGACTTAGGATCTAGCGGAGCAATCCATGTAGGTTCGACCCCTATCGCCCGCACAAATAAAAAAAACCGTGAATATATCACGGTTTTTTTTTATACTTGACCCATCTCCTCCATGGACAATATTATCCTGTAAAGGGTTTCGTTGACGGGAGTCGACACATTATATTTTTTCCCCATTTGAATGACGGTGCCGGCAAAAAGGTCGACTTCGGTTTTTCGCCCGGCTTCTATATCCTGGAGCATGGACGTTTTCCCGGAAGGATGCAGACTGCCTAGAACGCGAAGAAATTCTTTGACATCGGCGATGTCCAGGCCAATGCCAATCTGGCGCGATAAGCTCAGCACCTCTTCTGATGCCGCCAGCATCAGCCGGCGCGCCTCCCCCTCCTGCTGAAAGATCCCATAAGGAGCCCGCAGCACCGCCGAGACCTGGTTGATCCCCGTATTCATCATGAATTTGGCCCACATCGCCTTCTCCATGTTCACAGGGACCTCATAGCTTATTCCTGCCTTATCAAAAAGGTCTTTAACCGCCTGCACGCGCCCGGAAACAGTTTCGTTGTGTTTTTCTCCAAAGACGATCCTTCCAGTATTGGCATAGGTGACGTTGTACCCTTCCCGAACTGCATCCATCCCGATCCCATAGGCATAAAGCAGATGCTGCACGCCTATTTCCCCGCCTATGATCTCTTCGCTGGAAATGCCATTCAAAAGAGATATGACAATGGTATCCCTACCGATGAATGACCTGATATCCCGTATGGCCTCCCCGAGTTGCGGGGATTTCACCGCAATAATAATGAGGCTCGCAGGTGGCTGCGGATGGTCGCCCGGCTCGATATAACTAAACGCATAGGGTTTTCCGTTAATGGTTATTCCCGAATGGGTTAAAGCCTTGATACGTCGCCGGCCGGCAATAATTTTTACAGAGTCCGGCGACATGTCGTATAACTTCCCGGCATACATGCTGCCCATTGCTCCGAGTCCTAAAATGTAAACGCTGTCGATATGGTTGTTCAAAGTGATTACGATAAAGAAGACAACAAATTTAGCGATTCATATAACGCAGCATAGCAAAACCCGATGCAAAACCAAATTGTTTGTAAAAAGGCTCCAGGGTTTCCCGGGTAAACAATCCCACCAGGGCATTGTCCGATGCATTTTTTTCCAGCCAATGTGTCAACTCCTGCATAAGAGCCGTCCCAACCCGCCGGCCCTGCCAGTCCTTATGCACCATCACATCTTTTACATAATAAAAACTGACCCCGTCGCCCAACAGCAAGGCACAGCCGATGACCCCGCCGCTGATCGTATCTTCCGCCACCACGGCATGGAGGACAGGCGCAAGAATGGCAGATGTTCTGGCATCGTCGGCATCCTTTCCCCAGCCTACACTGGCCTTTAGCCGTTGATATTCTTTTAGCGTCGGGTTCCTTCCCGTAATACGTACGGCCGGGGGCAGCGTCGCAGCGCTGGCCTGCCTGTCTTCAATAAAACCGGCAAAGCTCACATAATGCCCGTTGATCTCTCGAACAGTATACTGCGCCATTCCCCAGGGCTGATTTTCCAGTGGAGCAACGATCTCCGCCTTCCTCTCCTCGTGAAAACGATAGAGGGCCCCCAGGCGCTGCGTCCGGATCCAAACCGAGCTGCCTTTGGAACTGATGGCATGCTCTGGATTAAGGGAGAACTGAACATGGATGTTTTGCCAGGAGACAGCACCGTGATTGGGCGGATCGCCCCAGGTCCATTTGGTAGGGAAGCCAAGCACTTCCTGCCAATAAGTTATTGTTGCGGAAACGTCCTGAACGGATAGGACCGGTTCGATGTGGGAGAACACCGGCTGTTGGTTGTAATCTGTAGAGTCCATTTTAAAAAATTAAAAAAAAATAAATCACAACGGTATCCGGTTGCTATTTTTCAGCGTATCGAGCACGATAATGCTTTGCAGACGGGCAATATTGGGGACCTCCCCCAACTGGTCCACGAAGAAACGCCGGTAAGCAGCCATGTCGGGAACCATTACCTTGATCATAAAGTCATGCTCCCCGCCAATAGTATAGAATTCCACCACTTCCGGGAACGAGGCGATCCTTCCGATGAATTCACCCCCCAACCGCGTGGAATGTTCCTTGAGGATAATGTTCACAAAGAATACGATCAGGTGACCGATACGGCCAGGGTTGACGATGGCTGCGTAGTGGTCGATGATACCCGAAGCCTCCAGCCGCCGGAGACGCTCGTGGACAGGCGTCGGCGACAGATTCACTTTTTTAGCCAGCTCGCGGATGGATAGCCGGCCATCCTCCTGGAGAAGATCAAGTATCCGGATGTCGATGGCATCAAGTCCGGGAGAAGTGGAAGGTGTTTGTTCTTTTTTCATATATTGGCGGTTGACAAAAAAGGACGTCCGTGCCATAAAATGTACGTCAAAAAAGTCAATCGTACCAAAAATAAATAGATCACAGCACAGCGGTAACCTATTCTTAGTTTACAGCATGAAATACTCCTTCAGCCGCCATCAACGCATCCTGTTATGGTTAGCCTGTTCGGCCATTTTTTTTGAAGCCTTCGACGTCTCCATTGTCAATCTCGCACTGCCCTTAATGGCTGCAGACCTGCGTATTTCCCTGGCGGCTGCCCAATGGATCCAGACCGTATACCTCCTGAGCTTTGGCGGCTGTTTATTGCTGGGTGGCAGGCTTTGCGATTATGCCGGGAGCAAACGCATTTTTCTGGCAGGCATGACCCTCTTCGGACTGGCCTCATTGCTTGCCTCCATCAGCCATCATCTGCCATTACTACTGGCGGCAAGAGCCGGACAGGGTTTTGGCGCAGCCCTTGCCATGCCCGGCGGCATCTCCCTCTTATCACGTCATTTCAAGGAAGAGCACCAGCATCGGGTAGCATTCGGCATCTTTGGAGCATTTGCCGCCATCGGTTTTGCCGGAGGATTATCCCTTGGCGGCCTTGTCGCTTCCGCTTTCAACTGGCGATGGATCTTTGGGATGAACACCCCCATCATAGCCGGAGTACTGGTCACCGGCGCCATCTTTATTCCCGGCGAAAAGGCCGCGGCACGGAGATCATTACCGGCAGGAACAGCCATTTGGCTGACGCTGACACTGCTGCTCTTCTCCTATGCCATCCATGAGTCCGTCGACCTGGGCTGGAAGACGTTGCCCTGCCTGGTGGTGGCCGTCGTTTCAGGTATGCTGCTGCTACGGTTTGATCAGAGACAGGTTTCCCCTTTCTTTGAAAAAGGGATCTATTCCTCCCCCGCCGCCATCAAAGGACTGATCGCTTTTTCATTGCTGGGTTTTAGCTTTTTGTCCTTTATCGCTATCTGCACGCTCGCACTGTACGAGGTAATGGGCTGGGGAGTCCGGTCAGCAGGGTTCTTACTTTTTCCTTTTAGTATCGGATCGGCCCTGGTATCAGGCTGGGTATTGCCACGGCTGTTCAGGAAGGCCGGCGTTGCCAGGACTGGTTTGCTTTCCCTGCTTTGCCTGGTGGCAGGCGGTGTATCACTGGGCGCAGGTATCTATACCCACAGCCTTCCCTGGTACCTTGCGGCATTGCTGCTGGTGAACAGCTTTTCCATTGCCATCGGATATCCAGCGCTGACCATCCTGTCCCTGACCGGGGTTGCCCCCGACAAGCACGGGATAGCCGCGGGACTGCAATCCTCCATCTATACCATCGGATCAGGCATAGGATTATCGGTGATGGGTTTGTGTATAAGGGATTTTTCGCATTCCGCCTTCGATACCTCACTATTATGCGCATGCGGAGTGGTCGTCCTGGGTGGCGGACTGGCAGCGAAGCTGCTCCATGACAAGGCCGGCCGCAGGTCGCCCCTTTCGTTCCTGCCCTGATCCGGGTCGCTACGGAGCTGCGCCTGATTTGAATTCCATTAAATTACGTACCTTTGCCCCCCGATTTAAAATAATATAATAATATGGCAACAGTTACGAGGGAGAATATTGGGCTCCTGACGGATAAGATCACCGTCAATATTTCGAAAGGCGACTACCTGCCTTCTTTCGAAAAGTCCCTGAAACAATATGGCAAACAGGCGAATATCCCCGGATTCCGGAAAGGAATGGTGCCCACAAGCCTCATAAAGAAGATGTATGGTAATTCGGTATTTACCGACGAAGTGCTGAGGACCGTGGAGAAAGAGCTGACCTCTTATATGTCCACCGAGAAACTGGAGATCTTTGCCCAGCCGCTGCCCTTGCCGGAGAATGACGCGCGCCAGATCGATATCAATAACCCCGCTGATTATTCTTTTGCTTTCGAAGTTGGGCTGAAGCCCGCCTTCAGCCTGGCCGACCTCGGCTCGGCAAAGCTGACCCGTCTTAAGGTAGAGGTAACCCCGGAAATGGTGGAAGAAGAGATCGAACGCCAGCGGACACGGAATGGCAAAATGACCGAACCAGAGGTTGTCAGCAGCGAAGAGAATGTACTGAACCTCCAGTTTACAGAAACGGATCCCGCCGGTCAACCCATAGAAGGTGGCATTAGGAAAGATAATTCCCTGCTGGTAAAATATTTCAACGAAGCCACCCGGCCAAAATGGATGGGTACGAAGAAAGGCGACTTCATCGTTCTGCAGCCTTCCCGGGCTTTTGAAGAAAAGGAGAGAGAGTGGGTGCTGAATGACCTCGGCCTGGCAAAAGAAGACGCTGCCGCTGCCGATAAATACTTCAAAGCAGAGATCACCAAGGTTGGCTTTATCGAAAAAGCCGAACTGAACGAAGAATTCTTCGCAGCCGCCGCTCCAGGCAAAGGAATTACTACGGAAGAGGCCTACCGCGAAAGCGTAAAAGCCGATATCCAGGCTTACTGGGACGGCCAGAGCCGCAACCAGCTTCAGCATTCCCTGTATCACGTGATACTTGATCAGACCAAAATAGAGTTCCCCGAAGATTTCCTGAAACGCTGGATGCAGACAGGTGGCGAAAAGCCCAAGACACAGGCAGAAGTAGAGGAAGAATTCCCTTCTTTTGTAAATCAGCTGAAATGGACACTCATCGTCGATAAGGTCGTCACGGAGAACGGGATCGAGGCAACTCCCGATGACATCCGGGATTTCGCCAGGCAGCAGTTATTCGGCTATATGGGCATGCAGGCCGGCGCCGAAGAACAACCCTGGGTAGCCGAGTATGTACAGCGTATGATGCAGGACCGTAAGTTTATAGAGGATACCGTCCACCGGATCCAGACCGACAAGGTATTTGGCTGGGCTGAAACAAAGATCAACCCGACGGAAAAGCCGATCAGCGTAGCTGAATTCCAGCACGAGGTGGAGGCGCATCAACACCATCATCACTAGTCGAAAGCGTATAAATATAAAAAAGTAGCCCGGGTCCGCAGCCCGGGCTACTTTTTTGGGTAAAAACTGCAACTCTGTCAGTTTTTTGGCAATTTGAAAGTTTGGACGGAGATTTGGAAGGAACTTTCCTGTTCTGAGAATAGAATTGGCATTAAATCATTGAAAAATACAAATATGAATCCTGCAAACGAATTCGAGAAATATGCTGTGAAACACCGTGGCATTTCCAGTAATACGTTGAACGATTACAACAAATACGTTGTCAAGAACCTTACCCCAAACGTTGTGACCGGCATTACTGGCAACACTGTTACCAATCTTACCCCCAACATTATTGAAGAACGGCCGATGAATGTGGCCGTTATGGACGTTTACAGCCGGTTGATGATGGACCGCATCATTTTCCTGGGTTATCCTATCAACGAAGAAGTGGCTAATATCGTGACGGCTCAGCTGCTGTTCCTCGACAGTACCGATCGCCACCGCGACATTCAGATGTATATCAACTGCCCCGGTGGCAGTGTTTATTCCGGTCTGGGTGTCTATGACACCATGCAATATGTGACCCCGGACGTATCGACCATCTGTATCGGGATGGCGGCTTCCATGGGACAGGTGCTGATGTGCGCAGGCACCAAGGGCAAAAGGACGGCCCTGAAACATAGCCGCATAATGATGCACCAGCCCAGTGGCGCCATCGGCGGACAAACCACGGATATCGAGATCACCGTCAGCGAGATCAAGAAACTTCGTAAGGAACTGTATGAAATAACCGCTTTCCATACCGGGAAGACGGCTAAACAGATAGAAAAGGACAGTGACCGCGACTACTGGCTGACCGCTATCGAAGCAAAAGAATACGGGCTGGTAGACGAAGTGCTGCTGCTGAATCCAAGAAAAGAAGGGAAAGAATAGTAAGACGTTACAGACCTGGAATTATTGATTTATCAACTATAAAAACAAGAGAATGAGCTATTCAAAATATTTGCTGAAACCGACTTATATGGACGATGATCCGGACGAAAAGGAATCTAAAGAGGAAAAAGGACCCGAATTGGGCATGCTGGCCAAAAAGATGGAAAAATACTTCTTCGAAAGCCGGAGCGTCGAACTCTGGGGACCAGTCGACGACCGGTCGGCAAAAGAAGTGGTCACAAAGCTGCGGCTCCTTGATGCCGATAAGCCCGGTGAAGAGATCAAATTCTTTATCAATAGCCCCGGCGGGGTTGTAACCTCCGGGTTTGTCATCTATGACACCATGAAGCTGCTGAAAAGCCCGGTAAGCACTATCTGTATGGGTTTAGCCGCCTCCATGGGCTCGATCCTTCTCAGCGGCGGGACCAAAGGACGCCGGTTCGTATACCCGCTCTCCGAGATCATGATCCACCAGCCCAGCTTAGGCGGCTACATGCAGGGGGTCAGCATCGACCTTGAGATCACTGCAAAACAGACCCGCCGGGTAAAGGACATCAGCGCCCGTATCCTGGCAGAGAACTGTGGAAGGAAAGTAGAACAGGTGATGAAGGATTTCGACCGCGACTACTGGATGGATGCCAAAGAGGCTATCGATTATGGCATCGTAGACGCTGTTTTTGACAAGCTTTAAGGATCGGACAGGGCTGCCTATAGCACAATTTGCTACAGATCAGCATTATACATAAAATGATTTTAGCGCAGTCCCGAAAATTATCGGGACTGTTTTTTCCCACATAGTGGGAGAATCCAATAAGTTGGGTAACTTTACAATTCAATCTTAGACAATTAGATAATGGCAAAAAATACGTTGCATTGTTCTTTCTGCGGCCGCAATCGCGATGAGGTGAAGATTCTCATTGCCGGCCAGGAAGGACATATTTGTGAGAATTGCGTCGAACACGCACAAGAGATCATTCAGCAGGAGCTGATGATCCGGGAAGATACCACGGGCGCCAGCGCATTCAAGCTAACGGTGAAAAAACCTGTCGAGATCAAACGGATCCTGGATGAATATGTTATCGGACAGGACGATGCAAAAAAAGTGCTTTCAGTAGCCGTTTATAATCACTACAAACGCCTGCAGCAAAAAGTAGTCGAGAATGAAGTAGAGATCGAAAAAAGCAATATCATTATGGTTGGCGAGACCGGTACGGGTAAGACCCTGCTGGCTAAAACCATCGCCCGCCTGCTGAACGTACCCTTCGCCATCGTGGACGCAACGGTATTTACAGAAGCCGGTTATGTCGGGGAAGACGTAGAAAGTATTTTGACCCGTCTTTTACAGGTTTGCAACTACGATGTCACTGCAGCAGAAAGAGGCATTGTCTATATCGACGAAATAGATAAAATAGCGCGTAAAGGAGATAATCCATCCATTACCCGTGACGTCAGCGGGGAAGGCGTTCAGCAGGGACTGCTGAAGCTGCTGGAAGGGACAGACGTGCTCGTCCCACCGCAGGGCGGCCGGAAACATCCCGAACAGAAGCTGATAAAGATCAATACACAGAATATCCTCTTTATCTGCGGCGGCGCCTTCGACGGAGTTGACAAGATCATTGCCCGCCGGATCAATACCAATGCTATTGGGTTCAACGTAAACAAAGACCAGCAGGAACAGGCCAAAAAGAACCTCCTGCAGTATGTGAATGCTCCCGATCTGAAGTCTTTCGGTCTGATACCCGAACTGCTGGGTCGTTTGCCCGTAGTAACACATCTCGATCCGCTGGATAAATCTACGTTACGGTCGATCCTGACCGAGCCCAAGAATTCACTGATCCGCCAGTACAAGAAACTGTTCGAACTCGAAGGCATTCAGCTGAGCTTTGACAACGAAGTGCTGGATTTCATGGTCGACAAGGCGCTCGAATTTAAATTAGGCGCACGTGGATTGCGGAGCATCTGTGAAAGTATCCTGACAGACGCGATGTTCGATCTGCCTTCAGGCAAGGAGGTCAAATTCCATCTGGACCTCGAATACGCTCAGAAGAAGTTCGACAAGAGCAAGATGAATTTGCTGAAAGTAGCTTAAGAGAAATAAAAAACGACCTGCCTCATTAATGATGGGCCTTCGGCCGCAGGTCGTTTTTTTGATAAATACATTATGCAGGAACTCATAGACAGGCTGAAGGCTCAGGGTCTCACCGAAGAACAGGCCTATAAAGCCATCGAAGTGATAAAAGACTTCACCAAACAAAAATTCCCCCTCTTTTCCGGCGCCATCGACAAATTGTTCGACAAGTACGGTCCAAAAGAGGAGGAAGATTTCATGCCTTAATAGTCAAGTCCTTTCTTTTTCAGGTACTGCATCAGCAGGGTGGGGTAATTGGTCTGCACAATATTGGCGCCATTCTTTATGTCCTCATCATAGGCGTCAAGATCACCGGCAGCCACTTTTTTATCCGCATCATCCAATGCATTGATAAAGGCACGGGCGCCGTGGTTCCTGATCTTTGTCGTGACAGCTACCGTGTTGTGATGATTGTCGATGTGAACTGCTTCCGTATTGGTAACCGTGAACAGCGAATCCACGGCGGCTTCATTATTGGTGCGGATAAGGGTCCTGAAGCCGGGACTTTGCTCCTTGATCATCTTCCCATAGATAGGCCGGTAGACCAGGGCAAATACCGAATTTTTTGTTTGCGTCCGGTTGACGACAGCCAGGATCTCGGGAAACTTGGCCACCTTGATATCCAGATCGACCAGGATCTTTCCTTTTGCCACCATCAATGCTTCTTCAAGGGTAGGGACATTCTCATCCGTAACCTTATCGTTGAATTTGAGATGCAATTTGCGGATCTCCTCAAAGCTTAAATTTGCTACATCCCCATGCCCGTCGGTAGTACGATCTACAGATTTATCGTGCATGATGATCAGAGAATCATCCTTTGTAGCCCGGATATCCAGCTCGAAGATATCGATCCCCAGTTCGATGGCCTTTTTGAAAGAGGCCAGGGAATTTTCAGGGAAATCATTATGAGCGCCGCGATGCGCGCAAATGAGGATCACTTTTGAATTCGGATTGAGAAAGGCTTCGTTGATCTGTTTGAAGCGGGCCGTCTCCTGGGCGGAAATACTCATAAAGATACCCACCAGTGCCGCTGTCGATAAAATTCCTTTTAACATGCTTTTTTATTTTGAGTTACTGAATTAATAATACCCGATATTCTGTTCCTCTTCAATGGGACCCTGCGGGTCCAGACGGTCAATAAAGGTTTGTGGAATGGGACGGAGGATATGATAGTCGCGGATATTACCGGCATCGGGATTGTATTTCTTCACCCGCTCAACCAATTTCTCACAGCGGTCCAGATCTTCCCAGCGATTGAGCTCGCCAAGCATTTCTCTGCCACGCTCTTCGAGGATGAAGTCGACAAAATCATTGCTGATATCAGCCGCTGTTATCGTCATCTCGCTGACCGTGCCTTTGGTACGATCGTTAAAGTCCCCTCCCTCGAATGTCCACCACTGCGTGGTTTTCAGCTCCCCGTCTTTGTACGCGGCACGCTGCCGGATCTGGTTGATATAAGAAGCCGCCTTATCGAAATTGCCTTTCCGCCCATAGGCTTCCGCCAGGAAAAGAAGCGTTTCTCCATACCGCATTACCATCCAGTCGCGGGTACCATTTGTTTCATTTGTCGTAGGACGGCTTGGGTCGAGATATTTTTTCAGACCAGGGAAAATGAAGTTGTAGGAAAAGGGCTGGTAGGTATTCAGGGGCAGGAAGTAAGGATATTGTTTGTTGGCTAGCATAGCAGCTTTCAGATCGGCCGCTGAATTGTAGAAGACCGGGGAAAAATACAGGGCGGTATCCCCTACTTTTACATCAACTTTATTACCTGCCAGGGTAGTGACGCCCGTGGCGGCCAGATTGGCAATATATCCCCAGACAAACGATTTGGCAAACCGGGAGTCATATTTCCGGGTAGGACCAAAAAGTCCTGTATATACATAGGGCGTAGGGCGTACGCGGCGATAGGGGCGGCCATAGTCCAGGGAACGCTGAAGGATCTTGGTATTGACGGCATCATATTGCGGCACATGATAAAGATGCATGTTATTACCACCGCTGTTGCTGATGACATTGGTGGTGAACTGCACGGCAAAGATGACTTCGCTGTTCACCTGGTTTTTGGGATCCCAAAGCTGGGCATAATCCGGCACCAGAGAAAAGGCCCCCAGCTGCTGGCTTTCGATCTGGGATGCATAGTAGATAACGCTGTCCATATCGGTAGCCTGTGTACCCCTGATCGTCTGCTGGGTCTGGGAGGTGGCGCTGCCCCGGGCAAGGTATACTTTTGCCAGCAGCTCAGCGACCGACGCCTTTGTGGCCCGGCCTTGCTGAGCGGGAGTAACGGGCAGCTGGTCAAAAGCCCTTTTCAGGTCGGAGAGGATGCTGACATATACCTCTTTCACCGGTGCACGTTTGAAGTCCGTAACTACCTTGCTGGTAGAAGCCAGCACCAGGGGTACATTTCCATAATGCTGTACAAGGTCGAAATAATACCAGCTCCGGAGAAAACGCGCTTCCCCATCGATGACCTTTTTACGGCTGTCGTCCATGCCCGTGACTTTTGGCAGATAGTCCAGCGTGACATTACACTGGCCGATGCCCGAATAATGATAATCCCAAAAACTGCCGGCCCTGGAGTCAAGGGAGGACAAGGTCGCCAGATATTCATTCCAGGTGGTATTGCCGTCGGAACCCACGGTAAAAAGATCGGTGCCGGCATCGCTGAACGTCAATAGATTTTCGCCCTGCACGTCCATGCGCAAGGTATTATAAGCCGATACAAGAGCACCTTCGATGCCTGCAGGAGTCTCATATAATTGATAGCTGACCCCTGCAACGACAGTCTCTTTGAGATATTTCTTACAGGCGGTAAGGGAGGCGATCGCAGCCATCACCGTTATCCAGCTAAGTATCTTTTTCATGTTAACTTTTTTTAGTGCTTAAAAGATAATGTTGGCGCCGACCAGGTAGGTGGTTATACTGGGTTCGTTAAACCCTGTAGCTCCTTCGGGATCGGTACCGGGGAATTTGGTTACGACAAATGGATTTTGAACGCTTGCATAGATCCTGAATCGCTGCAGGTAAGTCTTCTTCAGCACGACAGGAGGCAGCGAATAGCCGACGGATATATTCTTCATGCGCATAAAAGAACCGCTGTAGTAATTTAACTGGCTGATAAAATTCAGACCGGCTGTACCCAGGAGCGGACGGGGGTATTTGGTCGCAGGGTTATTGGGAGTCCAGTAATCGAGCTTTGGCTGATTATACCGGCCGTCAAAACGCATGTCGAGATCATGATAGACCGTCTGCCCAACCATGGCATACAGGAAAAAAGAAGCATCGAAATTCTTATACCTGAAATTATTCCCCAGGCTGGCTGTCCATTTGGGATCGGCCTGACCGATGATATACCGGTCGGATGCATCGATCTTATAGTCGTGGTTCAGGTCCAGGGGTCTGATATCCCCCGGTTTGAAGGTAGAACCATTGGCATTGTATTTCGCCATTTCGGCCTTGTCCGCATCGGTGTTTTGCCAGATCCCTTTGTCTGTAACATCATAGAATACCTGCACCGGTTTGCCGATGAACCACTTGGCGCCTACGTCGTCATGTTTTCCGTTGTAGAGCTCGACGATACGCTGGCGATTGGTAGCATATACCCAGTCTGTACGCCATTCAAAATCCCTTCTGCGGATATTGACGGTGCTGAGAGCGACTTCCACACCCTTGTTGCTTGTTTTCCCGACATTGCTGAGAATGGAGGAAAAGCCGGATACCGTTGGCAGGTTGCGGCTGAGAAGCAGGTTATAGGTGTTCTGGCTATAGACATCCACGCTTCCCGAAATACGGCCATTGAACAGGCCGAAGTCGACGCCGCCATTGAACTGGCCCGTAGTCTCCCAGGTGAGCGACGGGTTAAGCATTTCCAGGGGAGAGAAGCCAAGTGCCGGCGCATCTCCAAAGGCATACTGAACGATTGACAATGCTCCCTCCGTTTTATACGGTGCAATAGCCGAGTTTCCCGTTCGCCCCCATCCACCCCGTAATTTCAGCTCATTGAGCACGCCGACATCGGCAAGGAAAGACTCGCTCTTGATACGCCACGCCAGGGCCACGGATGGAAAGACCACCCATTTATGGCCATCCGCCAGGCGGGAAGATCCGTCGTAACGGGCAGAGAACGTAGCAAGATATTTATCCCTGAACGCATAGTTCAACCGGCCCATGAAGGAAGCAAGGCTCCAGTGGGAATAATTGCTTTTTATACCACTGATCGTGAGAGCGCTTCCCACGTTATAATACAGCTGCTGATCGTAAGGCAGGTTCGATACGGCGATGATGCTTGTATCCTCCGTCGACCCCTGGACCGATTGCAGCAGGGTAGCATAGATAGTATGATCGTGATGGATCGTTTTACGGTAACTGAGCACGTTCTCCAGCGTATACATCGACCGGTGCAATCCCAGGTTCAACGCGTCGGATGGAGCCTGGCCGCCGGCAGACGCAGTATTCGCAGCATCGAAGTTGAGATTTTGCTGCGACCGATAGTCGATCCCCAGACTGCTCCGGAAATCAAATCCTTTCAGAAAAGAGACATCGACATAATAATTACCCAGGAACCGGTCCTGTTTGACTACCCTTTTGGTATGCCCGAAATTTGTTACAGGATTGGGAGTACGGGTATTATTGGTGGGATAAAGGGCCAGGGTGCCGTCGTCATTATAGGGAGAGGCGAGAGGATTGAAACTTTTCAAACCATAACCGTCGAACACATCGGACCAGCCGGCGTCCTGAAGAGAATGGCTGTATACCGCATCCGTACCCACTTTGACGTTCTTAAACACATTCATTTCAAAATTCATGCGGGCATTATACCGGGTGTAGTCCTGGTCGCGGACAACACCGATGTTGTTATAGTAGTCGCCTGATAACAGGACCCGGCTTTTGTCGCCCCCGCCGCGGATAGTCAGCTGGTGATCGCGAACATTCCCTGTCCGAAGGCCAAAGCTTAGCCAGTCCGTGCTCTTCAGTTTTGAAGGGTCATAGGTGCCGCTTGCCCAGGCGTTCTGCATATTTTTATACATATAAGGGGTGGCCACCAGCTGGTCGTTCTTGAAATCATTGTCTTTGCTGGCTTTGGGATCATAGGTCCCGCCCAGGGAATTACGTTGGGCTTCACGGGAGTATTCAACAAACTCGGCTGCGTTCATCAGTTTGGGAAGAGGCCTGTTCTTCAGCTGGCCTTCATATCCGTTGTATTCGATATTGGTTTTGCCCTGAACGCCTTTTTTTGTGGTGATGATGATGACACCATTGGCTCCCCTGTTGCCATATATGGCGGTGGCAGAAGCGTCCTTGAGAATATCGATGGATTCGATGTCATTGGGATTCAGCTGATCTATAGCATCGACGGTGGGTATTCCATCCAGGACATACAGGGGTTCATTGGAAGCGTTGATCGACCGGTTACCACGGATCCTTACCTGTGAAGTAAATCCGGGTTTCCAGCTCTGTGTCTGTACGGTGACACCCGCTACACGTCCCTGCAAAGCCTGTGTGACATCGGTAACGGCAATCTCGCTGATCTTATCTGATTTTAGTGAAGCAATAGATCCGGTGACATCTTTTTTGAGCACGGAGCCGTAACCTATTACGACTACTTCATTGAGACCGGCAGCGACCTGCTTCATCCGTACGATGATGGAATTGTTGACACCGGCCCTGATCCCGAAATCCTTCAGCAGATACGTCTCATATCCAACGCTCGTAAAAGTGAGCTCATACTTTTCTCCGGTCCTGAGCCCGGAAGCAGTGAACAATCCTTTTTCATTCGTAGAAAAACTGCGCTTTTCTTTCGAACCGGCAGCGATCATGACAACGGAGACGCTGCTCAGGGATTCGCCTTTTTCGGTAGTGACGATACCTGTTAGTTCTGTTTTTTCCTGCGCCATAGCCGGTAGGGTTAGGGTCAGCAAAACCCCATACAACCACCGGCGGGCGGTTGAAAGCCTGGTAAATGACATATCCTGTTTTTTATTTTTTAGGGGTGCGCGGCGGCAACTACAATCGTGTCGTCCGATTCCGTGAAGGACAGGTTGTTGATGCTGCCGAGCATGGAAAGAACAGACGATAAGGAATCGGATGGAAGGAATTTACCCGTCACAAGTTTGGTGTTGAATCCATGGCCATTCAGCCTGAACACAACCCCATATTTTCGGCCGATGCCGGCCAGCACGTGAGGAAGGGGTTCCTGATTGAATTCAAGGATAGAGGTATTGATCGGATGGCTGATCACAGCCGGAGAAACTTTTTTCTTTGGGACAACCGCAGTAACAGGGCTGTCGTGATAAACCGACACGGCATATTGGCGGCGTTGTTTGTCGAGCTCGAACTGTTGCCCCGGCGCCAGGTAGACTTCCTGCATAGCCAGCCTTTTGTCGGCTGCCCGGACCACTACCTTTCCTTCCAGCAAATGCACATTGACCTTTTCAGGCGCCAGTGCATCCACAATAAAGCGTGTACCCAATACCATTGTATTCACATCTCCTGCATAGACGGTGAAAGGCCGTTTGGCTTCGGATCTTACGTCGAATAAGGCCTTCCCTGAAAGATAAATATCCCGGCGGCCAGGTTCGAAAGCCGGATAATAAGATACGGCACTCCCGGGTGACAATACAACGGTTGAGCCGTCCGGCAACAGGAGATTGAGCTCGTGGGAACCGTTGTTCGTACGCCGGACCCTTGCCATGTTGGCCGGAAGAGCCTTTGTAGCCGTTGAATGCTGATTGCTCCGCCACAGGAAGCCGGCCAGCAACAGGACGACGGCTGCAGCAGACCATCGGAACAATGGCATCTGCACCGGGAGCCTGCTTGGGCTTGCAGAGCGTTCGGTAATTTTCACATGAAGGGCTTCGAGGATCCTTGCGGAGCTTTCCTCCGGCAGTGTCTTTTTTCCCGATCTCACTTCCTGATCGAATTCTTCCTTTAACCTTTGTCTTTGCTTGGGCTTGCTCGTCATTCGTTAGTAAATACCCCGGAACAAAAAAAAGGGGATGCCATCATGTGTTACCGAATTGTTACGAAAGACCGGTCATTGTCCCAGGTAAATGATCAGCAATGGAACAACAGACAGACTAAGTTCTGTGTAGTTGGAGAATATATATTCCTTTATGAAACGGTTGGATTGCTTGAGATAATCCCGTACGGAGGTGGGAGAGATATCCATGATCCGCGCCACTTCGTCACAACTCTTACCCTCGTAACGGCAAAGCCGGAAGACCTGTTTCTTTCTTTCGGGCAGATGATTGACGGCATCTTCGATCATGGAGACTCGGAAGCGATGCCACTCTTCGCTATTGGCCTCTTCTTCGGCGATACTGTTGTGGAGCAATTCGTCGACAAGAGGGATGGCGGATTCGCGTTGCTTTCTCTTCAGGTATTTGATGGATTTGTTATAGCTGGTGACAAATAACCAGCCGGCAACTCTTGCGCTGTCGAGTTTTTTCCTGTTCTCCCAAAGCGCAATAAATACTTCCTGAAGAATGTCTTCAGCAGCTTCTTCCTGCCGGATCAGTTTGCGGATATTGCTGTATACGGCATGATGATATTGGTGATAGAGACCATCGAACACAGATAGATCGGGTTGGTCGGTTACCGGAGGCCGGATATAAGCAGTTTCCATTCACTTGTAGTTTTCTGCGGGCAAAACTAGTGATGCGTGGAAATACCTAAACATTATAAAATTGTTACCCCTTCAGCACCTCGCGGGCAATGACGATCTTCTGGATCTCAGACGTGCCCTCGCCTATCGTGCAGAGTTTGCTGTCACGATAGAATTTTTCTACAGGGAAATCTTTTGTATAGCCATATCCACCAAAGATCTGTACAGCATCGTTGGCCGTCCGGACGGCGACCTCGCTGGCATAATATTTTGCCATAGCAGCCTGGCGCGTCATGGGAAGGTGTTTGTTTTTCAGATCGGCGGCCTGGAAGGTAAGCAGTTCTGCAGCTGCGATCTCCGTAGCCATATCGGCCAGCTTGAAGGAAATACCCTGGAAATTACAAATAGGCTGGTCGAACTGGTGCCGTTCTTTTGAATATTGGAGAGCGGCTTCCAGCGCGCCTTTGGCAATACCAAGGGAAAGTGCCGCAATGGAGATGCGGCCGCCATCGAGCACCGCCAGTGCCTGGCGGAATCCATCTCCGACGGCCCCAAGACGGTTGGCATCCGGGATACGGCATTGGTCAAAGATCATTTCGGCCGTTTCACTGGCGCGCATGCCCAGCTTATTTTCTTTTTTGCCTCCGCTGAACCCGGCTGTGCCTCTTTCTACGATAAAGGCGGTAGCATTGTTTCGGGTGCGCGGTTCGCCAGTGCGGGCGACAACCACCGCGATATGGCCGCTGATACCATGAGTGATCCAGTTCTTAGTGCCGTTGAGCACCCACTCCTCCCCTTCTTTTACCGCTGTACAGCGCATATTCCCCGCGTCGCTGCCAGTATTGGCTTCCGTAAGCCCCCAGGCCCCAAGTGCCTCACCGCTGGCAAGGCGGGGGAGATATTTCTTTTTTTGAGTTTCATTGCCAAAGGCAAGAATATGTCCTGTGCAGAGGGAATTGTGAGCCGCAAGGCTGAGGCCGATGGAGCCGCAAACCTTGGCTATCTCCTGGATGACAACAACATATTCGATGTAAGACAGGCCGGAACCGCCGTATTCTTCAGGAACGACGACACCCATAAGCCCAAGCCGGCCCAATTCGGTAAACACGGCATGGGGAAAGCACTGGGACTCGTCCCATTCCATGACATGAGGCCTGATGTATTGATTGGCAAAATCCCGGGCTGTTCGGCCTACCTGCTGAGTGAGTTCGTCGGTTGCAAAATCCATGTATGAAACGCTTTAGTTTTTTGTTGGGCCGGGCGCCAGTGCCTGAGGCTTTAAAAGAACCAGGCAACAACCGATGAGGCTATTGCCTGGAAACACTGGCAAACGATCGTTATTAAAAGAATATTGACCAAAGATAGAAATATTTTTTAGCAAAACTAACGGGTGTTAGTTTTTTATTTTTCAGGCTGCCTGGCCTGCCTTCACGGGCCCGCCGGTGGCGCGCTCCACCTGCTGGATCAGGCAATAAAAAAGCCCCGCATAAAGCGGGGCTGATATAGGGGGTATGGATCAACCAATTAGTTTGTACCGGGTATATTGCTGGACCTCGCGGTCTAATAATAGTACCGGCGATAGTGCGGTCCGGGGCGGCGGGCAGGACGATAGGTCGGTTCCGGAAGGATTCGCCCCAGACCGATGATCAGACCGGCATTTAAGCTGAACTGGTACATCGAGGAATAGGTATCGAGACCTGCACCGGACCCATATCCGCCAAAGAACAGGCTGCCGCCGGCTGCATCGACAGGTGAGAGAAGCTGCGCTTTTAGCTGAATACCGACACGGGGTGATACATAAATATTTGTTCCCAGCTGGATCCCCGTCGCGAACTTGGTAAAGGTGGAATTACCCTCCGGAGACATGACAGCCGCACCGAGCATGGCTCCAATAAAGGGTCTGACGGTTGAATTGGGGATAGTGAACGATTCGACGGGCCCAACCATGATATAGTCGAGGTTGAGGTGCCCGCTGGAATAGGCGGAATGGTCGTCATAATAATATAGCCCGGAGGTTGTACTCATGTGATTATAAAGCAGCTCTATGCCAAAGCTGCGGGTGACATTAAATTTGACGGCTCCGCCAAAATTCCCGGCTTCGCCGACCCGGCCGTAGAGGTCGGGAAAATCGGTATGGCTTGCGAAAGTATAACCACCCTGCGGAATGAATTCAACGGCTGTCTGTGCAAAGGAGCTTGCCGCTAACAGGAGGACGACCGGTAGGATCAGGACTATTTTTCTCATACTTCTGTGTTTATGACAATAATAGACAGCCGGACGGGGTGAAGGTTTAACGGGATTTTATACTTACAAATCCTTAACGTATGTTAAAGAAATGCAAAAGGTGCGCCCAGCCGGGGCCGGCAGGACCACAGAGCGGTCGAGGGATGCTGCAAAAGACAAGCCAGGACCATCTAGGCTTCGACGACAAGCCCGTCATAGGCGAGATGCATGCCAGGGGGAAGAGTGGGTTCCACATCGGCATGTTTGCCCAGCTGATGGCTGATATGAGTAAAAAGAGCATTGGGTACACCAAGCTGACGAACCTCTTCTATAGCCTCTCCCAAGGTGAAATGAGAGATATGCTTTTCATGACGAAGGGCATTGAGGACGACCTGCCCGCTGCCCCTTATCTTTTCCCGTTCACTCTCATCGATACGGTTGGCATCCGTGATATAGGTAAAGCCACCGAACCGAAAACCCAGCACGGGCATTTTCATATGCCAGACCTGTATAGGCTGGATGGTGATGTCCCCGATGGTGAAGGGGTCTTTGTCGATATCATTGAGCTTCAGGTCCGGAATGCCGGGATATTTCATATCCGCAAAAGCATAAGGGAATTCTCTTACGATCGTCTCCTGTGTCATTTCATTGGCATAGAGATTCATAGCCTTATGCTGAAAAAAATTATAGGCCCTGACGTCATCCAGCCCGGCAAGATGGTCTTTATGCGGATGGGTAAAGATGACTGCATCGAGATGACGCACATTGGCACGCAACATCTGGTAGCGAAAATCCGGTGTGGTGTCTACGACGATGGTGGTAGTCGAGGATTGAACGAGAATGCTGGAACGAAGTCTTTTATCTTTTTTGTCGGTAGATGCGCACACTTCGCAGGGGCAGGCTATCATCGGCACACCAGTGCTGGTGCCGGTACCCAGGAATGTGATCTTTAATGGCGGATTACTCACGGTATAAAGTTACGGAATAAGCCTGATCATCCTTCCTCTTTGAGCTGGTGAGCCATAAGGAGTACGTCGTCGTAGATCTTCTTTACTTCGGGGCTGAGCATGTCAGGAGTGATCTTCAGCTGGGGAATAATATCTATAAGGGTGCTGATACGACCTTCCAGCTGGAGGAATTTATTCAGCACCACCACTTTCTTTTGCTCCAGAATACAATAGCCACTCTGGAAGTTGCCTCTTTCGTAGCGTACGATGTATTCCGTTTCATCCAATATTCGCTCGACCTTATCGAGTGTTGATTGATTGAACTTCATCGGGATTCAATGTTTTTTTAATGGTCCGATGCAGTCGCTGCGCTCGTGTCATCATTGTCTCAAAGTTACTACTTAATGGGGCGGCAAGGCAATTGGCCTCTTTCATTTTATCCACTGAATGTGGAAAGATTGAGCCCTTTCTCCTTCTCCAGCGTCGAGCGGTTAGCTTTAAGCATTCTTGCTGGTCATCCGGATAACCGGAATGATCATTTCTTCCAGGCTGACGCCGCCATGCTGAAACGTATTCCGATAATAATTGACATAGTAATTGTAATTGTTCGGATAACAGAGAAATCCATCGCCGCGGGCGAAAATAAAGGAAGAATTGACGGTAGGGACCGGCAGACCTGCCTCCTTCGGATCGCGGAAGGCCAATACTTCTTTGGCTTCGTAATTGAGATTACGGCCATGTTTGTACCGCAGATTGGTCGTCGTCTGTTTGTCCCCGATCACTTTATAGGGAGTTTTTACGCGTACGCTGCCATGGTCGGTAGCAAGGATGATATTGATCTTTTTATCGGCTATTTTTTTCAGCGCCTGATGCAGTGGGGAGTGTTCAAACCAGCTGGCCGTGATGCTGCGATAGCTGATCTCATCGCTGGCCAGCTCCTTCAATACCTCCATCTCCGTACGGGCATGGCTGAGCATGTCCACAAAGTTATAAACGATGATATTGAGATCATTGTTCATGAGGTTGTGAATATTGTTCACCAGGTCCTGCCCGGCCTGATAGTTTAGAACCTTTGTATAAGAGAATTTCAACTGGTCCTTTTTCAGCCGTTTCATCTGGCCGCGAAAGAACTCTTCTTCAAATAAGTTTTTACCGCCCTCTTCATCGTCATTCTTCCACTGGGAAGGGAACTGCTTTTCGATGTCCAGCGGCATCAGACCCGAGAATATGGCATTGCGGCTGTATTGGGTAGCCGTGGGTAAAATACTGTAAAAGCTGTCCTCTTCCAGGATGCGAAAACTTTCCGCAAATATGGGCTGGATCGCCTTCCACTGGTCGATACGAAGGTTATCGAGCAGTATAAAAAAAGTGGGAATGCCTTTTTCTACATGCGGCAGGACTTTGAACTGGAAGAGATTGTGCGACATGATGGGTCCTTCGGCCGATTTTGGATTCACCCATCCGGCATAGTTCTTCGATACAAATTTAAAGAACTCGGTATTTGCCTCCTGTTTCTGCGCCTGCAGGACCTCCCGCATTTCGGGGCTGTCGGATTTTTCCATTTCCAGCTCCCAATAGACCAGCTTTTTGTATAGATCCATCCACTCATTGTAATCCGGATTGCTGTTGAGGGCCATGAAAAGGTTCCGGAATTCCTGCTGGTAGGCAGTCGTCGTTTTTTCGGCAACCAGTCTTTTATTGTCGATGATCTTTTTCAGACTGAGGAGTACCTGGTTGGGATTGACAGGTTTAATGAGATAGTCCGAGATCTGGCTGCCGATGGCGTCGTCCATCAGATTTTCCGTCTCGTTCTTTGTTATCAGTACGACAGGGATCTGCTGATTGGCTTCCTTGATCTTGGCCAGGGTTTCAAGCCCTGTGATCCCGGGCATGCTTTCGTCTATTAAAACTACATCTATGATGTTATCCTTTACGAAGTCAATGGCATCGAAGCCATTGGTCAGGGCTTTTACTTCATATCCTTTGTTTTCAAGGAAGAGGATCTGAGAATGCAAGCTTTCTATTTCATCGTCGACCCAGAGTATTTTTGCTAGTGGCATATCCCACAAACTACAAACTCTCAGCCAATTTTAATTAGATTTGACATTTGTTTTAGATTGTTTTGACCGTTTTAACAAAACCCACACAGGAATGGCCCAAATTTCGCGTAAGATCATTAATGACCCGGTATACGGATTCATTACACTGGATCATCCTTTACTGCTGAATATTGTTGCCCATCCCTGGTATCAGCGTCTGCGACGGATCCACCAGATGGCTTTTGCCCACCTCGTATATCCAGGGGCTGTTCATACCCGTCTGCATCATTCCCTCGGAGCCTATCATCTGATGGGAAATGCAGTAGCGGAACTCCGGCGTAAAGGCGTCGTTATCAGCGAGGAGGAAGAATTAGGCGTAAAAGTGGCCATTCTTTTGCACGATGCGGGACATGGTCCTTTCTCGCATGCGCTCGAGAATGTCGTAATAAGAGGGGTCGACCACGAAGCGCTGTCGCTCCTGATCATGAAGATGTTGAATGAAGAGTTCAACGGACAGCTGGAAATGGGGATTCGTATTTTTACGAATGACTACCCCAAACACTTTTTGCACCAGCTGGTATCCGGTCAGCTGGATATGGACCGGATGGATTATCTGTCCCGCGACAGCTTCTTCACGGGTGTCAGTGAAGGCGTTATCGGGTACGATCGCATCCTCAAGATGCTGGCTGTATATAATGGGGACCTGATGGTAGAGGAAAAGGCTATTTATTCGATCGAAAAATTTCTGCTGGCCCGACGACTGATGTACTGGCAGGTCTACCTGCACAAAACAGTGGTCAGCGCGGAAAAAATGCTGGTCAGGATAATGGAAAGGGCGCGGGAGCTGATCTCGCGCGGAGAGGAGGTCCGGTGCTGTTCGCCGGTGCTGGATTTCTTTTTACAGGACGCAACGGCGCAGACACCCATCGCCTCAAATCTGGATAAATTTTGCCTGCTGGACGATTATGATGTAATGGGAACGATAAAAAACTGGATGTTCCATCCCGACATAGTGTTGTCCGGCCTCTCCCGGGGACTCATCGACCGGAGATTGCTAAAGGTCAGGTTCCAGGCAACCCCCTTCGATGAGAATTACGTAATGGGATTAAAGGAAAAGGTATGCCGCCAATTGGGGCTGACGATGGAAGAGGCAGGCTATTTTGTTTTCACCGGACAGGCCGTCAACACTACCTACAATTCTGCCGATGAGAAAATAAATATTCTCTTTAGAGATGGGTCCGTAAAAGATATTTCGCAGGTAGACAATGCGCTCATACAGCAAACACTAGCGAGCACCGTGAAAAAATTTTATATTTGCCATTTGAGCACAGGTTTGTAGTGAACTACATCCTGAAAAACCACACCAAATATGCAATTCTCTGCCGCCCAAATAGCCATGTTGATCAACGGAAAGACCGAAGGAGACCCCAATGCTTCCGTAGGTTCTTTCGGAAAGATAGAAGAAGCCGTCTCAGGTCAGCTGGCCTTCCTGGCTAATCCTAAATATGAAGAATTCCTATATACAACGGGGGCTTCCGTCATTATCGTAAACGAATCGCAGGAACTCAAACAGGCTATCGGCAGCACCCTCATCCGGGTACCGGATGCTTATACGGCCTTCGCGACTTTGCTGACCAAATACCAGGAAATAGAGGCGCAGCAGCTGACGGGTATCCAGGAGCCGTCTTACCGGGCAAAAACGGCCAGACTGGGTGAAGGTATCTTCATAGGTGCTTTTGCTTATGTCGGCGAGAATGTGGTCATCGGCAACAACGTGAAGATCCATCCACAGGTGTATCTTGGCAATAATGTAAGAATAGGAGACCATACTGTATTACATCCCGGCGTAAAAATATATCACAATTGTGTTATCGGCGCACACGTGACCATCCATGCGGGCTCGATCATCGGCGGAGACGGATTTGGCTTTGCACCGCAAGCCGATGGCACTTTTAAAAAGGTTCCCCAGATCGGCAACGTAGTGATAGAAGATTATGTCGAGATCGGCGTCAATGCAGCTATTGACCGGGCCACCATGGGCTCCACGATCATCCGCACCGGCGCCAAGCTGGATAACCTGATACAGATAGCTCATAACGTGGACGTAGGACATCATACCGTCATCGCCGCACAGGCCGGCGTCAGCGGCAGTACAAAGATCGGCAGCGGAGTGATGATCGGCGGACAGGCCGGTCTCGTAGGACATCTGCAGATCGCGGACGGAGCCCGGATCAACGCGCAAAGCGGGGTCACCAAATCCATAAAATCGCAGGGGGGAGCCGTGACAGGCAGCCCGGCCTATGAATATACCAGCGCCCTGCGCAGCCAGGCGATCAGCCGTAACCTGCCGGAGATCGAACGGAGACTGAAAGAGCTGGAAGAACAGATCCGCCAGCTCCTGGCCGAGAAAGTATAACCCGCGACCCTATCAGCGCCGCTGCAGTGATCAACAGCAGCGATCAACCAAGGTCCGGCACTCCGATCAGCGCCGCCGCGGCGCAACCGGCTCCTTCCGCCGGGCCTCCTGCAGACAGTTGTCACAGATCCCGCAGTCAGCCGCATCCTTATCCCCAAAATAATGAGCCAGGTACCGGCTTCTGCATTCGCCGTTGAGCCCAAGATAGCGGATCATGGCCCGGATGCGATTGGCATATACCTCTTTTCTTTCCCTATAGTTGACGGGATCGATGTATAATTCTTCTACCGCCACACGATTCCGGAAAAAGTATATTTGAGGAGATTCCTTTACAGGTGTATACTCGATGATACGAAGGGCTTCCAGCTGCCCCAGTTCGGAGAGAAGCTGCGGCTGAGGTTTGTGCAGCTGCCAGGCCAGCTGTCTTTCCCGGATCGTCACCGGCTGATCGAAGATGCCCTCGTACATACGCAGCATGGCATGGATAAGAGCCTCCAGCTCCGGATGATCTTTTTCAAAATCATAGAGCGTCTCTTTTCCGATAATGAACCGCGCCTTGGCCGGCAAAAAGACCTGCTGCTGAAAGCTGATCATCCCTTCCTGTTCCAGCACTTTTATCACATTCATTGCAGTCGACATCTCCAGGTCGAAACGGTCCGTAAAAGTGGAAATGTCGAAATCATAGTAGCTCCCTTCCCCCGAACCGGCCGGCAGCTGGAGATAATTCATCAGGTGCTGATAGACCGGCCTGATCTTATCCATAGCAGGGAAACGGCCATCAGGCATAGCCTCGAGACGGGTAGTCTCGCCTTCGGCAGCCAGGAGAACAGCATAGGCCTTTTGTCCATCTCTTCCGGCACGGCCGGATTCCTGGTAATAGTTTTCTATGGATTCAGGGACATCAGCATGTATGACGGCCCTTACGGCGGCCTTATCGATACCCATACCAAAGGCATTGGTGCTAACGATAACCCTCACCTTGTCTTTTAACCAGTCTTCCTGGCGTTGCATTCTTTCCTCCTGGGGAAGACCGGCATGATAGGCGACGGCAGGAATGCCCTGCCGCATCAAGCCTTCGCTGATATCCCTTGTAGCCCGGCGGGTCTTGCAATAGACGATGGCGCTGCCGGTGACCTTCGACAATATTTCTGTTATCTTTTGCTGTTTGTTGCTGACCGTAAACACGCTGTAGGAAAGATTAGGCCGGGTAAAGGGCAGACGCAAAACAGCCGCATCCCGCATCTCCAGCTTTTCAACGATGTCGTCCATTACAGAAGGCGTGGCAGAGGCGGTGAGAGCCAATACCGGAACTTCGGGTAATAGTTCGCGTAAGGCGGCAATGCGCAGGTAAGACGGCCGAAAGTCATATCCCCATTGGGATACGCAATGGGCCTCGTCGACTGCTACGAAGCTGATCTTCAGAGAGAGCAGGTAGTCGGCAAAAAGACCTGTCTCCAGTCTTTCCGGAGATACATACAGGAATTTACAGTTACTGCCGGCCGCCAGTTGCAGCGTGTTGATGACTTCCTTACGGGTCATCCCGCTGTGAAGCGAAAAGGCCGTGATGTTCTTCCTGCGAAGACTGTCGGTCTGATCCTTCATAAGCGCGACAAGAGGACTGACCACCAGGCACAAACCCGGGAGGGCCATGGCAGGCACCTGGAAACACATCGATTTCCCGCCCCCCGTGGGCAAAAGCGCAAGGGTATCTTTTCCGGCCAGCACTGACCGGATGATCTCTTCCTGCCGGGGCCTGAAGCTCTTATAGTGCCAGTATTGATTTAAGATGGCGAGCAGGTCCTGGTTCTCGTTATTTGGATTTGTCATTTTCAGATATGCACTTTTATTCAGGCCACTTTTTTTACATAGAGACGAAGTGAATTGGCTGCCAGGACCACGTCGCTCAATCCCATCACCAGCGCGGCCAGTGCCGGCGTCAGCAGCCCAAAGGCAGCCACCGGTATGGCAATGATATTGTAAAAAAAGGCCCAGAAAAGATTGCCCTTTATCGTCGAAAAGGTCTGACGGCCCAGCCCCAGCGCGGCAGGCAGTTGCTGCAGGCCGTTGTTCATCAGCACCACGTCTGCGGTCTGGACAGCGAGCTGCGAGGCATCGCTCATGGAAATGCCGATGCTGGCCCGGGCAAGGGCCGGAGCGTCATTGATGCCGTCGCCAACCATGGCGGTGGGCATTTCATTGTTGAGGCGGGTCACCTGTTCCAGCTTCTGTTCCGGCGTCTGTTCGGCCAGCACTTCCTGGATTCCCAGGGTAGCGGCGATTTCCTGGCAGGCCTGTTTCCTGTCTCCGCTGAGCAGGATGGTATGTATGCCTTTGCTGTGCAGCCAGGAGATAACACCAGCCGCTTCCGGACGAAGGGTATCCTTTACATCGATATAACCCAGCAGACGATGGTTACATACGATGTAGACATTGTGCGTGGCATCGGAGGTAAGATTTGCCGCAACCCTATAGGATCCCGCCCAGTAAATATCCCCTTCTTTAGTTTCGCCGCGCATTCCCAGACCTTTTACTTCTTCGATCTTCTGCCAGCGAAGGGCCGGCTTTGCTGCGGGTCCGCTTGCCGCACCGCCGGTTCTACTTGCCGCACCGTCAGCTCCGCCTGCTCCGCCCGCCACAGGCTTCCATTCGCGGGTGATGCTTTTGGCAATAGGGTGAGTAGAATATTTTTCGAGCGAAAACGCTATTTCCTTAAAAATTTCGGGTGTGAGACCGGCGTCCGCATTCACCTGCCACTGACTGATAGAAAATTCGCCGGTCGTCAGGGTGCCGGTCTTATCCAGCACTACCTGGCGGATGTCTTTAAAGGCTTCGAGGTGACGAGCATTGCGGAAGAGAATACCCTTACGGGCGCCCCGGCCCAGCCCGACGGCGATGGCAGCGGGCGTGGCCAGCCCCATAGCGCAGGGGCAGGCGATGACCAGTACAGCAATGCTGCGCATCAGGGAGGGAGCCGCTTCATGCCAGTACAAATAATTTCCCACGAAGGTCAGGACAGCAAGTCCCAACACCACCGGGACAAAAATGGCGCTGATCCGGTCCGCAAGCTGCTGGATAGGAGGTTTCTCACCCTGCGCCTGCCGGACCATCCTGACTATGCCGGCGAGTATGGAGTCGCCCGCGGCCGCAGTCACCTGCGCTTTTACCGTTCCGGAAACAAGAAGGCTCCCACCTATGAGGGTGTCTTTCCCTTTTTTATCGATAGGCAGGCTTTCTCCGGTGAGGATGGATTCGTCGACACCGGCTTCACCCCACAGGATCCTGGCATCCGCAGGCACTTCCTCCCCCGAACGGATAAGGATCAGGTCGCCGCTCCTCAGCTGGTCGCTTTCTACAGGAAAGAGGACCTCCCGGTGCTGGTCATCGAAGGCGATCATATTGGCCACGGTCTTCCGGGTAGCCGCCAGGCTGTTCAACGATCGCTGTGTAGCCTGTACGGAAGCATCTTCGAGATAATAGCCCAGGAATACAATGGTGATGATAGAGGCCGTAGTCTCATAAAAGAGATAATCGTGACCCAGACCCAGCAACGTACCCGTCAGACTATAGACAAATGCGGCAATGGCTCCGATCGCAATGAGCACATTCATATTGGGAAGGCCGTTCAGCAGGCTTTTGAAGGCGCTGCGGCCAAAAAATCGCATGCCGGCGATAAATACGGGCAGACAGAGTACGAACTGGCTCCAGGGCCTGACAAGAGGGTCTATCAGGCGGGTCAGCCAGGAATTGGAGGAGCTCATCCATCCGGGATACATGGTCACCATATGCAGGAGAAGCAGGAGCGTAAATGGCAGGCAAAAAAGAAAATACCGGAGGTGTTTGTTAAGTAGCGGTTTTACCGGTGCTGAGCCGGGAGCCGCCTCTTTTACAACGGTATAACCCAGATCCTGGATACCCTTCTGTAGCGACTGCTGGTCAAAGCCCCCGGAACTGTCAAAGCTGACGTCACCGCTGGCAAGGCTGACCTTAATGTTTTTCAACCCCTTTTTTTCAAGATATTTGTTGATGGTGAGCGCGCAGGTGGAGCAGCTCATCCCTTCTATTTTCCAGTTGATAGTTTCCATATATATAGTGCTGAGCCGCCGGCTTCGCAAGTTACAAAGTTACTGATCGGAAACCGATATATTTGCGCCATGGAACTTCGTTTTCAGTTGCAGGAGATAGAGGCTGCCGCCAGGTTTGTCTGGCAGCAATTTCCGCTCCGGACCGTCTTTGCTTTTCATGGGGATATGGGAGCAGGGAAAACTACTTTTATCCATGCCTTATGTTCCATAAAAGGCGTTTCCGATACCGTCGGAAGTCCAACCTTTTCTATCATCAACGAATACCGGTATGAGGGAGGAAAGATCTATCACATAGACCTTTACCGGCTCAAAGACGAGGAAGAGGCTATCCGGGCCGGGGTCGAAGATGTCCTGTACAGCGGAGATATTTGTCTTGTGGAATGGCCGGACAGGGCGCCGGGAATTTTTCCGCCGGAGACGATCCATCTCCGGCTGGAAGTCATCGATCCGGATACGCGTAAAATTACGGTCTGAAAATCCAACCGTTAAAATCAATTTTAAATTGTAATTTGACAGGCATATTATGTCGCAGCAAAAACCAGTCATTAGTACCTCTTTCAGCTACGAAACTTTAGAAGAAACTCTGGATGTCAAACCCAAGGGAGTACCCCTGCATATCGGTATTCCCCGGGAAACGGCTTTCCAGGAGAACCGTATCGCGCTGACGCCCGATGCGGTCGGGGTGCTGGTGAGCAATGGACATGAGGTGGTGATCGAGCACAATGCCGGGGAAGCTTCTCACTACAGGGACAGGGACTATAGCGAGGCCGGGGCCTTTATCGTTTCCGACAAGTCGCAGGTATTCAAGGCTCCCATTCTTGTAAAAAGCGCACCAGTCATTGAAGAGGACCTCCCCTTCCTCCAGATGAACCAGATCATTATTTCCCCCATCCATCTTTCCGCCATGAAGGCCGACCTCCTGCAAAAGATGATGGACAAACGCATAACCGGTATTTCGTTTGAAAACCTGAAAGACGACAGCGGCACCTACCCCATCGTCCGCAGCATGAGCGAGATTGCCGGTAGTGCGGTGATGCTTGTCGCAGGGCAATACCTGAGCTCGGCCAATCATGGGAAGGGTGTATTGTTGGGAGGAATATCAGGTATCCCACCGACCAAGGTTATTATTCTGGGAGCCGGCATCGTTGGCGAGTTTGCCGCACGTGCAGCATTGGCGCTGGGGGCTTCCGTAAAGGTTTTCGATAACAGCGTCTACCGGCTGAAACGATTGCAGAATAATATTGGCCAGCGTATGTGGACCTCCGTAATGGAGCCCCGGATCCTGGCCAAACAGATCAAAACCTGCGAGATAGCAGTAGGCGCACTTTCTTCCCAAAGCGGTCGTACCCCGGTCGTCGTAACCGAAGAGATGGTCAGCAATATGCGGCCAGGCAGCGTTATCATCGATGTCAGCATCGACCGCGGAGGCTGTTTCGAAACTTCGGAGATCACCACACACGAACATCCTGTCTTTACCAAATACGGGGTTATCCATTACTGCGTTCCGAATATCCCGTCAGGTTTCGCGCGTACGGCTTCACATGCCATCTCCAATGTGCTGATGCCGCTGCTGCTGGAGGCAGGAGAAGAAGGTGGATTTGAGAACCTGGTATGGCATAAGATCCACCTGCGGAGCGGGATCTACCTCTTCAAGGGAGCACTGACGAACTTCCACCTCAGTCAGCGGTTCGATCTGAAGTATACGGACCTGAATCTGCTGATCGCGAGTCAGCGCTAGATCGCCCCAATCCTTTGATCTCATTCATACCCGCGATACCCGTTATTTATACTTCATTATATTAATAATTTCCTCGCAGAAATCATACTCCTGCTGATCGTTGGAGCTGACGATGACGATCCGGCCGTCGCCATATTGCTGCGTCAGGCGACGATAAAGACTTATCCCATCGGCATCGAGATTGGTAGTGGGTTCATCCAGCAAAAGAAGGGACGAGTCGGAGAAAAGAGCCTGGGCAAGACGGACTCGCTGTTTCATGCCGGAGGAATAGTACCGGATCTGTTTGTCGGCGGCGGACGCCAGACCCACCTGGTGGATGATGTCTTTGACAGAAAGGCCGGGCAAAAAAGGCTTGAATCCCTGGTGGAAAGTGAGGAATTCGGTGACAGTCATTTCTTCGATGACTTCGAGATAGGGGGCAGCCAGGGAGAGATGGCGGTAAACCTGGTCGGGGGATAGGGCCCTGGCGCCGGGTGCTGCGGTCGTTTCATACCCGATCCGGCCTTCGCTAAGATCGATGGCGCCGGCAATGGCCTGTAACAAAGTGGATTTCCCGGACCCGTTGGACCCGGTGATGGCATAACTATGGCCGGGGGAGAACTCGTGATCAAGATGACGAAAGATCCAGTCGCGATTGAACCGTTTGCCGGCATCAGTCAGCGTAATCCTCATCAAAGCTGCTTTTGCTGTAGCGTTTAATAATGCCGCGTCCGCTTTCACGAATAAAACCGATGATCTCATCGCGCTCGTCGCTGGCAGGGAACTCCTCTTCCAGGAATTCCAGGGCCTGGCTGGTATTCATCCCTTTATTATAGATGACACGGTAGATGTCGAGAATGTGGTTGATCTTGTCGATGGTGAACCCCCGGCGTTTGAGACCGACGGAATTGACGCCGGAATAACTCAGGGGCAACCGGGCCGCTTTGATATAGGGAGGAATATCCTTTCCTACCAGGGAGCCGCCGCCGATGAATACATGTGAACCGACCTTTACAAACTGGTGAATAGCACACATACCCCCCAGGATAACCCAGTCGCCAAGAACAACATGGCCGGCTACCTGGGAGTTGTTGCTCAGGATACAGTTATCCCCAATGATACAGTCGTGAGCGATGTGGCTATACGCGAGGATCATACAATTCCGGCCTACCGTAGTTGTCCAGCGGTCACGGGTGCCGCGATGTATGGTGACAAATTCACGGATGGTGGTATTGTCCCCGATCTGGACGGTCGTTTCCTCGCCATCAAACTTAAGATCTTGAGGATCAGCAGATATTACAGCTCCAGGAAAGATTCGACAGTTTTTTCCGATACGGGCGCCTTCCATAATCGTCACATTGCTGCCAATCCAGGTTCCAGTTCCAATCTCTACATTTTTATGGATCATGGTGAACGGATCGACCTGGACGTTGGGTGCGAGTTTGGCGTCCGGGTGAATAGACGTTAAAGAATGGATCATTCGACGGTCAATTGGTTGATTTTCAGTTTCTTGGATCATTATAGCCTCGTCCTTATGGATAACTGTTTTCTTCATAAAAAATGCTGAGGAACCAGCCGGAAATGCACTATGCCGCCTCCGTCGGCTAATGCCCCGTATTCACAAAAATAAACTTATTTGACACAAATCTGCTAAATTAACTTCTCTTAACTTCTCTTTACCAGTTGAGCCATAAGGTCTGCCTCAGTAGCGATCTTGTTTCCAACATAGACCGTTCCTCTCATTTCGCAAATGCCTCGACGTATGGGATTGAGTAATTCCATCTTCAGGATCATGGTATCACCCGGAACAACCTTATGCTTGAATTTGCAATTATCGATCTTGATAAAATAAGTGTCGTATTCCCCCTGCGGCATCGCATTGATACAAAGAATACCTCCGGTCTGGGCCAGCGCCTCGATCTGTAGTACCCCGGGCATGACGGGATTACCAGGGAAATGGCCGACAAAAAAGGGTTCGTTGAAGGTGACATTCTTGATCCCGACGATGGTACGGTCCGTCAGCTCGATGATCTTGTCCACCAGCAGAAAAGGGAACCGGTGAGGCAGGGTCTTTTCGATCTGCTGGGTGGTGAATACCGGGGCCTGGTTCGGATCGTAAATGGGGGTATTCTTGAGATGTTTGTTCTTCTTGATGTATTGTTTGATCTTTTTGGCAAATTCCACGTTGGTGGAATGACCGGGCCGGTTTGCAATGATATGCCCCTTGATAGGGAAGCCGATAAGGGCCAGGTCGCCAATGACGTCCAGCAGTTTGTGCCGGGCCGGCTCATTGGGAAAGCGCAATTCCAGGTTGTTGAGATAACCTTCGCTTTTGATCTCTATCTTATCGCGTTTGAAGGTTTTTGCAAGACGATCCATCTCCTCGGGCGTGACCGGTTTGTCTACCACCACAATAGCATTGTTGATGTCACCGCCCTTGATCAGGTTATTCTCGATCAGTAATTCCAGCTCGTGCAGAAAAACAAAAGTGCGGCAGGGGGCTATTTCCTGCTTAAAATCCCGCATGTTCTTTAGGCTGGCATGCTGGGTTCCGAGAACCGGGCTATTAAAATCGATCAGCGTTGTTACCTTGTATTCCATGGCCGGCATAACGACCAGTTCCACTCTTTTCTTTTCGTCATAGTGGGTGATATTGGTGTCAATGCTGTACCAGACTTTCGTGGCATCCTGCTCAAAGACCCCGATTTCTTCGATGATCTCCACAAAGGGTTGGCTGCTGCCGTCGATAATGGGTATCTCAGGGCCGTTGATTTCGATCAGACAGTTATCCACTCCCATCCCTACCAACGCCGCCAGGATATGTTCCACAGTGCTGATCTTAGCGCCATTGTCTTCGAGAGTAGTACCCCGGGAAGTGTCAGTGACCAGGTCGCAATCCGCCTTTATTACAGGCTGCCCTGGCATATCCACACGCTGGAACTGGAGACCAAATCCCGGATTGGCTGGTTTCAGGGTCATATCCACCTTGATACCGGTGTGCAGACCCGTGCCGGAAATACTTGTTACTGAAGCGAGAGTGTGTTGTTTGTCAGGATTGAAGTTTGCGTCCATTCGTTTTTCTTAATAACTTACTTTATAAGCTGGCAAAGATAGGGGAATCAGGGTTATATCTCCTCCTCCCGCTCCAACATCAGAATGGCGCTCTGGGGGACGATAAAGTACTTTTCACCCTCATACAACACTTCAGTAGCTCCGCTTACGAGAAAAATGGCAATATCACCTTCGCGGGCCTGGAGGGGTACATATTTCACCTGTTCGTCCTGGTGCTTCCAGGGCTCGTCGTCTACAGGCATTGGTATTGCATAACCAGGTCCGGTCTTGATCACATAGCCCTGCTGGACCTTTTCTTTTTCCTGGACGCCCGGGGGCAGATACAGGCCGGATTCGGTACGTTCATTGGGACGGGTAGGCTGGATCAGGACCCGATCGCCAATTACGACCAATTTCTTAAATTTATTATCAGATGTGAGGTGCATAAACCGCAAAATTAGGGTGGTTTATCGACGACATTGTGAATATTGCGCCAAAAAATTACTTTTTTTAGCCTTTTGTTGGGGTAATTCAATTTATTTGTATCTAAATTCAGCAAACATGGAAGGAAAGAAACCCAAAATATTATTGTGTGAAGACGATCCCAACCTCGGGATGGTATTAAAGAATTATCTTGAACTGAGCGATTTTGATGTCACTCTCGAAAGAGATGGCCGGCTGGGTCTGGCTGCTTTTCAGCGGGAACGCTTCGACCTCTGTCTGCTGGATATCATGATGCCGCATATGGATGGATTTACACTGGCCGAAGAGATCCGGGACGTTGATCCCGACATTCCCCTGTTCTTCCTCAGCGCCAAAACAATGAAAGAAGATATCATCCAGGGTTATAAGCTGGGTGCCGATGATTATATCACCAAACCATTCGACAGTGAGGTGCTCCTCCTGAAGATCAAAGCCATTTTAAAACGGAATGATGATCTCAACAGGGAGTCCGACAATAAAGAGTTTGAAATGGGCTCCTATCATTTCAACCCTAAGCTGAGGGAGCTGAGCCATAAGGGCCAGACCCAGACCTTGTCACCCAAGGAGAACGAGCTGCTGAAGATGCTTGCCGAACATATGAATGATCTGCTGCCGCGCGAGCAGGCGCTGAAAAAGATCTGGGGCAGCGATACCTACTTCAACGGCCGTAGCATGGATGTGTACATTGCAAAGCTCCGCAAATATCTGAAAGATGACAGCTCGATCGAGATCGTGAATATCCATGGGAATGGGTTCAGACTTGTTGTGCCGATCAGCGCATAGGCCAGGGCCAAACATATTATAACCGGTTAGTGGGGCTAGAACAGCAATTGTTCGCCTTCCCTACCCGGTCTTTTTTTGCCCAAATGCGTATAAGCTTTCTCCGTAACCTCCCGGCCGCGCGGAGTCCGCATGAGAAACCCTTCTTGTATCAGAAAAGGCTCATAGACCTCTTCCAGGGTGCCGGTCTCTTCCCCGACGGCGGTAGCAATAGTGGTGATGCCAACAGGGCCGCCTTTGAACTTCTCTATGATAGTGGTCAGGATCCGGTTATCCATTTCGTCCAGCCCATGTTCATCTACGTTGAGTGCGCGAAGGGCATGCTGAGTGATCCCCAATTCAATGACCCCATTGCTTAATACCTGGGCAAAATCACGGACCCTTCTCAGCAGGCCATTGGCGATACGGGGAGTACCACGGCTGCGGCGTGCAATCTCATTTGCTGCATCAGACGTGATCTTTGTCTGCAGAATGCCGGCCGAGCGGAGGATGATCTTCTGTAAGACTTCTGCATTGTAATATTCCAGTCTCGATTTGATGCCAAACCGCGACAGGAGCGGAGCTGTCAGCAGGCCGCTGCGCGTCGTCGCACCTACCAGGGTGAACGGTGAGATATTCAGCTGTATGCTCCTTGCGCTGGGACCGCTATCGATCATAATGTCGATGCGGTAGTCCTCCATGGCTGCATAGAGATATTCTTCGACGACAGTGCTGAGCCGGTGGATCTCGTCGATAAAAAGCACGTCGTTAGGCTCAAGGTTGGTCAGGAGACCGGCCAGATCTCCAGGTTTTTCGATCACAGGCCCGGAAGTCTCTTTGATGTTTACACCCAGCTCATTAGCCACGATACGGGACAGGGTTGTTTTTCCCAGGCCGGGTGGCCCGTGGAACAGGATGTGATCAAGGGCTTCGCCCCGCATCTTTGCGGCTTTTATAAAGACGCGCAGATTTTCGATCAGCTGGGGCTGACCGGCAAATTCTTCGATGGCGGCAGGACGGATATTGTTCTCAAACTCTTTGTCCGAAGGACTTAAAGCGTTCTTATCATTGTTGAGATTGCCATTGGACATGTGACAAATATACCAAGGGGCGGCGAGTTTTTCGGATTTTTTAGATTGTGGGGCTGTCTGCCGGTCTGACTAATTTTAGCGATGATCGATGGTCGTTGGGTTGGTTAAAGGGCGGGGTATATGTGTTTTGGGGAAATTCGAATTTGTATATACAAATTCGAATTTCTACATTTAGATATACCTAACCAGCAAAAGCCCGAAAATGTGAAAATGAAATCGATGGTGCAAAAAGCAACGGAAAGTCCTCACTCTTATTCGTTGTATTTTGCATCCGGAGCCTTAGCCCGCCAAATTGAGAAAATGGCGAAAGAAACCTGGAAGCCTTCGGGCCTGCACCCAAGTCATGCCCATCTATTACGACTAATATTGGATGGAAGTGCGTCGTTTAGCACATCATATCCCACCTTCTTATCTAAAGACCTGTTAATGAGCCCTAGTACGATAAGCCGGCTTCTGGAAAAACTGGAAAAAAAGGAATTGATCACCCGTTTTTCTTATGAACACCTGGTGGTCGTCCTTCCAACGCAAAAAGCCCGGGAGTTAGCCCCGTTATTAGAGCAATGCGAAAATACTTTCGCTATGCAATGTCATGAATTGCTGGGTGAGCAGGAAACGTTTGACCTCAGTCTGGTCTTAACCAGGACAACCGATCTGCTTGCAAAAAGAACGGCTAGAACCGCATAAAAATCACCTGATTAAGGCAACCGCTGCCACAGAACGTCAGCAAACCATCGCTTTGAATCCATGAAAGTATGGATCGGTTCAAAGCCTGACTGAGCAGCCATATTCTCCGTTTCCTCGAGAGTATATTTTTGAGAGATCTCCATGAAGATGGCTTCATTTTCCCTGAAGGTTATCGTCTTATCGCCTATATGCACTTCTTGTTCCGACCGGCTGACGAGATAGCTTTTACAGGCTCCCGTACCAGGGTCATAGACAGGATAATGCTCGAACTGCTCCCTGTTAAAATCAGCGCCCAGTTCGCGATTGATACGCGTCAGCAGGTTGAGGTTAAAATCCCTTGTAAAGCCCTGACGGTCATTATAAGCATCGAGAATGGTCCGCGGATGTTTCTTGAGGTCGAAGCCGATCAGCAGCAGGTCGCCCGGCTGCATATTATCATGCAGCTGCCGGCAGAAATGAGTGGCCTGCGGGATCGACATGTTCCCGATATTAGCGCCCATGAACAGGATGATCTTCGGATTGGGAGAAAAGGTATTCACCTGCTGCATTTTTTCAAGGTATTCTCCGTTGAGACCATGCAGCCGGATACCGGGGAGACTGACGGGCAGCCTGTTCTCAAGCAGGCTGATGACATTGGTCGATATGTCTATGGGATAGTAAGTAAAAGCAGCGTGTTTTTTCTGCAGCTCGCGCAGCAAAAACAAGGATTTTGTGGCATCCCCGGGCCCCAGCTCCACCAGGTCGAAGGAAGGGCTGTAATTGGTGAACAGGCTGGCCATTTCCCCCGACTGCTGCTGCATGATCTCCATTTCGCAGCGGGTAGGATAATACTCCTGAGAAGCCATTATCTGCTGGAAGATCTTGTCACCCGTCTCGTCATAGAAATATTTGGAGGATAGGTATTTGTTTTCCGCCCTCAGACCATCCATAATATCATTATAGAAGGTAGACGACCGCCTTCCTGCCTGTTTTAGCGTAGTAGCAGACATCATTAGACCTTAGTTTTTTAGTTAGACCTTAAGTTTTAACCCCTGTTTGGCTAGATTGTTTCATGTTTGTACCGATGCCTTCGGCATCTGGCTGGGCCTATGATTTTTTGCAATCTAACTGGCCAGGGGCCAAGTTAGATTGCAAGCCGTATGCCAGTAAACTGCCACCTCAGGTACGGATGAAAAAAATTCCTATACGTACTCCTGCTATGCCCGGCCGGGGTCGCCACAGACGCACCCCGCAGCACCATCTGGCTCACCATGAACTTACCATTATATTCTCCGATAGCCCCACCTGCCTTTTTAAAACCGGGATAAGGCAAATAGGCGCTTTCCGTCCACTCCCATCTTTTTCCCCAATTAAATTCCCCGGATGCGGCTTCCCATTCCCATTCGGTGGGTAGCCGGCACCCCTTCCAGGCCGCAAAAGCCACCGCCTCATAATAACTAACATGACACAACAATTGTTGACCGTCCAGCGGCTTAAGACCAGCCAAAGTATAATGAAACCACCTGCCATCGATAAAATGCCAGTATAAAGGCGCTGCAACCGAATTTTTCTTTACCCAGTCCCAGCCTTCCGCATGCCAGTAGCTGAAGTCCTTATATCCCCCGTCTTCGATGAATTCCAGGTATTCTTCGTTGGTGACAGGCTCGGCAGCTATACGAAAATCCCCCAGGTAAACTTTATGACGGGCAAGCTCATTGTCAAAACAAAACCCATCTCCCGCATAACCAATCTCATAGATACCGGCAGGCACCGATAGAAAAGACTTGACCTCACCAACAGGGGCAAGCACCGCCGCCTGCGCAAACACAGGTTCACCCGACGTCATCTGCCGGACCGCTGCGGCGGCAGTAATACCAGCGCCGGGCTGCGGAGCAATGACAACGTCCTGGTCTTTATCGATATCCTGATCCGACCAGGCAGGAAAAAGAGGATTATGGCCCAGAATATATTTGATATCCGTAAACAACAGCTCCTGGTGCTGCTGTTCATGATTCATTCCCAGGATAATGATGTCTTGCAGCTCTTTGGCGGGGCCTGAAAGGATAAATTTTTCCATGGCAGCGTCTACATATCTCCGGTAGTTATATATTTCATCCACCGAAGGCCGGCTCAGGTTGCCCCTGTCGGTTCTTACGACACGCGCGCCAATAGTTTCGTAGTAGCTGTTGAAGACATAGTTATAGTCGGGATTACAGGGGCGGTAGCCTTGCAGGTTGGGAATAAGAACAAACGTCTCCCAGAACCAGGTCGTATGCCCAAGATGCCATTTAGGCGGACTGACATCCACAATGGGCTGTACCACATAGTCTTCTTTCTGCAATGGCCGGCAAATGGCTTCGCTGGCCTTCCGGACGCTGCGATATTGTTCTAGCAGGCTCATGATCTTTCTTTTTTTAAGTATGTTGTCAGATCAGTTATAGTTTGTATTCTCAATTGTCGTGCCTGTCCCCGGCGCATCATCAGTGCATAGGCATTGTTAAAGCCGATCGGGTCCAGCCAGGAGAGGTGATATTCCTCATTGAAACGGCGGCGGACATAGTTGTATACGCTGTCCCTGTCACCCGTCAGTCGGGCAGTCTCGGCCTCCGGCGTCTGGAGGATCGCCAGCAAAGCCGTGCCGGTATATTCCGGGTACATGTCTATCTGGTCATTCTCCAGCGCCTCAAAACAGATCTTTGTTCCACCCAGCCCCGTCTTACTGGATACCTGGAGATCGGTGTACCCGCGGACAAGCATAGCATACATGTACGTGAGAATGTATTGCTCTGGAAAGATCTTCGATCCCAGTCGCACAAGCCCTTTTTTGCCATTGCGGGGTGTCTTGAACAATCCCTGCTCTACCAGGAAATCACGGGCGCATTGCTCGGGGGATTGATTGAGGTATTCGACACGATAGTTCAGGAGGGTCATGATGGAGTCATTGATCTTCCCGGCCAGCTTGTTCAATACCGGCGCCAGTTCAGGATATTTATCCAGAATGGCATTCCGGACGACCGGTGCAGCATAATAGGGCGGAAAGATCTTTTTGTCGTCTTCCAGCACTGTCAGGTCATAGGCCTTGAGTCGCCCGTCAGTACTGTATCCACTGATGACATCCAGCTTTTTATTGTAAATGGCTTTATACATGACCGCATCGCTGATCACCACGGTGCGGATGCTCAGACCATATACATTTCTCAGCCCTATATCGCCGTCTTTTCGCCCCATGAACTCCGGTGTGAAACCGGCAAGCAGATGGGAGCTGTAGCCGAGTGGGAGAACATAAAAAGACGAAAAGAGCAGCAGCACGAGGGGCATAAGACCCAGCGTAACCCGGCGCGCCCGACGACCTGTCCGCTGGACAAGGGAAAGCAGAAAATCCAGCAGGATCGCCAGCAGCGCAGCGGGAATTGCACCGGCCAGGATCATATTGGTATTGTTGAGGGCAATACCTCCAAAGATAAATTCCCCCAACCCGCCGGCCGCGATATAGGCGGCCAGGGTTCCTACCCCCACATTGATGACGGTGGCGGTGCGAATACCGGCCATGATGACCGGGAAAGCCAGCACCAGGTCCACTTTAAACAAGCGCTGTCTGCCCGTCATCCCCATGGCCAGGGCGGCCTCTTTTACACCCGGGTCCACCCCATTGATGCCTGTATAGGTGTTGCGGATGACCGGCAGCAACGCATACAGGAAAAGGGCCGTTATCGCCGGTATAGGACCGATGCCCATTACGGGAATAAGGAAACCCAGCAGCGCGATGCTGGGAATGGTTTGCAGCACCCCGGCAAAACCCAGCACCAGCCCTGCTGCTTTCTTTCTGCGGGTGATATAGATCCCCATCGGAAGACCGATCAGAACGGTGATGAATAAAGAAATGAAGGTCAGCCCGATGTGTTGTATCGTCTGTTGCAGCAGCTTGGCAGATTCCTGATGCATAAAAGACCAGAGACTTTCGGTTTGATCCATCAGTGATGTCTATTCTTGAATTTATCGAATGCACGAATGAGGGCAGGATAATCCCCTGCTTTTATCCGGCTCGCTTCCAGTGGAAAACGCTGTTCCTCAAAAAAAGTTCTTACATATTCTTCCGCAGGCTCAAAAAGTAATTGATCGGGAGTTCCTTCCTGGACGATCCTGCCTTTGTCCATCAGGAAGATCCTGTCAGCCAGCTCGAAAGCTTCCTGGACATCATGTGTGACCAGGATGATGGTTTTCGACCGGAGCTCGTCCAGTTCCTTAAAGTCTTTCTTGACAGCAGCACGGGTGATAGGGTCCAGGGCGCCAAAGGGCTCATCCATCAACAGCACAGGAGGATCAGCCGCCAGGGCACGGGCAATGCCCACCCGTTGCTGTTGCCCGCCGCTTAGCTCGGAAGGAAAGGAAGAAAGATATTGCGCCGCCGGCAGGTGAAGCTTTTCCATCAGCTCCGTAACGCGCCCGGCCGTCCTTTCTTTTTCCCAGTTCAGGAGCCGGGGCACGATAGCAATATTTTCCGCAATAGTATAATGAGGAAATAGCCCGTTATTCTGGAAGACATACCCGATCTTTCTGCGCAGTTCTTCAGGCCTTGATTCGCCGATGGGCCTGCCGGCAATGGTTATTTCACCGGAGTCCGGCTCCAGCAGGCGATTGATCATTTTGAGAAGGGTCGTTTTCCCACAGCCGCTGGTCCCAAGAAATACAATATTCTCCCCTTCTTTTACGGTAAAAGAGATATTGTCGACGGCTTTATGGGTGCCGAAAATTTTTGTGATATTTTTTACCGCGATCATCGTTGCAAAACCAGTTGTCAGTAATCCCTTCCTCACTGATCCACCCCTGCGAACAAATTGTTCAGGGATTCCGCAAATGTCGGATGGGCATAGACAGCATCCCTGATCCTGTCATAGGTAACGTTGCCCATCATGGCCATTTGCAGGATACTCATCAGCTCACCCCCATTGGAACAAAGCATAGCCGCTCCAAGGATCATTTTGTTGTCAAGATTGACGATCGCTTTCAGCATGCCTCTCGCCTCGTCGTTTTCCCAGGCACGGGCAATCCTGCTTGCTGGCAAGGTAACTACTTTTATGTTCAATCCCTGTTCCTTTGCCATTTTTTCGGTTAGCCCCACCCGACCCAGCTCAGGGTCGGTGAACAGGCAATAAATGGTTTCTCTGCCGGTTATGCTGAGATCGGCGTTCCCGATCAGATTCTTGTATAAAATAAGATAATCGTTGTATGAAATATGGGTAAACTGCGGACCGCCCTTTACATCGCCAAGGGCATATATACCTGGGACGTTTGTTTGCAGCTTGCCATCCACAGTAATAAAACCATGTTTGTCCGTGATTATACCGGCGACACCGGGATTGAGCGCCGCAGTCTCCGGCAGACGTCCCGTGGCTACGAGGAGATGGGAGGCTGTGATGGTTTGTGTGGCCGCCAGGGCCGGGCCGCCATCGGCGGTTTCCAATTCAATGTCGATCTTATCACCAGGGCCAGAGACATTAGCCGGGACATTGGACATTACCTTGTTTACTTTTGTCCCGGTGAGAATCCGGATGCCATCTTCTTCAAGGATCTTTTTTATCTCTGCTGCAATATCTCCGTCCTCTTTTGAAAGAAACTGCTCATTGCCCTCTATGATGGTCACCTCGCTTCCCAGTCTTCGATAAAGCTGACCAAATTCCAGTGCAATATAACTGCCGCCGATGATGGCCAGGTGAGAAGGTATCGCCAGCAGATCGAGGATAGTGTCGGAAGTATAGTAATGCACTCCGGAAAGCCCCGCTATCGGAGGAATGGCAGGCCGGGTTCCAATGTTGATAAAGATCTTTTCCGCCGTCATCGTAGTTATAGAACCATCCTCTTTGGTTACCGTCACCTCCTTTGGTCCGGAAAAAACAGCATTCCCAAAGACGACGTCCAGGTTCTCCGTTTCGAGCAGTCTTTTCGTTGACGATTCGCGTGCAGATAACACGTGAGCATTCTTTCGCTTGATGACGGCTTCGATATCGATGGAGTAACCGGTAGTATGGACACCATAATCCGCACTTCTTTTTGTCAGATAGGCAACACGTCCCGAAGCGATCAGCGTCTTGGTAGGCGTGCAGCCAACATTGATACAGGTACCGGCAATAAACTTTTTTTCGATAAGCACTGTTTTCCAGCCTGCCGCTGCCAATTTCCCCGCAAGAGGGTTAGCAGCCTGACCGGAGCCGATAATGATGGCATCGTATTTAAGCATAAGCCGGGATATTGAGTGGCGGTAATGTATCCCAAAATTAAGCAATTATTATCTCCTTTTCCCCCACCAGACAAGAAACCCGGTAACAGGCAGGCTGGCGCAGATCAGACTGGCGATAAAAGCTATGATCTTTCCCGTTAGTCCACCGATGGCGCCTACATGGATATCGTAGTTCTTTTCAAAAAGGCGTTGAACAGCCTTTTTCTCCTTGTCGCGATCGTGATGTAGCAAGGCGCCTGAATACTGATCGAACTGAAGAACATCATAGCCGTAATAAGTATCCCGGCCTTTATACCCGTACAGATAAATGACACCTTCTTTACCGGCTGCTGGAGAAAGGGAGAACCTCGGGGCTCCCGGGAGCTGGTATTTAGCGGTTTGTAATGCCTTTTCCAGCGGATCAGCAATAGCGGCAAGGCCGGTGGTATCCGATCTTTTTATTATTTGTGGAGCCGCTGCCGGAGACAACCAGCTAAAATAGAATACAAGACCCGTATAGGCAATGATCAGCGCCGGCAGCAGGCTATAGAAACCGGCAACATTGTGCAGGTCGTAATTTACCCGTTTGAAAGAGGCCCTCCATTTGATGGTAAAGCTTCGCTCGCGCCATGCTTTTGTCCACTTCTTTGGCCACCAGAGTACGATCCCGGTAATGAGCAGGATCACAAAGATCAGCGTGCTCCAGCCTACGATAGGCTGCCCATAAGGGGTGTTGAGCAAGAGACTCCAGTGCAGGTCTTTGACGAGGAAGAAGAAGTCATATTTGTAGTCCCTCAGACCGGTGACGGCGCCCGTATAGGGATTCAGAAAGACTGACCGGTAATATACAACGGCCCCAAAATAGGTCAGGGCCGAGTCATTCCCGCGGTAGGCCATGAACTCCATGGTACGGTCTGGCTGGAGGTAGGTGGTGATGCTGTTGATGGGCTGGCCGGGTCCGAGTGCGGTCTGTGCTTTTTCTTTTAAAATACTGAGAGGGAGAGGGGCAGCCGGCGATGGTGCAACAAAGAACCATTCTTTATGTATGGCCTCCGAGATCTCCTGCTGAAAGACAAAGAGACAGCCGGTAATACTGACTATAAGTACCACAAGCCCGGACGCTAGTCCGAGCCAGAGGTGCAATTGACCGATCCAGTATTTGAGGGTTCGCCGTTTTCGCATGTTTACCTTTACCAGTTTCGATCGTTCGCTTAAAATTTGAAAGCAACGCTTGCAATAACACTTCTCAACTTCTGCGGGTTCATAGACGAATAGCCCGTCCAGTATTTCCTGTCGGTCAGGTTATCCGACTTGATCGTGAAACGGAACCGGTAGTAATCGTAAAATACCGAAGCGTTCAGGACGGTATAGGCAGGCAGGATGAATACTCCCTGGCTGAGACTATTGATCACCTTGTTATCGCTGGCATAGTTGCCGCCAAAGCCAATTCCCAGCCCTTTAAGCGAGCCGGCGGGCAGACGATAGCTGACCCACCAGTTTGCCGTGTAGGGAGACGAGGCAGTAGCCGGACGAAGCCCCTGGACGTCTTCATCGGCCTTTTCGTATTTGGAGTCGTTATAGGAAAAACCGGCGACAATGTTAAGCCCGGCGACCGGGTTGGCAATGACCTCTGCTTCGATGCCTCTGCTGCGCTGGGTGCCATCCTGGATCTGCGGAAAAAGGGGCAGGCTGGGATCGGCTACCGTGGGTACATAGGCCCGAACGATATCTTTGACACGGATGTCATAGACGCTGACGGTTCCGGTAAGACGGCTGTTGAACAGATCGGCCTTTACCCCGGCTTCAGCCTGCCAGGCTTTTTCCGGACGAAAGACCTTGCCCCTGTAGTCGGTGCCCGTTTCATTCGTAAAGCCATTCTGATAGTTGGCAAAAACAGAAAGATGGTCGGGCACCGGCTGATAGACAACCCCGAATTTAGGCGACAAAGCAGTCTGGTTGTAGCCTCCGCTGTAGACACCTTTCGTCACATCATAGCTGCCTTTGTTGACAAAATGGTCCACGCGCAGGGCAGCCATCACTAACAGGTTACTGGTCAGGTTGAGCACATCGGAAACATAGGCGCTGTAGGTATTGGCGATAGTGTTTACGGGGTAATAGAAATCGACGCCTCTTGTCTCATAGAGCTTTTGCAGACTGGTGCGATTAAAATCCCGGTAAGTGGGAATGTCTCCATGAGATGCAATGGTGTCCAGCGTGCCGCCACTGAAAAGCTGATTGGACACATGATTGAAATAGTCCAGGCCCGCGACGAAACGGTTCTTCATCGCGCCAAGGTAAAACTCCCCGTTGAGGTTTTGCTGCACTTCGAACATACGGTCCCGGCTGTTTGCCGTAAACTGGTCATTTCGTGAAATGGAGTCATGGCCAATGAGATAAAAGTAAGGACCGGGACCATCCGAATAGCTGTTGGTCATCGTTACATTCGTCTGGGTGGTCCACTTGTCGTTGATCTTATAGCTCATCTGACCGAAGAAATTGGTATTGGCAGACTGCTGGGAAAGGTCATCGCTGAAAAAGGAGCGACGGTAATCGATAGGCAGCTGGTCAGCTCTCGTGGCGCCAAGCGAGGAGATGGGTTTCCCATAAGGGAAAAAGAAAATAGGTGTTCCCAGGTTACGGCCGCGATAGATCTCCGCATCGATTAGAAAGGTCAGCCGGTCGTTGAGCTTATAAAGCAGGCTGGGTGAGAAGACGAAACTTTTATTAAAGCCATTGTCCTGGAAGCTGCCTTCATCCGTATATGCCGTGTTGACCCGCAGCAGTACGTTCCGCGCCGGGTCCAGCGGGGTATTGATGTCAGCACTGATCCGGTTAAAGCCAAAGTTGCCGCCCGAATACGCCACTTCACCGCCGAAATTACCATAGGGCTTTTTGGTGACCCGGTTGATCAGTCCGCCATAGGAGGTGAGAGAGCTCCCAAACAAGGTGGCAGAGGGGCCTTTGATCACCTCTATCTTTTCGAGGTTGGCGGCATCGATCCTGCTGGTGACATTCCCTGCGATGCCATTGCGAAGCTGGCTTTGGAGGATAAATCCGCGGGAATTGTAATACCCCCCGCCATCACCGCTACGGCCGGTGGCGTCCCACATTTTCTGGATCCCGGTGGCATTACGCAGGCCATCGTCCACCGAGAAGACAAGCTGGTCGGCAAGGAGGTCCCTCGTGATGGTCGTATAGACCTGTGGGTTCTCCAAATTTCTGAGAGGCATTTTAGCCACATAGTCGCTGCTGGTGCGGGAAAATTTATTAATGCCGCCCGTGACGACGACTTCCTGCAACTGTTTTTCAGAGATTTGCAAACGGATAGCTATCTCCGTCGTTTTGCGGGTCTGAACAGTGACATGCTGTGTTGTCGTGGAGTAACCGGAAAGGGAGATTTCCAGGTCATAGTCGCCTGCGGGCAGGTTGTTCAGGGTAAAGGAGCCGTCTTCGCCGGTAAGGATGGTACGACGATTGCTCTTTACGACGATGGTAACGGATGCGGCGGGTTGATCGTCCGTGGTGAGGACCTTCCCTTTGATCGAACCGTTCTGGTCTTCTCCTGCTGTCAAAGCCGGGGTAGAGGCAGGCGGAGCAAGCGCTGCAGAAGCAGGCTGAGCACGCAGGGAAGACATCGTTACCAACAATAGCAGAAGGAGGAATATTATGTTTTTCATTTACCGTCATTTATTGCCGCAAAATTGAGGGTAGCGCTCTGTGATTGTTCCCGCAATAGGGAAAAAGAGTTTACGCAAAACGGAACAAGAAGTAATTTTGGTCAACATGAAATTCGAAGAATTTAAAGCAAGCCTGGATCAGGAGTCCCCTCCTGCCGGCATCACGGCCAGCCTGGCAGCTTTATGGTATGCCGGGAAAGGCGACTGGGAACAGGCCCATACTATTGCTCAGGATATCCCTACAGCCGACGGCTCCTGGGTGCACGCTTATCTGCACCGGCAGGAAGGAGATGAATGGAACGCCAACTATTGGTATGATCGCGCTGAACGCTCCAATCCGGGGAATGCCCTTGAGAAGGAATGGAAAGAAATAGTGGCCGCTCTGCTGGGACTTATTTAATATATTGCCCCAATTGCAGGACCAGATCCGGATCGGGACAATTGTCCAGCCACCGTCGTTTTTCCGAGAAGCGGCATACACCCGGATAGTCGCCCTTCCAGTCCGAGATATCTTCGATCAGCTGGAAATGGAGATGAGAAGGCCAGTTGCCGTTCTCGAAACGCATTCCGAATTCACCGATGACCTCCCCTTTTCTTATATTTCTTCCTTCGGAGAGGTTTTTTATGGAGTTGAGGCTGAGGTGACCGTATAGGGTATGAAATCCCACCCCCTCGAGGTTGTGCGAGAGGATGATGGTGGTTCCATAGTCGCTGTCATTGTTGTTGAAGGCAAAGCTGTGGACGATGCCATTCAGCGGTGACATGACCCTGGTGCCCGCAGGACCCCAGATGTCGATGCCAAGGTGGAGGCGGCGGGGTTCGGCCTCATCCGGGCTGCCGGCGCCACGAGCGGCTTCGGAGCCTCTGCTGACACTACGGGCGGCCTCGGAACCACTGCTGGCGCCACGGGCGGCCTTGGAGCCAGTGGGCTGCCCGCCGTTCGCCCTGGAATTTTGCCCGGCGTCAGCTGCCGGACGGATGGCTGGGTCGGCGGAGCCAGGTATGGGTTGGTCGAAGTGTTTGCTACGGGCATACAGCGTCCGGTGCTCTCCATAGCCGCCAAACCCGTAACGGGCCTGCTGTTGCTCCAGCATGCGGTTGATATAGGCGGCAAAGCGTGCAGTATCGGCAATCTCTTCCGGTAAAAGCTGGGTATTGTTCTCCGTAAAATCAAGAGAGCATAACCTTTCCCTGGCCGGATCGAAGGGGACCACGGGATGGAAATCGGGCTGGTGCCTTTTCAACAGGTCCGATAATAAAGCTGCCATATCTTTTAAACAACAATATTGATCATCCTGTTCGGGACATAAACAACTTTCTTGGGCGGATTGCCTTCCAGCCACCTTTTGACTACGTCATCCGCCAGTACCAGTTCTTCCACCTGCTGCTGAGTTGCATCGAGCGCGATATTGAGTTCGGTCCGGGTCTTGCCATTGATGGCAATAGGATAGTTCTTGGTCGACTCGATGAGGTATTTTTCCTCTACTTTCGGGTAGGGCGCATCGAGTACAGAGCCTTCATTACCCAGGAGGTGCCAGAGCTCTTCCGCTACGTGTGGCGCATAAGGAGTGAGGATCACGACCAGCTTTTCCAGCACATCTTTTTTAGAACATTTCAGATCGATGAGCTCGTTGACGGCGATCATGAGTGCGCTGACGCCGGTATTGAATGAAAATCTTTCGGTTGCTTCTTCCGCCTTTTTTATGGCGCGATAGATACACTTCCATTCGGGGTCTTTGACGGCTTCCGTAGTCCAGACCTTTCCCTTTGTCTCGTCGAAGAAGAGACGCCAGAGCTTCCGCAGGAAACGATGTACGCCTTCGATCCCTTTTGTATCCCAGGGTTTGCTTTGCTCCACGGGGCCAAGGAACATTTCGTACATACGGAAAGTATCGGCGCCATATCTGGCTACGAGGTCATCCGGGTTGACAGTGTTGTAAAGGCGCTTGCTCATTTTTTCCACTTCTGAACCGCACAGGTATTTCCCGTCTTCCAGGATGAATTGAGCATTGGCGTACTCGCTCCGCCACTTTTTAAAAGCATCTATGTCCAGCTCCGTCCCATCCACGATGTTGACGTCCACATGTATCGCAGAGAGAGTGATGGTCTCCAGTTCGATCTCGTTATTGTTGAAAATATTGCGTACTTCCAGCTCGATCAGCTGATGAAACTCAGGGGTCCCCTCCATAGCAGCGATCCCGCCGGAGACAAAAAGAGGTTCATTCCAACCATCCGGCTTTCCCAGCCCGCCCGTCTTCTCCACCGGTTTCGTTTTGAGCTCGAGCCGGTATACAAAACGGCTGCTACCCTGGATCATACCCTGGTTGATCAGACGCTTGTAAGGTTCGTCATACCCGATGTAGTTGCGGTCGAAAAGGAATTTTGTCCACATCCTGCTATACAGCAGGTGGCCGACAGCATGTTCGGCGCCGCCGATATAGAGATCCACCTGGCCCCAGTAGTCGGAAGCTGCACGGCTGCAAAATTCTTCATCGTTATGAGGGTCCATATAACGGAGGAAGTACCAGCTGCTGCCGGCATAACCGGGCATGGTATTGGTCTCCAGGTGGCGGCTGGTCCAGGCTGCTACATTGGCCAGGGGGCCCTCGCCTTCAGGCCCGGGGCCGTACTTTTCTATATGGGGAAGCTCCAGCGGCAGCTGTTTTTCATCCAGGGGAACGGCGATACCATTATCCCAAACTATAGGAAAGGGTTCACCCCAGTAGCGCTGCCGACTGAATGCCGCATCTCGCATACGGTAGTTGACCTTACGAATGCCAATGCCTTTTTCTTCCAGGTGGTGGATGGCGATGACGATGGCATCTTTCATGACGAGACCGTCCAGGAAATCGCTGTTCTCGAGGATCGCGTCCTTGGTAGGATTGGCTTCCACTCCGTTAAAGGCGTCGCCGATGATATTGGTGACCGGCAGGTCGAAGTGCCGCGCAAATTTAAAGTCGCGTTCATCGCCGCAGGGTACGGCCATGATAGCGCCGGTGCCATAGCCCGCCAGCACATATTCCGACGTCCATATTGGAATATGAAGCCCGCTGAAAGGATGAATGGCGAAGGCTCCTGTGAAACAGCCGGTGATCTTTTTCTCGGCCATCCTCTCGCGCTCGCTGCGGCTTTTTACATAAGCAATGTATTCATCCATGGCCGGGCGCTGACCGGCAGTGGTAATGGCTCCTATCAACGGATGCTCAGGAGCGATGACCATGAAGTCGACGCCAAAAAGGGTGTCGGGACGGGTTGTATAGACCTTTAATCTTTCAACTGAATCAAGAATTTCAAAATCGATCTCCGCGCCAAAGCTTTTGCCGATCCAGTTGCTCTGCATTTCCTTCATCGCATCGCTGAAATCCACCGTTTCCAACCCTTCCAGCAGACGATCGGCATAGTCGGTGATACGGAGATACCATTGGCGAAGCTTCTTTTTTACAACGGGGTGGCCGCCGCGTTCGCTGAAACCATTGATCACTTCGTCATTAGCCAATACAGTACCCAACGCTTCGCACCAGTTGACCTCGCCGTAACCACAGTAGGCAAGACGATAATTCATGAGGACCTCCTCCCGACGCCGGCGGTCGAAGCCTTTCCATTCTGCCGCGGTAAAACGGATGGTGGCATTGCCGGGACATGGGTGACCCGCATTGCCTTCTTTTTCAAAGCCGGCAACCAGATCATCTATGGGCCTTGCCTTATTGGCTTTTCGATCATACCAGCTTTTGAAAAGCTGGAGAAAGATCCATTGGGTCCATTTATAGTATCCTGGGTCCGAAGTCCTGACTTCCCGATCCCAGTCGAAACAAAAGCCGATATTATCCATCTGGCGGCGGAAATTGGCAATATTGGTCTCCGTGGATACGGCCGGATGGATGCCATGATCGATGGCGTATTGTTCAGCAGGGAGGCCAAAGGCATCATAACCCATCGGGTGAAGGACATTAAAACCTTTCAGCCGCTTGTAACGGGCATAAACGTCGCTGGCGATATAACCCAGGGGATGCCCCACGTGAAGACCGACGCCGCTGGGATAGGGAAACATGTCCATGACGAAATATTTGGGCCTGGAACTATCGTTGCTTACCTTATAGCTGCCATTCTTCGTCCAGTACTGCTGCCACTTTTTTTCAATATCACTGAAATTATATTCCATAGTTGTCTATATGCGGGGACGCATTCCCGTTTTTATATCCGGAGCACGCGCCGACCAAACGTTGGAAAAAAGTTAAAAGGTTTTTCTCTACCGAAATAATGCGGGCAAACCTTCGTTTACTACCCGGATGCCGTCCGGTTAAAGGGTAGCAAAAATACAAAAATGGCTTCAAATCCATTATTTTTGTGATTTAGGCGAGGCGTGGCCTCAGAATGAGCCGCGGGCACCCGTGCCCGGTGAACATTAACCCAAAAATTAAAGTAAATCATGGCGCAATTCGGAAAAGGATATGCCAAGCGTTCTACTCCTTCCTATTTTATGTCCATTGTAGGCGTTAGCCTCGTGTTGTTCCTCCTTGGTCTGTTAGGCTGGATAGTGATAAATGCCAATAAGCTGGGCGAGACTTTTCAGGAAAATGTGGAAGTACAGGTATACGTGCGGGAGAATGTATCGGCAAAAGATAGCGCGATCCTGGTTCAGTATATAGCATCCCAGCCCTACACCAAAACATATACTTATCTTACAAAGGAGCTGGCAAAGCAACGTTTCATGTCCGACGGGAATTCGGACTGGGGAACCGTACTCGACAAAAACCCCCTCCCCGCCAGCGTGAATTTTACGGTCCGGAGCGCATATGCTAATCCCGATAGCCTGAGCAAAATAAAAGCCACCCTCATTCAGAATATCGCCGTCGGCGAAGTGCAATATCCCCAAAAGCTGGTTTCTGATCTGAATAAAACGATCCGCCAGGTTAGCCTGGTCTTCCTGGGCATCGCGCTTGGGATCTCCATCGCTGTCATCATTCTGATCGATAATACCACCAGGCTTGCGATGTTCAGCAATCGCTTTCTCATCAAAACCATGCAGATGGTAGGCGCGACCCGCTGGTTTATAGCCAAGCCCATGGATGTGCGGGCCCTTATCAATGGAGCCATAAGCGGTATTATAGCAACTGCGGGGATCCTGGGGGTCATTTTGGCCAGCGAACAATTACTGCCTGAGATAAGAGCCCTCAGAGATTATACCCTGCTTTCAGCATTGTTTGGCATAATAGTGCTGCTGGGAATCAGCATTTCCTTTATCAGCACGCACAGAAGTGTACTTAAGTATCTGAAAATGAAGCTTGATGACCTTTATTAGCCCGCTGCCGGGCATTTTTGGCTAATTCCGGGATTGGCGTATATTGCAGGCCCAATAATTAATCTAATTTCATCCATGGCAACGACCAAAAAGGCAACATCCTCTCCCGCTACTTCTTCTTCCAGGGCTACAGCTCCACGCCAGAATGTACCCTTATTTGGAAAGGAAAATTACAAATGGATGCTGATCGGGATCGTCCTCATCGCCCTGGGCCTGTTCCTGATGGGTGGAGGGAAGAGCAAAGATCCGAATGTCTTCAATCCCAAAGAAGTATATAGTTTCACAAGGATAACTGTCGCCCCTATTCTCATCCTGGGCGGGTTCGTGATAGAGATCTTCGCTATTTTTCGTAAAGAAAAGAAAAGCAGTCAATAACTTTTCATGAATACCATTCAGGCTATTATTCTCGCGATCGTCGAAGGACTGACGGAGTTTCTTCCTATTTCGTCCACGGCGCACATGAAGTTTACCAATCCCATCATCGGCGTCAGCTCAACCCCTTTCTCGGATATGTTCGAGATCGTGATCCAGTTGGCGGCGATCCTGTCCGTGGTAGTGGTCTACTATAAAAAATTCTTTGATTTCTCAAGGCTCGCCTTTTATATTAAGCTAATCATCGCCGTTATCCCCGCCATCATCTTCGGCGCCCTGCTAAAAAAACATATCGACGCCGCCCTCAACAATCTCTATATCATTGCCTGTATCATGATTGGCGGTGGAGTTCTCTTTTTGTTCATCGACCGGGCCTTCAAGGCGCCAAAGATCGAAGACGAACGGCAGGTCTCCAACGCCGCAGCCTTCAAGATCGGCTGCTTCCAGGTATTGTCGATCCTTTTACCCGGTCTTAGCCGCAGCGCAGCTACCATCATCGGGGGCATGAGTCAGTCCTTTACACGCAAGGCAGCGGCTGAATTTTCCTTTTTCCTGGCAGTGCCCACCATGCTGGCTGCCTCTGCAAAGTCCCTCTGGGATGTACACAAGGAAAATCCGGACGTCCTGACAAAAGATAATATCACTCTTCTAGGCATCAGCAGCATTATTACATTTATCGTTGCCATCATCGTCATCCGATTCTTCATCGGGTTTTTACAAAAACATGGATTTAAGGTCTGGGGTTATTATCGCATCGTCATTGGAATGGTGATGTTGCTCTTACTCTGGAGGGGCATCATATGATACAGACTGCGTCCAAAAAAGTCATCAACGGCTGGGCCATGTATGACTGGGCCAATTCTGTTTACAACCTGGTGATCACCACTACCTTTTTCCCGATCTATTTTACTGCTGCCACGCGCCACCATTTCAAAAGCGAGACCATCCCCTTCCTGGGATATCGTTTCGTCAATTCTTCCTTGTATAGCTATTCATTGGCGGCAGCCTACCTGGTCATTGCCATTTTCTACCCCATCCTCACGTCCATAGCCGACACGAGGGGAAATAAGAAGAATTTCATGCGCTTCTTTTGTTACATGGGCGCGATTGGCTGTAGCCTGCTTTATTTTTTCGATGGCTCGAACCTGGGTCTCGGGATAGGTTGTTTTATCCTGGCGTCCATGGGCTTCGTAGGAAGTCTTGTTTTTTACAATGCCTATCTGCCTGAAATAGCAGCCCCCGCGGACCAGGACCGGGTCAGCGCAAAAGGATATGCTTATGGATACATAGGGAGCGTGATCCTACAGATCATCGGGTTCGTACTGGTGCTCACGATCCACAAGGACCCTTTCCTGGGGCCCAGGCTGACCTTTTTGCTGGTAGGCATCTGGTGGGCAGGTTTTGCCCAGCTGACCTTTGCCGTACTGCCAAAGGTGAAAAAGACCGAAGCCAAAAGGATCAATATTTTCACGGCCGGTTTTGTCGAGGTCCGGAAGGTCTACAATGAAATAAAAAAGATGGCCGTGCTGAAACGCTATCTAAGGGGTTTCTTCTTTTACAGCATGGGCGTTCAGACGGTAATGATGGCCGCCACCCTGTTTGGAAGCAAATTGCTGGGACTGGAAGATACCAAGCTGATCGTTACTGTGGTGCTGATACAACTTGTCGCTATCGTAGGAGCCATCTGGATGAGCAGGCTCTCGGCACGTTATGGGAATATCCGTGTGCTGATGGGGGTCATCGTCATCTGGATCCTGCTCTGCGTATCGGCGTGGTTCACTGCCAGCCAGGCAGAACATCTGAAACTCTTCCACGATAAGATAGCCGAGCTTCAGCAGCAAAAAGAAGATCTCCTGGCTAAAAGAGCCCGGATGAGCGCCGCCGATTTTGATATGCAGGACGCAAGGACAGAAGCCGAGCTATCCCGCTGGAAAAACGATCTTGCCCCTCACCAGGAGCCTATCGAATATTCTTTTTACGCCCTGGCATTAGGAGTCGGTCTGGTTATGGGAGGCATCCAGTCCCTGAGCCGGTCGACCTATTCCAAGCTCATGCCCGAGACAAAAGATACAGCCTCCTATTTCAGCTATTATGACCTGACAGAAAAGCTCGCCATCGTGATCGGGATGTTTAGCTTCGGTTTTATCGATGACATGACCGGCAGTATGAAGAACGCCGTATTGTTCCTGATCTTCTTCTTTGTCATAGGCCTTTTATGGCTGTATTCGGCACAGCTAAAACAAAAAAAGGTTATCATATGAAATTATATACCATCGATACCGGCTTCTTCAAGCTCGACGGGGGAGCCATGTTTGGCGTCGTGCCAAAGACATTGTGGAATAAGGTCCAGCCGGCAGACGAGAACAATCTTTGCACCTGGGCGATGCGTTGCCTGCTGATCGAGGACGGAGACCGGCTGATCCTGGTAGATAATGGTATTGGCGACAAGCAGGATGCCAAATTCTTCAGCAATTATTATCTGCACGGGTCCGATACCCTGGACAAGTCCCTGGCAGCATTGGGCTTTCACCGGGATGATATTACCGATGTTTTGCTGACACATCTTCATTTCGATCACTGCGGAGGCAGCATTGTACGGGAAGGCGACAAACTGGTGCCGGCTTTTAGGAACGCAGTGTATTGGAGCAACGAAAGACACTGGAAATGGGCAACCGTGCCTAATGACAGGGAAAAGGCCTCCTTTTTAAAAGAAAATATTCTGCCGATACAGGAAAGCGGTCAGCTGAAATTCGTCGATACCAGTGGCGCGACGGACACATTCCCCCTCCACACCATCAACAATGTCATTATTCCCGGGCTTTCAGTCCGGCTGGCTAACGGTCATACCGATGCGATGATGCTGCCCCAGCTGCAGTATAAAGGCCAGACACTGGTATTCATGGCCGACCTCCTGCCTTCAGTGGGACATATGCCCCTTCCTTATGTGATGGCCTATGATATGTTTCCCCTGACAACCCTTCAGGAAAAGAAGTCCTTCTTCGAAGAGGCGGCCACCGGGAAATATGTGCTCTTCCTCGAACACGACCCTATAAATGAATGCTGCATACCCGAAAGGACAGAAAAGGGGGTCAGGAGCGGTAAGGGATTTAAGCTGACCGACCTTTAAGGGGCCGTATCTTTTAATTTCCACAATGTCGATTCGTGCAGGCCCGGTAAAGCGATAGTGTCATAATGTTCCTGCAGAAATCCATGCCAGGAAGCATAGGCCGACGGGTCGATAAAAAATTGACCGGGCCGGGCAAAATCCATCACATAAGTGGTCTTATGTCGCAGGAGGTCTTCTTCGATGCCGCGTAATTCGACATGATCTGTATCCCAGTTACTATATAATACCCAGAAATGCTGATATACCCATTTTGAAGGGCAGATGATCCCAAGGGTATTATAGGCATAAACATAGTCATTATACCCCAGTTCAAATAGCTGGTAGTCGCCAGGTTTGTGCTGCCTAAGGTACTCCATCTCAGGAGAACGCACTACTTCGTGACGGGTGATGGGTGTAAGATGGGTCGCATGCTGAAGGGTCGTATAGACCAGGCTGATACACAGGAGAACGCCAAAGATAGCCTGTGCTTTCCGGTTCTGTATGAATGGCTCCGTACTAAAGACGAATACGGCGAACAGAACGAAACAAAGGGTAGCAGCCAACGGCAGATAATAATGCGTAAAGGTCAGCCCGTTATCGGGAACGATATCCCGTCCGCCCATGAATGCCGGGCTCAGCGATAAAGCCATCGACATTATACAAACGAATATCAGTGCTTTGTTGGTGGCCCGGAAAAAAAGAGCGCTCAGTCCAAGAATAACCGCCACCATAAAAGGGAGCTCATAATTCCCCTGATCCAGGACAAATTTCAGTTTTCTGAAATGGTCCCACATCGATTCTTTCAGCGTCGTTGTATACCAGGTAAAATTGAACCGGAAGGCGTCCTGCCAGAAATACGTCAGTGAGTTATGAAAGGCAAAATACAGGATAATCGGAATAGTCACCGTTACAAATCCCGCAGCAGCCCGGCCGATGCGGGCAGGAATGGGAAGGTTGTCTTCCCGGGGAAGCAGGGCATATCCGAATAAAGGAATAAGGGGAAAGACCTGGTCCTGTTGCATAAAGAATATGAGACCGGCCAGCAATCCCATGAAATAGTACCGGTAGCGGTATTTCCCCAGCAGCACGCAAAAAAATATCAGCAGCAGAACGGTCGTATACTCGCGGGTCATCCCCATACCCAGGCAGATGATGAAATTCCGGAGCATAAGATTGAATAACAGAGGCAGCAGCCAGGGATAGGGCAGCTTATATTTTCTGCCCAACTGGAAAAAAAGACCCGTAGTCAGAAGTACCAGCAGGGTGTCGATGCCCCATTGCCCCCAGTCGCCGCCCAAAAGTAGCGCAGCATAATTCAGGAAGTAGATCAGCGGTGGTTTGTGATCGAAGACATCCCGGTAGGGTACACCGCCTTTCTGCATCACCAGACCAATATACCGGTATATCTCTTTATCTCCCTGAAGGATATTGAATTGGGGAATATAGAGCATACTCAGCAGAAGACTGGCTGCGAGCATCAGTAAAAGGGTATAAGTGTGTTTGTTCATAACCTCTCCTTTTTCAGCCGCCATAAAAGTGTCTGGCTGCTGTCGGGAATGAATACGGGCTGATAATAAGTTCTCATGAATGAAAGCCACCAGTCCCGGTTGGCCGGGTTTTTAAACTGGCCGATCAGGGCCTCTTCCATGATAACAAAGGTCGTCTGGTGCCGCAGAAGGTCTTCCCCGATGGATTGCAGCAGCCGGTGATCCATATCCCATTGTTCATATTGACCCCAGAAATGATGATAGATCCACACGGATGGTGCAAGTATCTTCAGATCTGTATAGAACCAGGTATACTGCCCGTTGTAAAAAACAAAGAGCTGGTAGTCTTTTAGATGTTGTTGCCGGAGATAGGTCAATTCTGGTCTGTTCAGTACCGGTTCCTGGTCGCGGCGTTGCAGATGTGTACCATGTTGCAGGGCAGTATACCCCAGACTGAGGCAAAGAAGGAGGGCATAGGGCAGCAGCGCCTTTTTTCCGGCCAGCACCGGGTCTTCAGTAAAGGCAAAGACGGCAAAAAGAACCATACAAACGCTGGCGGACAGAGGCAGGAAATAATAGCTGAAAAAATATCCGGATCCGCCCTGTGCGGACATGCGGCCGCCCATGAACTCAGGACTCATGGTCAGGAACAGGGATGCCAGCGTCGCCAGGACGAGCCCCTTTCTTTTATGTTTAAGAAAAAGGGACGCCACCCCCAGCACCAGGGCCAGCAGGAAGGGGATCTCATAGTTGCCTTCGTCCAGGTAATGTTTGACGGTCCTGAAATGGTCCCAAAACGATTTTTTTTGCGTCGTATATACGGTAAAGTTGAACCGGAAGGCGTCGGCCCAGAACCAGGTCAGCGAATGATGAAGCGCAAAGTATAACAGCAGGGGTATCGTAAAAGCCAAAAAGCCTGCGGTCAGGTGCAGGAAATTTCTCCGGAACAATGCCAGCTCTTCGGCCATCATATGTATGAGAAGCGGGATCAGGAGCAGGACCTGGTCCTGCTGGGTAAAAAAGATAAGAGCAGTGAGTAGCCCCAAAAGGAACAGGCGGTATTTGCTTTTTCCCAGCAGGATGCAGAAGAATATGAGGGTAAAAAAGGCCGTATATTCCCGGGTCATATTGTTACCGAGGCTGATCAGGTTGTCCCGGATCATGAGATTGAACAAAAGCGGGAGCAGCCACGGGAAGGGCAGATGGTATTGGCGACAGCGTTTAAAAAAGAAGAGGGTGCTTAGCAAGGCCAGCGCCGTATTGATCATCCACAAGCCCCAGGAGCCTAAGAAAAGACCCGCAGCATTGATAAAAAAGATCATCGGGGGTTTATGATCAAAGAAGTCCCGGTAGGGGATATTTCCGCGCAGGATGGCCATACCGGTATACCTAAAGATATCCTTGTCATCGAGCTGGAGATCAAAGGGAGGGCAATAGACCAGACTTAGGAGCAGACAGGCGCCCATGACAAATAAAAGGCTGTAGTATTGGCGGTTCATAGTTTTAGCCGGAACTGTATCGTCTGAATGGCCGATCGCACAACACCTTTCAGGAAATAGGAGTTCATTTTACTGCGTCGCTGATCTCCTTCCGTTCTTAGTTCAGTCGATGTCGTAAAGATGTGTTTTTTTTTGGCAATAAACCAGGATGTCAGCAGGACATTTGGAGCAAAACTGTCTTCCGGTATCCTTTCAAGCGCTTTCCGCAACTCACTGGCGCGCATCAGTCGATAGGGACTGTTGACATCCCGTATGCCGCTCCCATATAAAAGGCGCACAACTGCTTTTGAAAAGACGCTCACACACCGGCGGGGCAGCGAAGCATTCTTTTCCGTACGTTCGGCCAGCAGCAGGTCATATTGATCACGGTTCTCCCAAAGCCGCGTGAAAGCTCTCGTGTCCAGCTGATGATCGGAGTCGATCTGGAAGACCCATTCTGCCTCCAATGCCAGCCGGTATCCTTTGAGGATCGCGGGACCATGTCCGGCGTTGGTCTGGGTTTGAACATACAGGGCCGGATCTTTTTGCTGCAGAGCCTTCAGCAGCTGCAGACTGTTATCTTTCGAGCCATCATCGATAAGGATGATCTTAGAGGAAACCCCGGTAGTCTTGAATTTGTTCTGCCAGTCCCGCAGCAGGGCGCCCAGGTTCTGTTCTTCATTATACACCGGAATGACTATCGCAAGTACGGGGTTATACGGCATGGTTAGCAGTTATTAGAGGCAGGACGCCGGATTCGAAAATTTCGAGGGACCGGGCTATCGTATGATGCATGTCATAGTATTTATAGTCCCCCAGGCGGCCGGTGATAAAAACGTTCCG
>DATJJA010000199.1:0-10642 GCA_035492595.1 Puia sp.
ACCAGCGACTTTATGGAGATCGAACGCCAGCGCGGTATCTCTGTAGCGACCTCCGTCATGAGCTTTGAATACAAAGGCATGCTGATCAACCTGCTGGACACTCCCGGCCACAAGGACTTTGCCGAAGATACCTACCGTACCCTCACCGCCGTCGACAGCGTAATCCTCGTCATTGACAGTGTCAATGGGGTAGAAGCTCAGACTCGCCGGCTGATGGAAGTCTGTCGCATGCGGAATACCCCCGTCATCGTGTTTATCAATAAGATGGACCGGGACGGCAAGAACCGCTTCGACCTGCTGGAAGAGATCGAGAAAGAGCTGAATATCGCGCTGCACCCCATGGCCTGGCCCATCAACAGCGGAAAAGACTTCAAGGGCGTTTACAACCTTTACGATAAGAATCTCGTGCTGTTCACTGCCAATACCAAGGCCACTGATGAGGATACCCTGTCCTTTGACAGCCTTGATAACCCCTTACTTGACGACAAACTCGGCGAGAAAGATGCTGCGACACTGCGGGAGGACGTAGAGCTCGTGGACGGCGTCCATGGTCAACTGGATGTCGACAGTTACCTCGCCGGAAAGGTGGCGCCGGTCTTCTTTGGCAGCGCCATCAATAACTTTGGGGTTCGGGAAATGCTCGACACCTTTATTCGTGTCGCACCTGGTCCCCTAAGCCGGGAGACCTCGACTCGCCATCTCGATGTGGAAGAGGATAAATTCAGCGGTTTTATCTTTAAGATCCATGCCAACCTCGATCCGAAACACCGCGACCGTATTGCCTTCCTACGGGTCTGTAGTGGAAAGTTCGAACGCAATAAATACTTCCATCACGTCCGTCTCGACAGGGACGTACGCTTCAGCAATCCTTATACATTCCTGGCCCGTGACAAGGACGTCATCGACGAGGCCTTCCCGGGCGATGTGGTCGGTCTTTTTGATACCGGCAACTTCAAGATAGGGGATACCCTCACCGAAGGCGAAAATTTCTTTTTTACCGGAATTCCTTCCTTTTCTCCTGAGATTTTTAAAGAGGTAGTCAACAAAGACCCTATGAAAACCAAGCAGTTGGAAAAGGGTCTCTTGCAGTTAACGGATGAGGGTGTAGCCCAGCTTTTCACCCAGTATGGGGGGCAGAAAAAGATCATCGGCTGCGTGGGCGAGCTCCAGTTCGAGGTTATCCAGTATCGTCTCCTGCATGAATACAGCGCCTCCGTTCAATTCAATGCGATGCCTTTTTACAAGGCCTGCTGGATCACCAGCGAAGACCCGAAAAAGCTGGAGGACTTCACCCGCTTCAAGCACGCCAATATCGCCACGGATAAGGACGGGTATCTTGTCTACCTGGCGCAGAGCGAGTGGTTCCTGAATACCGAACGGACCAACAATCCGGCTATTGAATTCCACTTTACCTCAGAGATTCACAAGTAGGGTTCTATACCCCTGTATAATTTTGTGGGGTGATCTTTTTAAGTTCTTTTTTCAAAGTCGCCGATATTTTCAGTCCATCGATAAAGGCATGCATGGATTCCTTTGTGATGCCGGCTTGTCCGCGCGTCAGCTCCTTTAGCGCCTCATAGGGTTTAGGATAGTTTTCGCGGCGCAGCACCGTCTGGATCGCTTCCGCGACCACGGCCCAATTGCTGTCCAGATCCTGCTCTAATTTGGGCTTATTCAGCACCAGCTTGTCCAGTCCTTTTTCTATCGACTTCAGGGCAAGGACGGTATGTGCGAAGGGGACGCCTATATTGCGCAGGACCGTGCTGTCGGTCAGGTCCCGCTGCAGCCGGGAAACCGGAAGCTTGGCGGCGAAATGTTCAAGAAGTGCATTGGCAACACCGAGGTTGCCTTCGGCGTTCTCGAAGTCGATGGGATTTACCTTGTGCGGCATTGCGGATGAACCTATCTCGCCCTTTTTCGTCTTTTGTTTGAAATAATCCAATGACACATAGGTCCAGATATCCCGGCAAAGGTCCGTCAGGATCGTATTGATGCGTTTCATTGCATCGAAATGGGCGGCCAGGTTATCATAATGCTCGATCTGAGTCGTATACTGCTGGCGTTGGAGGCCCAGCGTGCCTTCCACGAACTCATTCCCCAGCTTTACCCAATCCTTCGAAGGGAAGGCTACATGATGCGCATTGAAGTTGCCTGTCGCTCCGCCGAACTTGGCGGTGAAGGGTACCTGGATAAACAATTCCACCTGGTTTTCGATCCTTTCGATAAAGACCATGATCTCCTTCCCCAGCCGGGTCGGGCTTGCGGGTTGCCCGTGGGTGCGGGCCAGCATTGGGACGTCCTTCCAGTCACGGGCCAGCACTTCCAGCTGACGTTTCAGATTCAGCAGGCCCGGCAGGTATTCGAATTCCGCGGCATGTTTCCACAAAAGGGGGATGGCGGTATTATTGATATCCTGGGAGGTGAGTCCAAAATGTATCCATTCTGCTACGGCGGACAGCTCGTCTCCGAGACGGTCCTTTAAAAAATACTCTACCGCTTTTACGTCGTGGTTGGTCTCCTTCTCCTTGGTTTTGATCCATATGGCATCTTCCAGGCTGAACTGCTCGGGAATAGCTTGCAGCTTCCGCCTGGTGGAGGCGCTCAGCGGGAAGAATCGCTTTTTGCTCATGAACAGGAAATACTCCACTTCCACCAGCACGCGGTAGCGAATAAGAGCATATTCCGAAAAATAATCATCCAGGTGTGCCACCTGGTGCCGATAGCGACCGTCGATAGGAGAAATAGCAGTAAGTGAATTTAATTCCATAATCTGTAACTTCGCCGCAAATTTAACGTAAAGGAATTGGACAGAAAAATACGAGTAGGCGCTGTTAGCTACCTCAACACAAAACCTCTCCTCTATGGCATCGAGAGGGCATCCGTCAGAAAAGACATTCAGCTGATCATAGACCACCCCGCCAGCATCGCCGCCATGCTGCTCAGAAATGAGATCGACATGGGGTTGGTGCCCGTTGCCATCATACCGCAGATGAAGGAATATCATATCAATGGGGACTATTGCATCGGCAGCAACGGAGATGTTGCGTCGGTCTGCCTTTTCAGCGAGACACCCATCGATAAGGTAGAAAAAGTATTACTCGACTATCAGAGCCGCACATCCGTACAGCTGGCAAAGGTCCTGCTGAAGGAATACTGGAAGATCAGCCCGGAGCTGATCGACGCAGGAAAAGATTTCCGCGATCATATAAAAGGGGCAACGGCAGGTGTTGTCATCGGCGACCGGGCACTCGAACAGCGAAAGATATCTCCCTATATCTATGACCTTGCCGGCGTCTGGAAAGCCTTTACGGGCCTTCCCTTTGTCTTCGCTGCCTGGATCAGCAACAAGGCTCTCGACCCGGACTTTATCACTGCCTTTGACGAAGCCAACCGGCAGGGCATCGTGCACATCGACGAAGTGGTGGCTGAAAACCCTTACCCCATCTACTCTCTGCACGATTATTTTACCAAAAATCTGGATTACCGGCTCGATTCGGAAAAACGGAAGGGACTCCAACGTTTTCTCCAGTATCTGAGGGCTCCTTTTCCGGTGTCGCTGTGACGTCTGGGGAAAAGTGCAGCTCTGATAGCCCGGGAAAAATTTTTACGATACCCTAAAGTGGGGTAATTTGCGACCATGTCGATCTTTTCTAAATTAAAGGGAATTAGTGAGCCAGGAAGTTTTGTCCTCAGCCGGCAGCTTCGTCATGAGCTCCTCACGGCCAGAGGCAATCTTTCAGAAGACTTCCCTTCTGATTTCTCTCCCGAAGAACGGGCGGATATCTCGGCCGTTCGCACTTTTACCATGACCAGCCAGGAACGGCTGGTAAGTCTTTCCCAGAGCGTAGAATACATCGTAAAAAATAAGATCCCCGGCGATATTGTCGAATGTGGAGTATGGAAGGGCGGCTCTATGCTGTTGGTCGCCCGTAAGCTGGCCCGTCTCGGAGACACCTCCCGCAAACTCTTTTTATTCGACACTTTCGAAGGCATGTCCGATCCGGGAAAGGAAGATGTCAGCGCTGTCGACCAAACTACGGCAGGAGATTTGCTTAATGCATTCGAACGTACCGATGGCGACAATGTATGGTGTTATTCCCCCCTCGAAGAGGTAAAGGCCAATCTGCAAAAGACCGACTATCCATTCGGGCAGATACGGTTTATCAAAGGAAAGGTGGAGGATACCCTGCCGGAGCCTTCCATTGGGAATATTGCCTTACTGCGTCTGGATACGGATTGGTATGAATCTACGAAACACGAGCTGGAGACTTTATACGACCTGCTTGTCCCCGGAGGCGTCCTTATCATAGACGACTATGGGCACTGGAGCGGCTCCCGCAAGGCGGTAGACGAATTTGTCGCGGCACGGCAGCTCTCCCTTTTCCTCCACCGTATTGACTATACCGGGCGTATGGCCATTAAATAAAATCCAGAATTATGTTGAATGCTTTGAAAAATCTTTTTCAAAAGGAAGTCTCATACAAGTCGAAATCCCCTTTTTCCGACGCCGAGCTGGCTTCTTATATCTCTGCTAACAGAAACAGCCTGCAACTTGTCAGGGACTGGATCGACGAAGAGGCCTTTGCCCGCTCTTATTTCAAATATGGCGTTCCCGATTTTATAAAAGCGGTCATCAACCAGCCCATCGGCAACCAGCCTACCTATACCGATCTGATGAGTCTCATTGCCGACCGCTATTTCCAGCAACAGGTCAACTACCTGGAGATCGGGGTTTCTGTGGGCAAGAACTTCTTTCAGCTGCTGAATTCGGTTGACAAGGCCCGCTTCACTGCCTTTGACATTGAAGAGATCAACCCTGTCCTGGCAGAGAAGCTGACAAAAGGCGACCGGACGGAATGGGATACACCTGCCAGATCCATCAAGAAGAACCGCTCCTCCCTGAGCGAATTTACCTTCGGCAATAAACCCGTCAACTATCTTTCTGCAGACGTTTGGGATACCAAAAGCTGGGCAAAGCTTGAAGGCAATCGCTTCAACATCGTCTTCTCCGATGCCCTCCACACACCGCAAGCCATCCTCTTCGAATTCGAGATGCTCGTCAAATACGGGCTGCTCGATGATCGTTTCGTCATCGTCTGGGACGATCTCGTCGGGAAAATGAAACAATCCTTTTTCCGGATCATCCGGAAATACAATGAAGTCTATGGCATAAAGGACGTTTATTTGCTGGACATCAACGGCTGGGTAGGGCAGAACGAACAACCTCATTCGGTGGGCATCATCTCAAATTTCGCGCTCTGATATGGCCGTTATATTGACCAATCTCTCCAATCAGCTTTATGAGGACAGCCGTCAGCGGCTGAATGCTTCGGCAACGAGATCCGGTATCACCAATATCCGGTCCTATGACATCGATGACCTGCGCTCCACACCCTTTTTTAATGAGAACCGCAGAATCCTCGATCAGCCTGTTGGCATCGGCTATTGGCTGTGGAAGCCCTATATAATCCTGGAAGCACTGAACAGGGCCGAAGAAGGAGATATTGTGGTATATGCTGATTGCGGACTGGAGATCATCGCTCCGCTAGAGCCCCTGTATGAGATCTGTCGTAACGGTAATCCTGTATTGCTGTTTGGCAATAGCAACTTCACCAACGATGCCTGGACCAAAAGAGACAACTTTATCCTCATGGACTGTGACCGTCCTGCATGCTGGTATGCGTCACAGGTCGACGCCGCCTTTTCGTTATTCCAACGGTCAGCAGCCAGCATATCCTTTGTGAGCGAGTGGCTGGACTATTGCCGGGACCCGCGCAATCTGACCGACATGGCCAACACTTTAGGCAAGCGCAACCTTCCGGCTTATATCCAGCACCGCTGGGACCAGTCGGTTCTTTCACTGATGGCGGCAAAACGGGGGGTCTCCCTTTACCGGATGCCTTCGCAGTTCGGCAACCATTACAAGGCGCCAAATCTGAGGCTGGAAAATGAATTCAACTGTGTTAACCAGTACTATCAGGCTCCTGTAGCATACTATGCCCCGATACCCTATTACAACTCTCCTTACCCACAGCTGCTGGACCATCATCGCAGCCGAAACAAACAGGACAATAGCCGCTCCAAAAAGGATAGTGCCGTTGACTTTTTGATGCGCGTCATCCGCAAACGCTACAACCGCTGGATCAATGGGTATGCCCTTCGCCAGGAAATGCGCAAACGAAACCCTCAATCCTGAACCCAAACGTGAGGAAAATGCAGACTCCTGAACTGACGATCATCATCCCTACGTTCAATGCCGAAAAAACCTTGAAGGCCTCGCTTGACAGCGTCCTCGGTCAGGACTACCAGGACTTTGAAGTGTTGATCATGGATGGCGTCTCGCTGGACAATACACTCGCCATTGCCCGTGAAGCCGCCCGGCTGGACCCTCGTGTCCGCATAGTCTCTGCACCGGATAAAGGCGTATACGACGCTATGAACAAGGGTATACAGGAGTCGCGCGGAAAATGGCTTTATTTCCTCGGCAGCGACGACTGTCTGTCCCATCCGGGCATCCTCTCCTCGATATTTAGGCAAGCGGCTCCGAATCACTTCGATCTCATCTACGGCAACGTCGTCAGTCCCAGCTATAAAGGACTTTATGACGGGGAATTTGATCTGGACAAGCTGCTGCTCCGCAATATCTCCCACCAGGCCATCTTTTACCGGAGAAGCATCTTTGATCATGCGCCGGCATATAATCTCCGCTATAAGGGATATGCCGATTGGGATCTGAATATTCGGTTGTTTACCGACAACCGGACCCGCATCAGTTATATAGGCGGAACCATCGCCCGTTTTGGACCGGGTGGGATCAGTTCCAGGCACGACGTTGCGTTCCTGCAGGAGGTGCTTTTCCCGGAGAGTATTCGCCGGCTCCAACAGACCGGTCTGCATCCTCTGCGATCTGTCCTCCGCTATGACTGGTGGTGGCGCCTTCTGCGTAATGCGGAGTTTGCACCTGGGGTACCGGGTATTCCCGCACCCGTGGCGCGGATGTTTGCCTGGCAGCAAAAAATGCCCCGCCGTCTGCTAAAGAATGGGATATTCTCCAAAATTTGTATGTTCGCCAGTTATCTGTCTCACCGTCTAACAGGAGCGCTCTAACAATGCTGAGTATCATAATAGTCAATTATAAGTCGACGGCCCTGGTCCTGGACTGTCTGCATTCCCTGTATGGGGAGGCCGGTAGCGAGGGACCTGGTAATCGGAGTTCAGACAGGCGGGGCTCTGGCATTGGAGGAGAAGGCGAATATCCTTTTGAAGTGCTGGTAGTCGACAACGCTTCCGGTGACAACGGCCAACAGCGGATCACGGCTGCCTTTCCACAGATCATCTGGATATCCGTAAATTATAATGCCGGTTTTGCCCGGGCCAACAATGAAGGCATCCGCCGCTCGGCTGGCGACGCCGTATTGCTGCTCAACGGCGATACCCTCCCGCACGCTTCAGCGATCGCGGAAGCTTATCATCGTCTCATGGATTCACCCTTCGTCGCGGCGGGTGTCCAGCTCCTCAATCCCGATGGCACGCCCCAGATATCCGGGATGTATGTTATGAAAGGGGGGCTCAATTACCTGCTGCCTCTGCCATATCTGGGAACGCTGATCAAAAAAGCCGGTCAGCTGGCAAAGGTCGAAAAACCGCATGTCGCGGGAGTCGGGGAGAGCGGGGGCGCTCTGTCCGGGGGCGCCGGCACTGCTATCCCTCCGTCCCCCATTGAAGTCGACTGGATCAACGGAGCCTTCCTCATGGTCAAAAAAGCCGCTATCCAAACAGCGGGTCTGCTAGACGAAGACTTTTTTCTATATGCTGAAGAGGCAGAATGGTGCAGCCGGCTAAAAAAGACAGGCCCCCTTTGCCTCTTTGGAGACCTGAACATGGTCCATCTTCAGGGGGAAACTGCCAACCAGGAGTTTGGTTCCACCGGCAAGGGGTATTATAATCTTTACGACCGTAAAGGTCTCCAGATCATGCTGTCCAATTTCGTGCGTATACGGAAGCAGTTTGGAGTAGGCTGGTTCCTGGTCCAGCTATTCTTTTATCTTATCGGGATACCCATTTTTCTGTCTGGGGTCATCTGCTCGCGGCTATTTTCCAGGACACCCCGGTACAATTTCTCCCAATTCTTCCGGTATAGTAAAAATGTCGCTGTGATAGTTCGTTTAAGCCCTGTTATCATACGGAATAAACCTTATTTTTATAAGGTCTTATGAGGAAATTTTTATTGCTGGCCTCTTTTCTGTTCTTTCTCTCCGATTCCGCGTTTCCGCAGGAGTATAGCTACACGCATTATGATATCTCTGATGGCCTGGCCGGCTCTACTGTGTATTGTATCACGCAGGACAGGGAAGGTTTTATCTGGACAGGTACGGAGACAGGAGTCAGCCGGTTCGACGGCACGCATTTTCGCAACTTCACCACCAGGGATGGATTGCCGGATGTGGAGATACTTGAGATGTTCGGCGATTCGCAGGGCAGGGTTTGGATGGCCCCCTTCCGCAAATCCATCTGTTATTACTACAAAGGGAAAATATACAACCAGGAAAATGATTCCCTGTTGCGCCACATCCGGTTCAGGACTAATATCGAGCACTTCGCCGAAGATAAGGACGGTAATATACTGGTGCAGGAGCAGACTGCGCTTCAGCTTATTCGCCCCAACGGCATTGTAACTGAAATTGATTCCATCAATGGACGGCCGATCTTGAACTGTGTAGCTGTCAGTCGCAGCAACACCGGCCAATTTATAGTCCAGGCGGACCAACAGATTTTCAATCTTTCTGAAAAGGGCTTCAGCCTGCTATTCAACATTACATTTGAGAACAGCCATGCCGGATTCATTTCCATAAACCCTTTCGGTATGATCTGGCGGACCACACCGTCTACTGCCTCCATTCGATCATTCGTCACCGGAAAACTGGTGAACTTTCCTTTCGAGAAGACTCATTACAGACATATCAGCTTTAGCACGGTGGATGATAGCCTGTTTTATTCCAACGAATTCTCCGGCGCTGCAGAGTACAATCTCCATACAGGCCGTACCAAACGATTTCTCCCGGGGAAAGAAGTGTCCCGGACCTTTCGAGATGTTACAGGCAACTTATGGTTTACCACCCTGGGACAAGGCTTGTACAGACTTAATTCAGATGAGTTTAAAACCATCCGGATGAAAGAGCCCGGCATGGAATTTTCTTCCGTTTCCGGCATTTTTAAAATGGACGATCAACTGGTGGTGGGGGACAATCACAATACTGTCTTCTATTTTTCTCTGCCGGATATGTCATTGAAGAAGCGTGCCTGGCGGACCGCTATTTCCAAAAACCGTATCTGGTATGTCGGTCACCTGTCAAAAGGAAGACTTTTTATCGCTTCGGACTTAGGAATGGACGAGTGCACCAATAATTACGAAACGTTGCGCTACGCCCACGTGGGGGTAAAATCTATTTTTGTAAAGAGCAGCGAAGAGCTGCTGCTGGGCACCTTTTGGGGGGTCGGCCGTTTCGATCTTAAGAGCTTTCGGATGATCGACACGCTTTGGAATGACAGAGCTACCACCGTCTATTACCGCAAAGACACCAGTTTCATAGGTACTTTGAATGGGCTTTACGCTTCGGCTGGAAAGAACCCCCCTGTTTATCTGGGCGAAAAGATCCCCTTTCTGCAAAAAAGGATCTCGGCCATAGCTGAATCTTCCGATGGAACCTTATGGGTAGCTTCTTATGATGCCGGTCTTATTGGTTACAAGGACGGCCGGGTCATCGCGACTATCTCCCACTTGCAGGGATTGACCAGCGACATTTGCCGAACCATCCTCGTGCACGACAACAGTCTTTGGATCGGCACCGATAAAGGCTTGAACAGGGTTAGACTCGATCAGCCCGGCTACCCGGTAGCACAATATACCTCCAAGGATGGCCTTGGATCCGACATCGTAAATGCCCTGTTCGCGGATAGCTCCTCCATCTATGTGGGTACACCCGCGGGGCTCAGCTATTTTGATGAGGCAAAGGTCGATCTCTCGGAGGGCTGTCGTCTCTACCTGCTTTCTCTCTTCAATTCGGGAAGGGAGAGGATTGGCGATACGGGTCATTTGCAGCTTCCTTATGCCGATAAACATATCCGGCTGGAATTTGCGGGCATTTCCTACCGGTCCGTCGGCGGAATAACCTACCGCTACCGTCTGCTGGGTCTGGACAGCGCCTGGCGTACTACAAAAGAGGCCTTCCTTGAATACCTGACGCTCCCTTCCGGCAACTATGCCTTTCAATTACAGGCCACCAATAAATTCGGGGTCAGCAGTGCCCTTTTAACCCTGCCTTTTGGCGTGAACACTCCCTTTTGGCAAACGACATGGTTTTATGGCCTGATCCTCGCCGCATTTTTGTCGCTGACCTGGCTTTTTGTTTCCCTTCGAATAGCACATATCCGTAAGCGGGAGAAAGAGAAAGAACAGCTCAGCCAGAAGATGATGGAAATGGAATATGCGGCCCTGCAGGCCCAGATGAACCCGCATTTTATTTTCAACTGCCTCAATTCCATTCAGCAATACATTTTCGACCAGGACATCTTTGCCGCCAACAAATATATCAGCGGCTTTGCAAAGCTTATTCGCGCCACTCTTCAGAATTCCAGCAAGCCT
>DATJJA010000200.1:0-5150 GCA_035492595.1 Puia sp.
GCCGCCTAAAATAAATTTGCGAAACCGAACGGCTGCGCGTATATTTGCAACCAATCGGCTTCGCGTCCCCTGTACAAAACCCGGGACACCCGGTTCAACAACATATCAATAAACAGCAGACAAATGAAAAACGATCTACCACTGGATATTACCGTAGACAAAACAAAAAGAACGGTAGTCATAAGAAGAGAATTTGCTGCACCTCTTTCGCTGGTATGGGATGCTTATACCAAACCGGAGATTCTTGATCAGTGGTGGGGGCCCAAACCTCTGGTCTCGAAAACAAAAGCTATGAACTTTGAGGTCGGCGGACGCAGATTTTGGGCTATGGTGAACCCCGATGGGCAGGAACGCTGGTCGATCCAGAAATATACATCCATTACCCCCAAAACCAATTTCAGGTTCACGAGCAATTTTGCCGACAAGGATGAGAACGCGGAACAACCCGGGTCCGAATGGGATATCAGTTTCAGCGAGCGGAACGGAAGGACAGAAGTCACTATTACTATCTACAATGAATCTCTTGCCCGTATGGAGAGACTGACTGAATCGGGCTTCAGGGAAGGCGTTGCAATGCAATTCAAAAATCTGGAGGAATTGCTGGCGGCTTCGCAGCGAATCTAACTATCTAGCCGATGGCTTTTTTGATCAGGGGAGATTTGGCAAGGGCGTAGTCAGCGTCATCGATATCTTTTCCCGCCGAATTCTTTATTTTGACCTGCTCGTATTCGCGTCGCAGCCGCTCGCTCCGGATAAGGCTATCACGAAATGCAAGCTGGCTTTTCACTATGGGAGAGTTCAATGCACAATAGTGCAGATTGATCTTCCGGGGGATTCCTTTTGTAAACCAATGCCGGCCTTCGATCCCGGCTTCACCACGGTATTCATATCCGATAGACGACAACTGCCGGAGGATCGATCCAACGGGAGGAAACACAGGCACTTCTATAGCAATATCGATTATAGGTTTTGCAAGAAGGTCGGGGACGGCGGTGCTGCCTACATGATGTATCCGTATTGAATATTGGGCCAGTGTGATGCCAAGTAGTTGCTGTTCCTCGGCGTAGGTTGTCTCCCAGCTGTCGTCGTGTGTTTGGAGTCGGATCGTTTCCATAAAAAAATGCGATTACAAGTGTTAACAGTGGTCGTTTAATTTTGTTTGTGGCGTGAGCGGCCAAATTTCTATGTGACTCACGCTGAGCTGGCCGCCGAAACAGATTTGACAGCCAGGATCGGGTGCACAAAAAGAACCGCATTTCTGCGACCTTTAAAGCATACACGCGATCTCCGGACAGCAGCTGTATCGGAATCAGACAGGTCGTTGCCCAAAACGTGCGACAAACAGTTGATATTTAGTGATTAACGGCTTTGGCATCCATTTAGGGGTAAAAACGGTAATCCGAATAATATGCTCAAAAGCTATCTTAAGATCGCCTGGCGCTATCTGCTGAAAGACCGGCAGTTTACCCTACTTAATTTGGTCGGCTTGTCCAGCGGTCTTGCCTGTGCGCTGCTGATCTATTTCTGGGTTGCCGATGAGTTGAGCGTCGACAGATTCCATAAAAATGACGCGAGACTTTTCCAGGCCATCGAGAACCGGCAACGGGCCGGCGGGATATGGACCGCAAGAAGTACCTCCCCGCCAACAGCAGAAGCTCTGCAAAAGGCATTTCCGGAAGTGGAAGATGCCGTGGCAACGTTTCGCTCCACGAACACTACCATCTCTCTTGCAAATGGCAAAAACATCCGGGCCGATGGTAAATATGCAGGCAAAGATTTTTTTAGGATATTCTCCTATGAGATGGTCGATGGAGACGCCGGAAAGGTCCTCACCAGCCCAGGCTCGATCGCGCTTTCTGATGTGCTGGCGGGTAAATTATTTGGTACGACAACCAACCTTATCGGAAAGACTGTAACCTTTCAGCAGAAGCAGCAATATGCTATTTCCGGGATATTCAAAGAACCGGATAGCCGCTCCTCCGACCGCTTTGATTTTGTACTGCCATTTGAAAGATTGAAAGATCAGGGAGAGAGCCTGGATGATTGGGGTTCAACATTCGTATCTACCTACGTCATCTTAAAGCCCGGTACCGATATTGATCAGTTCAACTCCAAAATCTCGGGGTTTGTAAAACGGATGACCAATAATGAGATCACTCACCGGACGCTTTTTTTGACCCGGTATTCCGATGGATATCTCTATGGCCGGTATGAGAACGGGGTCCGGGCGGGTGGCAGGATCGAGTATGTCCGGTTGTTTTCCATAATCGCCATCTTCATCCTGGTGATCGCCTGTATAAATTTTATGAACCTGGCGACAGCCAAGGCTGCGGAGAGAGCCAGAGAAGTAGGCGTCAGAAAAACAATGGGCGCCAGCCGAATCCTTTTGCTGCTGCAGTTCCTGGGAGAATCCACGCTGGTGGCATTTGCTTCCCTGGTTCTGGCAATGCTGTTCCTCGTCCTTCTGCTTCCTGAATTTAATTTAATTACGGGAAAACAGCTTTCGTTGGGAACCCTCCATGCAGGAGCCATACTTGTTATTTTAAGTATTACTCTGGTCACCGGCGTGCTATCGGGGAGCTATCCGGCTCTATACCTGTCCGGATTCAAACCTATCGGTGTATTGAAAGGAAAATTGCAGCACAGTGCGAGGGAGCTGTTTACACGGAAGGGGTTGGCGATATTTCAGTTTACATTGTCGACGGTATTGATCATTGGAGTATTGGTCGTCTATAAACAGATCAATTTTATTCAAACCATGAACCTGGGATACGACCGGGACAATATTATTTCATTTACGAAAGAAGGGCAACTGAGAGACAGCAGACAGCAGAAGGCTTTCATCGATGAGGTCAGGCGGATCCCGGGTATACTGTCTGTTTCCAGTATGAGTCATAGTCTTACCAATCACAACAACGGTACCTCCGATGTATACTGGGAAGGAAAGGATCCGAAGGACTACACGGAATTCGAGGTCATGAATATCGACTACGGGCTGATGGAAACGATGGGCATTCAGATGAAAGAGGGCCGTAGATTTTCCCGGGATTTTGGCGCGGATACTGCCGGGGTCATCTTCAATGAAGCTGCGGTCCGGTTCATGGGGCTCAAAAACCCCATTGGCAAAATTGTAAAGGTTTGGGACGAGAACAAGCAGATAATTGGCGTAGCGAAAGATTTTCATTTTGAGTCCCTCCATGAAAAAATAAAACCTTTATTCTTCGAACTGAACCCGCAAAACGCGTATCGTTTTGTTGCAAAACTGCAGGCAGGCAAGGAAAGACAAGCTATCGAAAAACTCCAGCAGGTATATAGTCATTTTAACCCTGGCTTCTCTTTTGACTATGCCTTTCTGGACAAGGACTACCAGAACATTTACCTGGCCGAAAAAAGGGTCTCCATCCTATCGAGGTATTTTGCCGGCCTGGCCGTTCTCATATCCTGCCTTGGCCTGTTCGGCCTCGCTGCTTTTACCGCTCAGCGCAGAAGTAAAGAGATCGGTATCCGAAAAGTGCTGGGCGCCACCGTCCACAGCGTGGTGCTGCTATTGTCGAAGGATTTTCTGCGGCTGGTTCTCGCTTCACTGGCGATAGCATTCCCCCTGGCCTGGTGGGCCCTGACCCGATGGCTGAATGGTTTTGCCTACCGCGTATCTATAAGCGTTTGGGAGTTTGTCGTGGCGGGCGCGCTGATCACCCTGATCACGATCTGCACGATCAGTTTTCAGTCGGTTAAGGCGGCTCTGGCCAATCCTGTCAGGAGCCTGAAAACGGAGTGAGAAGGAGTGCTATAACACGGCGATGAAGCTACAGATTGACATGATACTTTGTGCTGCGCCCGCCGGCTTCTCCGAAAGGTACTATCGCCCCTGTTTTGAGCATTTCTTGTAAATCTCTGGTGGCCGTGGCCTTCGAGACCCTGGTAATAGAACCATACTTGCTGGCGTTCATGCCACCTGCAAATCCTTTTGGCCCTTCTTCCAGCATACGCCTGATCACTTTGAACTGGCGTTCACTCAGGTCATTTTTATGCCGGTCGAAGAATTTGGTTTTCTTCAGGGTAAAGTCTATAAGTTCTTCCGCATCAATCTGTGCAGTCAGGATTGTCTTAACAAAATAATTTATCCATTCCGTTATTTCATTGGACGACTGTGCTTTTTGCAGGGCATCGTAATAATCATTTTTTTTTGCCTCGATCGCTTTTGATATGCTGAGCAGAACCGGCCTGCCTGTACCTTGCGACAATGCCTTTTCCGCGATAGCCCGGCCTATGCGACCGTTGCCGTCCTCAAATGGGTGTATCGTTTCAAAATACAGGTGAGCAATAGCCGATCTTACCGGCGCTTTTTTGATCTCTTTTTTACCGCCGGGCGCAGTTTCGTTGAACCAGGCAATGAACCTGTCCATTTCCTTAGGGACGCGCGCAGAAGGGGGCGCTTCATAATGTACTTTTTGCTTACCCATCGCTCCGGAGACGACCTGCATCGGTTCCTCGTGCGTCCGCCATGCACCTACCTCTATTCCTTTACTTCCCCTGAGCAGCATCTTATGCCATGCGAATATTTTTTTTTCGGTGAGATCTTCCTTGTGTGTATTGCGCACATCGATCATCAATTCGCCGATGCCGGCGGCTTTTTTATCTGCGATGTATTCCGGGCTGGTGACCAATCCTAAGTTTTTCCTGATGGAAGAGAGAACGTCTTTTCGGCTTAGGTATTCACCTTCGATTTCGGAAGTCTTGATCGCTTCGGACACCATGATATCGACAATGGCTTCCGTCTGCGTGCTTTCCGGGAGAGCATTCAGGATCCCGGTCACCTTTCCTGTCTTTTCAGCAAACAAAAAGAGCTCATCTTCAATGCCTTGAAGAGAAAATTCGAAATAAGGCCAGTCTTTTTGTTGCCAGTTATAGCGTGTCATGAGCCGATTATGTCATCTATTCGGCTCAAATATAAGAAAAAAATGAGCCGATTAAGGCAATTATTCGGCTCACGCCATCTGAACCATTACTGGACCGCAAAGCCGCCGCTGCTTTCCTGGATGTATCGCCGGGACTAGTTCGAAAAGGGAGCCGATGCGCAGGTAGACATCCTGGACAATCCTATTACATAGGTGCAACTACATTGAAAAAGCAGGCACGGGAATCCGGCG
>DATJJA010000201.1:0-6248 GCA_035492595.1 Puia sp.
AAGGGCGAAAAAGGCCGTCAAAACGGATAGGTTTTTCATTTTCATAATATTAAAGGGTATTGGGCAAATAAAATCTTTTGACAACATCTCGCTACAAGTTTAAAATTAATTTTTCGAAAGTCAAAGCTTTCCTCCGGTGAATTAATGTGCCGGAGAAGCGCTCCCAAAAAATTAGCGCGTCTCCGGCAAAAGCGCTAATAATTGTCCTTCGGACCCGAAATTGTCTTTTAAGAGCCCTCCGAAACCTGACAGCAAAAGGCCATTTATTGGCCTAAACTATTCGGATTCAAGATGCTAGTTTATTAAACGCGCACAGGTACCTTTTATTGTACATTCATTGCTGAAACTTATACACATTTTCCAGGTTTCGGATCGCTGTAGCTACTTCATTTACAGGGAGTTGACAGGCATAGTTTTTACATAGGAATATTAGGGAAACCTCGTCGATAAGTTTATCCCGTAACAAAGGGAACTGGGTATCCTTCCGGTCCGCAGATTGGAAAACCCGGTAAGGAATCAGATGGGATAGAAACTCCTTCCGGGCTTTTTCCGGCTGTTCGCCGGTAATAACTACCTCTGGAATAGAATACGTAAAGGCTTGAAACAGGGTTGCCCAAACACCAAAAGACCCAGGATAAGAAATTACAGGTCTTCGAAGTTCTGAAGCCATACTCCACGCGCGCTCCCCCCAACCGGGCTCATCAAAGATTACAGATAGATATAACAAATTAAATGCCATCATGGAATTCCCCGACGGTGTGGCCCCGTCATAAATCTCCATCTTCCTCACAACCACGTCGCCCTGCTTGTCGTGGGTGTAAAAAAAGAAGCCGTTCTCCGGGTTTTCGAAGTGCTTTAAAACCTCCGCAGCGGTTTCTCTGGCTTCCAGGAGGTAGGCTCCGTCGCCGGTGATCTCCTGCAGGCCGATGAGGGCCGCGATCAGGTTTGCATAGTCGTCGAGAAAAGCGGGGTACCGGGCCTTGCCCTTCCAGGAATGGTAGTAGAAATTTAATCCTTCGCCCCTCATTCGGGTCTTTAGGAAGGTCATGTTCCGTACGGCCATTTCCCTGTACTTTTCGTCGCCGGTGGCTGCGTAGGCTTTGGAGCAGGCCAGGTTCATCAGTGCATTCCAGCCGAGCAGGATCTTGTCGTCGAGGGCCGGCGGGATCCTTCCGCCGCGGCGGTCCAGCAGCTTTTTCCGGGCAGCCGCGAGGGCTGTTGCAGGTGGCCCTTCCTTCCTCGTAAGTATGTTCTTTCCTTCCCAGTTGCCCTCTTCCGTAACCCCGTAAATCTCACAGAAATGGGGAGCATCTTCACCCAGAATTTCTTCTATTTCCGTCTTATCCCACACATAATATTTTCCTTCTATTCCCTCGCTGTCGGCGTCGAGCGCCGAGTAGAACCCGCCCTCGTCATTGGATAAGTCCCTGTTTACAAAGGCGATGGTCTCTTCGATCGCTTCCTTGTACAGTGGCTTGCCCGTCGCCTGGAAGGCCTCGCAGAGTACGATGACCAGCAGCGCGTTGTCATATAGCATTTTTTCAAAATGGGGAACCAGCCAGTGCTAGTCGGTCGAGTACCGGGCGAATCCGCCGCCCAGCTGGTCGTAGATGCCTCCGAGGATCATCTTGTCCAGGCTCAGGCAGGCCTGGTCGAGTGCGGCCTTGTCTCCGGTGAAATGGTAGTAGTGCAGCAGATACCGGATGGAGAAACTCTGCGGGAATTTGGGCGCGCCGCCGAAGCCGCCTTCTTTCTTGTCGGCCGTGGCCATGAGCTGGTCCCGCGTCTGTTTTAGTGTTGCCGGCGAAAAGATCGGTTCCGTGCCGGGGTCGGTGGGTTTTTTCTCGCCGATGGAGAACATGCCGGAGGTTTTTACGTGGCGGATCAGCCCCTCGGCCTGCTGTTCGACTTCGGAGCGGCGCTCGCGGAAGGTTGTGGAGACGCCATTGAGGACTTCTTTCCACGATGACCGGTTGTAGATCGGCCGGGGAGGGAAATAAGTGCCCCCGTAAAAGGGCTTCCCTTCCGGCGTAAGAAATACGTTCAGCGGCCAGCCGCCGCTGCCGGTGATGGCCTGAACGGCGTCCATATAGATATGATCCAGGTCCGGCCGTTCCTCCCTGTCGATCTTGATGTTGATGAAATGCTCGTTCATGTATGCGGCCGTCTCCGAATCCTCGAAGCTCTCGCGCTCCATTACGTGACACCAGTGGCAGGCGGCGTATCCGATGCTCACGAGGATCGGCTTGTTCTCCGAACGGGCCTTTTCCAAAGCTTCGGGGCCCCAGGGAAACCAGTCGACGGGGTTGTGTGCGTGCTGCAATAAATAGGGGCTCGTTTCTTTCGCGAGCCGGTTCGTGTGTTGCATCATCCTGCAAACTACAAGGTTTGAGCCAGAATAAAATGAACCGACAGCCTGCCGCTACTTCTTCTTGCCTGTAATCGCGAGATATTTCTCCAGGGCGGAAACCATGGAAGGCGCCTGGGGAAGAGGGGCCTTGATGTCGAGTGTGAGACCGGCTTCTTCGACGGCGCGGGAAGTGTTGCTGCCAAATGCGCCGATCTTGGTGCCGTTCTGTTTGAACTTGGGGCAGTTGTCGAAAAGACTCTTCACGCCGCTGGGGGTGAAGAAACAGATGATATCGTATTCGCTCTGGTCGAGCACGGTCTTTACGTCGTTGCTGATGGTGCGGTACATGAAGGGAGTCGCAAAACCGCAGTTGTTCAGTTTGAGCCAGTTGATGATCTCGTTGTCCTGCTGGTTCTCGGAACAGGGATAGAGGAATTTCTCGTTCTCCTTGTGTTTGTTGATGACGTCGAACATGCTTTTATTGAGCCCGTCCGCACCATAGAAAACTTTCCTCTTCCGGTAGAGAATGAACTTCTGGAGGTATAGCGCTACCGCCTCGGTGATACAGAAATATTTGGTGTCCTGGGAAACGCTGACCTTCATCTCTTCGCAGATGCGGAAGAAATGATCGATAGCATTGCGGCTGGTGAAGATGACAGCCGAAAACTGTGCGATGTCTATCTTTTGTTTGCGGAAATCCTTTGCAGGTATGGGTTCCAGACGGATAAAGGGATGAAAAGCCAATTCCACGTCATATTTCTTGGCAAGTTCGAAATACGGCGACTTATCTGTTTCAGGTCTGGGTTGAGTGATTAAAATCTTCTTTTTATCCCCGTTTTTAATCATGTGTGTCCCCTCTGGATTTGCAAATTTAATACACTTTTTCCAAATATGTCAATAACACCTTGTAAATCAATAGCAGGGGTGCTATTTCGAAGGCGCAAAGGTACAGAAAAAAATAAAACGGCGTTAGTTTTATTTCATTACGCACCGGCCGGTAGGCTGCGAGTACCCGGTAGGTCCATAAAACGAAAACCATTGCCAATGAGATCGTTATAAATATTTCGCGTACAGTTTGGCCCGAAAAAGTGATTATGATCAAGAATGGAAGGAGAAAAATACCCAACATTTTGTTCACCAAAAAGACGATAAATATATAAATATCGGTCGCCCGCGACACGGAAAACACCCATCCGATGAATTTCAGGACCATGAATTTCACCAGATATACGGCCGCCAGCAGGAGCATACAGTACAAATAGAGTACCCAGAAGCCGATGTCTGCCCCGATCCGCGAGTAGTGCACGAGGTAGCAGGCGTAAAGTCCTCCGGAGATCACGAACAGGATATTCAGCAGGAGTGAGGGCAGGGGAGTCTGCAGGACCTGCTCCCTGATCTGCTGTTGTCGCAGTGAGACCCGGAAGAACAGAGTCATCAGATTGTTGAAATATTTCTCGAAGAATACTCTGGTCAGCGCAAAATAGAAGAGGATCCCGACGATGAGGTAGAACAGGCTGTCTTTGGAATTGGCCCGGTGCAGCTGAAAGGCGAAGACCACCGGCGTCCCGGTGAAATGAAAATACGGGTTGTTCGCCAGCACCTTTTTCCAGAAATCGATTGCGGGCGGGCCCTCCCGGACTACGGGCTCCGATCTGGGAGGATTGGGTGTCGGGGAGGTCGGGGATCTTATGATCCGGGCCAGGGAATCGACGCGCGCCAGCGAGTCTGCCCGTGTCTGCGAATCGATCCGCGCGAGCGAATCTTTGATAGCGCGCCGCACGCGCCGGATGGAATCCCGCCTGACGGAATCGCGGTGCGACATGTGCCGTACCGAATCGTGCTTTATGGTATCGATGACCTTCAGCGCGGGCGGAGGAGGGGTGGTCGAATCGGTCTGGGCTTCCAGCTTACCAACTAAGAAGAAACAGAAAAAGAGTAGAACGGCGGAAATTTTACCCATTGGTTGTAAAAATACATTAAAACATTTCGTTAAAAAAAGCTGACATATCCCAGGTGGATCTTTGCGTCGTGAAAATTGAATTTGGTATCGTCCCTTTTTCCGAGGGCATAGGATATGTTGAAGATCCCCGCTTTTGTCTCGAAGGCCATCCCCAGTCCCATGCCCAGAAAACTATTGTCGAGGTGATAGCCCGGCACGTTGTTCTTCGCCCAGCCCGCGTCCAAAAAACTAAACAGATAGGAATTCAGTCCTACCAGATACCGGTATTCGACGGTCCCGACCGCGTACTGCGACGCAAGGATGCTCTGCTCGTCAAATCCGCGCAGCAGGCGGTAGCCGCCGATGAGAAAAAGCTCGTTCCGGTAGGTATTGGGACTACTGAACACCCCGCCGTTGACACCCAGTTTCAGCGTCGACGCCCTCGATAGCGGGAAATAGTGTGCAGCGGCCAGCTTAACCAGGAACTCATAGGAATTCTTCTTTACGGTGTCATACAGGGACGCATAGTTAAAGCTGGTATCGTTGGGGTCCTTGAGCCGGGCGATCTGCGGATTCTCTTTCACCTTCTTCGTGCCCGCGGAGCCAAGGAAACTGAACTCGTTGCCCTTTCTCGGATTAAAACGGTAGTTCGTATTGTTGAAATCGTAGGTCATCCCCAGGCTTACGGCGCTGACGTCCGCGATCTGCGGCAGCGCGCGCGAGGCGATGATCTGCAGGGTATCCACCTGCAGCAGGTTGGAAATGGACTGTTGCAGGAATACCGAGCCGCTCTGTGTCGAAGACAGCGCATACTGGGCGCCGACCAAAAGATTGATGTTGATATAGGTGGAGTCCTGTTTGTACAGGTCGAAGGAAGCATTGAGGCCAAAGGGCGAGTGGAACAGATAGGGCTGCTGGAACAAAAGGTTCAGCCGGGGCGAGCTCTGCTGCAGCTGCTGCCAGTTCAGGCCGATGGTCTCGCCGTTGCCAAGGGCATTTTTTAGATTGACCTGCGCCTCACCCGTCACCAGGATCTTGTTCCCCAGCACGGGGTCGCTGCTGGGGAGAAAGCCGACCAGGGCGTTGATCTGGCTGCTCTTTTTGGGCCGGAGATAGAGATTGATCACGGAGCCTTCGGCCAGCATGGTGAGATTCCAGGGTTCCTGTTCCTGCACATAGGGCAGTTCCATTATTTTCTTCGTAATGGTCTGCAGCCTCTCCTTCCGGTAGATGCTGCCGTTGGGGATATTGAGGTACCGCTGCATGAACTCGCTGGTGATCTTCGCGGTCCCGTAGATGCGGATGCTGTCGATCTTGTACAGCGGCCCCTTGTCGATCTTCAGAACGGCCGAGATCTCGGAACTGTCTTTCATCTCTATGCTGTCGAGGCTGACTTTCGCAAATGGATAGCCGTTATTCTCCATGTAGTCGAGCAGCTGCTGCTGCCGCGCCTGCAGCTGGCGATAGTCCAGCAGGCGGTGGGAAAAGGTCCTGTCATTCCAGGCGACGGCGGCCAGCAGGGCCGGGTCGACCCGACGGGTATCGATACTCGCCCAGTGATAAACGCCCCCGACATAGAGCCTGATCGAAGCCGCGGCATTCTCCATCGTGATACTGTCGATGGACGCGGTGAGGTAGCCCTTGCCCTGCAGCTGCGGGATCAGCTCGTAAAGGTATTCCGAACAGGCTTCGCGCGTTTTGAACATGGTGACCACCCCCAGCCTGTTTTTGAGAAAAGCAGTGTCCTTGTCGGCGGAAGAGATATGCAGGGGATACTGGGCCCGGCCGCTCACGGGAGCCAGCAGCAAGATCCACAAAAGCGCAGGCCCGCATCTTCTCATCGCCGTACCGCGACATCTCCGTAATTTTGCAGAATGGCAGGTATCTATCTTCATATTCCCTTCTGCAGGCAGGCCTGTCACTACTGTAATTTTCACTTTTCCACGTCTTTGAACCGTA
>DATJJA010000202.1:0-29997 GCA_035492595.1 Puia sp.
CTGAGTGACGGTGCAGCCATTGTTTATTGTGGATTATGGACCTCAGCTTTTGTTATTCTATTCATCTTGTCGTTGAAAAACTCAATTAACAAAAGGATCGCTCGGGCCGGAATTTATGCGGTTATATTGATCCTGTTGATCGTTGCCTCAGATTTTGTAGACACGCTATGGTATATTCCATTGGGATAGGCCTACAACCGCAGTTTCACCCCCCCATTCACCACCCGCCCGTCCAGCGGCGCATAAATATCCCGGAACACCGGTTTCGATACCGTCCCCGTATAGATCGTATCAAACCTTGTCTGCCGCGTATCCGTAAAATTCTCGAAATTGATGAACAGCGACCACCGCTCCCAGATCTTCTCGGCCATAAACCCAAACGTCCAAAAATCCCTGCCCGTCTTCCCATCGTTCAACGGCTCCGTGCTATAATAATACCCCTCCAGTCCCAGCTTCCATTTGTCTTCCTTCTCATACACCAGCACATTGTTCAACCGGTGGCGCACCGTCATCGGGTTCTCCCGGATCACCCCCTTCTCATTCAGGTGTGCATCGGTAAACGTATAACCGATATACAGCCTAAAGTCCCCATACCCCAATTTGACATTCGTCTCAAAACCCTTCGCCTGCAAATACCCGCTGCTGTTCGTCAGCCGGTACATCGGTCCCGCCAAAGTATCCAATACCAGCGGATCTTTGATCTGTGTATAGAAGAACAGCTGATTAACGCTCAGGCGCAGCCGCCCGTCCAGCCAGGTGGTTCGATAGTTCACGTCTGCATTCACACCATAGGACCGCTCCAGGCGGTTACTATCCTGGGACACCGGCAGCACTCCCTGGTACTGTACGCGCTCCGTCTCCTCCGTAAAGATCGTCGGCGTCTTATATCCCATCCCCCCGCCGATCCGGGACGTCCAGACCGGAGACCATTTGAACAAAGCCGACACACGGGGCAAGACCGCCCAGCCATAATTGACCACGTAATCCCCCCGCAATCCCGCCTCCGTCTGTAACCAGGGATTTATCGTCCAGGTATGCTGAACAAATCCTCCCACAGTGTTCTGCTGGTAGCTGCGCAAAGGAAAACTATCCACCCGGTGCTCCCGAAAACCATCCGTGTAGACATTCAAACCTGCCACCCAATCCATGGACGATCTGTGCGTGCTATAGGCCACCTCCGAATAACTCGACCACTGCCGGCCATCGAACACATAGCCGGGTATCGTGATCGTCCGGTCGAAACTCCCCACCGAGTTCTTTACTGTCAGGCTGCTGCGCTCGTTGAACCGGTGCTCCAGATTCAATTGCGTAGAAAACCGCTGGCTCCTGTTCCGCTCGAAATAACTATGCGTACTGTCTCCCTTCCCCTGAAGGTAGGCCATATCTCCGCCGACCCGGTTCTCCCAGCCCAGATTCATCCCCAGACTTAACCGCGTCCGCTCGCTGAGATACAGGAACAGCTTCGGGTTCAGCACGTACCGGTCAGAACGTGGGATCGCACTGAACGGCACATCGCCCGAAGGATTGTACGCCGCGTTACTGCTTCGGCCCCCATACAATGTTACCCCCCACTTCTTCCAACGCTGCCCATAATATCCATTCACATCCAGGCCCTCAGCCGACGTCCCATTGACCAAGAACCGCAGTTCCCGTTCCGGTGCGGGCATCTTCGAGACCAGGTTGATCATACCCGCAATGGCTCCGCCGCCATACAAGGTAGACGATGCCCCTTTAATGATCTCCACCTGCCGCAAGTCCAGCGGAGGCGTCTGCAACAACCCCAGCCCTCCCGAAAAGCCCGCAAACAACGGAAATCCATCCTTCAGCAACTGCGTATACCGCCCATCGAGGCCCTGGATCCGGATACTCGAATTTGCCGAGGTCGCCGACACCTGCTGCGTCTGGATCCCCGTACTCTCATTCAGCATCATCCTTATATCCCCTGGCCGCATATTCCCTTTTTCCTCCAGTTCTTCCCTGGACAATACTTCCACACGGGTCGGGATATTCCGGATCGACCGGTTGGAGCGGGTGCTCGTCACCACCACCTCCTGCTCTTCCTTCTCCAGCACCTCCAGCACGACCACCACCGGACCCGCCGATGGCGACGGCACGACCACCGTTACCTCCCGGCGCTGATAGCCCACATGTGACGAGAGCAAGGTCCACCGGCCCGCCGGCAGATCCCGCAACGTCACCAACCCCAAACTGTCTGATACACCCGTCCGGTCCAAACCTGTCACCGACACCGAGGCAGCCGCCAGCGGCTCTCCACCCCTGCCCCTGACCAATACCTGTACCGTATGCTGCCCAACAGCCAGCATCACCCATGCCCAACAGGCAAAGGTCAATAATCCTTTTTTCATGTAAACAGAATTGCAGATAAACAATGTGTAACGATTGCCCTTCGGGCAACGAACCGAAGATTCGTTTTGACGCGACGAGCGCCGCATCTAAACCAACGATATTTGTTTATCCCACCCGTGGCGGCTGCCAGCAGGAAGCGCTATAAGAGAAGAAATACGAAGGCGTTGTTTCCCGCCAGTCTACGCGGTGTCCAAATACGACCCGTTCCACCTTTGCAAACCGGGCCGTCACTGTAAACCCAACACAGTGTCCGCACAACGTGAAGGGCGAACAGTTCTTACACCCATCCTCGTCCCCCCGGCGGTCCTTACTATCCTTTGCGGTAATGGCCGACCCTACACCGTCATCCCCGCCGCAAAAAACACAGCAGGGCACCACCGACAGTGACAGGATATAAAAAGAGAATATCAGCGCAAAGATCCGCATTACCACAAAGATAACAAACCCCTGTACTATAATACCCCAAAAAGTTTGTTTTTATAGTCAATTATAACGGTGTTCTTTAAAAAGAAAACATTTCCCGTTAAACCCGGGATATTTGCAGCTTTATAAAAATCTATTTACATCTTCTTCCGTATCGATATCCATCTCCCCTCCCGGGAAAGATACGGTAGCCACATCGTCCGGGTACGCCTTCAGCAGCTTCTTCGCCCCTTCCGCACCGGATAAGTGTAAGAGAGCCCCGAAATACCGGGAACCAAATAAAACCGGCGTCCCTAACGTATTTAGATATACGCTGGCAACCAGGCTTTTTCCCGATACGGCAAACTGCTCCGTCAATTCCCCCAGCAGCGTTGCCGATAGGTGTGGCTGATCACAGACCGCGACTATCACACCGCGCGAATGCGGCTGCATCGACAGCAGCTCCTTCAGACCTGCGACAATGCCGGAGGCCATGCCTTCCTCCCAACGGGGATTGTGTACAATGGCTACGGGTCGATCTCTTAACGAGTCGCCAACTGCTGCTGCATAAGCTCCGGTCACCACGATCACCGGCTCCAATGCCGCTTCCAGCGCCTGGTCTGCAATATGTGCGAGTAAGGTCTTGCCGCCAAAGGGTAGTAATTGTTTGGGACGACCGAGCCGCGACGATTCCCCTGCCGCAAGGATGATGATCCCGATCTTATTCATTTGTCGCTTGTAAGGCGGGGCGATTGTGAATGGACTGTCTTATATTCTTCAGGGAGCCCCCGGACCGGCTTGAAAGCCAGGCCCGGATCTCCGCCACGATAGAGACCGCAATCTCTTCTGCCGTCTCCGCGCCAATGTCGAGGCCGATGGGGCTATGAATAGACGCCCGCTGCCCATCGGTCAGATGCATGCCTTCTCCGGCTAATTCCCCTAACATCTTCTCCAGTTTTTTCCGCGGTCCGAGAACTCCGATATAAGGGTAACCCCGCTGCAGCAATTCCCGCAGCAGCCTCAGGTCATAATTGTAATTATGCGTCATCAGGACAAACAGCGTTTGTGCGTCGGTCGTCAGCTGCTGAAGGACCTGGTCCGCTTTCGCCACCAGGACCTTATCCGCCTTGCCAAAACGCATTGCAGTCGCATACTGCGGCCGGCCATCCACCACCGTGATCTGCCAGCCCAGCATCGATAGCATGTCTACCAGTGGTAAAACGTCATTCCCCGCCCCTGCGATCACCACCGACGGCGCCGGCGGAACGAACTCGATAAATCCATTGAAAATATGACCTTCAGGCCGGTATTCTTTGAAGGCAGAGAGCCTGTCGTCATACGCCGCCTGTACATCCATTTGGACCAGCGTCTGCCAGCTGTCCGGCAGTGCCGTGCGCGTAATGCCATCCGCAAAGAGCAGACAGGTACCCGGTTGTTCCTGCGCCCTGTCCAAAGAAAACAGCGTCGTCAGTACCGCATCCCTCCGCTCAGCCACCAGTTCCGCCAGCAGGCTGATCGGGTGCGCCGGCCGGGCCGGATCTATAGGTTCAAAAAGAATATACACGATCCCATTGCAGCCTAACTGAACGCCGAATCGCAGGTCATCGTCATCCGTTGTATCGTAGATCACCAGCTTGTTTCGCTGCTGGCTGATGGCAAACATCGCCTTTTGCAGTGCATCGCCTTCCAGGCATCCGCCGCTGATAGCTCCCGTTAATTGCCCGTCATCCGTGACCAGCATTCGTGCGCCCGGTCTTCGATAAGAAGACCCCTCCACATGCACCACGGTAGCCAGCGCACACCGCTTTCCTTCTGCCTGCGCCCGCTGAAATGCCGCCAGTATATTTTTGATCTCTTTCATGAGCCTGATTGTTAAAAAGATCGTCCGTTATGCCATCAACACTTTGTCCGGTGTGATCGGCAGCTCCCGTATCCGTTTGCCCGTCGCATTATACACCGCATTGGCCACTGCCGCTGCAACTCCGATAAGCGAGATCTCTCCCAGCCCCTTGGAGCCTACAGGGTTGATGATGGGATCGGGCTGGTCGATAAAGATAGCTTCTATATCCGGCACATCCGCGTTGACCGGCACATGATAGTCCGCAAAATTCCCGTTCACATATCGTCCATACCTGTCGTCGAACACCGCCTCTTCTGTCAGTACCATCCCCAGGCCACCGACCGCGCCGCCGATCATCTGGCTTGCAGCCGTCTTATGGTTGACGATCTTGCCTCCATCCACTACTGCCACCAGCTTTTTTACCTTGACCACCCCCGTCAGCGGATGCACATAGACCTGCGCAAAATGGGCAGAGAACGAATACATCGAATACTTCTTCGCCTCGTCGCCGCCCTGTGACTCCTGCGTCAGTTCCAGGACAGGCAGCCCCAGCTTCTGCAGGATCCCACTGTAATCTATATCCGCTGTACTATCGGGCGGCAACCCTGCCAGCGTATTCAGCTTTTGCCTCAACGCCACACATCCATCATGCACCGCTGAGCCCACCGAAGAGCAGGTCTGCGATCCACCTTGTGTCGGCGCCACCGGGAAGGATGAGTTCCCCAGCTCGAACGTGATCTTCTCTGCCGGTATACCCAGCGTATCCGCAGCGATCACAGTCATCGAGGTAGCCGTTCCCGGCCCGATATCGCTCGTCGCGCTTTGAATATTCACGGTCCCATCCGGCAGCAGCCTGATCCTTGCAGATGCCTTGTTCCGATACGCGCCGAACGCCCCGCAGCCGATCCCATAGCCCACCATCCATTCCCCGTCACGCAGCGTTCCCGGTTTCGCCGGTCGCTTGTCCCAGCCGATCCGTTCCGATCCCTGCTGGTAACATTCTTTCAGGAATTTGCTCGACCAGGGCAGGTTGCGTTCCGGGTCGGTATAGGTATAATTCCGGAGCCGCAATTCGATGGGATCCAGGTTTAATTTATAGGACAGTTCATCCAATGCGGATTCCAGCGCAAAAGAGCCCGTCGCTTCTCCGGGCCCGCGCATCGGCGCAGGTACCCCCACGTTCAACGGCACCACCTTATAGCGGGTGTTCGCATTCGGGCTGGCATACAGGAAGCGTGACACATTCACCGCGTTCTCCGTGAACTCTTCATATACCGCCGTCTGCGAATGCGACTCGTGCGTAATGCCTACGAGCTTGCCATCCGCCGCAGCACCCAGACCGATCTTTTGGATCGTCAGCGGCCGGTAACCCACCAGCGTAAACATCTGCTCCCGGGTCAAAGTCAGCTTTACAGGCCGCTTAACCAATTTTGCCGCCTGCACCGCCGCGATCTCATGCGGCCATGTGCGTAATGATGAGCCAAAGGCTCCGCCCACAAACCGGGAATTGATCTGTACATTGGCCGGGTCCAGGCCGAACGCATTCGCTATCGCCCGCTGCGAACCGATCACGCCCTGCGACTTCGTATACAAGGTCACCTTATCCTCTCCCTCCCAATATGCTGTCGTTACATGCAGCTCCATCGGGTTGTGCATCTCCGAGGGCAGCATATAATCCTGTTCCACGATAAAGGGGGCATTCTTGTACGCATCGGCCTCACCCCGTACATAATCTTTATATTTCCCTTCGTTCGGGACTACCCCCTTATCGAAGTTCTTGTGAAAATCCGTCTCGAAAGGGGCCGCCTTATACGTCACTTTTAACAGGCCCGCGGCGTAAGTTGCCCGTTCAAAGGTTTCGGCCACAACCAGCGCGATAGGCTGCCCGTTGAAATACACATGGTCGTCGTTGAACAGCTTGAGGCCCCGCACCGGTTTGGCGGCGCCCGGCTGAAAACCCGGTACCTTCGGCGCATTGAACGGCGTGATTACCGTGAGCACGCCCAGGGCGCCCTCTGCCGCCTTTGTATCAATGGAAACGACCGTTCCGCTTGTAATAGTTGCGGGTACCAGTACGCCATAGGTCAAACCCGGCACTTTATATTCCCCGGAATAGGTTGCGCCACCCGTTACTTTCAAGCGGCCATCCACCCTGTTCAGGGGTGAACCAAGAGAATCTTTTTTCATGCGGATGCTGTTTGCAGCGCCTGAAGAATTGCATTCGGCGCAAGAGTTAACTTGAATTTGTTGTATTGATAGGCTTTCGCGCCCTGCATGGCGATGGCCGCCGCCTGCCTGAACGTGTCTTCACTGGCCGGCTTTCCTTTCAGGAAGGCCTCGGCTCCGTGCAAACGCCATGGCTTATGCGCTACACCGCCCATCGCCAGCCGGCATTCCCGGATCGTGCTTCCATCCATATCCAGCGCCGCCGCCACTGAGACCAGCGCAAATGCATAGGACGTGCGGTCCCGCACTTTCAGGTAGTGTACATGCTTCCTGAATGCAACCGCCGACGCAGGCAACTGCACCGCGGTGATCAGCTCCGTCCTTTCCAGCGTATTGTCCTTTTCGGGGTGATCGCCGGGCAAACGGTGGAATTCCTCGAACGGGATCATCCGTTCGCCTTTCGGGCCTTTGACATGCACCACCGCGCCCAATGCCACCATAGCTACATTCATATCGCTGGGGTTGACCGCGATGCAATGATCGCTGGCGCCAAACAGGGCGTGCATCCGGTTATATCCTTCGAGTGCGCCGCATCCGCTTCCGGGATTGCGTTTGTTACAGGGCATCGTCGTATCGAAGAAATAGTTGCAGCGCGTCCGTTGCATCATGTTGCCACCCACCGTCGCCATATTGCGCAGCTGGGGAGAGGCTCCGGCGTTGATCGCCAGTGACAGAAGCGGATAATCCTGCAACACCTGCGGATGATCCGCCACTTCGCTGTTCGTTGCCAGCGCGCCGATCCGCAAACCGGCCGCCGTCTTTTCAACACCCTTCAGAGGCAGGGGATTGATATCTACCAGCCGCTCCGGCACGACCACGCCCATCTTCATGAGGTCGATAAGATTCGTGCCGCCCGCAAGCAGATGAGCCTGCGGTTCCTTTACCAGGGACTGGATCGCGCCCGCCGCGGCGGAAGAGCGCGTATATTGAAATGGGTTCATATCTGACTGTTTTTGACTTCCTGGATCGCTTTGACAATATTCGAATACGCCCCGCAACGGCAGATGTTCCCGCTCATAAATTCGCTGATCTGCTCCCTGGACCGCGTGCGCCCTTCCTTCACCAGCGCCACCGCCGACATGATCTGTCCTGACGTACAATATCCGCATTGGAAACCGTCATGCTTAATAAAGGCCTCCTGCATAGGGTGAAGCTGGTCGCCCTTTGCCAGGCCCTCGATAGTAGTGATCTTCTTTCCTTCGTTGGTCACGGCAAGGCTGAGGCAGGAATTGATCCGCACTCCGTTGACATGCACCGTGCAGGCCCCGCATTGCCCCCTGTCGCAGCCTTTTTTGGAGCCCGTCAGATTCAGTTGCTCGCGCAGCAGATCCAGCAGCGTCACCCGGGGTTCCACCTTCACACTATAGGGCACTCCATTTACTTCCAGCGTTAACGGGACCTTTTCCGCCACATCCGCAAACTTTTCATCCCATTGATTTTCTGCCGCCCTGACGATCGTGCCGGGCGTCAGCGCAATGGCCGACAGCAAGGAAGACTGTTTGAGAAAATCCCTGCGCGAACCGCTGAGTACGCCATCGCTGGCTGGTTCTTTTTGGGGATTGCCTGGACCTTTTCCTGGTTTTGTAGACATACGATGATAGATTATAATATATACTTCAATTTACGTCTTAACGGGCGAATAGCAAGCGACAGGCCACCCCTATATCTGGCTGCTCCCAACTAAAGAATTCAGTAGTAGGATGGCATTATTTCAACTCCGCCGACTCGCGTTCCAGGAATGCGCGGAATCTTTCCCGCAAGCCACGGTACCAGGTGATCATTTCCTTCGCCTCCGCCGAGATCATAGACCCGCCCCCATCCTCACCCCCGACACTTGTCAATACAAATGGTTCAGCCGCCATCCCATTGATCCGGCTGACAATATCCCAGGCTTTTTTATACGACATCCCCATCGACTTTGCCGCCTTGCTGATCGAACCCGTTTTTTCGATCAGCTCCAACAGCTCCACCGGTCCGGGTCCAAAGAATCGTTGTCCATCGCCCTCGATCCAAAGGCTTCCGTTCACCCTGAAAGCGCCTTTTTTCAATAGCTTTTTTACCTTCTTTTCCATACTGCAATTTACCCCTTTCTATTCCTTATTTTGCGAATCTCAATTACCCGCGTGCTTCCTGATCTTGATCAGCACCATCTTCGACGTTGGGGTATTGCTTTTATCGGCTACGCTGCCTATCGGCACCAGGACATTCGTCTCCGGGTAATAAGTGACCGTACAACGTGCCGGAATATCATAGGGCACTACTACAAACAGCCGTGCAACCCTTTCCACCCCTTCGTAATAATTAAACAGGTCGACCTTGTCTCCTACCTGGAACCCGGCCGTCGCCATATCCGACGGATTCATCAACACCACCCTTCTTTCCCCGTGAATTCCCCGGTAACGGTCATCCATCCCGTAGATCGTCGTATTGAACTGGTCATGGCTGCGCACCGTCGCCATCCGGTAGTCATCAGCATCCATCGTGATCTCCGGCAGCCGGCTGATGGTGAACGGTACCTTGTCGCCAAAATCCTTCGAGCTGAACTTGCCGGCCCGCGGACCGTTGGGGAGATAAAAGCCGCCAGGCTCCCGCACCCTTTTATTATACTCATCGAATCCGGGGATGCAACGTTCCACCAGGTCCCTTACCTCATCATAATTGTTCGCGTATTTGTCCCAATCCACTTTCGTCCGCGTACCCAGGGTAGTCATTGCGATCTCGCATATGATGCGGTTCTCGCTCCTCAGGTCCTTCGCCACAGGCTTTAGAATACCTTTCGACATCTGCACCACGCCCATCGAATTCTCACAGCTTACAAACTGCTCCGCCCCATCCACGAGGTCCTTATCGCTTCGGGCCAGTGTAGGAAAGATTATTGCTTCCTCCCCATGCACCAGGTGCGTCCGGTTCAGTTTCGTCGAGACATTGACATTCAGCTTCAGCTTCCGCATGGCGTCAGCTGTATACCCCGTATCCGGCGTAGCTGACAGGAAATTACCCCCCATCGCGAAAAACACCTTGATCCTTCCCTCATACATTGCCTTTATACTCTTCACCACATCCGCCCCATGCTCGCGCGGCGGCTCAAAACCAAATACTTCCTTTAGCTTATCCAGGAACCAGGCCGGGGGCTGCTCCCAGATCATCATCGTCCGGTTCCCCTGCACATTGCTGTGTCCCCGCACGGGGCAAAGACCTGCACCCGGCTTCCCCAAACTGCCCTTTAACAGGACCAGGTTCACGATCTCCCTGATCGTATCCACCCCGTTCTTTTGCTGCGTGATGCCCATCGCCCAGCAGACGATAACCTTCTTTCTTCCCTTTATCAATTCCGCTGCCTCCCGCAGCTGTTCTACCGGGATGCCTGCCGCCTCCGCCAATGCTTCGAGGGACTGCTCCTTCAAATGTTTTTTCAGTCCATCATACCCGACCGTATTTTTTTCGATGAACGCCCTGTCCAACACCGTTCCCGGATGCTCCTCCTCCGCCTCGAACAATAGTTTCTCAATGCCCTGCAGCACCGCCATGTCTCCGTTGATCCTGACCTGCAGGTACAGGTCCGCCAGTTTGGTAGCCGGCCGGTTCAACAGGCTATCCATCACACCCTTTACCTGCTGCGGATTATTAAAGCCGATCAGCCCCGCTTCCTTCAGCGGGTTGATCGCGATGATCTTTGCCCCGTTGTCTTTCGCCTTTTGCAGGTTGTCCAACATTCTCGGCATATTCGTCGCCGGATTGATACCCATCATGATGATCAGGTCCGTCTGGGAAAAATCCTCCAGCGTCACCGACCCCTTCCCGAGGCCGATGGTATCCAGCAGGGCCACCCCGCTGGACTCGTGACACATATTGGAACAATCCGGCATATTATTCGTCCCGAATTCCCGGACGAACAGCTGGTACATAAAAGAAGCTTCATTGCTCAGGCGGCCGGAAGTATAAAAGGCCGCTTCATCCGGCGAAGCCAGCCCATTCAGCGCCTCCGCCACCTTTTTGTATCCCTCTTCATAGCTGATCGGCAGAAAATGCGTTCCCCCCTTCGGTAAGTGAACGGGGAAAGCGATCCGGCCCTTCTTACCCAGCTCCATATCCGACAGACCCGCGAGGTCATTTACGGAATACCGGGCAAAAAAATCAGCCGTCAGCTTTTTCTTTGTCGCTTCCTCCGCCAGTGCCTTCGCCCCATTCTCACAGTAGGCCGCTATCGGCGAACGGTCCCCATCCTCATCCGGCCAGGCACAGCTGGAACAGTCGAAGCCCCCTTTCTGATTCATCTTCGACAGGGCCTTCAAACCCCGCACCGCGCCCGGCTCCGCAAATACATTTTTCATTGCCGCTACTACGGCCGGGACACCGGCTGCCCAGGTCCTGGCGGCTGTAAGCTTCAGATGCGACAATTGCTCCGGACCTTCCGCTGAAGGTTGCTGCTTTTCCTGGTCACTCATAATGATGTTTTTAATTCGGCCACCGGTACATTCACCCGATGCGCCCCCGAATAGATATTGAAGCGATCGTCGCGGAGAAAACCGATCAGCGTCGTGCCGAACTCTTCCGCCAGCGACACCGCCAGACTGGATGGTGCGCCCACTGCCGCGATCACCGGGATCCCTGCCATCGCCGCCTTCTGGACCAATTCAAAACTCGCCCGGCCGCTTAATAAAAGTACCGACTGCCTCAGGGGCAGCCAGCCCTCCATCATCGCCGCCCCGATCAGCTTATCCACCGCATTGTGCCGGCCCACATCTTCGCGCACAAGCAGCAATGCCCCGTTTATATCAAACAATGCGGCCGCATGCAGCCCGCCTGTTTCCGCAAAAATCTCCTGTTCCCTGGCCAGCCGCTCGGGCAGCCCCAGGACCAACGCAGGGTCAATGCTTATTCCCGCCCGGGGCGTCAGGGGTTGAGATCTGCTCACCGTACGAATCGCCTCGATGGACGCCTTTCCGCAAACCCCGCAGCTCGACGTCGTATAAAAATTCCGCTCCGCCTGCCGCAGGTTGGGAACGACGCCTTCCCTCAAAGTCACCATGATCGTATTTTGCCTGTTCTCGGAACAAGCCACAAAAACATGTTCCGCCGCCTTCACGTCTGCCGCTCCCGCAATAATGCCCTCCGTATACAGGAAGCCCAGCGCCAGGTCCGCATCATGCCCCGGCGTCCGCATCGTCACCGCCAGGTTTTGCAACCGGTCTCCATAAGTCAGCCTGATCTCCAGCGGCTCCTCGATGGCCAGCAGGTCCGGCGCTTCCTTCACGGAATCCCCTGTCAGTTTCACGACAGATACCTGTAAAGCGTTACCCATAAAAAAAAGGAATATTTAATTAACTCCACAATAAGGATGCCATCACCGGCTATACCGGTCGTTCCGCCAGGGGTAGGCCGTATTGGAATACCCCCGCTGCTCCCAAAACCCCAGCTTGTTATGCGTAAGGAACTCGATCCGGCTGATCCATTTCGATCCTTTCCAGGCATACAGCTGCGGGGTGATCATCCGCACAGGTCCGCCGTGCTCTTTCGGCAGCGGTTTCCCCTCGACCGTATGTACCAGCAGCACGTCTGGCTTCAGGGCCTCTTCGAGCGCCATGTTCGTAGTGTAGTCATCATATCCGTGACAGAGGATATGCGTTGCTGTCTCTAATGGCGACACCAGCGCCGCCAGATCCATGAAACGCACGCCCTTCCAGTTCATATTCAGTTTCGACCATGTCGTCACACAATGGAAATCCGACACATCTTCCGTCTGCGGTAAGGCCATAAAATCTGCCCAGTTCAGCGTCACCGGATGCTCCACTGCACCGTCTATCTTCAGGCTCCAATCCTCCAGCGAGAGATCCGGCTCGATACCCAGGTCCAGCACCGGCCATTTCACGGTCAATACCTGGCCAACCGGCAGCACCGGCATGCCATGGCGGTTCAACTCGCCCTTTCCCTGAGGACGGTCGTCCGCCACAGATGGCGTCTGCCGCATCTTCTCTTCGAAGCGGGCCTTTAGTTTCATCCGGGCGTCCACCACCCTGTTTAATTTATCCGATTCATCCATATGCTTATTTTGCCGGCAGGTATGCCCCCTTGTCGATCCAGGTCTTAAATAACTTTGCGAACGCCGCGTGGCTCATCGGCGGCAATGTCCGCCCCTCGCCCGGGTTCCAGCCTCCAAGCACGATCCCATCCGACGTGGCATGCTCGATCAGCTGCTGTTTTGTCTTTCCGCCATTCTGTTTCGGATCCAGCAGCTGCTTCGCCAGCTGCCGGGGCGTTCTTCCCTGGAACACCATCTTCATATCCGCCGGAGGCAATGCCCATTTGGGATTACCCGGAGGTGTATGCAGCCCCGGCACATTCTGCGCCTGGTGACAGTTGGAGCATTTCAGGGCATAGACCCCGTGCCCGTCCACGCCCCGCTGAACGTTCATCGTATGCACATGATTGTTATCCCCCTGGAGAGGTGCATCCCCTGCAGGGTGGCAATTCATACAGCGTGGGCTGGTGAGCACCTTATAGACGCCCATGAAAGCCTGTACCGAGGCCACGCTATCTGCCGGCAAGGGCGTTCCCTTCCCGGGTCCTGTATGCGAAGTAAATGACATCACGCCAAAACCAATGACCATCGCCAGCGCCGAAACACAACCCAATGTCATCACCGGCAGCCGCTTCCCGGATCGATTGAAATAAGTCATAGCCATTCTCAGTTTTAAGCGTTAGAAAAGGAGTTATTCATGAACGGTAGTTTGTATACCCGTTTCCCCGTGGCCGCGAACACCGCATTCGCCAGCGCCGGCGCCATCGGAGGTACCCCCGGCTCACCCGCACCTCCCATTTTTTCAGTACTCGGCACGATAAACACTTCGATCACCGGCGCCTCATTCATACGCGCGATCCGGTAGTCGTAAAAATTATTTTGCTTCACCATCCCTTTTTCAATAGTGATCTCTCCGTATAAGGCCATCGTCTGCGCGAATATGATACAGCTTTCCATCTGCGCCCGAACCCCATCGGGGTTCACCGCCACGCCGCAGTCGATCGCACAGGTGACCTTATGTACTTTCGGCTGACCCTTTTCCATACTGATCTCCACTACCTGCGCCACATAACTCCCGAACGACTCATGGAACGCCACACCCCGGAAACGTCCCGCCGGCAAGGGTTGATCCCATCCAGCCTTCTCCGCTGCCAGGTTCAGTGTCGCCAGGTGACGCGGCTTGCCCTTCAGCAGCGCCCTTCGGTAAGCTACCGGATCCTGACCCGCAGCATGCGCCAGCTCATCCACCATCGTCTCCATCACATAGGCAGTATGCGTATTGCCTACCGACCGGAACCACAATACCGGCACCGGTGACTTCGTCGTATGCAACCCGATATAATGATCCGGGATTCCCTCCAGGTAGGGCGAATCTGAGATACCCTCCACCGAACTCTCATCGATCCCGTTCTTGATCATACCCCCGAACAGCGTACCTTCCATTATCGATTGCCCGGCAATATTGTGCTGCCAGGCTATCGGCATGCCCGACCCGTCCAGCCCCACCTTTACCTTATGAACAAACGCGGGCCTGTAATACCCGCTCTTCATATCGTCCTCCCGCGTCCAGACCATTTTGATGAACTGCCCGCTGGCTTTAGCGATCTGCACCGCTTCCACGACAAAATCCGATGAGGGTGTTGCCCGCCGGCCAAACCCGCCACCCAGGAAAACCGTGTTGACGGTGACCTGGTTAGGGGTAAAACCAAGGGCTTTCGCGGCCGCTGCCTGATCGATGCCCGGCATCTGTGTACCGGTCCAGATCTCACACTGCTCCTTATCCAATTTTACCGTACAGTTCAATGGCTCCATCGGTGCATGCGCCAGGTAAGGGAACACATACTCCGCCTCTACCAGCTTGCTGGCCCCCGTCAGAGCCGTCTCTACATTCCCTTTCTGCGCCGCCGGCAGCCCTTTCGTCGCCGCCAGCTTCTGGTATTCTGCTACCTGCGCCGGCGTATCGGATGTTATAACAGCGGGAGCGTCCCACACTATTTCCAGCGCCTTCCGACCCTGGCTTGCCGCCCAAAAATGATCCGCGATCACCGCTACTCCCGACGGGATCTGCACTACCTGTTTTACGCCCGGTACCATTTTGGCTTTCGAGGCATCGAACGATCTCACCTTCCCGCCAAATGCGGGCGCGTGCGCCACCACAGCGGTCAGCATCCCCGGCATCTGCATATCCATTCCGAACTTCGCCGAACCATTGATTTTGGCCGGGCCGTCCAGCCGTCTGGCGCCTTTCCCGATATATTTCCATTCCGAAGCGGGTCGCAGCGCTACCTTTTCAGGTTTCGGCAAGGCAGCGGCTTCCTGCGCCAGCTCTCCATAACTTGCTTTTTTATCACCGGCCGTTATATAGCCATTCGCCGTCATACAGGTATCCGCGGCCACGCCCCAGCGCTTCGCCGCCGCCTGTACCAGGGCTACCCTGGCCGTGGCGCCAGCCATCCGGTAGCGGTCGAATTCCGACCAGGTCGTACTCGACCCGCCTGTGATCTGTATCCCGAACACCGTGTGGTTCCAGTCCTTCCCCACCGGCGAATGTTCCACCTGTATATCTTTCCAGTCGGCATCCAGCTCATCGGCGATCAGCATCGGCAAAGTCGTCCAGATCCCCTGCCCCATCTCCGCATGCGCCAGCACAACGGTGATCTTATTATTGGGAGCGATCCGCAAATATGCATTGGGCGATGCCTCTGCCGGGATACCGCCGCCCAGACCCGCCGCTCCTGCCATGCCAGCACCCAACTGTCGCCCATCCGCCAACCGGCCTCCTGCCGACACCCGGAAACCGATCAACAGGCCGCCGCCCAGCACAGCACCCGTTCGGATAAAATCCCGCCGGGTAATTTCCGGCTTCCCGGCCGGCATCTTATTTTTAAATCGCTTATCCATTGGCCCCTCCTTTTCTTTGTAATTCTGCCGCCTTGTGAATCGCCTGCCGGATACGAGGATACGTCCCGCAACGGCAGATATTTCCCGACATAGCATCGTCAATATCCTTATCCGTCGGATTGGGATTTTCCCGAAGCAGCTCCGCTGCCGCCATCAGTTGCCCCGACTGACAATAGCCGCATTGCGGCACATCGAATTCCGCCCAGGCCAGCTGCAAAGGATGGTCATTATTCGCAGAAAGCCCCTCCACCGTTACTACCTCCTGCCCCGCGGCCCGGCTCACCCGGGTCACACAAGACCGTACCGCCTCCCCGTTCAGATGAACGGTGCAGGCGCCACACTGTGCCACCCCGCAGCCGAACTTCGTCCCTGTCAGACCCAGCAGATCGCGCAGCACCCACAACAAGGGCATGTCCGGGCTCGCGTCCACTTCATACGACCGATGATTAACTGTTAGTGAGATCATAGTGATGCTGATAAAGTGAAGAAAATAGGTTGCAACACCAATGCTTTTTGACTATTCCAAAAGTAATTCAGAAAGCGTTATATCTCCAAATGCACAACGATCACCCAAAATCACCGGTCAGAAATCATTTTCAATAAAAGAACTGTTCCTTGACGATCTTGCCATCCTTTACGTGGAAGACACCGATCTCCTCCAGCGCGATCCGTGGCCGGCCTTTGAACGTAACGTCCTGTTTCAGGACAACACTGAAAAATTCACCTGCGACGATCGGTTCGCTGCAGGTATAGCTATGCACAGTTTCAATTGTCGCCCGGCGTGCGACACCTTTCGCTTTGATGGCTTCCAGGCCATTGGTATAAATGGCCGCCCCCATCGATGCCGCTTTTTCGGGCTCCTGGCAAACTGCGTCTTCATGATAGAGATTGTCCTGGATCTCGATAAATTTCCGTTGTGAAGCCAGATCGTGATAACGGGCTGCTGTTTCCTGAGTTGTCATAATAGATTTTTTGATGATTGGTTTGATCTGACGAAGATCAGATGACCTGGTGACAACCCTATGTCAGCAGGGCCGATCCCCGGCAAAATCGATCAACCGAAGCTTGTAGATCTTCAGATAATGGGCTACCTTGTCTTTGGATTTGGTAAAGTCACCCCCTGCCACCCGAAGCTTCATGAAAAAAAACAGGACTCCATTGACAGTTTTAAGCCTGCTTATTTCAATTGTTTCCTTTTCTCAACAAGCACCATCACGATTTTCATCGGTAGACAGTTTCGCAATAACGGTCAAATATAAAGGCAGCCTGGACTCTCTGACCAAACAGCTGACAGCTCCCTATTCGGAACAATTATTTAAAGCAAGAGCAGTTTTCAAATGGATTACCGAAAACATTGGTTACGATTACAATTTTTTCAATAAATATTACTATAAAGGCAAAGATCCTAAAACATATAAATGCAGAGATGACGAAGATTGCGAAGCGAAGAAAACTGCCTGGCAAACAAAATACATTGACAAGGTCTTAAGAAAGAAAAAGGCCGTTTGTTATGGTTATGCAATGCTCTTTAAAAGAATGTGCGATATAGCCGGACTTAAGTCGGAAGTAATACCCGGTTACACCAGAAGTCAATATTATCAGGTTGGCTCATCCGGATCGCTGGATCATGCCTGGAACTCGGTTTTGATCGACAGCACATATTATTTACTGGATCCTACATGGGCTGCAGGTGGTTGTATGCCCGACGGAGATGGCAAACTCTTATTCTATACGAAATATTTCAAAGAATACTACTGGTTAACGCCTCCCAACGATTTTGCCAGAAATCATTATCCTCAGGATGCAAAATGGACACTGATCCCAAATTATACGAAAGATAAGTTTTCGGCCAATCCCTATTACGATCCCGCTGAATTAATGAATATCAGACTAGTAACGCCGAACTCGGGGATAATCAATGCAAAAAAGGGGGACACGATCCGATTTAAATTCGATTATCTGAAGAAGTTTACAAATTTGCAGATCAATTCAAATGTCTTTCACAATCCGGATATTTGGGTAATAGAGAATATTTCCAAAAGAAAAACCATCAGGAGACTTGATACATTAGCCGTAAAGAAGCAGCAATATATAAAATACCGAAGAGAGGGTGATCTTTGCGAGTTTGAATATGTAGTGACAGACAACTCCCTATATTACCTCGACATTCTCTTCGATTCCGAGCGGATGATGAGATTTAATGTCAGGATCACTGAATAAAAGGCGTCATGTCTATCAATTGATGGCCGTATTTGCATTGTCTAAAACTATGATTTTTCATCAACACGGAATTAGCTGTACAGATTTATGATTATTTTTGATAGTATGAAAAACAGCCTCTTTTTACTCCTGGTCATCTGCGGCCTTCAATTATCGGCTCAGACGCAGCCTGCCCCGGTTCACGGAGATTTTGCCTTGAAAAATGTGCGTACCGGTAAATACGTCCGGATCAAAGACGCGAATGGCGCTGATGGAACGCCAATCGTCGCCTACTCTCCTGAGAACTGGAAGTGCGTCACCTGGCAATTCCAGCCCACGGTCACCGGCAGCTATACACTGAAAAATCTATTGTCGGGAAAAACACTGCAGCCGTTGAAAGGGGAAATAAAACCCGGGATCGCGCTGGAAGAACGCCCCCTGGACACCCAAAAGCCGCAGGAGTACGAGCTCATCGCTGCTGGCAGGGAACAATACCGCATCCGGCTCAAAGGGACGAACCTATTCCTGACACCATCTGACCACCAGGGCGCCGTTAACAGCAGCATAGTCCTGCAACCAGAACAATCGGGCGACCTCCAGGAGTGGGTCCTGATCGAACAGCATCCCACCATGTAGGGTACACTGCGCTTCTGCCGGATATTGTATATTTGTTTGAAAACTACCCAAACAGCTATTGACGACACCGCGTGAAAATATCAGATCCCCGCAAGGATTTAAGGAGTACCTGCTACAAAAGATCGCCCTCACCGATGAAGATTGGTCTGCGATCGGAGCAGTCTGTACCATCAAACGGCTACGCAAACATCAATACCTGCTCCAGGAGGGGGAATACTGGAAACACCATGCCTTTGTCGAAAAAGGATGCCTGCGCCGGTATAGTATTGATAACAACGGGATGGAGCATATCATCCAGTTTACTCCCGAAAACTGGTGGACCGGCGACCGGAAGAGCCTGATGGAAGGCATACCGACTATTTACAATATCGATGCTATCGAACCGTCCACGGTGATCCTGATCAGGGACGAAGATTTTCAGGCGCTTTGTGCGCGGATCCCCCTATTTAATAACCTCATCAATCATATTTTACAGCGCAGCCTCAATGCTTCTGAAGAGCGGATCCAGGTCGCCATCAGCCTCGGCGCCGAAGAAAAGTACCTACACTTTATCACCGCCTTCCCGCAGCTGAACAACCGAATCCCCCGTCACATGCTTGCCTCTTTTCTCGGGATGACACCCGAATCGCTCAGCCGGATCAGGAAAAAACTGGCAAAGCCCCGGGAAAACCCTTGATCTTTGTTACATTTTTATGTATCCGATGTCATTGGATACCCCCTCTCTCGCAGCGTAGTTTTGCTCTATCAATTTACGTTTAAAAAAACAACAATGAGCAAAACGATCTTTATAACCGGTACCAGCACCGGTTTTGGCAAGCTAATGACGATCACCCTTTCCAGGGCAGGCCATACCGTCCTCGCCGGAATGCGCGATCCCAAAGGAAAAAATGCCGCGGCAGCCCAACATCTATCGGATCTACCCGGTGTGGAAGTAATTGATATTGACGTTACCAACGATCAGTCCGTCGATAATGCCTTCAGGCAGACCTTATCCAAATACGGTCATATCGATGTCCTGATCAACAATGCCGGAGTAACGGGATTTGGCTTGCTCGAGGCCACTTCGATCGCCCAGGTCCGGAAGATGTTCGAAGTGAACTTCTTCGGCGTTCTTCGCACCTACCAGGCCGTGCTTCCCTCCATGCGTGCAGCAGGATCGGGTCTTATCATTAATTTAAGCACCGGGGCGAGCGGCCACACCCTTCCCTTCATGATCCCTTATTTCGCATCTAAATTCGGGGTAGAAAGTATTACCGAAGGCCTGCAGGACGAGTTGGCGCAGTTTGGTATCGAAAATGTCACTATCCAGTCGGGCGTTTATCCAACAGAAATGAACAATGGCAGCAAAGCCGGGATCAACGCCGATAAGCCCGACATCGCAAAGGAGTATGACCCCATCGCCACCCGGCTATTCAACGCCATCGGAGCCGGGCTGTTCGGTAAGATGGCCGAGTTCAAAATGGATCCACAGACCATTGCCGACGGCGTGGTTGCCCTGATCAACATGAAGAACGGATCGCGCCCGCTGCGTTACCCCCTCGATGCGATTGCACAGGGGACTGACATGGAATTCATCAACGCCCGGGCGGAGATCAAAACCAGATGGCTGGCGAAGTATAGTATCTAACGCCGTCAGGTGCTCCCTGCCAGTAAAATGCAGGGAGCACTCGATTTACTTGATCGCTTTTATGACTTCTTCCGAATTGGATACCCATCCTATCGTCTGGAAAATAAGGAGAGACGCTTCATGGTTGCTCCTTGGAAGATCATGCCCTATTGGCTCTGCTGTACAATCTTCCAGTACAACCGGCGAATAATCCCTGAACATGGCGTCTCTGACCGTTGATTCAACACAAATACTTGTTGTACATCCTGCTACAATAAGATTTTTTATTCTAAGACTCTTGAGAGTATCGTCAAGGCTGGTATTGTAAAAACCACTAAACCTGGTTTTATAAATTACAAGATCCCCCTCCTGCGGTCTTAACTCGGGAACGATATCTGTACCCCAGTTGTCGCGGATCAGGATCCGGCTTTTTGAACCATTGGGTGCTATCATGGTGTCGCCTACATGAAACAACAAATGACGGTCATGATTGGGAGAGTTGACACTTCCGAGGTCGGATAGGTCTTCGTGATATCCCATCTTGAGATAGATTATTTTAATCCCCGCTTTTCGCGCTGTCTCCAAAAATCTTGCCATAGGGCTTATGACCTTACGGATCATGGAAATATCAATTCCCATTCGGTCAAACATTCCACCCCTGGAGCCAAAATCATTCTGCATATCGACTACAATTACGGCTGTGTTTGTTATCTCAACAATAATGGGACCTGGCTTAGCGTCTATGGTAATTTTATTTTCAACAGATGTTCCATCGCGGGTGTCGTTAGTCGTTGTCATAATAATTGGAATTGCGAGTAAATAATAGATGTGCTTTATGATAAAAAGGCTTGATCATACAAAGTTGACAGAGTTTGGCTACCTGGAGTGGTAAAAAAAGGACATTTTTCCAATGACCACGCCTCTGAATGGGATTTGGACAGAATTTTTAAAATATCTTTAGGCACTAAACCTGATACCTCATGCTTTCTATTAAACCGGATCAATATATTAAAATGGCCGCCATGGCCCTGATCACCCTTACCCTCGGCAGCTGCCTGGGGCCGCACAAGATCAACAAATGGGTGGCGAATCACTACTCGCCGGATGCGACCGCACCAGCCAAACGAAAAAATGAGCAGGTCATTATTGCCTCAAAGTTACCTCAAATGGACCTCCATCCCTCTGAGACGGAAAAAAAATGGAGTCATGTGCTGCCCCTTATCGTGTATTGGCATTACGATTACAGGAACACCTGTACCCTAAACCCGCAGATAGTGGTCAACAGTTTTACTTCAACAGTCTCCACTTATGGAGGAAGCCGGCTGAAAGGGAAAATAAATGGCGGGCGCCTGGAACTAACGATCGAGCAGGTACCGAATGTCTTTCTGCTGGATGACAAGGGATGGCTGGTCTTCCCGGGATTTGGGGCCGAAACACTCTCCATTCAACCAACGATCGAGGATATGGTTGTTTCCTACCGGCTGTTCGACAGGAACAACGCGGAAGTAAAGACGGGGACCGTCAGCAGCGCAGATCCTGACAAGGCGGTCTATTTGAAAATGTTCAAGTCGCTGAAAAAAATGACAGGGGAATACCTGGATCACTATGATGAGAATGTTACGGCCATGAGCAGGCATCTTATAGATAAGCTGGCGACTGAGCTGTAAGTATTAAGAACTCCTAAAAACCCCGAGCTTATATATATCACTATCCCCCGGGGCTTCAAAGTCCAGCCAGCTCTGTAACGCGACCTGGGCAGTACAGGGGCCATAGGTAATGATCCTGATCTTCCTGCCGAGTGATTCCTTCCTCAAGATCTCCAGGACCTCTTCCATGATCTCACCTTTGAAGGGCGTATACATAAAAAATATAGTTCCTTTGGAATAGTCTGCCTTCCGCGCGTCAGCATTTACAAACGTCACATGGGACAGATGGAGATCCGCGGCGCAGTCCCGGGCATAGTCGCAAAAAGCAGGTTCGACCTCGATACCCCTTACTGTGGCCCCGGTGAGAAGGTTTACCAGTATGGCTACCTGACCCAGACCGGAACCCAGATCAAAAAAGACATCCCCCCGGCTGAACTGGACTCTTTCAACAAGCTCAAAAACGACCCTGGCCGGTGTCTTTTGATAGCCTACCATGTCAGGTTCGAGAACCTTTGTCTGCACCGGCATAGCCTGAAAGAGCGACAATCCGTTGATGAAGATATCGAGATTGTCATAACCTGGTCCGCCCCGATGAGGGGAAGGGTCTGAATAAAGATCGACATATTCAGCGATCAGGTCTTTGAACTCATTACCTGCGGGGGGCTTTGATCTGATCCTTGCCAGAAGCTTTTGAAAGACGGTATGATCGATTTCTTCCAGCTCATCCCTTATCTTTTCAGCTCGGGATCTGAGCAGGATCAGGCTTTCCGGTTGATTGGTATCCTGCAGGAGCTCTTCGATCCGGTCAATGACCTGGAATCCGAGAAAGTCAATAACTTCAGAACGCTGGTCGAAATTCTTTTCTTCCCGGAGGGAGGGATCCTCTTTGATTGTTCCGATGTACGATCGTATGGCAGAAATGGTCATTTTAACTACACTTTGCAGATGGGTGTATTCCTTCGTGGTCAACCTGTAACCGCGCCTTTCCTTTTTTACTGAATGTAATGATCCAGATAGTATCAAAATCACTATCGCTCCAATGCAGCTTTTCTTTAACACCCAGCTGCTCCGCCAGGTCTTCGAGTCCGTTATGTTCCCAGACGACGAGCACAGTTCCTTTTTGCTTCAGGATGTTTCTGGCAGCGCCTTTGATGTCGTTGACCTTATAGTCGCTGTTCATCGGAAGATGATATTTCTCGGCAAAAGGGATTATCGTCTGGGCCATCCGGGCGTGTTTGGTCACATCACCATCAGCAATGGCCGGAACGTAGATAAGGCCAGGGAGGCCTATCTTGGCATTGAGGACGGCGGGCAGGGCTTTGGCCCTGTTGATCCCCCGGCAGTTGAGCCCGGATCCTTCTTTTGGCTTTTCACCATGACGGATGAGCACTACTCTCAACGCATCGCCGGTAGACTGGCTGTAGGCATTGAAGGCTAACAGCAGACAAAAGAGCAATGCTGTCGGGCGAAAAAAGGTGTTCTTGTTCATATTGTTTCATTTTCCAAGTCGGACCGATGAGCAATTTATGAAAGTATTGATACTTTTTGCGCATCCCGAAGCAAAAAGCACGGACGGCGGCTGTATAAGCAAAAGCTGGCAAAATTTATTCTGCTGCATGTGGCTTAAGCCGGACACTACCCTGCTGCTCACGGCCTGCCTGCTGATTGGATTAAGGACCAGCATATCTATCACCCGGATATGGCAGAAAGACCTGTTGAAGAGCCAGCAGCTCGTGCAGAAGCAGCTGGATTCGGAGCTGTCCTTTCTTAAGGCGCAGATACATCCCCATTTCTTTTTCAATACGCTGAACATTGCAAAGTATTCATTCCATGGAGATCCAACTGATCTTTATGGATATCCACATGCCCGACTTCAATGAAGACCGATGTCCAGGATCAACTGGTGGCCAGGCAGATCATTTGCTTCCTGCAGCAGACCTTTTCCCATTGCAGGATCAATTTTGACCTGGATGACTGCGACAGGGTATTGCGGATAGAAAGCCTGCAGGGATCGGTTGAAGAAGCTGAGATCCAGCTGCTCATCGCGAAGTGTGGGCATCACTGTGAGCCGTTGTGATCTTTTCGCTTATTTGACGGCTTCAGGGGTCGCCCTGTAATTCAAACCTGCAGTCGTTCCACAGGTCACGTCAACGGTGACCCCGGTTATTTTCCCCGATAGATCGGAAGCCAGAAATACCGCTGCGTTGGCTATATCGGCCATCAGGGGCAATTGCTTTAGCATCGTGTCTCCTTTCATCTTTTGCAGGATGGGCTCCATGGCGGCAGGATTGCTTTCCACCGCCTGTTTAAAGACCCTTGAATCAGGAGAGCCTCCGGAGCGGATGTTTACGACGCGCACGCCATAGGGACCAAGTTCTGCGGCAAGGTTGGCGCAGAGGCGTTCGACAGCGCTGCAGGCAGGTGCAAAGCCGCCCGTGAAAGGATATCCGATACCCCCGGGCGTTGCGGTAAGGGATAGGATGACTCCCGATCCCTGTTTCATCATTACCTTGCCGGCTGCTTTTGCCGTCAGGAAGCGGGTTTGCATAGTCAGTGTTACCGGACGTACAAAGTCGTCCACCGAAATGTCGGTCAGCGGAATGTTTTGCACAACATCGACACCGACTGCATTAAAGGACAGGTCTACCGTGCCCGCTGATCGTACAACGGCATCCAGGTGAGCACTGACCGCCTTTTCATCAAAGGCGTCTACCTGTGCAGTCTCTGCACGACCGCCGGCGGCAAGGATCTCATCTGCAATTTTTTGGACGGAGCCAAGGTCGCGGCCGGTTAAAAATACCCTGGCGCCTGCACTGGCAAGGGCTTTGGCGACGGCGCCGCCCAACGAGCCGCCGGCACCGTAGACGATCGCATTTTTGTTTTGAAGTATAGTCATGGTAATCGTTAGTGTTTAGAAACGGTAAGCAATATATCTGTCTTTGTAAACTCCTTTTTCGATTCTCCAGATCACATCATAACCTCCTGCTCCGTCGCTATTCATGGATTGAATGTACAAAATGTCGCGCCTGCGGTCATAGTTGACCTTTCATCACAGATTTCATATGTTGATTTTGCATATTTCATTGTGGTAATTTAGCTAATCTCTGGCTTAACTATTAATTTTATAAAACACTTTTTTAAAATTTACCCGGAGAAATGACTTATTACTTACGGTTAGTTAATGGGACTTTAACGAGATCCCGCCGCGTCCGGCAGATCCTTCTTCTTGCCGGTTGGGCGCTTCTTTTCCCCAATCATCTTCCCGCGCAATCCCCCTACCCCCGTCAATTTATCCCTGTTGACGGCAAAAAGATATCCTATACCAGTTTTGGGCTCCAAACGCGCCGCCCGGGCGATCCGGTTCTCGTATTCGAAGCGGGCTTCGGTGCAGGATCTGTACAGAATTTCGACTGTCTTTATCCTGCCCTGTCAAAAAAATATGCCATTGTAAGCTATGACCGTAACGGGGAGGGACAATCGGCGGAAGATAGTACGTTGGTGACCGATAAGGATCTTTGCCGGAGACTGCATTCATTTTTAGCTGTTATTCATGTACCACCACCCTATATATTGATAGGGCATTCCCTGGGTGGCCCCTATATCCGGTTATTCACGTCCCTGTATCCAAAAGAGGTAGCCGGTCTTGTATTTATCGATCCACCTGATTACGTCCGGACGGCAAAACAGCAGGAAGAGCTTGACCGGATCAACCCCGGAAGCCTGGAGCTTACCCGTTCACATATGGAGAAAACAGATTTGGATACTTTACTGCCACCAATGCAATTACATCGTAACCAGCGATTGTTGAATACCGTGTTCCGGAACGGATATTTTGCTGAATATGCTTCGCTGCCACCGCTTCCGGATATCCCGGTAGCCATCCTGCTGACTCATAACCACCGTCTCCAGGCCATTGCGGACAGCTCCCGGAATGGACATACCATCGCCGAAGAAGATGCGATACGTCGTTTCAGGATCGAAAACTATACGAGCCTGATCGAAAACAACCACAATAGTTTTATGATGATATTGCCCGGGTACAAACATGGGGTTCATACGCAGGACCCCCAACTGGTTGTTGAGGTCATTGAACGGGTCTATCGAAATGCCATAAAAAAACCTGGCGAGGCAAACTAAGATCACCGGCACAGTTTTGTCCAGTTCAACTACTACCAGCTTGAGATAATTGCTTTGCGGGTCGCGCAGATGTCTGTTTTATCCTTCTTCCTGCATTTTAACTTTCAGCAAAAGACGATCCAGTGAAAATGGCCCCGAGCCGATCAAAAGAAAAAGCACAAGTAAGGCAAGTACCAAAACGGAAAGCCACAGCTCAGAATTGATGTATGGAGAGGTGATATTTACAAAAAACACAGCCCCAAAGACGATTGGCAATTGCAATAATACCGATAACCGGGTGAAAAGGCCCAGCAAAATCAGCGCACCACCCACGATATGTACATAGGTCACATAATAGATGATCGCTGTTATTATTTCCGGGGACTCGTTGATGGCTTTAGTCTCAATGATCAGGTATCTTAGGTAACCTGAATTATTAAAGAAAACAATACCTCTGTAAAGTAAGAAAAATCCAAGAAGCATCCGAAGGACATCGAGGATCCCGGGATGATGGCGGTCACCCCAATTGCTTAGTTTATGAGCGATATTCATGATAGCAGCTTCGTTGACTTTGGTTTTTTGCCGATTCCTGCATAAAGGTAGTAATTTTGTATTTGAACTTATAATAGCCGGGTACCTTTTCCCGGCAAGAGTGGCTAAAGTGCAATATGCGGAATATAGCCCGACCGAAAGACTTTGACAACCGACTTCGGTGTGAGCACCGTCAGGCGTTCCTCCTTCGGCAATTGTATCCCTTTCCCGTAGCCCGACGGTGTCCAGGGATAGATCGATGAACCGGCGACTACTGCCGGCTGGTCCTTATAGACTACAAAGGCGCCATCCGGGAGGTCTTTCAGTATACTGATATATGTAATTTTAGAACCGTTGTGATCGATCCTTTCCCTGTGAAGGACCTCGTCGATCTTCCGGATATAGGTTTTTTCATCAAACCCATATTCAGGATTGGCTTTGATCCATAATGTCTTGAACCGGTCAAAATCCTTCCTGCGGCATTCAAAACAGGGGCGATGACCCGCGGAAAAGGCTGTGGCCTCATCCATGAAAAAGAGCTCGGTATACTGTCGGGGAGCCATGACCGGCCTCTTCCGCCCTTTAAATTCGAGCAGACAGATCAGCCATGCCTGCAGCCTGAAGGGACGACGGATGTTCTGATGTTCGTCGTGAAGCAGTCCCCTGTTTCCCATCCAGGAACCACGGGCGCTGGTTTTTATTATATTTCCCCAGGGATCGACCCGATTCTGTAACATAATTTATGGTAAAAGTAATTTAGTCTTGATTGTTTCGGACCAGGAATAAGCCGTCTTTATTTTTGAGCCTTTGGCATCGTCCATTATCAGAAGGAAGGTCCCCTTAAAATACTTTTGGATCTCCCTTATCTTTAGCTTGTTGACGATAAAGCCGCGGTGGACACGAAGGAATTCCTCCGGAAGGCGGTGCTCAAGCCAGGTAAGGGAATATTCGATCAGTCTTTCTCCATCGTTCGTGTGGACGGTCACATATTTTTCTTTTGCCTCCAGGAAAATGATATCGGCTATGTGGACGAGAATGATCTTATTCCCGGTTTTCACAGGGATAGTGCTGATCCGGTCTTTTGTTCTTTCGTAACCGATCAGCTGTTGGATTTTCAGCAGGAGGTCCTCATCACCGGCTTTATTTTGAATGATCCTTTTCATGGTCAAAGCCAGCCTTTCCCCTTCTACAGGTTTGAGCAGGTAGTCCAGTGAATTCTTTTCAAACGCCTTTACCGCATATTCTTCATACGCCGTAGTAAAAACGATCAGGGGGGTATACTGCAGCTGATGCAGCACTTCAAAACCATTCAGGCCCGGCAGCTGGATGTCTAAAAAGACAAGGTCCGGACGATGGTTATTGATCATGGTCACCGCTGACCGGCCGTCTTTTGCCTGGCCAATGATGTTGACGAACGGCCAGGCCCCAAGCAGTTTTTTGAGACGGTGTATGGCCACCTCTTCATCGTCGACCAGCAGGACTTTAATTTCTTCTTGGGAGAGTGAGGTGGACATATTTTTGAGGGTGGTTGATCAATTCCATTTTAAAATCATCCGGATAAAGCAATCTCAGCTTACTCATGACCATTTGCAGACCATGTCCGGTTCCGGGTTCGTCCGGGAATGCCGGCCCGGAATCGGCTATCGTAATGGAGATGTTCTGCTCGTCATCCGTCAGGACCACGGATACAAAGCCATTCTCCGCACAGGGTTCGATCCCATGTTTTACCGCATTTTCCACGATGGGCTGTAATATAAAGGATGGGATCTGGCAGGAAAGGACCTCCGGATCAGCCTGGATGATATAGCTCATCCGGTCTTCAAAACGGATCTGTTGCATATGCAGGTACGTTTTGATGATGTCCAGCTCATCGGTGATGGAGTGAAAGGTCGCGCTGTTCTTATTCAACGAGAACCGGAAGAATTTTGATAAAAGGAGAACCAGTTCTTCGGCTTTCGATGGGTCTTTTGAAATAAGACCCGCAACTGTATTATGTACATTGTATAAAAAATGCGGGTTGATCTTCGCGCGGAGCAGCTCCAGCTCAAAGACAGTCTGCTGCTGTTCCAGCTGCAGGACACGATATTGCTGGTTTAATAACCTTGAATTTAGCATCGTCTTCCATTCTTCGCTGATATACATGGGGACGCCGGTCACCATTACGATGAGGATATTCAGGATATAGACGCTTCCTCCGTTAAAGACCTGGTATTGCTCGTGGGATAGCAGCGACCGCAGGAGTAGCGTCATCTCGGTTCCCAGTAATGCCGCCGCTGCCAGCAACGCGATGATGATAATGATCTTCAGCGTCTGGTGCGGGGTGACTATTGTAAGATAATGCCGGAAACTGATGACCAGCAGCATCAGCGAACCGATGCTGACGGCGGAAAGAACAGAGCTAAAAACGCGCAGGGGAGTATGATCGTAGGTAAAAAATAAGTAAAGACCAAAAGACAGCCCAATGAGAAAGCTGATCAGTAGTGTTTTTATAGCTGTGTGCATTTTGCTCTCTTATTACTAAACCCAATAAAGATAACAATAATGTAGCCCAAACCCATTACGGAGGGTAGAAATTGACTATAGGGCTGATACTGCGGAAAGACAGTACCGGTAAAGGCAGACATGATGGCGCTGAACGCACTGACCATTTTGTAAACGTGCTCATACCCCGATGCTTTTTGAAGCAGGCTTTGGGAAAAGAATAGTTTACAAAGATCGTAACAGGTAACCAGGAACAGGGCGCCGATCGTTGAGTAAATGATGACCGGTGACCAATATAATCCGATAGAGCTGATGTAATACAGATAGTAAAGGGCGGCGGCCATCACTATGAGGGGTACGACACGGTCTATCGCACCGGGTCTTTGTCCCTTCAGACGGATCACCCTGATCCCGCTAAAACAGTTGTAGGCGGAAAGGAGGGTAATGACCAGCAGGAAATTGTTGCGTTTAAAGACAAAGACGCCGATGAGCCCGGTCGAGATCACCACAATGATCATCCGCATAAAATACCGGCCAAACCGGATGTGACTGACACTGCCCTTTCGGACGACCAGGGCCGCCAGACCCGCAAGCAGCGCAATAGACCCCGCCAGGACATGGAACAGGATGTTGATATGGTGGAGACTCTCCATTTTTCATCGGTTGTTGAGGGCTCAAGTAACAGAAAGCCCTGTCCGGAAAAAAGGGAATTCCGATGAAAGAGGATATTTCCGGCTGAATCGGGTAAGGATATTCTTTATTTTTTTTTTGGCTTTTTTTTATTTCTAAGGATCAATCAGTCTAATTTTTACATATTATTTTTATAAAAAATGTGAAAACTGCGTGTTAATCGTTGGTTAAAACCATTAATTTTAATTCGTTTTTAATTTTCGGAACCAAAACCAACTACTACGCACATGAGAAAAATCCTGTTGTTGATGGCATGTATCTGCGTGTCCATCACCCAGTTATTAGCCCAAAACCGGACCGTAACCGGTAAAATCACTGACGACAAAGGCGCACCTCT
>DATJJA010000203.1:0-18781 GCA_035492595.1 Puia sp.
CGGATTCGGCTATAGCAGCTTTCAACATGACGAACAAGGCATTTCGACAGAAATGTTCGTATTTGTAGACAGCGACCTGCCCGTTAAGTGGACGCTGTTAAAAATAAAAAATCAGTCGGGCCGTCGACGCAAGCTCTCCGCCACAGGCTACCTGGAAATTATCCTGGGCGACGTCGCAAGCAGAACGGCCATGCATATTGTATCCGAACAGGATACCGAAAGCGGAGCGCTGCTTTTTAGGAATAGATACAACACAGCGTTTGCAGAACGGGTTAACTTTTTCAAGGTCGACGAAACAGGCCCCGTGGGGTTCACCACGGACCGCCTCGAATTTATCGGCAGGAATAGAAATCTGCAGGATCCGCAAGCGATGTACCGCAAAAGGCTTTCCGGCAGAAAAGGAGCAGGCATGGACCCCTGCGCTGCCCTTCAGGTAGTATTCGATCTGCCGGAAGGTGCCGAAAAAGACCTGGTATTTGTCCTGGGAAGCGCACCGAATGCCGACGAAGCGGCCGGGCTCATCAGGAAACTTTCAGGCCCACGCGCTGCCCAGTTCTCGCTCGTCCGGGTTGAAGAATACTGGAAGGAGATCCTGGGATCAACACAGATCACGACTCCCGATGCCGCCCTGAATATTTACGGCAATGGCTGGCTCCTTTATCAAACCGTTTCCGCCAGGCTATTCGGCCGGAGCGGATTTTATCAATCAGGCGGCGCTTTCGGGTTCAGGGATCAGTTGCAGGATGTGCTGGCCCTGCTTTACGCCAGGCCCGATCTGGCCCGGGAACAGATCCTCTTACATGCGTCCAGGCAATTCGTGGAGGGCGATGTACAACATTGGTGGCATCCACCCGAAGGGAGGGGTGTCAGAACCCGTTGTTCAGACGATATGCTTTGGCTGCCTTATGTGGTAGCCCGTTATATCAAGGTCACCGGCGACACGGCCGTGCTGAACACCAGCGTAGGCTACCTGGAAAGCAGGCTCCTTCATCCGGAAGAAGAATCCCTCTATGACCTGCCGGCGAGCGGCAACATCGGCGGGACGCTTTTTGAACACTGCGTAAAGGCCATCAGACACGGTCTGCGCTTTGGTGTACACGGCCTGCCGCTCATTGGTACCGGCGACTGGAACGACGGAATGGACAAGGTAGGCAGCAAAGGCATGGGCGAAAGCGTCTGGCTCGCTTTTTTCCTTTACGATGTACTGCGCCGGTTTACCGATACGGCAGATTCCTACGGAGATCACCTCTTTGCCGAGATGTGTAGAACGGAAGCGGAAAGCCTGCAGTCCAGGATCGAATCGACAGGCTGGGACGGCGAATGGTATAAGCGCGCTTATTTCGATGACGGCACGCCTTTAGGCTCCCGGGAAAATAAAGAATGCCGTATCGACGCCGTTTCCCAAAGCTGGGCCGTACTATCCGAAGCGGCAGGCGATAAAAGGGCCGGCATGGCCATGGCTTCCCTCGAAGAAAAGCTCGTCAGGAAAGACCTGAAATTGATCCAGCTCCTTGACCCTCCTTTCAATTCAAAGGAACTGAACCCCGGATATATCAAAGGCTATGTACCCGGAGTCCGGGAGAATGGTGGCCAGTATACACACGCGGCGATATGGACCCTGATGGCATTTGCAAAACTGGGCCAGCGGGAAAAAGTAAGCGAACTGCTGGATTTGATCCATCCCATCAACCATGCAAGCGATGAGGAGTCGATCAACGTCTACAAGGTAGAACCCTATGTGATGGCGGCTGATGTATACGCAAATTCGTCACATAAAGGTATGGGCGGTTGGACATGGTATACGGGTTCCGCCGGCTGGATGTATCAATTTATTCTGGATTCTTTGATCGGCATGGACCGCCAGTCGGATTCGTTGTCATTCCGGCCATGCTTTCCTACGGGCTGGCCCTCGATCCAACTGACGTATCGCTATGGTAGATCCGAGTACCGGATTACTGTTTTCCAGTTAGCCGACGACTCTGCGTCGGGATGGGAAGTGGACGGCCTGAAAGGCTCCGGGAATACGATAAAACTCACCGATGACGGAAAAACTCACTCCGTGGAAATGCATATTCGCAAGGAGCTCTAGTAGTGAAAACAACGTGTTATTTTCAATATCGCCGGCCCGGACATTGGTCCGCCGCAGCCGGGCGGTTGAATGGAAACACTTTCCCCAGTCTGAGAAACAGGTTATTGCTGCAGGGTAATTTCTCCTACATCAGTAGCCTTCTTTTCGTTGACAACTACTCCTTCCTTTTCAAAATTTTTATAAGGAGCAACGGCTTCTATCACAAGTTTGTAAGTGCCGGGTTTTACTTCGCCAATTTCAAAACTACCGTTCCGAATATTTGTTCTCATCGTGTCCATTCCCGAAACAACGTAAGCAGAAGTTGCTGCAGCCGACGGGCTCACTGTTCCTTTGATGGAGCCATTCTTGAACGTAGTAAACGCAAATAGAGTAAATGCCATTACTAAACCAGATGCAAGGACTGTTATTTTATTCGTGTTCATAAAACAATTTTAAACGTGAGTGAATTAAGCTGACTACTTAAACGTTAAGCCAGCCGCTTATCTCTACGAAACTCAATAACTATGCCACCGGCCAGCGTAAATGTTTTTGCAGTATTAAGGAGGTAACTGTGTGGGGTTTTTAATGCACATTTTGCGCTACCAAATCCTATTTCTCCCAGGCGTTTTGATCAAAGTCGGCATTTCAGAGTGCCAGGTCTACTGCCAGTGATCAGAATTTCGCACCCAACGTAAAATAGACAGATCTTCCATCACCCGGTAATACACCCTTACCAAGATAAACCAGCGTTTCGGTCCTTCGGGTGAAGTATTTATTATCAGTTAAATTATTTATGCCAATTCTAATATTGTAATTGTCAAGAAATTTATAGCTCATGGCGAAGTCCATCACCTTATAGGATGGCACATATCCCACAGTCGGATTCTTTTCGGAGGCAGGCGTATTGTTGGCATCCGACCACAATCCGCCCACAAAGGAATAATAGACTGTGGCAGATATATTCCTGACCGTGCCGTTTATTCCGGAACGGCTAACATATTTCGGAGCATCTTCCAGAGTTCTCCCGGTCAGATTAACTTTTCCGGCCGTCCCGCTCAAATACTTTGCATCGTTATAGGCGTAGGATGAAAATATCGAAAGGTCGGAGTTGGAGTTCTCATCTTTGAGATTAAGCAAATGAATTTCCAAATAGGCCTCCACTCCTCTGGTTCGCGTATTTCCCGCATTGGTTGTATACGAATAGGGATTCCCGGCATTGTCTGATAGTGTTATATTTCCTATTCTGTTCCTATAATATAATTCAAAGGCACTCACATCAAAGTTCAATATATTCCCGATCTTTCCCCTTATTCCAATATCTGCATTGTGCCCTTTTGCATCTTTCAAATTCGGGTCTATCACTGCCGTGGTTGAGCCGATTATAAGGTTCGAAAAAAGGATCGGTCGATAGGCCTGGGAATAATTCGCATAAAATTCCGCACTCCTTGCAATTTTGTATTGCGCCCCTATTCCACCAAGCAAAATATTTCTGGAAGTTGAAAGTGAAACGGGACGAAAATCGTTATAAACGCTGTATAGGGTTCCGTTTTGCGTTGTATTAAGATAATCATACCTGATACCAGGAGTGACGGATAGCTTATTGGTAATCCTGAAAATATTCTCCAGAAATGCAGCATAGTTAACCGTTCTAAAAAGAAGGTTAATACCGTAATCACCAGTCATAGTCAGGTCAAAATCAGTTCCCGTGGTTCCCAATCCGCTTTGTCTTCTGTCTGTTGAGATGTTTGAATATTTCACTCCGCCCGACAATGCGCTTTCGTTACCGAACAGGTTGTATTTTCTTATCACCCGAACATCGACAGTATAGCTCTGATAGTAATCCCTGTTGATCTGCCTCTGCGCGTAGGAACCCAATGTCTTGATAATAGTGTCCGCGTTTGTTGCCAGATTGGGATTGGCAATCACCATATTTCTTTGTCCAAACAAACTATACGCCTTAACACTCAACTGCGTCCTGGAATTTATGGAATAATCCAATTTCAAGGAAAGTAAATTGATTATGGGATTAAAATAATTCCTGCTTCTTGTGGCCTGACGTGGGTCGGCAGCGAACATTGAATCGGTAAGCCCTCCAGCAAATTTCTGCACATAGCTTTCCCTTGAATATTCGACAGCAATATCCATTTTGTCCGTCGGATTATAATGCAAACTTCCATAACCATTCAGGAAATTATAGTTGGAATTGGGACGCCATCCGTCGCTGCTGCGATAATTAAAGTACCCGTAGTAAGTAAATTTTCCCTTTCTCCCACCCAATGCATTGAATGAATTGAACGTATTGAACGATCCGAAAGTTTGCTGAGTTTCAAACTGCAACACTTTAGCCGTATCGGGTTTTCTAATTACATAATTAAGCATGCCGCCGAACTGAGGTCCATATTGAAGTGCGGCAGACCCCCTAATAATTTGGATCTCCCGCACAGCCTCCAGTGGAGGATTATACATTGCTTCAGGATAACCGTATAAATCATTATTAACATTATATCCATTCTGATTCACATTGAATTCCCAGGATCTGTGAGGACTTAACCCTCTTGCAGCCACACTCGTTTGGGTACCCGAACCGTCCAACTCCCAGGAAGTGATACCCGGCACTCTGGCAAACACATCTCTGGCTTTATTCTGTGCAAGATCTGCATTCATGCTGTCAGGAAGCAGCACTTCATTTTTCTTACCCGAATAAATAGTTGTTCCAACGATTTCAGGTAATCGGGCAATATTCGTAAATCTGCCTTCTCCATACACCTCAACAGATGGAATTTCAAAAGCGCTGATCTGAAGTGCATAAGAATATTCGAGAGATTCATTTTGTTTTACATAAATATCCCGCTCAATAGTTTGATAGCCTATGTGCGAAATAACAATACGGTAACTGCCGGGCGCGATGTTAGCTATGCTGTATTCACCCTTGTCGTTTGTGGTCGTGTGGAAATTTGTTTTATCAAGGACAATATTCACGTGGGCCAAACGCGTTCTTCCATAGTCGGTAACGCTGCCCTTAATACTGCCCGACGACTGAGAATTTGCATTTTCCACTAAGCAGAATAACAGAAGAATCGAATAGAATAGGTTTGGTTTAATAACACTTGCTTTCATTCCTGTTCGTTATATTTACAAATATATAACGATACCCGAACAAATTGGCGTTTCCTGAATATTCGTTCATAACGATTTCTTCCCCAAAATCCCTATTTTTAGCCTCATGGACCATTTCGCTGACCAGGCTGGACTGCATGAGGGAATAGGGGGGACCGCGAGCGGCGGGATGCCCCCGCACTGGGCGGAGTTTTTTCAGTCCTATGGTCGGCTGGGCAGCGAAGAGATCGCCGGCCGCAACGAAGATCTCACCCGGCTGCTCCGGGAGAACGGTGTCACTTATAATATTTACGGTGACCCCTCGGGCCTTAACCGGCCCTGGCAACTGGATATCATCCCCTTCCTGATCAGCAAGGACGAATGGCCCTCCATGGAAGCAGGATTGCTGCAACGGGCGCGCCTGCTAAACCTCATCCTCGAAGACATCTATGGCGACCGGCGGCTGATCCGCAACGGAATACTGCCCTTCGAGCTTCTTTACAACCACCCCGGGTTCCTCCGCCAGTGCTGCGGCATCCGACTCCCCGGCCGCCAGCACCTCGTGATGTACTCTGCCGACCTTGCCCGAAGCCGCGACGGCCGCCTATGGGTAGTGAACGACCGTACCCAGGCGCCCTCGGGGTCCGGATACGCCCTGGAGAACCGTACGGCGATGACGCGCGTCGTACCCGAACTCTTCGACGGCCAAAAAGTGCGGCATCTGGCCCCGTATTTCAACGCCCTGCGGGACGGATTGAACGGGCTCGCTCCTCGTCAGCCCACCCAATCGCGGCAGCCGGCCGCTCCGCGGATCGTCATTTTAACCCCTGGTTCCAGCAACGAAACCTATTTCGAACACGCCTACCTTTCCTCCTACCTCGGCTTCACGCTCGTACAGGGCAACGACCTCATCGTAAAAGACAGCTACGTCTGGTTGAAAACGATGGGCGGCCTCGAACGGGTGGACGTTATCCTTCGCCGCGTGGACGATATCTATTGCGATCCGCTCGAACTGAAAGAAGACTCGCGCCTCGGCGTCCCCGGACTCCTGCAGGCCGTCCGCGACGGCCATGTCAGCATCGCCAACCCCATCGGCAGCGGCGTGCTCGAGAACCCTGGAATGATGCCCTTCCTACAGCGAATGGCCCGTTATCTTCTGTCCGAAGACCTCCTTATCCCAACCATCGCCACCTGGTGGTGCGGGCAGCCCAAAGAGATGCAGTATGTGCTGAACCATCTGCCTGCCCTCGTCATAAAAAAGATCGCCCGCAATCCCGCAGGCAGCTCATCCATCGACTGCGCCGCACTCTCCGCCGCGCAGTTGCAGGATCTGAAGGCGCGGATCCTTGCAAACCCGGCCCACTTCGTCGGCCAGGAGAAGGTAGATATATCTTCGACGCCCGCCCTCATCGGCGGAAAGATCGAGACCCGGAAAGTTCTGTTCCGTAGCTTTCTCGTCAGCAGAGGAGACGGCTATGTGGCGATGGCCGGCGGGCTCTGCCGCACCGGTTCGGAGTCGGGGAGTTTTATCATCTCCAACCAATCCGGCGGCATCAGCAAGGACACCTGGATCCTCTCCCCGGAGCCGGACCGTACCCTCACTGCGCTGAAGGTAAGCCCCGACCGAATCGCAGAAACGGAAGAGGAAATGCTGCCCAGCCACGCCGCCGAAAACCTGTTCTGGGTAGGCCGCTATACCGAACGGGTGCTGGGCAACGCCCGCTTCCTGCGAACCGTCATGCAATTCCTCGCCGAAGGCAACAAGCTGAACACCGAAAACAACCAACACACTGAGAAAAGCCTGCTCGTGGCCCTCACCCAATATACCTACACTTATCCCGGATTCACTGGGCCGCAAAGCCAGGCTAAATTCGCCAATCCCTGGACGGAACTGAAAGAGGTACTGCTGAATGAAAGAAGGAACGGAAGCCTGAAGTTTAATTTCCTGCAGTTGCAGCGGGTCATCCACGAAGTTCGTGAACACTGGTCGACCGATACCTGGCGAGTCCTCCGTACCATGGAAGAGGAGCTGGCCCAGGACATCCCTCTTTCACACCAGGGCCACCTCCGCATGCTCCATACGCTGGATAATCTCATCACCTTCATCGTAGCCTTTATCGGCCTCAACCGCGAGAGCATTTCCCGCGAACAGGGATGGGTCGTACTCGACATCGGCCGAAAGATAGAGCAAAGCCTGCTATTGCTTTCGATGCTGAAAACCACGCTGGTGGTCCGCAACAGCGATCTCGTCGACTACAATCTGCAACAGAGTGTGCTGATGAGTCAGGAGAGTCTTGTCAATTACAGGTATAAATATCGTCGTCCGATCGATCTGCGGCTGGTGCTGGATTTCCTGTTGTTCGATCCCAACAACCCCCGGAGCCTCACCTATCAGGTGGACCGGCTAAATGCGCATCGTAAAAATCTGCCCGAAGCCCGGACGGGTCATGCCCCGGCGGAATACGAGCGGATCATCGGAGAAGCCAACGCCCTCCTGAAATCATCTGATAAGGATCAGCTCACGACTTTGACCGCCGATGCGAACAACTATCATCTGCTTGACGATTTCCTGTCCCGCATGAGCCTGCTGCTGGCCACGATCCCGGATGTGATCTCAAAAACCTATTTCAAACATGAAGTACCTCATTTCCCATCAAACGACGTACACCTATCATGAGCCGGTGAGCGTATGCTACAACCTGCTACGGCTGGTGCCGCGGAATACGCACCGGCAATCTTGTACTTCGGTGGCAGTAGAGATCCATCCCGAACCCGATACCTTCCACGAATACGAAGACTTCTTCGGCAACAAAGTCATCTATTTCTCCATCGAAAAAGAGCATGCGAAATTGTCGGTGAGAGTGTCTTCCGAAATCGAGCAGCGGATGGAGGCCGCGGGAGATCGTTCATTGGAACAGGATGCCGATATCGGTGGCTATCTCTTCGAAACCCCGATGACGGCTGCCAACGACGATATCGCCGCCTATGCGCGTGGATCCTTCCTACCCGGGAGACCCGTGCTGGAGGCCGCGGGTGATCTCATGCACCGCATCTATACGGATTTCCGGTTCACCCCCGGCTTCACTACCGTCTCTACGCCGCTGGCGATGGTCATGCGCGAACGCAAGGGGGTATGCCAGGATTTTGCGCACCTGGCGATTGCCTGTTGCCGATCGGCCGGTCTGCCGGCGCGGTACGTCAGCGGCTACATCGAAACGCTCCCGCCGCCCGGGGTCGAAAAGCTCATCGGCGTTGACGCCTCGCATGCCTGGTTCAGCGTCTATATCCCCAATCTGGGTTGGGTGGACTTCGACCCTACCAACAATCTGCTGCCGGCGGAGCAGCATGTCACCATCGGCTGGGGCCGGGACTACGCGGACATCGCACCGATGCGGGGAATCCTCCTCAGCAGCGGGACACACGGATTGTCCGTGTCCGTGGATATGAGAAGAGTGGAGTAAGCCAATCCCGGTGGTACAATTGTTGCTCCTCCCAGGTTCCATAACCTCATCATGAAAGTATACACCTGCAACAACTGTCATAACCCCCTGTATTTCGAGAATAGCATCTGCCTGAATTGCGGACATGCCGTGGGTTTCGACCCCACTGCGTTGACAATGGTTACCCTCGAAACGGAATCCGGGTACAAATACTGCAGGAATGCGGAATATGCGGTCTGCAACTGGCTGATTCCCGCCAATTCAGAATCTGGTTTTTGTATTGCCTGCACGTTGAACCGCGTGATCCCCTCGCTGGAAGACAATGTAAACCGGCTCCGGTGGAAGAATATGGAAGTGGCCAAACACCGGCTGATCTATTCTCTGTTGCGGTTACATTTGCCTTTCGAGGTAACCTGTGCCGGAAAAACCGAATCCATCATCTTCGATTTTATGGCCGATTCCCCCAATGGCGAGCACATCATGACGGGTCATGACAACGGGATCATTACTATCAATATTGCCGAGGCAGACGAGGCGCAGCGGACGCGGAACAAACAAGATCTTGGCGAACGGTACCGGACCCTGCTGGGGCATTTTCGCCATGAGATCGGCCATTTCTATTGGGATGTATTGATCAGGGACCGGCCCGTCATCGACAAATACCGCCAATTGTTCGGCGACGAACGCAAGGACTATTCCGCCGCTCTGGCCACCTATTATTCGAATGGGGCGCCGGCCGATTGGGACCAGCGCTTTGTGAGCCCCTATGCGACATCCCATCCCTGGGAAGACTGGGCGGAAACCTGGGCGCATTATTTACATATGATGGATACGCTGGAAACTGCCTGGTCCTTCGGCATCTCCGTCGACCCCGTGGAATTGGACGAATCGGCGGGGATCAGCGCCAGCATCCCGAAAGATCCCTATAAGATGAAAGACTTTAACCGGCTGATCCAACGGTGGCTGCCGCTCTGTTTTGCCGTCAACAGTATGAACCGGAGCATGGGGCATCCCGATTTTTATCCCTTTATTCTTTCCGGCCCGGTGATAGAAAAACTCCGGTTTATCCACGGCCTCGGAAACGCCTGAGGTCCAGCGTATGCGGATACTCTTTATTGATCTCTTCCGGTGGGGGATCACAGGGAAAGGGCAGCCGGTCCTGTTGAATATATCGCCGCAGCGCGGACAGGTCGGGTGAAGGCCGGAGCACATCCTGCTGAAAAGAGGTGGCGTCGAAGCGATTACTCCTTCTGGACTCGGCCTCGTAAGCGTTCACGGGAAAGGCGTCATAGCTGCGGCCGCCGGGATGCGACACATAATACGTACAGCCGCCGATGGCCCGGCCATTCCAGGTATCCACGATGTCGAAAGTTATCGGTGTATCGATCCCGATGGTCGGATGAAGTGCCGAAGAAGGCTGCCATGCCCGATAGCGGATTCCACAAACATATTCTTCTTTTACACCCGTAGCTGTCAGCGGGACTCGGCGCCCATTACACAACAAGACGTAGCGATCGCCATTCCAGCCGCTGACCTTTACCTGCAGCTTTTCTAATGAGGAGTCCACATAGCGCGCTGTTCCCGAGCCGGACATCTCTTCCCCCAACACGTTCCAGGGCTCGATCCCCATCCGGATCTCCATCGTAATACCCTGCAGGCTGATAGTGCCGTACCGAGGGAAACGAAACTCAAGGAAGGGATCGAACCAGCTGATGTCAAAAGGATAACCGGCTTCGTTGCAATCGGCCACCACTTCCTGCAGGTCCGCCCGGACAAATTGCGGAAGCAGGAATTTATCGTGCAGTTCGGTTCCCCAGCGCACAAGACCGTGTTTGTAGGGCTTCCGCCAGAATTTGGCGATCAGCGCCCGGATGAGGAGCATCTGCACCAGGCTCATCTCCTTATGCGGCGGCATGTCGAACCCGCGGAACTCGAGGATGCCCAGCCGCCCGGAAGCGGTATCGGGCGAATAAAGTTTATCGATACAAAACTCGCTTCGGTGCGTATTGCCGGTGATATCCGTCAGCAAATGCCGGAAGATGCGATCGACGAGATAGAAAGGGACAAAGTCGCTCTCGGGCACCTGGCTAAAGGCGATCTCCATCTCGTACAGCTTCTCGCTCAGCCCCTCGTCCACCCGGGGCGCCTGGCTGGTGGCGCCGATAAAGGCGCTGGAGAAAAGATACGAGAGGCCCGGGTGATGCTGCCAGTAGGTGATGAGACTCCGCAGCAGATCGGGTCTGCGCAGCAGCGGGCTATCCGCGGGCTTCGAGCCGCCGATGGTAATATGGTTGCCACCGCCGGTGCCGGTATGCCGGCCATCCAGCATGAATTTTTCGGTGCCGAGACGGGATAAAAAAGCCTGCTCGTAGAGGGTGCCGATGTTGTGCGTCAACTCTTTCCAGTTGTTGGCAGGATGGATATTTACCTCGATGACTCCGGGGTCGGGTGAGACTACGAGCCGTTCGATGCGGTAGTCCCTTGGTGGCTCATACCCTTCGATGCGGACCGGGAGATTCAGTTTTTCCGACGTGGCCTCGACCGATGCGAGGGCATCGAGATAATGTTCGAGGTAATCCATCGGCGGGAGGAAGATATATAGGATGCCGTCCCGGACTTCCGCGCAAAGGGCCGTGATGATCGTCTCCGTGAATTGCATCGTCGATTGCCGGCTGCTCGTTTGCTGGAAACGCTCGGCCGGCCCGCCATAGCGGGCATTGACAGCCGACCGGTAATCCCCCAGCGGCGCCAGCTCTTCAAAAAGGCTACGCTCGACTCGTTGCGCGGCGTACTCTTTGGCGACAAGGGGAAGAGAATCCAGCGGCAGCCGCAAGCCGATGGGCGAGTTGCCCGGCACCAGAAAGAGCGCCTCCCGGCTGAGGATCCACTTTGCGCTTTTCCATTTACCGCGATCATAATCCCATTTCAGCGGCAGTGTATAACCCGCAGGAGCACCCGGGTTGGTGTCCAGCAGCCGGTAGAGCGTCCGGCGTTCGAGCGGGTCTTTCCAGTTGACCCGGGCAGGATCGATGTTGACGGGCATTTTCCCTTCCGTCCATAAAAGGTAAAAGGGGTCTTCGTAGGCGGGACTGCTATTTTCTTCGCTCACGCCGAGGTGATCGGCCAGGGCCTGGATGAACCGGCCCGCATCCGCCTGAGTATATCCCCGGCATGTTTTTTCATGGGCGATCAGCCGGTGGTTCTTCCACAGCGGGACATGATCTTTCCTCCAGAAAAGGCCGTATTGCCAGCGGGGGAGCGGTTCACCGGGATACCATTTTCCTTGTCCATAGTGGACCATCCCCGCCGGCCCGAATTGCTCGCGAAGCCGGAAGAGCAGGTCATGGGCCAGGAGTCGTTTCTCTTTGCCGTCGGCGTCGGTGTTCCATTGCGGCGACTCCATATCGTCGACGGACACAAAGGTGGGTTCCCCGCCCATGGTCAGCCGCAGATCGCCGGCCAGCAGATCTTCGTCGACCTTGTAGCCGGTGGCATCGATGGTGGCCCATTGTTCCGGGGTATAGGGTTTTGTCACGCGGGGGTCTTCGTGGAGGCGCGTGACGGTATTGGAAAAGGAGAAGCGGGTTTCGCATTCTTCGGTGGCGCCTACTACGGGCGCGGCGCTGACATAGTGAGGGGTGCAGGCCAGCGGGATATGGCCTTCCCCGGCAAACAAACCCGACGTGGGGTCCATCCCTACCCAGCCGGCGCCGGGAAGGTACACTTCCGTCCAGGCGTGAAGATCCGTAAAATCGTTCTCCGTTCCCGACGGACCATCCAGCGATTTAACATCGGCCGTCAACTGGACGAGGTAGCCCGAGACAAATCTTGCAGCCAGCCCCAGCCGCCGCAGGATTTGCACCAGCAACCAGGCGGAATCGCGGCAGGAACCCAGCGCCCTGGTCAACGTCTCTTCGCAGGTTTGGACCCCGGCCTCCATGCGGACGGTGTAGGCGATATTTTTGTTTAATTGTTGATTCAGATAGACGAGGAAGTCGATAATGGGTTTTGGCGTTCGGTCGACCTTGTTTAGCCACTGGTCGAGCAGCGGTCCGCCCTCTTCCATCTCCAGATAGGGAACGAGTTCGTTTGCCAGGTGTTCTTTGTAGGCGAAAGGATATTTTTCGGCATAGTCCTCGACGAAGAAATCAAAGGGGTTGATGACCACCAGATCGGCGATGACGGCTACCTCGATATCGAGTTCCCTGGTCTTTTCAGGAAATACCACTCTGGCCTGGAAATTCCCGAAGGGATCCTGCTGCCAGTTGATGAAATGATCTTTTGGCGAAACCTTGAACGAATACGCCTCGATCGGTGTGCGGGAATGGACGGCCGGCCGCAGGCGGAACACATGGGGTGACAAGGCAACAAGCCGGTCGTAGGTGTAAGTGGTCTTGTGATTGATGGCTATCCGTATGGACATAGATCGGGGCTATTTTGAATGAATAGCAAGCAATCATTTCTGAAGATAGTCAAAAATCAGGAAAATCGGAACTCTCTCAGCAACAACAAATCTCCACTATACCGGAAGATGTCTTATGTCAAACTGCCAATACCTCAACGTAAGCGTTCATGAAAAGAATATGATTCAATTTTCTGATCGCGCTTTTCGCGTGCAGCATGTCCATTTCAACAAATCCACGGCAAAGAGAACGTCCGGTCTTCTTGTCTCGCTCAATATGTGAAAGCTGCACGGCGCCGAAAGGCAGGAACAAACGGGCAAGTTGATGAGCCGTCGTCATTTCGCTTAAATTGCCAATATAGATCTGCATAACACAAAATTTTAATGGAGGAGCTTATATGTGCGAGCTGACGATAGGGAAACTGGCAGATCAGACAATAAAACACCGAAGACTACTGTAATATATCAATAAACGCCGACACCGGCAAATATTACTTTTGTGCCGGGTCATTCCGGCGCCTGATACTCTTCGCCTCGCTCGAATGCCGCAAATGCCGCGCGGGCCTCCTGCAAAATATCATCCGGCAGCCTTTCCATCTTCAGCTTATCCCATGAAATAGCAGCGGGTGACAATTGATCGAGGTTTTTATAATGGTTTCGTAAATAGTCGCGCTTTTCCGAAGGCCACCGCGGTTGTTCCTTTTCAAAAAAGCTACTAAATTTTGCGTCGACCTGTTCGAGATTTCTCTTCAAGAGTTCGATACCTGTGTATTTCGTCATAATTTAAATTAACATCAGTTCCGCCGCTCATATTCTCCGACAGCAGGACGTGCCGATACAAAAAGATGTTCAGAACTGTGATGGTTGAAGTTTTTATATTGAGAAAGTTAAAACAGAATTAAAGAAGGTTGAAGATACGAACTTCAAAATAAAGCAGCGATATTCATTTAATAGGGCTACATTACATCCATCACCACTCCTTAGCGGCGACGATTTCTTTTTCAGCACAAGGTTTTTAGTAATAGTTTAAAATGTTCACTTTTTAAAATGTTAACTATGAGACTTTCTGAGTTTATTTTATTGAATGAGCAAGAGAAAAAATCGACTGTCCTTCACAGAGGTGTCCTTCTCGCCAAGAGAAGCAGCTTCGAATCTATGGTATTTTTGTTTCAGCTCGGCAGTTATTATGTTGAAGCGTATTGCAATTCTGCGAATAAGGCCATCGAAGAGTATTGGGTGTTTGACAACATCGACTTTTTGAGCCCCTATTTAGACGCCATACCTCTCGATAACCTACTGAACTGAGCGTAGCATCGATTCATGTGCCCTCGCCTCTGGCGGGGGTATTTTTGTTTGGACCAGACGGACGACTATTGTAGATAAAACTTACACCCCTGGGGAGACGGGACAGGGGTGGGGATACAAAATTATTTTTGAGATCCTGACCAGGCTCAATGGCGCTTGCTATAAATACTTCCGCCGGCAAGGGCAATGAAATAAGTATTGTTTTGAAACGAGAGGAATAAAATACCGTGAGCCTTAATACAACTCTGCTGGAAGTTCGCTCACAGAAATGATCTTTCCGTCAAAGACTGTCTTGTCAAGGGAAACTATCGCTTGCCTGGCCTGCGCCGATACCGGCATGCAGATTTCTCCGCTCCTTAGCGACCGGCCATTCAGGGAATTTCTATTTACAATCGCATAGTCGACATTGCCGTATTGAAAGAACAGTTTTCTTAATTCGGTGTCGGTGGTATTCAAACTGATATTGAAAATTCTGATATTCATGAACATCTTATTTGGAAGCGATCTTGACAAACTCCTGACCATTAAAAATCCGCGATAGACTTAAATCTTTTGATTGGCCATATTCCTCCATCTTGTTTACGGTTACGATACGCCAAAAATTCTTTTTCTTCAACTCTGCAAAGTCAGGCGCTTTTATAAATATACCTTCCACGGTTCTTGCTTTCAGAACGATCCTGGAGAAGTTATCAGGTTCGGTACCAATACTACGCTCGATTTGATCAACCGTCATAATGAAATTTTTTTATTATATGGGCAAAACGCCCGGCTCAATTGCAGAACGTATATTCGATGTTACACTGCTGCAACATCCACATAAGTGTTCATAAAAAGAATATTATTCAATCTCCTGATCGCACTCTTTGCATTCAGTGTATCCATTTCAATATAACCATAGCGAAGTGAACGTCCCGTCTTCTCGTCGCATTCGATATGAGAAAGTTGCACGGCGCCGAATGGCAGGAACAAACAGGCTAGCTGATGAGCCGTCGTCATTTCGCTCAAATTACCAATATAAATCTGCATAAAACAAAATTTGATGAGGGAACTTATACGTGCGAACTGATGATAGGGCAAACTAGCAGATCAGACTATAAGGAGCCGATAATTGGCGAAAGGTACCACTTAATGTTGGTTCCAGCAAATATTACTTTTGTTTGAAATGTTTATGCTTTAACGACATGGTCAATTTTCAGGTGCAAAAGAAAGAGCGCTCGGATCATATTCACGTGCGACGCTCAAACAACCTCCAGCGTCCCTCAGACACAATCCCGATTGCGCCATCCTCTACTTTAATCGCACTCTGGTCATCTATCGCATACACATCAGAAGTCAGCCTGGCAGCCCATTTTTCTGCATTAACCTCAGAAGCATCCGGAAAATTCTCGTTATCATAATGCGGGATCAAAGCAAAGTCAACCAACCCAGCTCCCTGCGCCGTAGCAATTATCCGCCTGATCTCTCCCTGAGGCGTATCGAATACAATATCTTCCGATGTGAGCGCACTATGGCTGCCACCAGGCGGGTTGCGATAGGTTTCTGCGAAGACGGAGGATACCGCCATGCTACCGGCGCTCACGCCCACATAGACCAGCTGTAGCGACGGCAAAAGATCCGCGAGTCCGGACTGCCGCATCCAGTACGACAGGTACAGAACGTCGCCGCCCCACACCAACAGCGCGTCAGCTTCCTCTACCGCCGCGACCCAAATCTTTCTGTCGATACTGGGCAGCGCAGTGAGTTCCAGTACCCCCATAGACTTCCAACCTAATTGGGCCAATGGTGATTTGGAGTTTCCGCAGATCGCCCGCCAGGCCATACCGCCTCCCCCAGGGAAGGGGTATATTGCAGTGGGAACAAAAAGCGCGTTGGACTCGGAGATTGGTTTTCCCAGGAGATCAACCAGCGAATTGTGGATGCTCGTGTTGCTGATGCCCGAAGAAGTGAGAAGTAGCTTCATCATTCTAAGGTAGTCAAAAGCGTCATTTCCCCACTACCGCCGGTAAAACATATTCCGCCATCATCCTATCCACCTGCGGGTGCGCGTAAGGCATCCCGTAAGCCGTCGCCGTCACCACAATGACCAACGGCTGGTCGGTGAAGACGAAGATCTTGTTGCCCCCGTTGCCCGTACAATACCAGGTCTCATAGTCTTTCCCACCAACGCGGTAGGCCTTGTTCCAGAAGAAATACCCATAGTACTGGTTGGGTCCGTAGGGTAATGGGTGATATTTGGTAAAGGTCTTCCTCACCCATTCCGCGGGAAGCACCTGCTGGCCCTGCCATACCCCGCCATTCTTATAGAGCTGACCATACTTCGCAAAATCCAGCGCCCTTAGCCGGATGCCGCCGGCTGTATTCGCCACATGCTGCGGGGTATACTGCCATTGATAGTCGCGTATCCCCAACGGGCTGAACAATTTTAGATCGGCGTAAGCCTCCAGCCCGCCGCGAACATGGCTATTCAGAATATCACCGGTCAGCATCGCCCCGGCCGTAAAATAATGCCAGCGATCCCTTGGCCGCGTCGCGCTCAATGGCAGATCGAGCGTCCATTTCACCCAATTATCCTTGTCGTACATATTATCTTCATTCCCAGGCGAGTTACCGTCATCATCATCCCCGTCAAACGCAGAGCACATCGTCAGCAGGTCCCGGATGGCCACTTTCTCCTTTTCCGGCGAATAATTTGCGTAGTCTTTGACAGCATAATAGTCCGATAGCGGCTGATCTTCGCTCTTCACATAGCCGTCCCGGATGGCCATCCCCATCATCGTTGATGCGAAGGATTTCCCGACCGACCTCGGGTCATGCAGGGTCTCGCGCGTCTCACCGTTGAAATATTCCTCGATCAGGATCTTCCCGTTCCTGATCACCACGACGCTGCTGATATGTTTGAAAATCCCGGCATCGATCAGGCCCTTCATTTCTTTGATCCTGGCGCTATCGTACCCTTCAGTCGACAACCCGAACCCATCGTACGGCGTGACCGCGCTCAGCCGAACCTTCGACACATCGACTACCACCTTCCGCTTCACCTGCAATCGCAGGTCCCCGGAAGCAAGAATAGCTCCGTGCAGGGTATCTTTCCCAACCCGGACCCAGGAGCGGATCTCGAGCCGCAGCAGATGCGAGCCATCCGTCAGCACAGAATCCCCGCCATTTCGCGCGAACCGGAGCCAGAACCACTGACTCCAGCTCGCACCTTCATGCGGGTAGTCAAGCAGCGGTTGCTTAAGAATGGTCGCCTCGTCCCTCACGGCCTCAACAGGTGTCCAGCAGTCACTTTTATAGATCGGCCGGTGGTCGACAAAAAGAGAGAACTGATAGCCCGCGGAATTACGTTGGAACAGGCTGTCATTCGGCAGGCCCGGCGCTGTCCGATGAAGATCTGCAAGGAGCGATCGACCCATATTCGCGGTAATAAAAAGGTCGCTATTATTAGTAAGGGTATATTGCTGCAAATAGTCCCCCGGTCGCATCTGATTCGCAGTGATAACGCGATCGGAAAACATGATCTGGCCGGCGGGCGGCTGCCCCTGAGCAAAAAGCCGGACGGTCCATAGTTGTACGAAAACGAGGAATAGAAGGAAACGCATAGTATAACAGGTTAGGACCCAAAAATATACCCGCACCGGGAAGAAAAATAGAATATTCTTAACGTCCGCCACCACCTACCCCCATCAACCGCCTGTATTCCAATGGCGTCACCCCATAATAATTCCGGAACGACCGGATAAAATGGCTTTGATCCGCAAACCCGCACTCAAACGCGATCTCCGTCAGTAGCCGCTCCGGGTCGCCGAGCAAGCGAATGGCCCGGTTCACCTTCACCAGCCGCAAGTAATCCCCTAGACCGGTATGAAAATATCGGGAAAATTCCCGCGAAAGATGCGCCGGGTGGACATTCACCTCATTCGCCAGTCTCACCAGCGACCAATCCTCCGACCCGTCCCGCAGCATTTCCCGGACCCTGCCCACCCAATCCGGTCTCCGCCCCACGCCAGAAACCCGCGCCTCGCGCATTTTCCCCAGGATCCCGAACAACTGCGCCAGCGCTGCATCGACGCCCAGCTGCGCCTCTTCCCCTGAAAGCTTGGCCTCCTTGAAAATGGAATACATCTGCCTCTTGATCAGTGGGTCTGCGAGCTGCATACTGCCCTCCGTCAGATTGGCGGGGATACCCAGCCGCTCATACCAATGATCGGTTAATTCTACGTGAAATCCGCGCGTGTAAAGCTTCGATCCGATATTGTAGTGTCGATCCTGCCAGTTATGAAAGAGAAGGTCCCCAGCTACGCATTCATAGACTTCCTTGCGGTTCCCTTCGCACACTCCCCCCTCCAGAAGAAAAGTGAAATAATCGTCCTCATGAAAATGCCAGTCTACCCTGCCCTGGCCATACACCGTGTCCGTCAGCGTTACGCCGTCCAACCGGATCAGTTCCGTCGTGTCGCCATAAAAGAAGCC
>DATJJA010000204.1:0-12087 GCA_035492595.1 Puia sp.
GCAGTTGCCGCCGGGCCGCAGGTACGGCGCCAGATCGATCGTAGCGTACTTCCAATGCGCGACGTCCCCACGGGCCGGGCCGAGGGATACCAGGCTGTCGTTGACAAACAGCTTGTAGCGATTGTCTGCAGAAACAAATACCGGAAGGGAGGCCGGAACGGTTTGAAATGCGATGCTCTTCCTGAACAGATAGATGCCATAGCCGTCGGCAGTTGCGCCCGGCATGGCTATCCACGGGGCTTTCCATTGGGCCCGGGCTGGCAGAAAGAACAGGGATGTCACCAACAAAAAAAGTATTCTGGCTTTAAGCACGTCAGATGGTTTAGGAGTAAAGTTAAGGGTTGGCGGCATATCGAATTTCCCGTTATCTTTACCGGTATGAAGACTCTTTTTGTATTGATTGGGTGTTTACTTGCTGGTTTTGCCCATGCCCAGGACAGTGCTGCCCGTTCTGCTTCTGCGCAGCCGGCTGCTGCCCCGACTGAAATGGTTGTATTCCCAAAGATCGATTCTACTCTGAAGATCGGGAAGGCCGGTTACCGCGTAGACTGCCGAAATAAGAGTGTTACACAAAATCCATTGTCAATCAAGCCGGTAGGCTTCGAGAGCGGGGCCAGGGACGTCAGTTTTACGTTAAAAGGACGCGTGGCCAGCGCCCAGGTCGATGATCTCAACAGGGACGGGTATCCTGACCTGGTATTGATCATTTATTCCGATTCCAATGCAAGCACCGGAACGGTCTATGGATTTATATCCGAAGCCAATAAAGAGATCATCCCCTGTGTGCTGCCGGATGCATCGATGAATCCCAAGATCAGTACGGGCTATAAGGGCCATGACCAGTTCTCTCTCATGGAAGGCACGCTTCTGCAGCGATTTCCTATCTACAATAAGGATGACAAGAAAGACAAACCCACCGGCGGCAACCGGGTGGTCCTTTACCAGCTGGCAAAAGGAGAGAATGGTTCGTATAAGTTCAATATGATCAAGTTTTATGATAATAAGTAATGACCGCCTTATTGCTTGAGAAAGGTCAGCGGAGGTCCAACAATTTCAACACCATGGGCCTTGCTGAATTCCTGGCGCTGCAGATCGTTCATGTTATTTGTCGCGCCCTGGCTTCTGGCAATAAAACTTTCCTCCATTTTCCCTGCGGGGCTAAATAAGATCAGCATCTTCGCTTCTTCTTCGCTGATCTTTGCAAAAGTGTGGGGCACCATACGCGGCCCGAATACGCTGTCGCCGGCTTTGGCGTTGTAAAGCTGGTCGCCGACCTTTATCAGGAACTCTCCCTGTAGTACGTACCACCATTCATCCTGTTCATAATGCAGATGAAGAGGCGGGCCGCCCTTTTTTTGCCGGGTGGACTCGAACATATAGATATCCCCGTCGGTGTCTTTTGTAGATACTTTACAATAAAAGGTGTCGCCGTCGAATAAAGGCAGGCTTTTATCAAAACGGTCTTTGCCTGCCTCCACAAAAAAGCCCTTGTCCGCTCTTTTCACTGTGCGGCGCCGCGCGGAGGAGGTGAAGGGAAGGGTGAGGCCCGCAACGGCGGAAAAAGCCAACCGGAAAAATGAGCTACGTTTCATAGGCTGAATATGGGAAAAATTATCTCCCGGTTCAATTGTATTTAGCAGGTGGGGCATTCTGCTTAGCAGGTGGCAGATCACGGGAGACGAATAAAAAGGGCCGTCCCGATTAGTGTAGGACAGCCCCTCGCACGTATAAACCTCCAGGCTTCTTAGAAACCCGGGTTGTTTGGCAGGAGATTAGGATTGACGTCCGTCTCCTGTTTTGGTAATGGGAATAACAACTGGCTGGCGGTGAAGGTCGAGTTCCAGACCGTCTTATGTCCCACAAAGTCGTCCCAGTTACCTGTGACATCATTATGTACCTTCTGCGTCCGGATCATGTCGAACCACATTTTGTTTTCGAAACAGAGCTCGTAATAACGTTGGATCCAGACTTCGTGTTCGAAGTCGGACTGTGACAAGGAGCCTATCGGCGTGAGGTTGGCGCGTGCCCGGATGGCGTTGACATACGTTACGGCGTTGCTGTTCGGGCTCCCCTCGGCGCGATTGGAGGCTTCTGCATACATCAGGTAGACATCGGCGAGTCTATAGATCGTATAGTTGAGATCACCCTTGGCAGTGCTGCGTATTGCTGTCGAGTCAAACCATTTGTAGATGTAATGATGTGCGAAATGCACGGGTGTATTGTCTTTGATGCTGGGATAGCTGGTATAAAAGAACTGGCGTTCGGCTACGCGTTTGTCACCTGCCGGGAAGGAAGCGATGAACTGGTCCGTTGGGAAGACCGAACCATATTCGTCCGCGTACTTCGAAATACCGGAGTAGTTGGGAATGGTTAGCGGCACCAGCGGGTTGCTGGAGTTGGAGGACGTTGCGGCAGCTGCGAAGTTGGCTTGGAGGATGAACTCTCCCTTGTTCTTATTGGCCGGATTGATCATGTCGGTATAGTTGGGAAAGAGACTATAGCCGCCATTGTCGATAGCCAGCTTCGAATGTTTGGCAGACTCCGCATAATACTGATCTCCCCCCTTGATGGCTGCGCCGGCATAGGTGAGATAAACGTCGGCAAGAAGGGCTTCCACTGCCCCTTTGGACAGATACCCGGTATTGTCCTGCCAGGGAAGGGTTGAAGCTTCGGCGGCGAGCAGGTCGGGGATAATGACACTGTCGTAGATGGCTTTCGCCGGGGTACGCGACAGCTTCAGGTTAAGATCCTTGGGGACAGCTGTCACCTTTGGGACCGCCCCGTACAGGCGCACGAGGTAGAAATAATACAGCGCCCTCAGCGCATGCGCCTGGGCCAGCATATTAACTTTCGCCGAGTCCGAGACGACGCCGGGGCTTACTGCGGCAAGATCCTCCAGCGCCAGGTTACAGGCGCCAATGCCCAGGTACATCTGCTGCCACCAGGTGTCAACATAAAAGGAGGTGGTGTTGTATGTCAGGGTCTGGAAGTTAACAAAACCTGTCTGTCCCAGATCGCTGTTTGCCTTGCCGGTCATGAATTCCATGAGGTTCCAGGTATTGCCTCCATAGGAAGAAGGCTGACCGGTCACCAGGCCGTTCAGCTTGTAGTAACAAGCGTTGACCAGCGCCTGCGCTTCCTTGTTATTCGTGATGGTGAAACCGGGTGTAAGAAAATTGGTAGGTTTTTCCTCCAGGAATTTCTTACAGGACCCAAGCGTCAGTATGAAAAGAGCGAAGCTTAGGTATTTATAATGAATTCGTTTCATCAGTGTGTCATTTAAGTGTTAGTATTAGAATCCTACCGACAGGCCAAGATTATAGGTTCGCGGGCGTGGATAGGAGAAAAAGTCCAGGTTTTGAGAGAAAGTGGTGTTCGCGCCATAGGTTGAGTTGAATGTATCCACTTCCGGGTCATAACCCGTATACTTCGTCGACAGGAAAAAGTTCTGGGCGCTGGCAGCGACCCTCACTTTGGTTAGCTTCATTTTCCTGACTAAAGTTTCGGGAAGGGTATAACCCAGCGTGATATTCTGGCCGCGGATAAATGAACCGTTCTCCACCCACCAGGTATCGAAATGCGAATCCTGTGCGAACTTGTAGTTCCTGACCTGCGAGATCATGGTATTCTGATGGGTGGGCGTCCAGCCGTCCAGGACAGTGGCCAGGCTGTTTGCGATGGTCTGTCTATCCTCGCTGGAATGTTTGAAGGTCGCGGCGGTATTCACCCCTTGGACGAAACGGATGTCGAAGGAGAAGTCCCAGCCCTTGTAAGCAAAACTGCTGCTGAAGGTTCCCGTCCATTTGGGATAGGCGCGTCCGATAATGCTGTAATATGGACTGCCATCTTTGTTGTAGATATACTTACGGTCACCGGTCTTCAGGCCATGCGTGGCGGCATCGGCAGCTTCGTTCTCGCCATATGTCCCTATCCGGGTCATCCCATAGAACGAACCGATGGGCGAGCCTACCCGCAGGACATTGGTCTGGCCGAGGAAGTTGGGACCGGGGAAGATATCGGCATTGCCGTCATTCAGCTTTGTGATCTCGTTCTTGTTGGCGGAAAAGATGAAAGTAGTGGACCAGGTGAAATCATGGGTCTTGACGTTGACCGTTTGCAGGTTGACCTCGAACCCTGAATTCCGGACGGAACCGATATTCTGGTAAACGTTGTTCGTCACTTCGCCTGCCGACCAGGGTATCGGCGCCTGCAGCAGGAGATCTTCTGTGGTACGGCGATAGTAGTCCAGGTTCAGGTTGATCCGGTCCCGGAACATGCCCATTTCGAGACCGATATCCGCCTGCTTTGATTTTTCCCATTTCAGGTTCGGGTTGCCGATATAGTTAGGCAGCAGGGTCGACTGGTTGGCTCCATTAAGGATGGTGACACTGGGCTGAAGCTGGGCCAGGGACTGCGACTGTCCAATTTCGGTATTGCCGGTAAATCCGTAGCTGCCCCGTAATTTCATATAGCTGATGGTGTTGCTATGTTTTAGAAATTCTTCTTCCGACATACGCCAGGCAGCGCCGATGGAGGGAAAGAAAGCATATTTGTTGTTGACACCGAACCGGGAGGATCCATCATAACGTCCCGTGGCAGTGAAGAGGTATTTGTCGTCGATATTATAGGTGACGCGCGCGTAATAGGAATTCATCTGCCAGAAATAATCCTGGGATTGCGTTTGTGACCGGACGGCGCCTGCAGCCAGGAAGTTCCATTGGAAAAAGTCATCGATGAAATTCTGCGCTTCAGCATCGGCCCATTCCTGTCTGTATTTCTGCCAGGAGGCCCCGAGCAGGGCTGTCAGCTTCTGGCGGTCGTTGATCTTCTTGTTCCAGGTGAGATAATTCTCTGACTGCCAGTAGTAATTATAATAGGTGTTGATATGTGCTTCTCCGCCCTGGTCCTGTGAAAGGTGGGGCAGATCCTGACCGGAATAGAAGTTGTTCTTTTGCGCGCCGACATTGTACCCCAGGACGGATTTGAAATCCAGATCCTTGGTGATGTGAATGGTAGCATTGAAGTCGCCCAGTGCCTGAAGCTGGTTGTTCAGATTATAACGGGACTCGGAGATGTGCACCGGATTAGGACCGCCTTCCAGACCGGCGATATCATTATTACCTGCCCAGCTGCCATCCGGGTATTTTATGGGTACGATGGGAACCTCTTCGGTGACCATACGGGGCACGTTAAGCGATCCATTGCCATCCGATATGAGACGCTGCTGGGTTTTGATGAGGGAGATGTTCCCGCCGATCTTCAGCCAGTTGTTCACTTCATTGTCAAGGGTCAGCTTCATCGAGTAGCGTTTGAACCAGCTGTTGATCATGATCCCCTGCTGATCGAGGTAGCCGAGGCCAACGCTGAACAGTGATTTATCGCTGCCGCCCTGGATATTGATGAAATGATCATTGGACCAGGCCGGCTTATACGTTTCCTTCTCCCAATTCGTATTGTACAGGGGTTTGTCATTGGCGTCGAACAGTCTTGGCAGACTGGCGTGATTCAGCGGAGCCGGTGGCGTCCAGACTCCCCCCAGGGGATCGAATTTGGTGCCGTTGGCAAAGGATTCGTTATACACCTGCACGAATTGTTCTGAGTTAAGGGTCTTCAGATGCCGGGTCAGGTAAGCTCTATTGACATTTCCGTCATAGCTGACGCGGGTATCTCCTCTGCGGCCTCTTTTGGTCGTGACCATAATGACCCCATTGGCGCCCCGGGCTCCGTAAATTGCGGTGGAAGAGGCGTCCTTCAAAACTTCGATGGAAGCTATCTCGTGGGGGTTGAGCGTATTGATATCGACCCCGACGACCCCGTCGACAACATACAGCGGATCGAGGCTGGAGTTAATGGAACCGGTACCTCTGACACGGACTTTGGCGCCTTGTCCTGGTGCATTGCTGTTGATCATGACGTCTACTCCTGCTATTTTCCCCTGCAGAGCCTGGGAAACGTTGGGGACAGGCTTATCCACCAGCGATTCGCCTTTCACGCTGACGACAGCGCCGGTCAGGTCGGATTTTTTGGCCGTACCATAACCGATGACCACGACGTCGTTCAAGCCTGTTATTGTTTCCTTCAGTTTTACCGTTATCTCGGTCTGGGTTCCTATTTTTATGCTCTGTGTTTCATAACCTACGTTGGAGAATTCAAGGGTGCCACCTTCATCGGGGACGCTTAGCTTGAACCGGCCTTCGGCATCTGTGGTCGTTCCGGCAGAGCTGCCTCTGACGGTAACAGAGACGCCGGCCAGACCTTCTCCTTTTTCATTGGTGACGATCCCGGTCAGGATCCGGGCTTTTATCTCTCCCCGGGAACTTGCGATGGGTGACAGCTCTTTGAACATTCCCGGAACTCCTTCGCTGCGGTCGCGGACGGAGGAGATAACGATCGTATTACCCACCTGTTCATACCGGAGGCGGGTGTTCAGCAACAGTGTCTCGAGGATGCTGTGGACAGAGCGGCTGCCGCCCCCCAGGGTGAGACTGTGGATACGCTTGATCTCCCGTTTGTTATACGCGAACATAAAGGGCGTCATTTGCTGGATCTTTTCCAGGGCGGCTATGAGTGGCTCGTCTTTCAGCTCCAGGGAGATGTAGACCTTGTTCATATCCTGTCCACTGGCATCGCGGGCACTGAGCAACTGGATACTGCACAAAAAGCAAAGGAGAATGACAAAGCTGATGCGCATAAAATACAGCAATCGTTTTTTGGTTTGGCTAAGCAGTTGACTACGCCCCTGTTCCAGGCGGGAGCGCCCAAACGCTGACAATAAAGAAAATGTCATAGTTTTGATTGTTTTAAATGAATGATAGCTTGTTTAAAACGGGATACCTCCTTTGTCTAAGAGAAAGGTATCTTTTCAACCTGCTCCGGGTTCCAGCCGGGGCGGGTTTTTATTTACATCCTTCTCCATTGATCAATACTTTTCCATGATCAATGGTATATTCCATGTTGTTGATTTTTGTTAATACTTTAATGATGGCTTCCAGTGACTCTCTTTCGGTAAAGGAAGCAGTCACAGGGCAATTTCCTGCGGCGGGGTTTGTAAAGACGATATCTGCATGAAAGCGTACTGCCAGCTCGTCCATAGCTTCTTTCATGGTTACGTCGTTAAAGATCAGATAAGGTTTTTTCCAGGTCAGCACTTCGGCGGCATCTACTGCTACTTTTTTCAGCCGGGTGTGGAGCGAATCCAGCCGGAGCTGTTCGTTCAGGCGGAGGATGCTGTACTCTCCTGCGCCATTCTCTACTTTGACCTTTCCTTTTGTTACGGTGATGACGATGTCGCTTTCACTGGAGGCTTTGATGTTAAAGGCAGTGCCTAAGACTGTCGTCCGGACCGATCCCGTGTGGACGATAAAGGGGCGGGGATCGCGGTGGATCGCAAAATAGGCTTCTCCATGCAGGGTGACCTCCCGGGTCTTTCTTGTAAACCCTTTCTGGTAGTCTATTCGGGCGTCCTTGTTTAGTAATACGGTGCTTCCATCGGATAAGGTCATACAACGGTCTGTCAATGGTTGTGCAACGGCCAAAACGGGTAACGGCAGCGGGCGGGTTGGGGTGGGGTGGTGATAAAGGGCCAGGAAGGCGATCAGTGTTAAGCCGAGAACGGCCGCGGCCCAGCGGTTTAATAGAACGGTGCGGAGACTAAAATGCCCCGAACGGGAAAAGCCGAGAGTCGGCCCTTCATTGTCTTCGGATGGAGTCTCGGGCTCTCGCCGACTTACGATATGATGGAGAATGGAATCTGCTGTTTGCTTGTCCTGGGTATAGGTAGGAAAGTCATTTTGCCAGGTCTCATCGATAAGCTGCCGCAGCGTCGGGTCATTTTCAGACTGAAGCAGCAGATCAAATAATTCGTTTCTTTCCGCAACGGTACAATCTTTTGAAAGGTACCGTCGGAACAGGTAGCTCAATCGTTGTGGATCTTCCATGTGTATAGATTCATACTAAAGACTGAGAAACCCCGAGACAGGAGTAGGCAAAAAGAAAATATTTTTTCTTTTTAGAAAAAAATGGTGAGGAGATTACGCAAGGTCTTTAATGCCTGTACCAGGTGTGTCTTGACGGTATGACGGGAAATGTGAAGCTGGGAGGCGATCTCTTCATGTTTCAGCCCTTCATTGCGACTCAGGGTGAAGATCAGCTTCTGGCGGGGAGACAGTTTGTCCAGCGCCCGCTGCAACTGTTGTTCATTCTCGCGGGAAAGCATCCGGTCTTCGACGGGATTGGCATCGGGATCCAGCAGGCCTGCCATCTGCCTGCGTAGCGAAGCTTCTCTGGCCATACTTTTCAGCATGTCGAAGACCTGGTTACGGGCGATAGTGAAAAGCCAGTTGTCAAATCGTAAGATATGGGGGATCTTGTCGCGGTAAAGCCAGACTTTCAGGAAGACGTCCTGCACGAGCTCGTCAGCCTGTGCGCTGCTACCGGAAATATGGTAAGCATATGAGTAGACCTTACGCCGGTAGTGATGAAAGATAAGGGCAAAGGCCTTCTCCTCTCCTTCTGCTACCCGGGCCAGCAAGTCGTTCTCATTCGGCAATGGCAAGGTTCTGACTGCACTATTTTGGCTACTTATGTCAAACATCGTCGCAGGTTAGTTAGGTGCACATACCAAATTTATTTCAATTTGAGCACTCTTCAAATTTATTTGGGCATATTCCTCTGTGCAGCCTGCTGTCTGCTAAAATATTTGTAGATTCAGTCGCCTATTTTTCATCTACAGCCAAATGAAATTCATGAAATCAACCACTGTTCTTTTGGGAGTCGTTCTTTTGTTGTCTGCCTGTGAAGCGCCATCCCCGGCGGATTCCGGTGGAACCTGGCCAAAAGGCATTCATCCGCCTGTCGCGGTGAAGAAATCTCATGACCGGATCCTTTTTGGTGACACCGTAAGAGATAACTACTACTGGATGGCCGATTATTTTAGCAAAGGTCCGGACAGCCTGCTTGCCGTAGACTATCTCAAAGCGGAAAATGCTTACCTGGATACGATGATGAGCGGGACAAAAGTTTTTCAGGAGCAGCTGTTCCGGGAAATGAAGGCCCGCATCAGGGAAGATGAAACTGATCCACCCGTCTTTATGAATGGGTATTATTATTATGTCCGGAAGGAAAAGGGGCAGCAATACTTTAAATACTGCCGCAGGAAAGGGGATACGACCGCTGCTGAGGAAGTATTGCTGGATGTGGATCAAATGGCGGCCGGCCATCCTTATTTCAGTGTAGGAGCCATGCAGATAAGTCCTGACAACCGATTGCTGGCTTTTAGCGTCGACACTGTTTCGAGGCGTCAGTATAATATCTATGTAAAGGACCTCACCAGCGACCGGCTCATAACCGATGGCTTAAGCGGAGCCGCTCCGGGATTAGCCTGGGCCAGCGACAACCGGACCTTGTTCTACACGCGCAACAACCCGGTTACCCTGCTGACGGAAAAGATAGTACGTCATCGGCTTGGTACAGCTGCGCAGACAGATAAGGTAGTCTATACTGAAACGGATAAATCCAATTATATCGGGGTGAGGAGAAGCAAGTCCGGAAAATATATCTTTATTTCTTCGGCGGGCACCTTGGCTTCTGAAGTGCGTTGGATCCGGGCGGACCGGCCCGATGCGGCGTTCCGGATCTTTCAGACAAGGAATCCCGAGGTATTGTACAGGGTCGAACACCAGGAGGATCGTTTTTATATCACGACCAACTGGAAGGCGAAGAATTTCCGGCTAATGGAATGTCCGCTGGACCATACTGACAGCAGCCACTGGAAGGAGGTGATTGCGCACCGGCCGGATGTATTGCTGGAAGACATCGAGGTATTTAAGGATCATATCGTTCTGTCCGAGCGGAAAAACGGACTATTGCAGCTTCGGGTCCGCAGTACCGTTACGGGCCAGGATCACTACATCGACTTCAGCGAGGTCTCTTACCTGGCCTATACCGGGAACAATCCTGAGTACAACAGCACTATTTTGCGATATGGCTATACATCCCTGGTCACTCCCCCCTCGATCTATGCCTATAAAATGGATAGCCGGGAAAAACAGCTATTAAAACAGGACCCGGTGGTGGGGGGATATAAACCCACCAATTATACCGTCGAACGCCTGTATGTGACGGCAAGAGACGGCGCGAGGGTCCCTCTTTCCATTGTTTACCGGAACGGGCTGAAAAAGGATGGGAAGGCGCCCTTGCTATTATATGGCTATGGCAGCTATGGGTTTAGTACGGATGATGAATTCAGCAGCCCGAATCTCAGCCTGCTGGACAGGGGATTCGTTTTTGCGATAGCCCATATCCGGGGAGGCCAGGAGATGGGACGAAGCTGGTACGAGGATGGAAAGATGCAAAAGAAGATCAACACCTTTACGGACTTTATCGACTGCGGGGACTACCTGGTCAGGCAACAATATACCAGCCCGGCGCATCTTTATGCCAATGGTGGCAGCGCCGGAGGCTTGCTAATGGGGGCTATTACCAATATGCGGCCTGAGCTCTGGCATGGAGTGATAGCCGATGTGCCATTCGTCGACGTCATAAATACGATGCTTGATGAAAGCATACCGCTCACCACCAATGAATTCAACGAGTGGGGCAACCCAAAGAACAAAGAGGCCTATTTATATATGAAGAGCTATGCTCCTTATGAGAATGTAGAGCGGAAGAACTATCCCAATCTTCTTGTCACGACTGGCCTGCATGACAGCCAGGTACAATATTTCGAGCCTGCGAAGTGGGTGGCGAAGATGCGGACGCTGAAGACGGATGATAATGTGCTGCTGCTGCATACCAATATGGACTATGGCCATGGCGGGGCTTCGGGGCGATTTGATTATCTGAAGGATGAGGCGCTGAAAGACGCTTTCCTGATTTCCCTGGAAAAAAACTAACCAATTAGTTGTTAAACTAATAAATTAGTAGTAGCTTCATTTCAAATTAGGAGAATATGCAGAAACTAGCCAAACGTGAAGAGCAGATCATGCAGGCCTGCTGGCATCTTGGAAAAGCATTCATAAAGGAGGTCATCGCCGAACTGCCGGACCCCAAGCCGCATTACAATTCTGTGGCGACGATGGTGCGGATCCTGGAAGAGAAAGGTTTTTTAAGTCATGAGACTTTCGGGAATACGTTTCGTTATTATCCGACAATATCGAAGGAGGAATATCAAAAGCATGCATTCGATGATATTGTGAAATCTTATTTTAATAACTCTTATCCCCGGATGCTGGCTTATTTCGCCAAAGAGCAGCAGCTATCCCAGGAAGAATTGAATGAAATATTGGAGATCATTAAATCCCAGAAGAAATGATACCTTATATCCTGAATGTCACGGTCATTACTACCATCTGTTTTTTATTTTATAAGCTCTTTCTGCAGAAGGAGACTTTTTATCGGTTGAACCGGTGGATGTTAATGGGAAGTCTGGCTATTGCGTTCGTGCTGCCAGTGCTTCCTGTGCCTCAGCAATTGAGCTGGCGTGCTGTCAGACAGGATATGAAGGTTGCGCTGCCGGCGAATAAGCAGTCGTCAGTGGCGGTGCAGGCTCAGCCGTCAATGGGTCAGACGCGATCAGCCATGGGGCAGGCCCAGCCAGTAGCGGGATCGGGTTTAGCGGACAGGGTAAAATTCCGGCATCGTCGGAGCGGATCGACAGAAGGGCAGGCTGCGGCACCGGTAGTAAGCGTTACGCCGGTATCGGGTGCGCCTGTAACGCCGGCACTGGCGAGCCCGGCGGCTTCGACTGAGGCAACCGGAGCGGCTTCGACTGAGGCTCCTGTGATCATGGCGCGGGAGTCTATCTCTTTTAGCAGGGTGTTCTCATTTGCTGCCCATTGGCTTTTTTACGTTTATCTCTTTGGGGTATTGTTATTCGGCTTCCATTTCCTGTTACAGCTGGCTGTTCTTCTCTATCAATCCTATGCCAATCCGGTCATATGGGATGGTCGTTTCCGTATTGTCGAAACGGGTGGGAACCGGGCCCCCTGTTCTTTTGGGAACACGATCTTCATCAATCCGGCTGCATATGACTGGGAGACGTACAACCAGATCCTTATCCATGAAAAGACGCATGTGAGCGGGCGTCAT
>DATJJA010000205.1:0-31233 GCA_035492595.1 Puia sp.
GAAAAGGAATTCTTTGTACAGCTCGCCATTCAATTGTAAATTCAATCCACGGCCCCGCCGCTAATTCAACCCACGCCCTCGCCACAAACCCAACCCGAGGCTCGGTCGCAAAAAAGCCGCAAACTCATTTTATGCTAAAAGCTATCGCCATAGACGACGAACCCATGGCACTGGAAGTGATCCGGAACCTTTCGGCAAAGATCCCCTTCCTCAACCTCAGCGCAACCTTCACCAATGCCTTCGAAGCAATGGATTATATCCAAAAAGAAAAACCCGAACTCCTGTTCCTGGATATCAAAATGCCCGATATCTCCGGAACCGAATTCCTGATGGCCCTGCCCGACCCGCCCATGGTCATCTTTACGACGGCCTACAGCGAACACGCCGTGCAAAGTTTCGAGCTCGATGCCATCGATTATTTACTAAAACCGTTCTCCCAGTCACGCTTCCTGAAAGCCTGCAACAAGGCAAATGAACAATACGAACTAAAAAAAGGGGTAAGGGCACCGGTAGCAGGAGACATCTTCATAAAAAGCGGTTATGGCCAGGTGCGGATAAAAATGGGCGATATTCTTTACGTTCAAAGCATGGGCAACTATATGCAGTTTGTGCTGCCCGAAGAAAAGATCCTTTCCCGGCTGACAATGCAGGAAACCGAAGCCCTGCTCCCCGGCGAACACTTCGTCCGTATACACCGGAGCTACCTCGTAGCCTGCGGAAAGGTCAACCGGATAGAACGGGAGTCCGTCTGGATAGGAGATAAAGAACTACCCGTCGGCGCCGGTTACGCCGCCGAGCTCGGTCGCATCATCGGCAACAAATAACAGCTGCCCTGGCCGGAAACTCTAATTTTCCCTTACAACAATTTTATCCTGGTAAACTTCAATTACGCCACTGCGATTATCAGCCAGCATCTGGTGATAAACTTTATTTACAACGGCTTTATTCTGGAAGCGTGCGAGATAATCTACTTCTTTAATCTGAAGGGGATCTATAAAATTACCCTTTTCGTCAATGAGGCGGATCTTGATATTGTGGGGTAAATGTCCCCAGAGAGAGGTTAAATTAAGGTTTAGCATGGATCAAAGGATTTTTACTAATTCGTCTTTTATCAAATATAAGGGAAATATAGCACAATAACTCCCGCGTTGGGAAAATTATTGCGCTATTTCATATACAATTAACATTATTTTTCAGCAGCAGCAGCCGGTTAATTCGCCGGCAATCACCGGTCAATTCGCCAGCAGCAGAGAAGCCCGACACTATTTCCCCGTCGCAGCAGCTGCTGTAAATTCTTTCTGATGAATGATGATCTCCGCACGCCGGTTCAGCCAGGCCTGATTAGGATCCCCATTGTCCCCAACCGGATTGTCGCTGCCATAGGCCTTCGCCTTCATCAGCTCCGTCGGCACCCCCCTGCTGTTCATGTAGTCCAGCACCATCTTGGCACGTCTCCGCGACAGCATGTTGTTGTAGGAGTTCGTCCCAATAGAGTCGGTATACCCCTTGATCTCGACACTAAATTCCGAGGTCTTCCTGAGATGACCTATCACCTTGTCGATATTATTAAAGGCCTTGGTGGTTAGCCCATATTCATTGAACTCGAAATAAACGACAAAACGCAGTACCGGTTTACCATCCAGCGAATCGATCTTATAGTCGTCTTCGTCGAAATCATCCAGCCCCATGCTCCGGAACGGCCTTGCCCGCTTGCTCCTTGAGCCTTTCCCGCCACGGCTGTCATCATCCCCGTCATCATCGCCATTACCCCTCCGGCCGCCGACAGGGTTGCCATTGTCATCCAGCAGCCCCTTCGCTTTCAGCACTGAATCCATATTGATGGTGATATAGATATTGTTGACCACGCTGCCATTGCTCTTACCCGCAGTATCTTTCTTGTCATTCTTTCTGTTATAGGGCGAGTTATCCTCCTGGTCCAGCTGCTTCTGTTTCTTATTTTTTATCGGCAGATAGATCCCCACGGAATACATCGTCGTATTCGAAATACTCTTGCTCATCGCATAGCCATACATTACCTGCCCCGTTACCATAACTTTCCGGGCGTTGAATTTGGCGCCAATGCCCATCGGTATGCTGGCATATGAAGCGTCGTTGATAACATCGTTTATCCCCACCGTCACATAAGGCTGCAGCCGGTATGATGGCGCAAGAAGATGATAGTATAATGCCGCATTCAGAAGATTATAGGTTTTTGACTTGGTCTGGCTGATCAGCACATTATCGTTCGTGACATGGCCAAAACTCAAACCCAGGTCCGCACTGATCGACAACCGCTGCGTCAGATTCTTATAGGCCGAAGCCGCAAAAGAAGCATTCCCCCGTTTGAAGAAAGGCAGCGTATTGGCATCACTGAGATATCCCTTCCTGTTCTTTTCCAGCATGGCAAAATCCTGGAACTGCAATTTCAGCAACGGCGAGATGAACCACCGGGTGTCCAGCTTACGTGTACTCTCTTCGGCTTTGTCTTCCTTTGTCGCAGTATCTTTCGGCGCCGCAGGCGCCGCAGCCCCAGCCTGCTGATCAGTCCCCGCCGGCTTACCGGCCGCAACATCCTTCGTCGCATCCGCCTTGTCCTTCTTCGACGAAGCGTAGATCGTAGTGTCCTGTTTTGGCGCAGGATCGTCGGCCAGCGAGATAACGGTGTCCTTTATCTGCATCGTGGTGTCCCGAACCTGGATAGTCGTATCCCGGGGCGCAGAGACCGCTGTATCTCTGGATATGACAGAGCCGCCCTCCGTTTGTTTGGTCGTATCCACCGATGGCCGCGTGGAATCCGCTTTTGCAGAGTCCTGGGCCCTTAGGGTTGTGAGAGCCATCAGGAAGCAACCAATCAAACAAATCATTACCTTCTTCATGGGGTTAGTTTTAAAAGTCTATGCGTATGGCCAATTCCACGCCGTTGCGCGCAATGCCGGCCGCATTTATCGTCGAAATATTTACATCATATAATATAGCAAGCAACATCTTCTGATAACGCAGCTCCACATCCGGAACGATGGCGTCATTATACCGGTAGCCCAGACCCAGTCCCACCGCAGCTCCACCCTGTACACCAGGGATAGCCTTGGTATAGGAAAGGTTATAGTAGTGCCGGTACGCAGGGCCCTGCCAGCTCATCGACATAAAAAATCCAACCTCGTCATCGGTCTTTGTGGTATACCGGTATCCGCCCTGGACGCCTATTCCCGTCTTCAGACGGGTAGAATCCGCTTTGATCTTGTAAGAATAGGGTTGATTGACCTGCTGGACGGAGGCTCCTATATACCATTTATCATTACGGCCATTGCTAAAGACAGATACACCCGCATTGACATTGAAATGACCATAGGACCAGCCATTAGCCAGACGGTCGGCGCTGGGTGCACCCTCGATCGGACCGTAATTGTCGTATTGATCGCCAAAGGCATTGGCCACACCGGCGACATTCAGATTGCTTTGATAGTATTCACCCTGGAAACCCGCGGCAAGATAGGTCTCATGACGACCAATGGGGACAGCATAGGAAAGCCCCATCATCCCAAGCGTATTGTTCAAAATACCATCGTTTGTCTTATCGGATGCTGCACCAGCGCTGAGACTGAAATAACCGGAATTCGGTTTGTTCTTCCCCTCCTTTGACAGCAAGGGCATGTCAAACAGAGCCGCGACACTGTTATATGCGATCTGACCGCCATACCGGACGCTGCGATAATTCAGCTTAAGACTATTTTGTTTGTCGGTTTTGAGGGACTGATTGTACCAGATCGTCATATCCTGCACCCTCGAAAAATTGATCTCCTGTCCACGGGCAAGGCCTGTGATGGAAAAGAGGATCAATATTATATAAGTCTTCCTCATCGCGACATTGGATTTTAAATATTTAAATATTCTACTATTTTTCTGTTACCTCACCAGCGACGTCATGCCCTTCGCCACTATCTTCTTCCCCGTCACATCGATGCCCTCCGCTATCCACAGGTAGGTCTCCACCGGCTGCGCAACACCCTTGAACGTCCCATCCCAACCCTGGTTCGGATCCTGCGTCGTAAAGATCAGGTTCCCCCACCGGTTGTAGACACTGAAATAATGGAAGGTCTGAATTCCCACCAGTATCGGCTTCAGCAGGTCGTTGGTCCCGTCATTGTTCGGCGTAAAGACCTTTGGAACATAGATATTGATAGGAGCGAACTTCACGCGGGCCGGGCTGCCATAGATGATCGACTGGCCACCAACGGTTGCCGTTATGTTCACGTATCCCGGTGTCTTGCTCGTAATATAGATATAGGCGTCGCCATTGGCATCCGTCACTGCAGGCTGTGGGGTAACGATCACTCCATTCCCCGAGTCGATCTTAAAGATTACTTCCTGACCCGGCATTACATTGCCATCCAGATCTACGATATGCGCCTTGACCTCTGTCTGCTGTGAACCATCTGCCAGCGCTTCATAAATGACCACGCTCAGCGCCGTCAGCGGATTATTTATATCAGGCATATTCAGGAAGGTCACGACCTGGTAGCTGCCATCGATCAGCACACTGACGCCGCCCACTGTTAGTATGGCATTGATATATACCGTCCCGGGTTTTGTGCTGACAACACCGATCCCGGCGATGCCATTTGCATTGGTCGTCGTTGCCGCCTGCCCCACCAGCTGCGCAGCGGCGGTAGCCGTGCCGGACGTCGGCGTATTTTGTATAGCGAATGTAATACTGGCGCCTGGCACCGGATGCTTGCTGGCATCGGTGATATAGGCATAGACACTATCCTGATGCGTGCCATCCGCCAGCTGAAAATCCTGGGTAACAAACAGCACGGTATATCCGGAGTTACTGCCAGGGTTCGTATTCCCTGAGCTGCCTGAACCACCCGTACCCGAACCGCCGCTGCCGGGCGGAAGACCACCCCCGCCGGGAGTACTGCCACCCGCTCCGCCCCCGCCAGGCTGTCCGGGGATAGCCTGACCAACGATAAATTGGATCGTCACATAATTATTGGCCGGATTATTCTGATCATTCAGATAAGTAGTTCCGTTGATCTGCGCCTGCACCTGCACCGGCCCCACCACTGTGCTGGTGAAGCTGGCTGTGGCAACACCACCTACGGTCGTCCCCGTAGTGGTCATAGTGGCCGTTCCCGACATGATGGTAAATGTCACCACCGTACCATCCGGAACAGGACCCAGCGCATTATTGACCACGGCCTGTACCTGGTCCTGGCTGCTGCCATCCGCGAGCTGCGGCGTCACCGTAGCAACAACATAGCTTAGCGTTGCGACGGGTGGCGGCTGTGTGAACTGGACCGTTACGAAATTATTGGGCGGGTTGGCCTGATCATTCAGAAAAGTAGTTCCGTTGATCTGCGCCTGCACCTGCACCGCCCCTACCACCGTGCTGGTGAAATAGGCTGTGGCAACGCCACCTACGGTTGTACCCGTAGTGGTGATCGTAGCCGTACCCGTCTGGATGGTGAACACCACTGGCGTACCATCCGGAACAGGTCCCAACGCATTATTGACCACGGCCTGCACCTGATCCTGGCTGGTGCCATCCGCAGCCATCGGAGTTACCGTAGCAACGACATAGCTCTTTGTCGCATCAGGAGGAGGTATGACGAATTGAACCGTTACGAAATTATTGGCCGGGTTGGCCTGGTCATTCAGGAAAGTGCCGCCATTGATAGTCGCCTGCACCTGGACCGATCCTACTACTGTACTCGTGAAATAGGCTGTCGCAACACCACCAACGGTTGTCCCGGTAGTGGTCATGGTAGCTGTACCCGACTGGATAGTGAACGTCACTACCGTACCATCCGGAACAGGACCTACGGCATTATTGACAACCGCCTGCACCTGGTCCTTACTGGTGCCATCCGCAGGCATCGGGGTCACCGTAGCAACGATATAACTCAAAGTTGAGACTGGTGGCGGTTGTATGAACTGGATCGCAAGGAAATTATTGGGTGGACTGCCCTGGTCATGTAGCGTGATCACATTGCCGGCATAAGCCGCCTGCGCCGTTAGATTGACATTCCCGACTACCATGCTGGTAAGTCCGGTGGTCGCGCTCCCGTCACTCCCCGTTGTCGGACTGGAACTTGTCGCAAATGTGGCCGTACCGCTCTGGATCGTCCAGTTTACGGTAGCACCGGGAATCGCGTTGCCATGCGTATCGTAAATAAAAGCTTCTACTAAATCCTGGGAGGAGCCATCAGCATTCTCGGGATTTTGTACAACAGTGAAATAGCTCCTCGCCGGGTCGGGTGGACCAGGGGCCGCGATGAAAGTCATGCTGACTGTCTGAATGGGAATTGCTCCATCGGTAATGACTACCGGAAGAGTCGCCGGAGCGTTATTGGTGAAATAAAGCGTTGCAACACCCGATGCATCCGTCTGAACGACATAGGAAGAAGAGCCGCCGCCGACGTTGAACGTAATACTTTCTCCCGGTGGATAGGGAGGGGTTGGGCTGAGCGCTACCGATATGATATCCGTGCCGGTGGCAAAGATCGAAAAGTCCTTAACGACAGTAACCGTGTAGGTATATCCCCCGGTCCCCGGTCCCGGATTGCCCGGAGCGGCCATCGTAGTCTGGAAAAAACCCGGCAGCACCACACAGCTCAGCAGAAGCATTCCGATAAAGGAGAACCTCGCCTTTATTCGGGCCACCGCTGATACATCATTATCAATTATTTTCAGGGTCATAGAATATAGATTAACCTGACACACCTGAACATATCCGTCCCTGCTCTCACAGCAATTATGTCAATAGATTCAAGGCAGCTTTGTGAAAAGCCGTGAAAAATGCCATAAGATCATTGCAATGGCGAACCGGGAAAGAAGGATGTTATGCCTGTCCGCAGCTTTGTAGTTGCTCGTAGCAGCGTAAAGAGGTTGTGTAAGGTTTGGGTTTCATAAATAATTGGGTTTTAGATCGGGTCTTCTATATAGTTATTGGATTTCTTTCTACTAACCACTAATAAAGGCTTTAAAACCTATTTTATTGTATAAGTCGTTGTAATAATTTTTCTATTGCAATATATAGAATTACATATAGACTTGACAGTCAGTAAAATTGTCCCATATAGTCGACCTGTAAGCCTTTTGATTAATCCAAGAGCTTATCGCTTTTTTCTCGCCCGATTTGCCTTTCGGTCACCCGGCCGGATCAATCTCAGGCTAAAATAGCTGCCAATGAGAAATAACCCCGCGGTCATGAACATATCCGGACCATCCCCGTCAAGCAGATCACCTCCGCCCAGCCGGATCAGCCCGACCAGGGCATAACCAACGAGAAAGGTCGCCACAAAAAGAGCCACGGGCAAAAGGAGCAGGATCCCCCAGTTCCTGGACCGGAGCAACAGCCCCTGCAGGATGAAGTACAGGTAGTTCCCGATAAGAATGAACCACAGGAAGTAAGACCATCGCGGGTAAGTAACGATATCAAAAACACCACGGATCACACCGCGATGCGTAACGATATAGCCCGTATAAAGGAGGGTGAACACGCCATACACGAGGGTAAGTAAAAACGACCGGTCCCACTTCCATTTCATGTAAGCAATATAAGTATCTTTACGTTTTTTTCACATGATCTTTACAGAAGCTTCTTTAGACAGACTTACTGTTCATTATACCGGTAACAAGCAGAATGGTGGTGCATTATTAGTATCCAGACAAGAACAGGTCCCCACGGATGACATCCGGGAAAAAATGCGCGAGGCACTGTTGCAGAAGTTCTCCAACTGTCACGAGCGTTATGCCTTCCACCACGCCTCCTCCCTTGAATTTAACGAAGTCTATAATTTCGTACAACGCATCTTCCATGAACCAGCGGAGTTTTATGAGCTCTCCCTGAAGATAGCCGCACACCTCTTCGAGGTCTCCGTCCACCCAAAAATAAAACCCGGAGAGATCTATGTCACCCTCTTTAGCAACATCCTGGTAGACGACAGATCCGTCAATGCCATCGGCCTTTTTAAAGCCGAGACAAAGACCCTATTCGCCGACCTTGTCCCAGGTTTTGACGACCTGGACCTCCAGCTGAAAGAAGGAGCAGAGCTGTCCCGCCTCGACAAGGGCTGCCTCATCCTTGAGCAGGAAGAACAGGAGGGTTACGAGCTGATGATCTTCGATGCCAACGGCAAAGGTGAAGAAGCCTTGTACTGGAAGGACAAGTTTCTCAGCGTGATGATCCGGCAAAATGAGTTCCTCCACACCCAGGGCTTTTTGTCGATGACAAAGAATTATGTTACCCAGCACATGCCCGACGAGTTTGAAGTGTCAAAGACGGAGCAGATCGACATCCTGAACCGGAGCATGGACTATTTCAAGACACACGGGAATTTCAATAAATCCGAGTTTGAAGAAGAGGTCCTTCATCACGAAGACCTGATCAATTCCTTTCGCAAATACGATGAGAACTATAGGAAAGCGAACGAGCTGGATCAGCTCTCTGAGTTTGAGATCTCCCCCCAGGCAGTAAAGAAACAGGCGCGGGTTTTCAAAAGTGTGATCAAGCTGGACAAGAACTTTCATATCTATATTCACGGAGATCGGCAGCTGATCGAAAAAGGCTATGACGATGCGCTGCAAAAGCATTATTATAAGATCTATTTTGAACAGGAAACCTGATATATGACAAATGCCAACACCCACAACAATCCCGCCTCCGGCGACGGCCCCACCCCTCATGGCGCCCCCTCCGGCTGGCAAGGCCGCACCGCCATCGTCACCGGCGCAGGACAGGGCATCGGGTTTGCCATCTGCGAACAATTGATCCGGCGCGGAGCCCGCGTCGTGCTGAACGACAGCGACCCCGGACTGGCTGACCGGGCTGCCGCACAACTCGGCCCCAATTGTCTCTCCGTCCCCGGCGACGCCGCCGACATCCCCTTTATCCGTCACATGGTCGACATGGCTGTGCAGACCTTTGGCCGTCTCGACACCGTCGTGGCCAATGCCGGCCTGACCTTATTCGGAGATTTCTTCACCTACCCGCCCGAATCCTTTTCCCGGGTAATGCAGCTCAACCTGGCCGGATCCTTTTTTCTGGCACAGGCCGCAGCCCTGCAGATGCGCGGGCAGGGTCAGGGCGGCAGCATACTCTTTATGTCCTCGGTAACCGGCCACCAGGCACACAGGAACCTCGCGGCCTATGGCATGAGCAAGGCAGCCCTTGAAATGCTGGCCCGAAACCTTGTCATCGATCTTTCCCCCTATGGTATCACAGTAAATACGGTAGCGCCCGGCGCCACCATGACCGAACGAACGGCCGGCGACGCATCCTACGAAAAGACCTGGTCGAACCTCACCCCCATGGGCAGACCCGCATCGGCTGAAGACATCGCAAACGCCGTCTTATTCCTGGTCTCCACCGAAGCAAGACATATAACCGGCCAAACTCTCATCGTAGACGGAGGATGGACCGCCATTAGCCCGGGGCCATAAGCACCTCATCAACGCCCGCCGCATTCGGCGCAATGCCCTAAACCCCCAAACTCCACCCTTCCCGATAACTGCGCTTCACAAACTGATTGGCGTCCTCAAAATTCGTGATCTTCATATTCGCCCCATCCCAAAGCAGCTTGATATGCCGGCCCGGATAATCAAACTTGCCATCCCCACGAGGTTTCCGTATATCATAGCTGCGAATGGCCAGATTCCCCATCAGAACAGTCTCCGTCAGCGGACCCGCCACTTTAAAATTAGAGCTGAGATTCTTTTCTTTATCACTGCCATAACCCGCCATACAGGCTTCCAGCCAGGCATTGTAGTGCCCGGTGATATCCGCGCCCGGCACCCGGGCAAGGGTCTGAGGCACAACAGCAGTTCGCGATGTCGGCAGCAGCTTCGGATTTTGCCCATAGGTCGCACACATCATCTTCCCCTTCGTCCCGATAAAATAGGTCGCATTGTCACCGTCGCCAAACACCTCCTGAGGTCCCAGCTCCTCCGGCCTTTCCGGCTGTATCCCTCCATCCATCCAGTGCAGCTTGACATCAGGCTTGCCTGCAGCGCCCTTGAACTTCAGCGTGATATGCGAAGACGGGGGACAGCTGTCCGGGAAATAACCTTGCTTGAACTCGCCCACAAAGACGCTGCCGACACTGCACTGCGCCTCGGTCGGATACCCCAGCTCCAATACCTGGAAGGCCGGAGCGATGATATGACAACCCATATCCCCCAGCGCGCCGGTACCATAATCCCACCAGCCACGCCAGTTGAAGGGCACAAGATTATCTACATATTCCCTGTAAGGGGCCGTACCCAGCCAGAGATTCCAATCCAGCTCCGCCGGCACTTCGGCCTTTTGAACCGGCCACTGAATGCCCTGCGGCCATACCGGCCGGTTGGTAAAACAAAAGACTTCGGTAATGTCCCCCACGACGCCGGCCCTGTACCAGTCCACCAGCTGCCTGACCCCGTCACCGGAAGCACCCTGGTTACCCATCTGCGACACCACCTTATAACGGGCCGCTCCCTGGGTCAGCATCCGGGTCTCATAAATATCATGTGCCAGGGGCTTTTGAATATAGACGTGCTTACCCAGCTGCATCGCCGCCATGCCTATTACAGCATGCATGTGATCGGGAGTAGCGATGGTAATGGCATCGAGGTGTTTGTGCTCCTTATCGAGCATCTCCCGATAGTCTTTATAATATTTTGCGGAAGGAAATTTCTTGCGGATCGCGGCAGCCCGGCGATCGTCTACATCGCAAAGGACAGGGAACTCTGCCTTTCCGGTACCATAAAGGAAATTGATGTCTACCTCCCCTTTTCCGCCAATACCAATGGCCCCAACGTTCACCTTATCGCTGGGAGCAGTATAGCCCTTCCCCCCAAACACATGCCGGGGTATAATGTAAAAACCGGCAGCAGCCAGCATTCCTTTCTTTAAAAAATTACGGCGGGAGTCATTACGGAGCGGTTGCTTTCTCATGATGGCGAAGGCCAGCCTTTATCCGCGGGCCTCCTTAAAATTAGGGGATTTTTCTTAACTACCGCCTCTCAATTCTCCGTTGAAGGTATCGCCAGGTACTTCTTCCCCGACAGGATCTGGCGGACCGCCCAAAGCAATTCATCAGGAGCCGCATCCTTGCCCAAATACCCGGACGCACCGGCCTGCAAAGCCCGAAGCGCATAATGCTCCTTGGTATAAAGACTCAATATCAGGACCGGCAGACCCGGAAAATCCTGCTTGATCTGTTGTAAAGTATTCCAGCCGCCCTTATCGGCGCTTGGCAGATCAGAGATGATCATATCCCATGGGCTGCGGCTCAATTTTTCGGTCCACTCCTCGCCTTCTTCGATCTCTTCGATCTCCGCATTGGGGTACGCCTGGCTTAGTATTTGCTTCACCCCCTTCCTGATAATCGTATAATCATCAGCTAATAGAATCCTGATCATAAATTACTTGTCATTAAGTTATTGAATTAGAGCGAGACAGTCAAAGTCAAGGGATGCTACAGGAGGGCCTCAGCCAGATTGGCTACTTGAATGACAAGATATAGGGAATTCTTTACAAAACAACGGAGGAGATATAAGTAAAAACACTTAGGTTTGGTAATTTTTGACAATAGTCAACGTAGGTATACTCACTTCTGGAGCTTTAACTATAATTTTTCGTAGTTTCACTTCCCCTGCACAACCGGCAATATCCATTTCAGTAAGGTTTGAATCGAATCAGAGCTTATGTCAAGTCTTCTTCAGCCGGTCTATTTGCTAATTGCTGCTGCAATAGTCACTATTGGTATCTTTCTGCTTATCCTTGTCATCTATGGCCGCCTTCATTTTTCCAGAAAAAAATATGGGTATCAAAAGGCCGCACGCCAGCAACTGGAAACATGGATCAGCGAAATGATCTTCAGTGAACCGGAAGAACGCCCCTCCATCTCCAAAGAATTTTACCAAATGGCAAAAAATCCAGCCGGCAGGTCCTATGTATTGAACGAGCTGGTTAATGCCCGAAAAAATTTTACCGATGCCGCAGCCGAAAATACAAAGTTCCTATACGAGCAGCTCGGCTTGAAAAAGTATTCCCTAAAAAAATTACATAGCGCCAAATGGCATGTCAAGGCACGCGGAATTCAGGAATTATACCTGATGGGACAATCCGACGTCCTGGAAAGTATCTATAAGAACACCAATGGCAGACACGAGTTTGTCCGCATGGAAGCGCAAACCGGGATCATACATATGATAGGCTTTGAAGGGCTTCGATTTTTGGACCTCGTCTCCTACCCGCTGACCGAATGGCAGCAGATTAAACTGCTGGAACAGCTGAACTTTTCAAAAATGAATGTCCGCCTTAGCCCGGCTATCCCCGGATGGCTGAACTCTCCCAACGACACGGTAGTGATCTTCGCCCTGAAACTCGCAGAGGAATACCAGCAAATTGCCCTGCACGATACGATACTCCTGTGCCTCCGGCATCCCAGTGAGGTAGTGCGCAGACAAACCATCCATACCCTTGTCGCCATCGCCGATGAAAATACACCCCGTCACCTGACCGGGCATTTCTATAAGGAAACCCCCGCTAACAGACTTGTTATCCTCGATGGTCTGCAAAAGATAGCCACGGAAGAAGAGGCGCCCTTCCTCATCGGTCAGCTGGAAGATGAGAATGATATGATCAAGCTGAAAGCAGCAAAGGCCTTAGCGCTCAACACAAACGGCGGACTTACCCTGCTGGAAGAAAAAAGTCTTCAGATACCGGAGCCATACAGGGAAATATTTCTACACGTCAAATCCGAATTTGCCTTATGAACTGGGATAACATTCTTACTTTTTGCTACTACGCATTTACATACGGTATCTTCACCTATTCCGTCGTACTCGTTGCCGCTTATCTCTTTATCGCAACCTATTCGATCGGTGAGACCAGGAAGTACCTGCATAAGAATAGTTTTACAGATTACCGGATCCTCGCAGTGTCCCGTCACGCCCCGTCTGTAAGCATTCTTGCACCTGCATATAATGAAGGAAAGACCATCGTCGAAAATGTGCGATCCCTCTTATCCATCTATTACCACAACTTAGAGCTGATCATCATCAATGACGGCAGTAAGGACGACAGCCTCCAACGCCTGATCGACGCATACCAGCTGAAAAAGACAGATCTTTTTTTTCCTTCCCGGATACCTACCCGGCCCGTAAAGGGGATTTATAAGAGCACCAACCCCGTCTACGGAAAATTAGTGGTCGTAGACAAGGTCAATGGCGGCAAGGCAGACGCTCTCAACGCCGGCATCAACCTGGCTTCCAACAACTACCTGGTTTGTATAGACGTGGATTGTGTTTTGGAACAGGATGCTTTACTGAAAATGATCAAACCCTTCCTGGAACAAACCGATGAAAAGGTCATCGCCTCCGGCGGAGTGATCCGCGTTGCCAATTCCTGCATTATAGAAGACGGACGCCTGATCAAAGTGAACATGCCGGAGGATTACCTGCCGCGGATGCAATGTCTCGAATATATCAGGGCGTTTATACTGGGCAGAATGGCATGGAGCAGGCTCAACGGTCTGATGCTGATATCCGGCGCTTTTGGCGCTTTCGACAGAGAAATTGTCATCCGGTGCGGAGGGTACAATCCCAACACAGTAGGCGAGGACATGGAGCTGGTCGTACGGATGCGCAGGTATATGGAAGAGCAGCAACAAAAGTATCGGGTAACCTACATCCCTGATCCATTATGCTGGACCGAGGTCCCATCATCTTTCGCCGTCCTGGAAAGACAACGGAACCGATGGGCAAGAGGTATGTCAGAAACGCTGAAGATCCACCGGAAGATGTTCTTTAATCCACGCTACCACCTGCTTGGAATGTTGAGTTATCCTTACTGGTTCTTCTTCGAACTATGCTCTCCGGTAATAGAGTTCTTCGGCATTATCTGTTTCTTCCTTTTTATATTATTGGGATTTATCGACTGGGAGTTCTTTATCACCTTTCTTTTATTCATTACCTGTTTCGGATATCTCTATTCTGCTTTTGCCATCCTGATGGAAGTGATTACGTATAATCAGTACCGTCGCCGGATGGATATCCTCCGTTTATTATTAGCGGCACTCACGGAACCATTCTGCTTTCACCCCTTTGTCGTGTGGAGCTCCATAAAAGGATATATTGACCTGCTGAAGAAAAAAGGCGGATGGGGAGACATGAAAAGACGGGGGTTTGCAGCAAAGCCCGTTACCCCGGAAACAGCCAAACCCAAAAGACACCCGCTGTCGGCTGCGACAAAAACACTATTCCATTCCTTCAGGGAATACCTGGGTTATGCCACTGCCCTCTTACTGCTGTCAGCATGCGCCAGGGCTTTTGAACTGATTAGCGATATCCTGCGACACGGCCTTCCCCCATCGCCAGGAAGAGTCATCGGTCTTGCCTACCTGAAAGACCTGGCCTTTTTTGCACAGAACGCCTTAGCAGGGTTCTTTGTATTTTCCGTCCTCTATGCATTGCATAAGCGAACAGCCCGTATATCTTTTATTATCCTGTCCACCCTGCTGCTGTTCGTACAGCTTGCCTTGTCAGCCTATTTCCTTACTACACTGGCCCCATTGGGCGCCGACTTATGGGCTTATTCATTGACCGAGATCCGGCAAACCGTCGGCGCCGCAGGCGGAGTGTCTTTAACGATGACCGGTTTATTTGCACTGGCCGCAGCGCTTTCCATCTTAGTCTTTATTTATCTGCCCCCAAGGATAAGACCCGGGAAAGTACTCTCCGCCATGGCCTTTATTGCCGTCATCGCTGCGCCGGTCTGGGATCTCTCCGCTGCCGCCAACAGCCTGAAGCCAGGAACAGAATATAGCAACAACCTTTCCCTCAACAAATCCTGGTATTTCTACACCGCCACAGCACAACATTTCTTTCACCCCCAACAACTGGACCTTGATATTTACTCCAATGCCTACATCGGCGAGGACCCAGCCGATCCGACCACTCGCGGCCTAGTCAGTTTTAACTATATCAACGAAAAAGAATATCCTTTCCTTCATGCACTGGACACTACATCAAATGTTTTATCCCCATTTTTCAATAAAGCGGCAGCACCACCCAATATAGTTATCGTACTCGTCGAAGGACTCGGAAGAGCCTTTACCAATAGAGGCGCCTATCTGGGGAATTTTACTCCGTTCCTGGATTCTTTATCCAACAAGAGCCTGTACTGGGAAAACTTCCTGAGTTCCGGTGGAAGAACCTTTGCTGTATTGCCTTCTCTCACCGGGTCGCTTCCCTTCGGAAGGAATGGTTTTAACGAACTGGGAGAGAACATGCCTCCCCATTTATCCTTATTGAGCCTTTTAAAAGACAACGGTTACCGAACGTCCTTCTACTATGGCGGGGATGCCCATTTTGACAATATGGACCTCTACTTGAAAAAGAGCCAGCTGACTTCCATTAACGACGAAAAGACCTATCCTCCCGGTTACAGCAGAATGCCATCCACAACCGGCTTCAGCTGGGGATACGGTGACAGGGAGCTGTTCCGGAGATATTTTGAAGTGGAGAAGGATCAGCAGCAGCCTTATGCGAATGTGCTGCTCACTGTCGCCACCCACAGCCCTTTCTTCATAAACGAACAGGATCTGTACCTGAAAAAATTCGAACACCGGATGGACGAACTGGGATTTACCGAAACAACAAAAAGGCAATACCGGGATTATCAATATCAGTACGCAAGCATCTTGTTTATGGACGATGCCTTACGCTATTTCCTGGCAACCTACTCGAAAAGGGCAGATTTTAAGAATACCATCTTTTTGATCACCGGCGACCATCGTATGCCTGAAATACCCATGATCAGTAAGATCGACCGTTATCACGTTCCCCTCATCATCTACTCCCCCCTACTACAGCGCACGGCCGCGTTCTCCTCCGTTTCAACCCATTTTGATATCACACCAAGCTTGTTGGTTTGGCTCAGGAACGACTACCATCTCCATATCCCCTTATACGGCAGCTGGATGGGTTCAGGTTTGGATACAACAAGGTCGTTCAGAAATATCCACACCAGCCCTTTAATGCAGACAAAGAATGACCTCGTCGATTTTGTCATGGGAGAATACTTGCTCAATGCAAATGACCTCTACCGGATCAACAGCAGCATGCAATTGACAGCGGAGCCCGACGACAGCAAAACAGCAAGCCTCAAAACCGGCTTCCAGCGGTTTAAACAAAAAAATGAGCAACTGCTCGGCGGAGCCAGGCTCATCCCGGATAGTTTATACCAGGCCTATTTCCCCAGATGATTTTTTTCACCATAGTAGTCATTCAAAACCGTCGTTACCAGCGGGCGATATACTTTCCAGAAAAAGCTTTGTCTTTCCAGCGGGTCACGCCCGTTATACATCAGCCATTGAAAGTACCCTGCTCCTTTAAAGTAAGAGCTGATAAGCCTGATGGGATTATCACAAAAATCGCCTGAAAAATAAAAAAAACGGTAGTCACTGTTGAGGTGAACGGAAATGGCAGGAAAGGCGGAAGGTATACCATTGGCTGCCAACTCTTTTTTCCCCTTGTCATTTACATCTATTTCAAAGATTGAAAGGACATGATTAATGCTGGTGTCGGTATCTACCATATCGAACCAGTGAAGATATTTGATACGATCCGGTAGCCCATAATGGACTTTCGCCTCCCGGTTAAAGAAAATGTATGGAAACTCCTTATTCAGATGCGTTTCATTTTCCAGGATGACTACTTTATCATCCGTCCGGACAAAAGCGATCCCGCTTTTCTTAAAAGGCCACTGGCCATTGTGCTGCTGCCTGTAGTTCCGTACGAGCCACCTGGGCAGCTCCCTGTTGACCGCCGTATCGAAAGAATCGAAATAGCGGCCGATCCACCCGGTCCATCGCACGCCAAAGCTTTTTTCAAGATCATTGCGCAAAATATCCAGGGTAGGAGACCCCAGACGATCAAATTCCGTAATGATCAATTTATGCCTGGCCCGCATTTGCTTTAAAAAATACAGATCCTTTTCACTCATCCCTCCCCTGAGGTACGCTACGTCGGCATCATTGCTCAATTGCTCCAGCTGATCCCCGCTGAACCGCTCCAATCCTTTTAACCCGAATTTACGATCGCTTAGGGGAAAGAAGCCGTAGTAATCTTTCTCATGCTGGTATAGCTCAGTTTTATTCTTGGAAAACCTTTCCTGATTTAACACCCAATTCAACGGAACATGCTCCTGTCCGCCGGAAGCAGGAACAGTCTTGTCTATAATGGCAACAACCAGTTTTCTCTTTGGCGTCAGCCGCCAGAAAAGCCACATCCACATCGGTAATAATACGATGACAACCACCACCAGGCGGCCATACCAGCGGTTTAAAAACGATACTGCCATGCGATGCCTGTTTGAAATTGATTGCCCCTTGCCGCAGGCAGGTATTCCTGGTTGACCCAGCCCGCGCTGGCTGAGCATACATTCCTGCGTTTGACCTTCTTTTTGAAGAATGCACTCAGGTTATAAGAGAGCAACCTCGTTTTGCTATCCAGCTGTATTACATTGTTGCGGTCGTCGGGAGATATACCGTAACCCGCGGATGCTCCTATATAATCGTCAGCGCTGCCATAGTAATACCTTGCCGATATCGTATAGGAAACAGATACAGTATTTATATACGTCGCCGGCGTAATGTAGACCCTTCCGCTCCATAGCCAGCTTTTATAGTATTTACCCAGATAGGCAGTGTATATCCAGGTGGGCGACCCGGAAAATTGCAGATAACGGAAGCCCAATTCGCCTTCAAAGCTTGCCGGCAAATTAGCATATAAAGAAAATCCGCCGCGCCACCGAGGGAAGACACCATCATTCCTGGACCAACCCGCTTCAACATAACTATAGAATGTCCTGGATATATGCGGATAAGCCTCCAGCTCGAGTTGCACGCCGTTCTCTTTGAACCGGTTGGCGTAATTGATCCGGCCGGTCACCGTACCCCATGCCATGGACCTGCCGTAATCGGCACTTATTAAATGCCATGGGTCATCGAACTGTTTGTCGAAGTAAATGAAGTCATAGCTCAGATCTACCTTATTCCGAACGGTCAGCTCTTTGATCCTGTCGGCCAGAGCCCTTGCATCGGTGTTCCCATTGTCCTTTCGCAGGATCATCTGTAAAGCAGAGTCCGCGGCCGCGAAACGTCTCATCGCATTTAATATCCTTGCCTTCCGAAGTAAGAGTCCTGCTGAGACAGGATGGTACCGAAGCCCGCCATCACATATCCTCAATGCTATATCATAGTGATCATTCCAATATTCGAGATCGGTGAAGGCAAGGACCGCCTCCTCCTCATCGGGCTTGTCCGCCAGTATATATTCAAAACAGATCTTTGCGCTGTCATAGTAATGCGTCCAGGTATATATCCGACCCAGGAATACGCGGATATCAACATAACCGGGGCTTATCTTCAATGCCTTATACAGAAACATTTTTGCCTGGGGGTAATCCCTTTCATCAAAAGCAGCTTTTCTAGCTGCCAGGAACAGCCCGTCTGACGTAAGGGTATCCTGCGCATATACGGCAGTAAATGAAAGACAGAGGAAAGCCAGTAGTATAGGGAGACGTATTGAAGGCATATCCGAATTAACAGCTCAATGGTGATGCGGAACGGAACCCATGGCAAACCGTTTGACCCTTACCGATAGCTCGTTCAGGCTAAAAGGCTTGGTGATATAGTCGTCGGCGCCAAGCTGAAAGGCTTCCAATACCACCCCCTCCTGTTCCAGGGCTGAAAGTATGATCACGGGAGTCCGGGTCGTTTTCTTCACGATCCCTACGATCTCCAGACCGGAAGCGAACGGCATCATGATATCGGCAATGATCAGGTCGGGCGCCTCTTCTTCAATTTTAGCCAGTGCTTCACGGCCATCCACGCTGACTATAACCTCATGCCCGTCCTTTTTCAGACGCATTTCGATAATCCTCAATAAAATGGGCTCATCCTCTGCAACAAGAATTTTCATTTTGGTCGTTTTAATACGAAGTCAATGATCGTAAAATGAAAGCGTGCAGATTGTCCAGGGAATTACTATTACTGGTTGGGTGTGTCCAGTATGCTAACAGACACGGAAGATAGCCCTAAATACTAACATATACAAATATATCTATATAGCTGAAGTCCAGCGGGCCTGGTTGCCCCCCGACAGGCTTAATTACTGTCGATATCCTGCAGGGCGGACTGTATCCGCTTTTTATCTGCTGCGCTCAGACGCCCCCTCATATGAAAGAACAGTCCATTCCCCTCCTTCCCCACGACGATACAGACCACATCCTCAACCCCTCCCTTCCCATCGCAGGTCAGCATCTGAAACCGGCCCTTCCCATGACGGACAGAGAACCATTCTTCAAAATTGTCCTTGTTGATCGACCGTTCGAGATCAGACCATTCCTGCGTCTGGTCTGCATCGATAGACAAACAATGTAAAAAGCTCACTTTGCTTACCCAGTCATCGCCCGACTTCGAAGACCCGGAACTTGTAAAATTAAATTGCCAGCCGCCGCCGCCAATACCATCATTGTCCTTTTTAGCGTCCTGGTATTTCTGATAAAATTGATCTACATGTGATGTCTGCGCGCACGCCGTAAAAGAAACCAGCAGCATCAGCAAAGGGAAGGTTATCGTTCGCATCTTATTTATGTTTTATGTTTTTTAAATTTTCCATTCCTTTTATACCCATGTCCGAGGACAAACGCGAAAGCTTGTCCAGGTCGATATTCCCCACAAAGCTCATTATCGTAAAATCATCCTTATCGACCGCTATCATCAATAGCTCGTGGATCACATCCCCCTGCTCTTTTATCATGAATCGCACATTGTCCTTATCGCTGCGGACCGTGATCAGTTCCTCGTACTCCTTCCGGTCGATCCGGGCCATGGCCTCCTTGTAATAGACGCCCGGAGTCGTCTCCGTCGAAAGTATCCGCAGACTGGTAAGACGGCTGACCGTCTGCTTAAGATCGGATGGAATAGTATCCCAGTTGACCTTCGACATAAGACGGAACATTTTCGGGCTTATAGAGACAACCGTAAAGCGGCTATCCTCGACATATTTGCTAAAGAACTTCCCTATCGCGTCGTCCTGGGCAAAAACCCCCGTGCCCAGCAACAGCAACGGAAAAAAGAATATCCATTTTGATCGGTACATATTTTTTGTTTTAATTATCTGTCGCAGCCTCTTAACTACCAGTCGCGGCCTCTTAACTACCGGTCGCGGCCTGCTAATTACCCGTCGCGGCCTCCCAGCTATTATTCAGGCGGGACATATTTTTTTGCGTAATATTTTTTCCCTCGTTCATATGCGTCGACGCCACCAGCAACGCGTGCCGCACCGCCGCCAAAGCCTTTTCCGGATCGTCATACGTATCTTTTATCGTCGCGCTTACCAGCCCCCGCGGCACAGTCACCTTTCCCCCATCACCCGATCTGCTCGACAACTGCACTGCCAAAAAAAGACTGCTCACACAAAGCAGCACCGCTGCCGCAGCCGCATACCCAAACCTCAGCCTCCGCACCGGCGCCAGCAAACCCGCCCCATGCCCACCACCCTGCACCGTCGCGGTCTCCAATCCCACCCTCTCTAATATCCTCTTCTCAAGATCCTCCCCCGGCGACACCTGCTTCTCTTCAGCAATATATTCAAAGAAGGCCGCATAAGGCAGCAACTCTGCATCAACCTCCCCTGACCGGAAATGATCCGCAAGCACCTTCTCCTCCTCCAGCGTCGTCTCCGCTAAAAAATACTTCTCCAGAAGCGTTCTTATCTCATTCATATCCCCTCCGTTTGAGTGATCAGTTTCTTAATGGCGTTCCTCCCCCGAAACAGGTTGATCTTCACCTGGTCAAGAGTCATATCCAGCACCTCCGCTATCTCATTGTAGCTAAAGCCTTCCATCTCCCGCAGCCGGACAACCTGCTGCTGATTCTCCGGAAGGACATCCATACACTGCCGGATCCGTTGTATCATTTGTTTGTCCATCATCTTTTCATATGGGTCCCTGTCAGGACTGCTGACCTGCCCCGCTTTTTCTTCCTGCACAGCCAAAATGCGCCGCCTCCGTATCCTGTCCAGGCAATTATTCCGCGTCGCCGTCATACAATAGGCCTCCATGCTTTTCCATTCCCCCCATTGATCCCGCTTCGCCCAGATCCCCGCCATCACATCCTGAACGGCATCCTCAGCCTCCTGCACATTTTGTAACAGGCGGAAGGCAAACCGGAAAAGCTTGTCCTTCATGGGCAAAATGTGTTTTTTAAAGACTTCTACTGACATTACTATGAAGATGACGGGAGGAAAATAAGAATGTTACAAGGAACTTTGGATTTTATGTGAGTCGCGACAAAAAATTGCTCCGCCCGGTTTTGCCTGCCGGATGGCTTTTTTCACTAATTTGAACCACCAAAACGCTAAAATAACCATGCGCATAAGAAAAGCTCTCCCTACCCTGCCTGCCCGCGTAACATCCCTCCTCACCATCATCGCCTTTACCGTGCTCACCGGCGGCGCTATAGCCCAATCCGCTGCGCCGATCCGCGACTCGGCACAACCTGCATCCGCCCTGGCCGCACCCGCCGGCGACACTACCCTCCTTCCCAATCTCATCGGGGCTGAAAAACTCTTCGACCTTCAGTTCACCCCCGCCAAACGTGATTCTATTCTCAGCGGCCTGGAAAATAACCTCCATTTATACCAATACCTGCACCAGCATAACTTATATAATGATGTACCGCTAAGCCTGGGCTTCGACCCATTGCTCCCGGGCACCCGCTACGAGCCACGGCAAAAACCCATCTCCTGGAACCTTCCTTCTGAAGCAGGCCTACCCGCCAATCGCAGCGAGCTCGCCTTCTACTCTATACCCGAGCTGGCTTCACTGCTCAAAAGAAAAAAGATCAGCTCCGTAGAGCTGACCACTTTATTCCTCAACAGACTAAAGAAATACGGCCCCGTCCTCCATTGTGTTATCGAGCTGACAGAGGACAGCGCTCTCGCACAGGCACGCCGCGCAGACGCCGACTTCGCAAAAGGCATCGTTAAAAGCCCGCTCCAGGGCATCCCCTACGGTATAAAAGATTTGTTTGCCGTAAAAGGCTCGCACACCACCTGGGGCACGCCGCCCTATAAAGACCAGGTCATTGAGCAGGACGCATACGTAGCCGCCCGTCTCGCACAAGCCGGCGCCGTACTGGTAGCCAAACTCTCTCTGGGTGAGCTGGCCATGGACGATATCTGGTTTGGCGGCCAGACCCGCAATCCCTGGAAGGTCTCAACAGGCTCCGGTGGCAGCTCTGCCGGTTCGGCCAGTGCAACCGCTGCAGGCCTCGTCCCCTTTGCCATCGGCACCGAAACCTATGGATCCATCGTCGATCCGTCCATGCGCTGCGGCGCAACCGGCCTGCGGCCAACGTTCGGCAGCATCGCCCGCACAGGCTGTATGGCCCTCTGCTGGAGCTCCGACAAAGTAGGCCCCATCTGCCGCAGCGCAGAAGACGCCGCCTATGTCTTTGCGTATATCCACGGCGGCGACAGCATCGACGCTTCTTCCCGGACCATGCCATTCAACTACACCGGCAAGACCGATATCCCGAAATTAAAGATCGCCTATGCCCGCAACTATATCGAATCGTTGCCAGATGACAGCCCGGAGAAACAGGCGCTGTTCTTCTTGAAAAAGTTAGGCGCAAAACTGACGCCCGTCGATTTCCCCGATGACCTCAAAGGAAACGACATCTTATCATTGATCATCAGCGTTGAGTCAGCAGCCGCTTTCGACCTGCTGACCCGCAGCAACCAGGACGATCAGATGGTCCAGCAGAATAAAGACCGATGGCCCAATACCTTCCGCACAGCCCGCTTCATCCCTGCCGTAGAATACGTCAACGCTTCCCGCATGCGCACCAGCATCATGCAGCGCATCGACCCCTTTATCGCACAATACGACATCATCATCGCCCCCCCGGAAACAGGCGACCAGCTTGCCATAACCAACCTGACCGGCCACCCCTCCGTAACCCTGCCCGTCGGCTACAAAGCCGATGGAACACCCGGCAGCATCAGCTTTATCGGCCAGTTATACGGTGAAGCAAAACTGCTGGCCTTCGCAAAAGCCTTCCAGGACGCAACACCCTACAACAAACAACATCCAAAAGGTTTTGAATAATACGCTATGCTGCATGTCACAGATCCGGCACTACGCTGCATGCCATAGGTCCAGCACTACGCCGCATGTAATAGATCCATCTCTACGCTGCATGCCATTCGTCAACCATCCGGACATCGGCCTGACGCGAAAAGACCTTCGTAGTCAGTACGCGGTGTACTTCCTCGTCCCCATCAGCACAGCAGTCAGCCAGGACGGTCAACTGATAATCCTTATCAGCAGCTTCCCGCAGGGTGGATAGAACGACCCCGCTGGTAGCTATGCCGGTCAGCACAAGATGCTGAATACCGTATGCCCGTAAGATAACTTCCAGGTCGCTGCCCGTAAAGCCACTGACACGCCGCTTGATAACCACCACTTCATCCGCCTGTGGTTTCAGATCAGCGTGAACGGTCATAAATTCAGTCATATCGACACTTGCGAATCGCTCCTTACCGGCGGCGAAGGTTTTGTTGTTCAAACCGATCTCCGGTGTACCGGGCCTAAAACCAACCACAACGTATATGACCGGGATCTTCCGCTCGCGCGCTTTCGTGATTGCCTTTACCGTATTGGCAAGAATAGCTGCCGCGCCGGGCAGCATGCCTACGATCCCCGCCTGCATGTCCATAACTAAAAGGGCTGTGTTACTCTGCTGTTCCATGTGTCTGTTTTATGTTGTTGATGAAAGATCCTGCCAAATATCACGGCGATCAGTACCGCCAGTATCCCCTGGCCAAGCATGGTGAGCGGGGCGCCTATTTTCTGGGAGATGGCGCCGATCAGGAGACTGCCCAGGGGCATCATCCCGAAATAGGCCATCGCGACATAGCTCATGACCCGCCCCCGCATGTGGGCAGCGGATTCCGTTTGAATAATGGTGATGGAGGTCGACATAGGCGTGATGGATCCCAAACCGAGTACCACGGCAAACGGCAGCGCAAGCGGGAACCAGGTGGCGCGCGAAAAAAGTATAAGCCCCACGCCCAGCACGGTTATGCTGCCTGATAACAACTTCCGGAGATCAGCCCCTCTTTTGGCCGAAGCCATAAAAAAAGTGCCGCCCAGCGCACCCAGCCCGATGGCGCCGGTAATGTAGCCATACGTAGCGGCATCGCCTCCAAAGATCACTTTGGCAAACACCGGCACGAGGGTATCATAAGGCAAAACCAGCAGGCTGAGACAGATCAGCAGCAGCATCAGCAGGAATATACCCCGCGTTTGTTTCAGATAGCGCAGACCCTCAGCCAGCTCTGCCGTGATCTTTTTCTTTTCAACCGGTGGTACGAACGGGGCAAAACGCATCAGCAGCAGGGAGGCGATGACCGCCAGGAAGCTGCCGGCATTGATGATAAAACAAACGCCGGCGCCCCACCGCTGCAAAGCAATCCCCGATAAAGCCGGGCCGACCAGCCGCGCCAGGTTTACCATGGCCGAGTTCAGCGAAATGGCATTAGCCAGGTCCTCCCTGTTGTCAACCATCTCATGCACCATCGGCTGCCTGGCCGGGACATCAAAGGCATTGATAATGCCCAGAACGGCGCCCAGCGAAAGGATCTCCCAAATAATATAGCGACCGCTCAGTACCAGCGCCGCCAGCAAAATGGCCTGCAGCATGGAGGCGGCTTGCGTGATCAGCAGGATCCGGTATCGACTGTGACGATCCGCAACTACCCCTCCCGCAAGCGACAGTAAAAAGGAGGGGAACTGCTGCGCAAATAAGGCGAGGCCGATCATGGCAGCAGAATGCGTCAGCGAATAGATAACCCAGATCACCGCCGTCCGCTGCATCCAGGTACCGATCTGGGAAACGGACTGCCCGGCAAAAAACAAAGCATAGTTCCGGTTCCGGAAGGCGCGGAAAGTATGTCCGGTTCGTTCGTTTGTCATTTCTTCATTCCTCCCATCACCATTTTGGTAAGCATTCCCACGGCAGAGACCCCCTTTTCAAAATCACTTTCCATCTCCAGCTCCCGTTTTACTCCCCGCAGACTGCTCAGCAGCACAAAGATCACCATCTCCAGCTCCGGAGCCGCCATCTTACGCAATTCGCCTTTCTTTATACCATCCGTCAGCAGCCCCTCCAGCAGGACGCCCTCCTGCCGCATGATCAGGTTATGATGCACAATCTTTGTTTTCTGAAATTTAGATAAGGTATCAGCATCCATACCTACGTCAAGGGTCTTAAAAAAAGCCCTTTTTTCACGAAGCACCTCCAGCTTGGTGAGAAAGAAAGCATGCAGCTTTTGCTCGACGCCAGACGCCCGTTCAACAGCATGCGTCATCGCCGCCAGCATTTCACTGATCTCTATCGTGACGATCGCATCAAAGATCTCTTCCTTGCTTTTATAGTAATAATACAGCGAGCTCCGGCCTTTGCCAATGGCTTTGGCAACATCATCCATCGTCACCTTCGCAAGGCCATATTGCTGGAAAAGGCGTTTGGCCTCCGCCAGGATCTGCTGCTGCATCAAATCTTCTTTCATAGCACAAGAATAGGCAATTTTCGACAATTCAACAAAATTTGTCGAAATGTTTTTAAAGAAGCCTCCGCTGTATCACAACCGTACATGACCTGTACCATTACTGAACTCCTCTGCCTCCTCCATTTGCTGCAACCGACTGCATTTCATATATTTAGATACTGGCATAAAATGAGCACTTCCATGATCATGATAAAGAGCTATTTCCGCGTCGCCTGGCGCAATCTGCGTAAGAACAAAGTTTACTCATCCATCAATATCGTCGGTCTCGCCGTAGGCCTGTCCGTGTTCTGGATGATGGCGCTATATATTTCCGACGAGCTCAGCTATGATCATCAGTCGGTCAATTCCAGCCGGATCTACCGCGTCGTCCATTCCGGTGACTGGACAGGCGGCTACTTCCACCTCGCACAGACGCCAGCCTTCTTCGGCCCGACGCTGAAGAACGAATACCCGGAAATAGAAGCCTCCGCCCGCATCGACGCAGAAGGCGGGGGAACCCTCGTTTATGGCGATAAAAAGATCAAACGCGACGACATCCTGGTCGTAGATAATTCATTGCTTTCGATCTTCCGCTTCCCCTTTCTTTATGGCGACGCCGCCAACGCCCTCGAATCCCCCAATTCCATCGTCCTTACCCGCAGCCTCGCGGAAAAGTTCTTCGACAAGGCAGAAGACGCCCTCAATAAGACCATCGTATTCCAGAACGGGGGCCCCTGCCTCGTAACTGGCGTAATGGAAGATCAACCGGCTAACTCACACCTTGTCTTCAGCGCCCTTCTGTCGATGGCCCCAACGACAGGTCATTCCCTCAACTCTTATCTCTATACGTATGTCCTGCTCCGTAAGGACGCCAACATCAAAAACCTCGAAGCCCGCCTGCCAGAGTTCTACGACCGGCACCTGAAAGAAGCCATGGGCAAGGGAGCCCAATACCACATGGACCTGCAGCCGCTAACCTCCATCCACCTGCATTCCAACCTCGACTACGAGATCAGCCGCAACAGCGACATCCGCTATATCTACCTGTTCGGTGCCATCGCCATGCTCGTCCTGATCATCGCCGTCATTAATTATATCAATCTCGCGACGGCTCGCTCCTCCTTACGCATGAGAGAAATAGGGGTCAGAAAAGTGATCGGATCGGGCCGTAAAGAGCTGGCCGTACTTTTTCTGATGGAGTCGGTCGTGTTTACCCTGCTGGCAGCCCTCATCGCCGCTTTGCTGACAACCCTGCTGATGCCCGCCTTCAATACCCTGTCCGGAAAAGATCTGACCCTTTGGCAGTTTGGGGTCCTCCCTACCACCCTTATCGGCATAACATTTACCCTGATCACAGGACTTCTCGGCGGAGCCTATCCCGCTGCATTCCTGTCCGGCTTCCGTACCATCCCCTCGTTAAAAGGACAACAGGGCGACATGTCCTCTACCGTGCTCTTCCGGAAATCCCTGGTGACCTTCCAGTTCGTCGTGACGATCTTCCTCATAGCCGGCTCCTCGATCCTCTACCTGCAGCTCCTGTACATGCAGAATAGAAACCTTGGCTTCAACAAAGACCAGGTCCTGACGTTCCATGTTTCCAACAGGGAAGTCCGCGAACACATCGAAGACCTCAAGATGCAGCTATTACAGGACCCCTCCATAGAAGCCGCCGCCGCGGCAGGTAACCCCATCGGCAACAACGACATCGGGTCCATCCAGGCGAATTTCTCACACAATGGAGCCATCGATCCCAAACCGACCAAGGTCCTCTCCTTTTATGCCGACCCTGACTACGTCCCTACCCTGCAGATCCAGCTGGCCGCCGGTAGAAATTTTGAGGCGGCACAACCCACCGACAGGCTGGGCTCCGTACTGGTAAACGAGACCCTCGTACGCGAACTCGGCTGGACCAACGCCATCGGCAAAAGAGTACAGCTCACGACAAACGATGGCACCCCAAAACAGGTTACCATCATTGGCGTGGTAAAAGATTTTAATATCTATAGCCTGCAGCACAGGATCGATCCACTCTTGCTGCAAATGCCACCGGTGCGGAAAGAAGAAGACAACCTCTACGTACGGCTCAACCGCAACCGCATCGCACAAGGCCTGAAATATATAGAAGCCGTGTACAGGAAATGGGACCCCACTTCTTCATTTGAATATCACTTCCTCGATGAGAACTTCTCCGCACAGTATGCCGCAGAGAAAAAACAGGGCCGGCTCCTGCTGACCTTTACCGTCCTGGCTATCTTTATTGCCTGTATGGGGCTCTTCGGCCTGGTAACCTTTAGCGTAGGCCAGCGCACAAAAGAAATAGGCGTCCGGAAAGTGCTCGGAGCCAGCGTTTCAAGTATCGTTCTGCTGGTGTCAAAAGAGTTGATCAAACCGGTTATCATCGCTGTCGCCATCAGCATCCCCCTGGCCTGGTACGCCATGCATCGCTGGCTGGAAGGGTTCGCCTATCGGATGCAAATGAATATATGGATCTTCCTTTCAGCCGGTTTGGCAGCGGCTTTCATCGCCATGATCACTGTTGGCTGGAGAGCCGCCCGTGCCGCAAAGGCAAATCCTGTAAAAAGTCTGAGAACGGAATAGCCGGTCGCCTGACCATCGCCGGATGCCCCACCATTGTCGGCAACCGGACCATCGCCAGCCCCCCAAAAAAAACGGACAGGAAAAATTTTCCTGCCCGTATATTCAACTGGGTAAGGTGTTCTACATTTTTTTCATCATTTTATTACATTTCTCCGCTTCGTCCAGGTGATGACGCAGCGTGTGAAGCGTGCTATCGGCAAATCCACGGATATCAGCATCCGATCCATTCTTCGATTCATCTTCAAATTTGCTGATCACCTTCTTGTGATCAGAGACCATCATATCGATATATGCCTTGTCAAAGTCTTTCCCTTCTTTCTTCTGCAGATCATCGAGATTCTTCTGCATGTCTGAGGAGATAGCCGAAGGAAGCGTTATATTCTTGGAAGCCGCTATCGCTTTTAACTTGTCTGCAGCACCGGTATGATCCTTTACCATCATAGCCCCGTATGCTTTTACATCCTTTGCCATGCCCTTTTGCTGCGCCATCTGCCCGGCCTGCACTTCGGTCATCCCCGCATCGGCTGCATCGACCGCAAACTGCTGATCGGCCTTTGAAACAGAAGGTGGGATAGACGGCGTCGCCGTTGTAGTGCCCGCACCCGTACTATCCATTTTGTTGGCGTTGGAGTCCTTCGCAGCCTGCGCGCTGTCTGATCCCCCTCCGCTACCACAGCTAAAACAAAGAAGTGCAAAAGCCCCGACGGTACAAAACTTAACTAGATTTTTCATAAATGGCTGTTTTTCAATTAGAAGATTTTCCTATAGAAATTCAAAAGCTATGCCACGGGGCGATAGGACAGCATAGGCATCGGTGTATCAACCAGATAATAAGGTCTGTAGCCGGGACGGGTATTGAACAGCCAGGAATGAACCTGGTTGCGGAGATCGCGCCACCAGCCTGCATGATGGGCAGGATCAGAACTTTCGAAGTAATCCGCCTTCATCATCTTTACTTTTATGAGGACCAGGTTATTACCTGCCAGTTGCCGGAGCTCATCATAGACCAGGCTGTTGACCTCTTCCGGATCGGTAACAATAAAAGCCTTGCCCGATACATGCAAAAAGAATTTCTTCCCCTTACGGAAGAACTCCAGCCTGACAGGGAATTCCCGGTCAAATTCGTGTAAAGCCTGTTGCGGTTTGGGTACAAAGAACCACATTTGTCCCAATTCATCCACTTTCAGCACCGTAACAATTGTAGTGGCAATTCTCAATAGGGCGGTGTTCTGACTAAAAAACAACGCATTTTTCAAATCCCGTATCCTTTCCTGTAAAAAGTGCATATCTGATTGATTCAACATAACGATTCATTTTAACAGTATTTTTCAAATTCAATACCAGTTAGAGGAAGTGCCCCGGTACATGCCCGTAGATGATACAAGTTTAAAGAGCGCGATCTTTCATTATCAAGGAGAACCATGCGTTGAAAAACAACAGCAGATCGTGATCCGGACTGAAGCGCGGCAACGTTACTTTGAGGAATTTATTACACAAGCACAGCAATAAAAAAGCCATTTGGCACAATTTTTTAATAACAATCTCTGTCAATAAACCTGAAAGAATAAAACAAGGACCCCGTTTCTACGGGGTCCTATCACTTAAAACACCAGTTTGTAACTAAATTGACCAATATGATACGCAAACTAAAATCCGGACAATACCGCATCTATTCCAGGAAAATAGACCCGAAGACAAACAAAAGAAAAAATCTGGGAACCTTTGAATCTTTGGAAGCAGCCCGCAAACACGAGCGCGAAATACAATATTTCAAGCACCATTAATGCTCCGCAACATTTCAACCCCATCAGGGCTACAATATATCAACCCCATCAGGGCCGCAACATTCCAACCCACCAGCCTCAACCATGAGGCCCCCGCAATCGCATCGCTCACGCGCCATTGACACGCAACAATTCCTGACAGGCCCGTTCCAGCGACCACAACTGTCTTTCTACCAGCCCGTGGATCTTCTCCGGCATTTCCTCCTCTTCCAAAGCATGCCGGTATAACCGCTGCACAGCCTCCTCTCCTTTTATACAAGCAGCAAAAACAGAGCTCGTACTTTCCCCTTCGAAATTGACCTTTCCGTTCAGCCAGTGCAGATAAAGCTTACCGGCAATGGTGGATTGCGTAACAGGCGCGCCTCCCAACCGGATGATCTCCGCATGCAGATCATTGACATATGACCTGCTTTCTGTAGCCATCCGGTAAAAAACATCCCTTAACTGCAGATCGGGACTCTTATCTTCATGTGCGGCTTTTTCATAGGCCGTGACACGATCGATGTTTATGCGGATAAGATCGTTCAAAATACTCAAGGTCTTCCTATGCCGCCTGGGTATCTTTGTTTCCATAACATAAAGTTTAAAAAAAAGCCCGGTACAAAATACCGGGCTTGTTAAAGGACAGATCGTTAAAGAGGTCCCTGCGGACAAGCCGTACAGGGTCACTCCTGATCAGTAGCTATTTTACATATTCGGTATCTTCCTCTTCGTTTCATCAGGATTATCATCAAGCTCTATCTTCTTATCGGGCCCCGGCAGATCGGGGTTCTCAATATCAGCCCCCTTACGCACCTTCGATTCATCAGTATCATCCGAATCCATCCTGTTCGCTTTTTCAGGATGCTTATGAGGCACATTCTTCGAATCCTTATTGGTCCCTGATTGCTTTTTGTCGTTGCCAGTCGAGCCCTGCTTATTCTTGTGGTCAGTCATGTGGCAAAGTTTAATTTCGGTGAATAATAGTGTTAACACTGTAGAGGATGAAAAAAATATGCCAGCACCGCCTCAGGCGGAGAAGGGTGGGAAAATGTTACACAGTGGGGAAGTATTGAGCCAGCAGTTTTACTACTATTAAACTTTTCTTGCGACGCTCCGTTCGAGGGCAACAAGTCTGTTCATCTATCATTTTGCCAAAAATCCAATTTGTATATACAAATTCAAATTTTCCAAAAACATATATACTTCTCCTGCGAATGATTCCAGGGCCCAGCGTTTATCACAGTCAATTTCTCGT
>DATJJA010000206.1:0-7053 GCA_035492595.1 Puia sp.
CCTGGGCTGAAAAATTATTATCCATTTTTAAGTTATTGAGCTTTATACAATAATAACGAATATTTTTGACTTCTGTTTCCGCCACTTTATTAACGGCCGTTAATAATCTTTAAGTGTATATGCAAGTCAAAATTGATACCAGAGAAAAATTTCATGCCATTAGTATCCAGGAATCGGCCCTTGCTGCTAATATGACAGAAGAACTGGAACTATGTCTGCTACCTTTTCTCGAAAAAGACGTTAAAAACGTGGTTCTCATACTAAAAGACATCTCCGACGTGGACGATGCTGCTGCGGAGTGCCTGGTAAAGATCCAGCAGGCTTTCTATGATAACAGCGCCTCCTTCGTCATTTGCGAGCTGACCCCAGCGGTCGAAAACCGCCTCGAAGACAATGGTCTCCTGGAGTTGATGAACGTAACCCCCACAGAAAGTGAGGCTTGGGACATCATTCATCTCGAAGAGGTGGAAAGAGAAATGCTTAATGATCCCGAAGGCTAGCCGGCCCCCCAATGCCGCCCCCAACCCCGCGCCGCCTCCCAACCGCGGCCAGCTTCCGCCTGCCCGCACCCAACCGCCACCTACCCCCAGCCAGGCCTGTGCCGCTCCCGGTCGCAGCCTACACCACCTCCCCCGGCATTTTGGCAAGTCCCAAAACCCACCCCTGCACGGTTGACGTACCCTAACAGAGACAACAAGACAGAAAGTCAGAAAACAATAAAGTCAGGTCTGAAAACAGAAAAATCCCGGTAATGTCAGCGGATATCGAACGCATCCCTTTCCAAAAAACGCCTTCCGGCCCAACTACCCATTTTCCTTGGGCCGGTAACCTGCCCGCAGGGCGCCTTGAAAGCCTGCCCATCAGCGGAAGGTCTGTGAGAACACATAAGTACCTACGAATCCTAACAAACGATGGTTCTGTAAGTTTACCGATACCCGACAATTTTCTTGGCCTGGCCATACAGGAAATATTTTGCGCACAATTCAACGCTTTTAATAAACGTTAACCCTATATTCGCCATCACTGTCATTTTTCCGGAGTTATGCAGCGTATGACACCTGTCAACCGTCTAAACACGGAACCGAAAGTGAATTGAGAGCTGGACGCCGTCCAGCTTGGTCGTAACCTTAAAATCGAGTAATGCTGGCCGTCACAATTTTAGGCAATAACTCCGCTCTACCTGCTTTTGATCGTCATCCTACTGCACAGGTGATCACGATGGAAGACCAGCTCTTTCTTGTTGACTGTGGCGAAGGCACCCAGATGCAAATGGCCAAATACAAGATCCGCCGCAGCAAGATCAATCATGTTTTTATTTCTCACCTTCATGGTGACCACTATTTCGGTTTGATCGGCCTGCTCACCAGCATGGGACTGCTCGGACGCACGCAGGAATTACACCTCTATGCCCCTTCTGCCCTCAAAGACATCATCGACCTTCAGCTAAAAGTCGCCGATATACATCTTCCTTATCATCTGCATTTTCATCCCCTCCTGGAAGAAGGCGTCATCATCCGGGAATCAAAATTCGAGGTCAGCTGTTTCCCGGTCATTCATCGCATCGCCTGCTGGGGCTTCCACTTCCGCGAAATACGGCCCTTCCGCCGCGTGAATCCTGAAAAAGCACGCCAGTACGAAGTTCCATCCTCCTTCTTCGACCGGCTCAAATGGGGAGAAAGTTATCTTACAAAGGATGGCAACATCGTCGAGAACCAATGGGTCACCGAACCCGCAGCAAAGGCAAAGTCCTATGCCTATGCCGCCGATACCCTCTTTGACGAACGCATCGCCGAAAAAGTCAGCGGCGTAGACCTCCTCTATCACGAGACTACCTATCTGAAAGACCTCGAAGAACAAGCCGGGCGACGCTTTCATAGCACAACCACCCAGGCAGCCACCATCGCCCGCATGGCAGGTGTCCACCGGCTGCTCATCGGTCATTTCAGCTCGAAATATGAAAAGCTCCAGGCCTTCGAGCTGGAAGCCCGCGAGATCTTCCCCAATACCGATCTTGCACTGGAAGGTGTAACCTACAAGATCTGACCATACCCTACAAGCCCCACCCGCCAAAGGCCGCCCCAACGCGCCTCAACCCGGCAACAAAAACCCCAGTGAAAAGCTGGATTTTACCCCCACCAGCAGCGAGTGGAGCAGATAGTAAGAGAAATACCTTTCCGGATCCCGTTTATAGTCCACCTTTCCTGTTCGTTTCTTCTCCGGCAGCGAACGATCCTTATTCTTAGGTATGATCAACTCTTTCAAAAAGAACGATTTAACCTTATCCACCTTTTTCTCATCACTGTTCCCTCTCAGCTTTTCCACCACCAGGTCATGATATTCTCCAACGATCTTCCCGGTCGCCTTTTCATCGTTCATCCTGAACCAGAATGCCAGACTGTTGAGCACGCCCGATTCCAGGTGTATCCTGCCCAGGTTTTCCGCCGAATTATTCAGCGTAGTCACATCCAGCTCATGAAAGGCTCCCTCCACTTCGTAAGCATCCCCTGCATGTAAAGGCATCCTTGTCGTAGCATCAACCAGCCCTGACCCCATCAGCGATCCCTGCATCTTCATAGTTATGTACGCCGGATCCCCCGCCTCCGGATGATTGATCACCGGGGAAATAGTCCCTTTTAGCCTTACGATCTTCAATATCCCCGTTTTTTCCCCTTTCTTTGGATACTCTTCATAGGCAAAACTTGTTGTACCGATCTTTACCAGCTGCACCCTTACCAAAACCGGCAGGCTTTTCAGGAATTTCACAGGCATAGGCTTTTCCCCTTCCTCCAACGGAAGCCGGCGATCCCTGAATACATACGCCCTGGTCTCCCGAACGCTCAGTTCATCTGCTATCAGACGGCGCTTCAGCAAGGCCATCACGTCCAACCCACTGATCAATATGTCTTCACTGTTCGCCTCCACACAATCCACCTGGTGCCCTTTTTTTCTCCCTATCTCCATCTTATCCAGTAAAGGCAGTACCCTGAATGTGTCCACCCTAAGCTCTCTCTTCTTACTATCCAGCTCCAGGTTACGCACATGTACTACTTCTTCGGCTCCTTGTATATTATACCGTATCTCTTCCGCTAATAACCAGATCGGCCCCATATGTTTCGTCCCGTCTTCAACAGCAACCGAATCGATCTCTCCCCTCCCCTTAAAAAAAGCCACCTTTCTATTCCCCTTATGCGCTTCCAGCCGAACATCCTTCCATTCCACCCGGTCAATAAAAACAGATGTAAAAGGCAATTCCACTTTCGGAAAAGGAAGATCCTTCTCCAGCAGTTCCTGATCCAGGTCGGCAGAACATCCCTCAACCTGTAGCTTTCCTGCCCCAAACCTCTTCGAAGCCAAAAGCTTCCAGAATCGTATCCCACTCACCGCGACCCGGTCAATAGTCGCCCGATGAGCATGCAGGGAGTCCTCCCCGGGCGCAAACTTCACCACCAGTCCATGAATTATTACGGACCCCGTTAATATCCCCACATCTATCTTAGAGTAAGAAACCCGCAGCGAAGGAGGCAGCTGCCGCAGGCTTGCATCCACTTTCCTGCGGACCAGCGGGCCGGCAATGAAATAACCCGCAGCCAGCAGCAGCACCGCCGTCCCGGCAATATATAGTATTAGCTTTCTGATCCTGGAGTTCATATGTAATACCCTCAGGATATGCAAACGGGCTGCCAGCAGTTTCAGTTGCCAGTCAGCCCGTCACTATAGGTCGTTTATTACATATCCGCTTACAGCGCTTTCACATATTCCTTCACTTTGCCGTGCAAGCCCTCGCTCAACGGTACCAGGGGCAGCCGGACATAATTTCCGATCAGCTTCAGCTCACTCATCGCAGCTTTTACACCCGCCGGGTTATTTTCGGCAAAAAGCAGCTCATAACCCGCGATCAGCTTGTCATTAAGAGCTTTTGCCCCCGTAAAATCCCCCTTCAGTGAGGCCTTGACCATCCCGCTGAACTGGCTCGGGAAGCTATTGGCAGCAACACTGATCACCCCTTCCATTCCGCAGGCGATCTGTGGCAGAGCCAGCGCATCATCCCCGCTTACCACCAGGAAATCGGCAGGTTTGTCCCGAAGGATCTCCATACACTGCGCCATATCACCACTGGCCTCTTTGATACCGGCAATGTTCTTCACCTCCCGCGCCAGCCGGATGGTGGTCGCAGCGCTCAGGTTACGACCTGTCCGTCCCGGAACATTGTACAGCAGGATGGGCTTTGGCGATGCCGCCGCCAGCGCTTTATAATGCTGGAAAAGCCCTTCCTGTGAAGGCTTGCTGTAATAGGGGCTGGCACTCAGCACTGCCAATGCCTTGTCAAGGGGGAACCAGGCCAGCTCTTTAACCAGCTCATCAGTATTGTTACCGCCAATTCCCACTACTACAGGCACCCTTCCGGCCACCTTATCATACGTGAACAGTATGATTTCCTTCTTCTCTTCCTTCGACAAGGTCGGAGTCTCCCCGGTCGTCCCGAGGGTAACAACATAGTCGACGCCCCCTTCAATGACAAAGTCAATGACCTTGCCCAGGGCAGCATAATCTACGCTAAAATCTTTTTGAAAAGGTGTAATCAGGGCTACTCCGGTTCCACGGAGCTGTTCACGAAGGCTCATTACAATTGAATATTAAAAATGAAAAGTTTTTTTTCCAAAGCGGTAGACCGCCCGCCATCCCGGTTTCCGGGCGCAGGGTGTATTAAGCCGGCACCTCATTCCAAAATCCCATCCGGCCAAATTTCTCGATCCGCTTCTCAACCCGCTCTTTCGCCGTCATCTGGCTCAGTTCCTGCAGCGTCGAGATCAGCTTGGGCTTCAGCAGACCCGCAGCCTCCGCATAATCCCAGTGCGCGCCGCCCAGCGGCTCCGGGACAATGCAGTCGATCAGACCGAATTTATACATATTATCAGGGGTCAGACGAAGCTCTTCGGCAGCTTTCTCCTTCTGATCCCAGCTGCGCCAAAGGATTGAGCTGCAATTCTCCGGGGAGATCACAGTATACCAGGAGTTTTCCAGCATATATACCCTGTCCCCCACACCGATCCCCAACGCTCCGCCGGAAGCCCCTTCACCGATCACCACACAAATGACCGGCACCTGCAACCGCATCATCTCATAAATATTACGGGCAATGGCCTCTCCCTGCCCCCTTTCCTCTGCTTCCATACCGGGATATGCCCCGGGTGTATCGATCAGCGTGATGACAGGCTTATTGAATTTCTCTGCCAACTTCATGAGACGCAAAGCTTTACGATACCCTTCCGGGTTGGCCATCCCAAAATTACGCAACTGACGCATCTTCGTATTGGTCCCCTTCTGCTGCCCGATCATCATCACCGTCTGACCATCCAGCTGGGCAAAACCACCCACCATGGCCTTGTCATCCTTGACATTCCGGTCCCCGTATAATTCCACGAAATTGGTGCACATCTTATCGATATACTTCAATGTATAAGGCCGGTCAGGATGCCTGCTCAACTGCACCTTTTGCCAGGCCGTCAGATGCTGCGTGATCTCCCGCCGCTTCTCAATCACCTGATCCTCCAGCTTTTTAATGGAGTCGCTCAGATCAACCTTGGTCTTCTCAGCAGTCTGCTTAAGTTTTTCGATCTCATCAAATAATTCCTTGATCGGTTTTTCAAAATCCAGGAACTGTCGATTTTTTGCTTGGGGCATAAGTATGTAGGATAGTTATATAAGTGTGTAAAATTAAGGGAAGCAGATTTTCTATGAAAGTTTTGTTGCAGTTTGTTGGATAAAATCAAAAATCTCCTATCTTTGCAATCCCGAAAATTTGAAGGTTACACCACGTAACCCGCATAAAAGGGAGCTGGATCGGTAGTTCAGTTGGTTAGAATGCCGCCCTGTCACGGCGGAGGTCGCGGGTTCGAGTCCCGTCCGGTCCGCAAACAATTCCTTCAAAACCCGCGCTAGTCGCGGGTTCCTTATTTCTGGTTCTATTAGTAGTTCTATTAGCTAACTGGCAGGTCACAGTTTCGGCCTATTGTCCCATATCTCTTTGATCATAAGGGCTTTTTTTATCCCATCTGCCTTTATGTAGCGACGGAAGCATTTCTCAGATTTATGACCGCTGACCGCCATGATCAAATCTACCGGCGTTCCAGCCAAGTACTCGTTTGTGCAAAAGCTCCGACGACAAGTATGGGAACTCACCCAGGCGTACTTTGGCCTTGTTTCCTCCACCAGCCAGGTTCCCTTCTTATGGGTAATCTTCACCGGTTCCGTAATCCCAGCCAGTCTGGCAATCTCCTTTATATACTTATTGAATTTGATATGGTTGATCTTTGGCATATGCATTCCATATTTGTCGATCAGGATCGCTTTAGCTTCCGCTCGGAGGGGCACCACCACAGGAGTAAGTGTCTTCTTTTGGACAACATATAGCATTCCATTTCTATATTCATCAAAGCCAAGCGTTGAATAATCGCTAAACCGAAATCCAGTCAAACAATCAGACCCAGAAGCATGTCGCAGGTATATTGCGGATATAATTAAAAGCATCGACGCTAATTATACAATACCTTCAGGTTTGGCCCATTGCAAAAAGGTTTCACCAATTAGACAATGGACTCAGCCCCAGGCTGAAGATTGGTCAAAGGACAGTTATAGAGAGCGCTACCTTGGTATTTCCAGCTTCGGGATTACCCCGGACGGTCTTATTGGTCACCCGGACCTGGCTGAGACCGCCATTGAGCAAGAAATAGAAGATCTGGTAATTGAGACGCCTCACGTCCAACCACCAGTGGTTAACATTCCTAGGGCGCCAGATCCAATCGCCAATATCGTCGAAAGAGCTATAAGAGAGAATAAATATCTGTCGTTCAGATTCAATGATAATCAAACAATTATCCATCCAACTCGTAGCAAAGGCAGGCAACTAATTGGCTTTTGCTATGTGAAGAATATGGAGCGAAGTTTCCCGCTTTCGGACCTGACCGAGTTGTCCATTAAAGAAAAATATCACTCGTTGCGGATTACAGGTCCTGCTCGGAGTAGACAAAATAAAAAATGCTGTCAACATGGCCA
>DATJJA010000207.1:0-9221 GCA_035492595.1 Puia sp.
AACCGCAGCCTTTTCGGAATACAGGAACTGCGCGTTCGTGATCTCTACGCATATCATCGAGGTAGGGGAGGTGCTGCGGGAGAAATACAATAATCTTCAATTTGCTTTTCTCCCCACCGTCATGGAAGGGAGAACTCCGCGGTATACGTATAAGCTCGCGGAAGGCATCACCAGCGACCGTCATGGCATGATCATCATAGAACAGGAAGGGATCCTGGATATTATAACCGGTGTAGGCGCCGTTTAATCACTCAGGGATTTCTTTCCGGAGTTGTTCCACCGGATTATTGGTATTTCATATCAGATTCCATTTTTCCCGTCCCATTTTTCCAAAATAATATTGAAATAGATCGCCGGCTCCGATAAAGACAAAAAAAGACCGCCATGGTCCTATTGCGAAAGCAAAAAAAGTTTATTGGCGAAATGCTGGATAGAAACTGGATTTCGGGGATCGGTTGGAAGAAGCATAAAAAAGGCCCGGATAAAAATCCAGGCCGTTGCTAAAATCCAATATCCTATTAAAAGCCATATTGAATAAATCAAAAGCCGGACCAAAAAATGGCTGGCTTAAATCTCTGCGCGCTTTCGCCAGGAACAAGCGGCATCTAAATAATTTTCGAGGATAATTATCTACATAACTCCATCGGCCAATTAAATTGGGGCGTACCGGGCGCAGCATATCCTGGAACAAATTGCTTTCTAATGCCAGATCTTTTGCGACCAGACGATGCGGTCGTTGATAAACAAAGCGATCACCTGTACGGAGCCTGCTTGCCGGACCGGCATATTCACCGTATTAGTGCCCCTGGAAAAAGAGACTTCCTGTTTGTTCAGCGCCTGCCCCACAATAGTATATTCAGTCAGCACTCCCCGGCATTCCTTGTTGGTGTTGACGATCAGGGAAAGTGACTGTGGGCTGATGCCGCTGATATATATGCCTGTGTTCTCAGTAGCTGGCGCCGGCGCAGCCGGGGTAGGCGGCTGTACATCCAGAACGGTGAACAGCGCTGCACTGACGGTCGTTGAGGCCGTATCCGTGCAACCATTGCGCTTCTCGGTAACGAGAAGATTATAGGTCCCCCAGACGGTATCGGTGATGGGGTTCTGAACGCCGGATGCAAAACCGCCCGGCCCGGTCCAATTCCAGGTCAGACCCTGTGAGCCGCCGAACGCGGTGGGATAATTGCTGGCCGCAACATTTCCACCATAGAGATACAAGGTGTTGTTGATGTCTCCCGCAGCGGCGGAAGCGACGGGTTTTGATGTATCTACCGGCACGACGATCGTATCCACCTTTGTCGCAGGACAACCTTGTGCCGGGGAAGCCGAAACAATATAAGAGCCGGCCTGGTTGATATTGAGCAGGGAGCTGTCGCTGTTGGCGCCGGAGATGCTTCCCCCGGCAATGGGTTTCCAGGTATAGTATCCCGCCGTGCTATTATTGGTCAGCGTGATGGTGCCGCTGGGATGATTACACCGGAGGGTATCGGTCGTCACAGCAAAGTCCATGACGGGCTCCCGCAGAAAGGTCAGCGGCGTCACAAAATCCTGCAGATTGGCCGTGAACGAAGAGGAGGACCTGGATTTGAAAAAGATATTGGAGAACAATGACTGGCAGGGACTAAGGGTTGAATACAGCGCAGGGTCCACGCCGATACGGGTCATGTTCAATCCTACTTCGATAAACTGTTCCGATTGATATTGTGCACTCCATCCCGAGCCATTGTTAGCCGTGCCCCATGGCGTGGAATAGGTCGTGTCCTGGGCAGGCGTCCCCGAATAGTTGGCAATGCCGGAGCCGAATGCCGTTGTTCCTGTTTTTGAAACAATGGAGGCATAGCCATAGGATCCGGAGGTGCTGCTGTAGCTTGCATTAAAATTAAAATACTTCGGAACCAGCGCACCGCCGTAATAGCTATTGTAAGTGGTTTGGCTGACCCAGATCCTAACGTCGATGACCGGCACCGATCCCGGGGAGAAGCTGACGGCTACGATGAGGTCCCCGGTTTGTATGACATTGCCGGCAGCATCGAACAGCCATTCCGTATGGCCTCCACTTGTCCCGGCAGAGGAAAATGTACCGCTGGCCGGATTGAAACCAAAACTATTTTTGTAAAGTTCGACGTCATAATAGCTGTTGGCCGCATTGCCATAGGCGGTTATACCTGTCATAAACCAGAGGGAATCATATACGGTCAGACCATCCCGGCGCATATGGGCATAGACGTCAACGAGGTCGTTCTTGGCAGGAGTAGCAGCGAGCCCCCCTTGCCAGACATTGGGATTGTCTCCATTCTTGGCGGAAATGGTAAAGGTGGTCGAATCTTTCAGCGCTTGTGCCGCTATGTAATCTCTCCCATATGCTGCATCGAGCCAGAGCTTTCCGCCGATCTTTGCATAGAGCAGCTGAGACATCCGTTTGCTGAAAATAATATTGGCGCCGGATTGCAGCAGTGACAAATAGGTCGATGCGGAGGAAGTGTCGATGACATTATTTCCCAAACCTGACGGTGCGAACCAGTCATCGCTGAGCACGGCGCCGGGAAAAGGCCCCAACTTCATGTAGTTGCTCCTGGTGTCGGCATCGATGCCGAACATCGCGTTGAGACCGCCATTGTTCAGTTGGGCCATGCCCGCAAGGGGAAGCAGGCTGACAAGCAGCAGTACGGATATTGCATATGGTTTCATAGTAACGGATTTGCCTTCCAGATAAGACAGAAAAGAAGGTCCCTGGTCCTAGCCGGAATATAAATAATTTGCCTCGGCTCAAAAGTAATTGATTATGAAGTGTTTAAAACTTCAAACTGTATGATATGCTGGGGATCACAGGGATAAATGCCACCTCTTTGGCGATAACCGTTTTGGTGGCCGGGTCGATGGTCCGGTAGACAAGGGAGCTGTTGCGACGCGCATATACATTGTATACGGAAAAGGTCCATTCGGTCTCCAGCACCCTTGTGCCCGTATTCCTGATCTTCTTATAGTGAATGCTCAGGTCCAGCCGGTCATAAGGTTGCAAACGATAGTTGTTCGTTTTGATACCATAGGTGCTGACGGTGTCCTGGTTTCGTCCCCGCCCTACCGCCCGGCCCCTTGCCTGGCTGGGATACAGCGGATTGCGGCCTGAAACGGAGATCCCCGTCGTGTCGGTGTCGAGAGTAAAGGCGCGCCCGCTCGCTATGACAAAATTGCCCGTGATCCGCCAATGTCCGTTAAGGGCATATCCGCTGGAAACATCCAAAAGATGTCTCCGGTCAAAGGCATAGGGAAAAGACTGTCCCAGGTTCAGCGAGTCGAATCGCTGCCGCGCATAGGCCAGAGAGTAAGCCAGCGATCCCGTCCACCGGCCCCTGTTCTTCCGGACAAAAAATTCCGCGCCATAACTCCATCCGTGACCGAATACAACCTGGTTTTCGATGGTATTGTCGATCGCCGGGTTCGTCGAGCCACCGAACAGCAGCTGGTCGCCAAGACGCCTGTAATAGAGTTCCACGCTGGTCTGGAAAATATTCTGTTTAAAGTTCCTGAACAGACCCGCCGAAAATTCCCGGGAGGTCTCCGGGCGTACGAGACTGCTGCTGCCGATCCATATCTCCGCGGGGAATGATGAATTATAACTCTGTACAAGATGAGTATATTGGTGCATCAGGGTATAGGATAGCTTGACGCTGGTATTGGCATCTACCCTGTACAACAACGCCAGCCGCGGTTCGAGGCTGAAGTAATGCGTATTTCCATTGAAATACACCGGCGTTCGAATTCCTGCATACAGTTGAAAACGCTCGCCGAAGGTCATATCGTCGCTGATGAACATCGCCGCCCGGGACGCGGCCTTCGCCGGGATAGAGCCCGGAGCGATGCCGCCGGAAGAATCTGAGGCTGTTTTTTTTTCGGATAGCGATGCAGGATACAGCGTCTGGTACAGGTAGTCGGCGCCGCCGCTGATCTTATGGGCTGGTGAAAGATACCAGGTCAGGCTTGTCTTTGCATTGATATCCCTGATCCCCGAATATAATTGTGCCACATATCCATTCTGGATAGCAGACAGATATTGGTGATAGCGGTTATACTCCACCGAGGTGGTGGCAAACAGTTTCCCCGAATATTGATGGTTCCATCGCGCCGTGAAAGTAGTATTCCCAAAATGCATGGAATAGTTGATCCCCGTGACATCGGTGGAATCTGAAGCATAGTTGTTGTTGTCCCTGCCGGTATAGAAACTCAGGAGCAGCCGGTCTTTTGGGGACAGGGCAAAGTTTAGTTTGGCATTGACATCATAGAAATAGTAGTTATGGAAATAGTTGTTTTTCAGCAGCGGTCGAAGCAATACGTCAGTTGTGCTCCGGCGGGCCGACAGGAGATAAGATGAACTGCCGGTATTTACCGGACCGAACAGGGTCAGACCTGATGCTACCGTCCCCATGTCGACGACTCCTCCGGCCTGCTGATTGCTCCCGTCCTTCATCATCACGTCCAGCACAGAACTGAGATGGTCGCCATAAGAGGCCGGGAACCCGCCTTTCATCAGGCTGGCACGCTTGATGGCCGGCGTATTGAAAATGCTCACCGGTCCGAAGACATGACTGGGATTATACAACGTGGCCTCATCCAGCAATATCAGGTTCTGGCCGGCATTGCCGCCCCGGACAAAATAACCGGGTGTTCCGTCGATCCCGGCCTGTACGCCCGGCAATAATTCGATCGATGTAAGGAGGTCGCCCGAACTGCCAACCGAAGGCGCATTGGTGATCATATCGGGGGGGATCTCCACCGGTACGGAGGCGTTCTTTTTTATATTGTCTTCCCTTTTATCATTGGCGAGGAGAAAGGTGCCGATCTCTTCCCGATCATGGTCACGCTCCAGGCCAAAGGACAGTGCGGTGTTGCCGCCGGCGTCCACCTTCTTCATCAATCGCTGGTAGCCTACATAGGATACGGTTATCTGCAGAGTGTCGGAAGAAGGCACGGTCACGGAATAAAATCCGTAGTTGTTGGTGACAGCGCCTGCCCCCGCGGGCCCGACGGCTACGCTCGCGCCAATAAGAGATTCTCCCGTTTTTGAGTCTGTTATATAACCGCTGTACGTAACGCTGGTTGGGGCGGAGACAGATTGTAAGACTATCTGCCGGCCGATGACATTATAAGTAAGCCCTGTTCCGTGCAGCAGGATGGTCAGAAATTTTTGCAGAGGAGTATCAACGACCTTTACCGATACGTTCCGTTGTTGCCGGATCAGCTCCGTACTATACGCAAATGTAAAGGAGGTCTTCGATTCTATCAGGGCCAGCGCCGCGGGGAAAGACTGGTTGACAAGCGTAATGGTTATCCGGGATTGCTCAAATGTTTTTTCCTGGGCGTTTGCCCCAAAGTAAAAAAAGAAAGAAAGGAAGAGAAGTACTGATGATACTTTTGTCAACGCGTTGCCTTTTTCTTTAGTATATACCCACCATTATCTTCAATATATTCCAGGTCAAGAGAAGCACAAATGATCTTCAGGGAGTTTTCGACCGATTCTCCGCGAATATCTATCGTCAGTCTTTCCTGCCCCGTGACCCCGTCACCAGGCGTGATCTTTTTGCCCGATGATCTCTCCAGGGCGGCAATGACCTCCTTAAGCGGTGCATCGACATATCGCCGTGACCCGTCCGACCCGCCAGCTGAATCCGCTGTCTCCACCTCGCCAAAACGCTTTTCCAGAACATAGAACACCATCGAACTACCCGCCGCAAGCTCCCTCGATTCTCCGTTCTCTTTTTTTATAAAGGCCACCTTGCCGCTGGTCACCCTTACTTCTATCTTCTCTTTTGTGCGATGTATGGTAAAGCTGGTGCCGATATCTTTTACGCTGACAGCGTCCATATCCACCTGGAAAGGGACTTGCGCCTGGTGCGAAACCTCAAAACTTGCCTGACCTGCTGCCAATGAAACGGTTCTGCCGCCTTTATTATTATAGTCAGCGGCGACCCGGAGAAGGGTATTTGGATCGATGACAACAGTCGAGCCGTCCGGAAGGGCTATTTTCCTCTGCTCATTGTCTGCGGTCACATATGTAAAGGGATGGTTCATTCGGGTACGGTACCACCACGTCGCACCTATTGTCAACAGGACAATGGCCGCTGCAGCCATTTGGATGATCCTTATTTTTGCTTTCCTGAAATCAGGTCGGAGCACCTGCTGCGCGCCGGAACTTTGCTGCGCGCCGATATCTCTCTGCCTGCTGGCACCTTCATGCTCGCCGATGCCTCCCTGCGCGCCGATCCTTTGCCGGACAGACCCCCATGCCTTGACCTCGTCTGCTTGCCGCCACGCTTCGTAGTCGGAGAGACTTTCCTTCCACAGCGTTTGGAGCCGGGTAAAGGTCTGTTGATTGTCCGGCGAAGAAGCCAGCCATTCCCTGAGCTCCAGCGCTTCGTCAGGCGAAAGCCTGTCCTCCAGGGCGGATCCGATCAGTTCCCAGGGTATATTATCATATTGGTGCAAAGGGGCCATAGTTTCAAGTATAAGACAAATAATAATGCATGAGGACCTAGCGGCCAGGCCAAAAAATTTCTTTTACCAGCGCCAGACAGAGGCACAAGGCCTTCCAGTCGTCGAGAACCTTGCTCAGTTGTTTCAGGGCCAGCGTGATATGGTTTTTCACCGTCTTGATGGAAATCCCCAGTTTGTCCGCAATTTCCTGCTGTTTCAATTCTTCAAAACGACTCATGCGGAAAACCTTCTGGCATTGCTCCGGCAATTGATCGATTGCCTTGAAAAGCTTAATTTTTAGCTCGTTGTCCTCCATTGCCTGGGATTCAAAAGATCCCTGCGGCAGACGGTTGTAGTCTTCTTTTTCCTGTCTTATTCTCTTGTTTTTGTCCAGGACATTCAGACTTCTGTTGATGACAGCCCGGTAAATATAAGATTTGAGGGATGTATCGATGCGAATCGTACTGGCAGAATCCCAAAGTTTTACAAACACATCGTTGACAATTTCCTCCGCGACGGCGGCATCTTTGAGGTAAGTAAAGGCTGCGAGGTGGAAGGCTTTATAATGTTCCTTATAGTAGTTTTCAAATTCCTGACCGTCCCTTTGTTGTATCGCTCGCCAGATTTTTTCTTCGTCGGGATTCATTTTCCTGGTTTTTTGTTCGATCCGCACTAGGACCATGATGCACTTTTGTTGTCCTATTGGAAAGACCCATAATCCGGCCAAAAATAAAAGTTAATTCGTAAAACGCAATAATCTAAACATTTAAAATTGAATAGTCTATGAAAACTGTAAGAAATCTGTTCGTCCTGGTTTTGGTTTTGTTCGGGGGTGTTTTTCTTTCCTGTAATAAGAGTGGCAGCAGCAGCGGCACCGGCCATTTGCAGGTAATGCTGACTGACGGCCCGGGAGACTATGATGCCGTATATATAGATGTACAGAAAGTAGAGGTGAATGTCTCCTCCGATTCCAACACCAGTACAGGTTGGCAGACGGTCAACGTCCTTCGGCCTGGCGTATATAACCTGCTAAAATTCAGTAATGGGGTCGATACGCTGCTGGCGGCTGCTGATCTCCCTGCAGGTAAGATCTCTCAAATGCGTCTCGTTCTTGGCAGCAACAACTCTGTCGTTGTGGACGGGCAGTCCTTTCCGCTGACCACTCCCTCGGCCCAGCAATCCGGGCTTAAATTCAATATCCATTCGACACTGACCGCAGGCATCGTGTACCGCCTGTGGATCGATTTCAATGCCGGAAGATCGATCGTCACTACCGGCAGCGGGAAATACATCCTCAAACCTGTCATCCGTACTTATGCGGAAGCCATCGGCGGAAGTATAAAAGGATATGTATTGCCTGCCCTGGCAAAACCGGAAGTATGGGCTACCATGGGTACCGATACGTTGATGGCACTGCCGGATTCGGCGACGGGTTATTATTTCTTCGGCGGTGTAACTGCCGGAACATGGAATCTGCAATTTCATGCACAGGATTCCACCTATAAAGACACCACTTTCACTGTTAGCGTAGGCACCGGTGTCGTCAGCGACGCAGGCACGGTGAACCTTGCTAAGAAATAGAGTACGTAGGCCTGGATAAACCCTATGGTAAACTTTGAGTAGTTGAAGAGAAGCCCTTCCGGTATCGGGAGGGCTTTTTTTTGTAAAAAAACATTTATTAAACATATGTTAATTTTTATTATATTCGTATCGCAACCTTAGCAAGGACCCTTAAAATTTGACCTGCGCTTAAACAACATTAAGTGCCATGCTATGGGAAAGATTTTTATTGCCTCTCGGATCAGAGTCACCGCTTTAGTATCGTTCACCTTTTTAGTCTCATTCACCTTGATTTGTGGTTTTTCGATGGCCCAAAAGCCAACCAGCTGTGCCGGTATTGGTTCCAGGGCGAACAGTAACGGACAAGCCAGTTCCTGTCCGAATGTTTCGGGTACAGCGATGGCTTCCAATTTTGTGGGAACGGCTTATGCAACCGTTCCGGTCACTGCGAAAACAGGAAATCTCCAATTTACTTACAGCGGAAGCAATCCGTCCTTACTACCATATGCTATTACGAGAGTATGGCTTACCAGCGGTGGGACCGCCATTCAAACCGTTGTCTTCGGACCGGCTGGTGTGCCAACGGTTTCCGGAGGGAATACCCAGGTGAACTATTGTTTCTATGGTGCGAATCTGGCGTCTATCGGTACTTTATCTTTCGAACTGACCGATCCGCAGACAGGAACGGTATTCGGCATTTGTTCCTACGATGCCTCCTGTAACAGCAATTGCAGCGTGGTGCCAAATCCGGCGGCGCTCCCGGTCATTTTTTCGTCTTTTACGGCTGTAGCCGAAAAGGGGGGCGCAGTGCAGCTTCACTGGACGACAGCCCAGGAACAAAATAACCGGGGATTTACAGTTGAAAGAAGCACAGGTGGTTCTGCGTTCTCAGCAATAGGGTTCGTTCCAACAAAAAATTCGGGCGGCAATAGCAGCCTGCCTACTGAGTATGAGTTTGTCGACCAGAATTTGCCGGCTGAGCCTAAAGTTGCCTACCGGTTGCGTCAGGAGGATCTGGATGGAGCCTTCGAGTATTCGGACATTCAGAGCATAAATTTGCCCAATGCCCCGGAAGGAGTAAAGATCTACGCCAGCGGGAACGCTGTCAGAATTTCCTGGCCCGCGGATTACTCCTTCAAACCCTGTGACGTCAGGGTATGTGATGCGGAAGGAAGAGTGGTGCTGACGAAGCA
>DATJJA010000208.1:0-18909 GCA_035492595.1 Puia sp.
AGGCGAACAAAGTAAATTATACTGGCGGAACAAGACGCGCGAGATCTTTGCCAACGGGCTGGACGCCTGTTATTTTTCCGGCAATACGGCGCTGGCCTTTTTATTTATGGAAAAAAGCAGGGCCGTCTTACTCAATGATAAATTAATTGAATTGGGAGCGCTGGCCCAGTTGCCGATGCAGGAAGCCCTCATCCAGCGCCAGCAGGAAGTCGATCTGACCTCCCTTCAGCAGACGGCATCGTCCATTTCTGCCGACAGCCCCAGCTATGCCGGTCAGCAGCTGCGGCTTCTCCGCGACCGGGAGAAGTTCGAGCGCTATGTGCGTTCCCTCGAAAACAAGTACCCCGTCTATTACCAATACAAATATGCCGATTCCGTACCTTCCCTGAGGGCGTTGCAGTCCTATCTGGCGGAGAACAGGACGACCTTCCTGCATTTTTTCACCACCGATACCGTTAACTATATCCTTTGTATCGAAGCCTCCGCGGCCCGGCTGGTCAGGCTTCCGGAAAAGGTGGTGGACCGGGTCCGTCATTTCCTGGGCCAGTGTGCGGATGAGCAGCGGCAAAATACCGGTTATACAGCGTTTGCCGCCGAGTCGCATCATTTGTATGAGCTGTTGTTCCAGCCTCTGTCGGTAAGACCGGGACGTGTGATCGTCTGTTCGGATGAATTTCTGCTGCCGTTCGAGTCCCTGTACCGGGACAAGGAAGGCAAACAACCGTTGCTCTATGACTATGCCTTTAGTTATGTATACTCGGCCAGGACCCTGTTGAAGACGGCTGCCATCCGGCCGGCCAAAGGAAACTTCATTGGCTTTGCGCCTGTCTCCTTTGTCACCGGTCTGCACCTGGCGGATCTGAAACTATCGGCCGACTCGCTTCGCTCCGCTGCTGCGGCCTATCAGCAAACCGACCTCTACACCAATGCTTCGGCCACGCGTAATAATTTCCTGCAGAAAATTTCGGGGTATGCGGTAGCCAACGTTTTCTCGCATGCCCAGGCCGACAGCAACGGCAATGAGCCGGTGTTGTTCATGCAGGATTCCATCATCCACCTTTCCGAGCTGCAGCTGCTGCCGTTCCCCGCTACGCAGCTGGTGGTGCTCAGCGCCTGCCAGACTGGCGCCGGCAGGAATGCTTCCGGGGAAGGGATCTATAGCCTGGCCCGGGGATTTTCGTCGGCCGGCATCCCGGCGGTGGCGGCCACGCTCTGGGAGGCGGATGAATCGGCGATCTACGCTGTTTCCGCCAGGTTCCATTATTATTTGTCGCGGGGGGAACCCAAGGATCTCGCCCTGCAAAAAGCCAAGCTGGATTATATTCATACCTCGGACAGGTCGGCAATGCTACCCTGGTATTGGGCCAATCTCATCATCATCGGGAATACTGCGCCGGTGAGGCTTTCCGTGGCCCCCTCCGGCTGGTGGGGCAGTGCCCGGTGGGCCGGCTGGTGGGGCAGCGGCCGGCGGGCCGGGTGGTGGTGGGTCGTTGCGGTCGTGCTGGTCACCGGGATGGGGATCGGAGGTTATTTTCATTGGAAACAGCGGCGTTGAATGCAAAAAAAAATTCTATTTTCATCCTGCGTACCAAAATACAACCCGTGAAATTATTTGCCTGTCTGTTCCTTTGCTTCCTTTCTTTCAAGGTTTTCGCACATGATCCGGATAGTATCCGGGTCCTGATCATCTATGGTTCTAAACCCGCCAGGGGACATGGTGATGAGTATAAATGGTTTGGCGGAAGGCCGGGCGGGCATGTTGCGATCCAGGTCGAAAAGGATCGGGTGATGAGTTTCGGAGCGACGAAGTATCGTCCCATCTGTCATATTTTCGCCCGTTGCAAATCGGCTAATTTCAGGTCACGATACAGGATAGAAAGCGTGGAAAGATTCTGGGAAACGTTCAATTATACCGGCGCGCGATATTCCATCGACAGTCTGAAGCGAATGGTCGTCAGTATCCCCGTGACACCGGGACAGAAAAGAAAACTCGACAGTATTGCCACCGCCTATACGACGCATGTCCCCTATGATTATGCCGTGCTGGGGATGCGCTGCGCCTCTTCTTCCTATGAGGTGCTGGCCCAGCTGGGCCTGCTGGAAAAACCTTACCGGCACCATATCTGGTGGCATATCCTCTTTCCCCGGGATATCCGGTACGAGCTCATAAAAGAAGTTAAGTATGGCCGCGGCGCCGGGACCTGGCGGATCTATCAGAATGATGGATCGCGTTCGCGGAAATGGGATTTTGACAGGAAGGTGTAGGGGGTGGAACGTAAGGCGTCACGGATCCACTCGATGAAGCGTTGCCGTTCGCTGCTGAATATAATTGTATTTGTCGGTTATTCTTTATCGTTATACAAATATTTTTTTTGTATGGCGTGATTGATTTTGTATCTTTATTGTCTCCTTCGCAACGTTCCACAAACCAAGACGGGTAAGTATTTCAGGTGTTTTGCCTGTATATTGTTAATGTGCAAATCTCGTATATATGAAGCAGAAGAAAGGCGCAAGCCGGAGACAGAACGATATTCTATGGAAAGGGATGTTGGAAGAGGTCTTCGATGACCTGCTCCGGTTTGTATTTCCAAGGGCAGACCGGATTTTTGATCTGGAACGGGGTTTTGAGTTTATGGACAAGGAGCTTGGCGCGATGAACCCGAGGCCGGGGAGGAAGTCGGATACGAGGTTTGTGGACAAGCTGGTCAAGGTCTTTCTACGGGATGGCAGTGAGGAATGGATACTTTGCCATGTGGAGGTACAGGGAGCGAACGATAAGGAGTTTGCCAAGCGGATGTTTAAGTATTACGCGCGAATCTTTGACCGGCATGACAAGCCATTAACGGCTATTGCCATCTTCACGGGAAAGGATGGGAGGAAGTTGCCAAGCATGTATGTTCGGAAGTATGAAGGGGCCGAGCTAACCTATAAATATAATACGCTTTGTATCTTAAACTACGAGGACCGCAGTTTGGCGGCAAGGCGGAACCCCTTTGCGCTGGTCATGCTGGCGGCAAAAAAGGCTCTGCTGAAGGGGAAGAATCTGGATGAGATATTGTTAAAGGAGAAGTTGGCGATTGCTAAGTTGTTGATTAATAAAGGGTATAGTGAAGCGAAGACAAACGGGATATTATCGTTCCTGCACAACTATGTGCTGTTTGAGAAGCGGGAAACAAGTCGTATTTTTGAAGAAGAAATTGATCGTTTAACGGGTAAAGTAAATACTATGGGTATCATTGAACAAGTGAAGCAGATGAAGCTGGACGAGGCCCGGGCGGAAGCCAGAAAAGAGGGTAAAAAGGAGGGCAGGACCGAAGGTGAGGAAAGCAGAAATCGTATTTTCGTAACAAACCTGCTTACCAGCACGTCATTTGCTGTAGAAAAGATTGCAGACCTTGCTGGGGTCTCGGTTGAGTTTGTGAACAAGGTTAAGGTGTCTTTAAAGAAACAGGTATCTACACCGGGAAGGTAAATGCTACTCCCTTATAGTCCAGATAAATTATCAGAGCTGTCCAATGGGCAGCTTTTTTGTTTCTAAACCTTTAAAGAAAGACCAAATGAAAACGAGCGAGTACTTGCCCGTCCCTCCGGGTGATGAAGCTTATGTCCGACTGGTACCAGCCATCGTTGGAGGCATCTATACCGACAGCTATCAGCGCCAAACCATATTGTTCCGGCTCCAATGATCCCGGGCAATCAAAACGCCTGACTGAAACTTATGGCAACGGGCACTCTTCGTGTCTTTAGCATATCCGCATTGTGCACATAAGAAAAGAAATCCTGGTATTTGAATCCCTGTGCGCTTTCAAACCCGAACGACCCTGCGGCCAGGCTCGATAGATCCTGCCCCTTCAGCATTTTGCTGTTGAGCGAGGTCAACAGTCCCAGCGGGTTTAGTGTAGTCGAATCAGGCGCGCAATTCAATGTCCAGCGGATAGCGGTGCCGTTCCAGGCGCAGTAATAATAGGAGGGGCTGGCCAAGGCAAATTTCACCGAAAAATTCGTATTCTTTGAAGAAGAGATAGTATAGGCCGAAGCATCGGGAACAGGCAAAGTAGCAGGAACGCTATCGCCATAGCCATAATAGGAAAATGTATTACCCTTGCCATTGCCTCCGTCTACATATGATTCAAGTTTCTGCACCACCTTTCGCGGATATTCCATGTCCGGCGCTCCAGCATAGCTGCCACTCGAATACAATAACATCGATCTTCCAAAATCGGTGGTGTCCATGATCCCGATAAGAAAGGTACTGGTAACTTTATACCCGGCCGGCAGATTGAAATTGAGTCTAACGGCGGTATCCATGTGACTAAGATCTACCGTATCGGTGAGCCCTTTGGGGATATGAAAATTGTACAAACCTGTACCCTCAAAAAGTAAATACAGGTAATTGTTGGTACCATGTTGATCATAGGTAAAACCATATGTACCTGCAGGCCCGCTGATCTGGCCAAATCCATTACCGCCTGCATAGTCACTCTGACGAATAAAAACTGCATTATAAAGCGGAGCATTCACATATAATATAGAAGCCTGCCTTGAAGAAAGTGGCGGGATAGGCGGGCTGTAGTCTATGGGGAATAGTGAAGTCCAGTTTGAAAGATCTACTGCCTTATAGGTGGTGATCTCATACTGGGAACTATAACTATTATAGTCTATCAGGGTATAGTCGAGTAACTTTTGATTCGTATGAAGGGTAGCGACGAGACTATTATTAATGGGCCCAAGTGTGTCCAGCAGCACTTTACCGCTGTTTTCACTTATGATTACCTCAAGGGCGCCTGCCGCAACAGGAGTGGCCGCCAGGTTGATGTTGATCGTTGCGACCTGTGGCGGATCGACTATCGGCGTAGGGTCATGATGTTTGCTGCAGGAAGATAAGAACAGGCCTACGGTCAGGCCGGATAAGGCGAATAAAGTATAGGGGGTCATAGCCGGCAAATATAGTAAATATCACACGCGGCCGCAATCTTGCAAATTATTTGCAACTTTTCGCTATTTTACGCTACTAATTGCAAAAAACAGGTCAATTATTACTATTATGAGATCCTCACTAGCTATCTGCTTTGCCTTTTTCTGCCTGACGATGACTACCTTCTGCCCGACGATGACCGCCCGGGCCCAACGCGTCGGTTCATCGCCCGAGTACATCCAACAGCTGACGCCCCTGTGGAAGGGCGAACGCTCAGCCGACGGGCGTCCCAGGGTGTCCGACAATATGCTGCAAAGGCTGAAGGACATTAGTCTGGAGGACGTTTGGAACGTATTGCGTAATCATGGCTATCAGAACCAGTTCGAAGGGGAATGGCATGTTATCCACCCTGACAGCGGCGCGATGACCGGTCGTGTCATCACCGCGCAGTATATGCCTTCCCGGCCCGATCTCATCGACGTAGTAAGGGACCAGGGCGTTAAAGTGGAAGGCCGTAACCCGCAGGGAGGCACCAATTCCTGGCCCATCGACATACTCACCGAAGGAGATGTGTACGTTGCGGACGGGTTCCTGAAAATGGCCGGGGGAACGCTGATCGGCGACAACCTCGGGAATTCCATCTACTCCCGGTCGCACCGCGGGGTCATCTTTTATGGCAGTGTCCGTGACGAAGCCGGGCTCAGCGAGATCCCGGGTTTTAATGGCTGGGTAAAAGGTGTGGACCCATCCTATATCCAGGGGATGATGCTGACATCCATCAACGCCCCCATTCGGATAGGCAGGGCCGTGGTGCTGCCTGGCGATGCCGTGCTGGCCAACAAATTTGGCGTCATTTTCATTCCCGCGCATCTTTTGGACACTGTCGTGCTTACGTCGGAGATCACCGGGCTGCGAGATGAATTTGGACATCAGCGTCTGCGTGAAAAGAAATACCTGGCCGGGCAGATCGACAGCGAATGGTCGGAGGAGATCAGAAAGGATTTTCTTGACTGGCTGAATCATTATCCCGGCAAGCTGCCGATGACAAAAAAAGAACTGGATGAATATTTGAAGTCGCGGAATTATTAAATTGCTGAAGCATTGAATTGCTCCAGCGTCAATTTGCTCGAGCATCAAATTGCTCTACTATTAATTTGCTCCACCTGTAAATTGCACCATTTGAAAAAACTACCTGCTTTCCGAATAGCGTTGCTTCTTGCGGCGATCCTTTTTGTTTTGGTTTTGGGCTTTGCCTTTAGCGGTCACCTCGCTTCTGCCGGCCCCTTTGCAATAGCCGGCTTCCTTGCCCTCGCGCTGGGCTGCCGTGGCTATGAGCTGACGCGGGGTCTCACCTATACCGTTGTCATCTTTGCAGCGGTGACGACAGCCCTTTATTATCCGCAGTATTTCCAGGTCTGGGGAGGTTTCAAACTGGCCACCCTGATCACACCTCTCATACAGGTCATTATGTTTGGGATGGGGACCTCGATGGGACTGAAAGACTTTGCCGGGGTGATCAAGACCCCAAAGGGCGTGGTCATCGGTGTCTGCAGTCATTTTATCATCATGCCGCTGATCGGTTTTACGCTGGCGCAGCTCAGCGGGCTGCCACCGGAGATAGCGGCGGGGATCATCCTCATCGGCTGTTCGCCCAATGGACTTGCGTCGAATGTCATCTCTTATCTTGCGAAGGCCAATCTTGCCCTGTCGATCACGATCACGGCTGTAAGCACTTTGCTGGCGCCGTTTGTGACGCCTTTCCTGATGAAGCTGCTGGCGGGGGCCTTTGTGCATATCGATGCGATGGGCATGATGTGGGATATTATTAAGATGGTGATCATCCCCATTGGCGGGGGGATCATATTTAATAGATTGTTTGGTGGTACCACGGGGCATGGTGAAGTGGATGCGCCGGCAAAGGGTCGCCGTAAGGCCGCCTGGCTCGACAAGGCCATGCCGCTGGTCTCGATGGCGGGTATCGCGTGTATCATCGTCATCATCACGGCTGCCGGCCGCAACAGTCTTCTGACCATCGGTCCACTGCTCGTAGTCTTTGTGCTGCTGCACAACCTGTCCGGCTATGCGCTGGGTTATTGGACGGGGCGTCTCTTCCGGATGGATGAAAGGGATTGCCGCACCATGGCCATCGAAGTGGGTATGCAGAATGGCGGTCTTGCCTCGGGGCTCGCCAAGGAAATGGGCAAGATGGCAACCGTAGGACTGGCTCCGGCAATTTTTGGACCGCTGATGAACGTCACCGGGTCGATACTCGCATCGTGGTGGCATCGCAAGCCGCCAAAGGATCCGTCACCGGGGAAAGAGGCGCCCGCGGGGACGGTTGCGCCGATGCGGCCGGCATAGCCGATACAGCCGTAAGGCCAGGCACCGGCAAAGCGGCCCTAAAGCGGTTGCTATAAATTGCCCCAACTCTTGTTTACATTTGCGGGATGGTCTTCAAATTTACCGTTCAGCCTTCGTTCAATTTTTTGACCAGCTTCGCAGAAAAGCTGAAAGTTCCAGTCGTCAACAACAGGCTGCAACTCCCCGCCTCACTCGGTCAGGGTTATGTCAAAAAAATAGACATAGAGACGGATCTTAAATTTGTGATGCATCATTATACCCTGAACCAGGAACTCCATCTCAAACGGATGGAGCCACAACAGAAGAATGACCTCATTTCTATTGTCTTCAACAGCATCGAAGTTCCTACAGGTCTTTCGACTGTCAAACGCGAAGCCATTCAGTTCATAAAGAGTCACGGTTCTGCTATCCAGGTCGCGTCCAGCTCGCTGGGCACGGAATCGATCTTCCCCGCAGGGAGCGAAGTCTATTTTGGAGTCGTCGGCATCCAGATCACCCGTCTGATGTCCCTGCTTCATCTGAAGGGAACCAGTAGCCTGGTGGAGACAATTCTTAGTCCGGATACTCCCTTCTTTTTCCACGAGAATATGACGCCGGATGTAAACCGGGCACTCCGGCAGCTTTCAGAAATTGACGATCAGGACCAGCTGAGTCATTTGTCCTACCGGATAAAAACACAGGAGCTTCTGTATCTGCTTTTTCACAAGCTCCTGAGCAGGGACGACGACCGGCAGAGTCATATCAATAAGGCAGATCTTGAAAAATTGTATGCCATAAGGTCGACACTCATAAAGGACCTGAGTCACCCGCCGCGTCTGGGCGACCTGGCGAAGATGACAGGCCTTAGCGAAACAAAGATGAAACAGCTGTTCAAACAGGTGTTCGGCGATTCTATTTATAATTATTATCAGAATGCAAGAATGGAAGAGGCGGCTTTCCTGCTGAGGGAGTCGGGTTATTCTGTCTCCGAGGTCGGGTATGAGCTGGGCTTTTCCAACCTAAGCCATTTCAGCCGGTTGTTTGAGAAACATCATGGGTTGACGCCAAAAAAATTCTCTGTCGCCGGATAGGACTATTTCTTAGTCTTTATATGCTATTTTAGTCCCATTAATCGTCGCAATTTTGTTGTATCAAAATCATACAACAATGAACAAGTTACTTCTCCCTTATCAGAAAAACGGTTTTACACTCAGGAACCGTATGGTGATGGCTCCTATGACCCGCAGCAGGGCTATCGATAATATCCCAAACGACTTAATGGCCGAATATTATGGACAGCGCAACGGGGCCGGGCTTATAATAACAGAAGGTACTGCACCTCTGGCAGCCGGCTTAGGTTATCCGCGGATCCCGGGTATCTTTACTACAGAACAGATCAACGGCTGGAAAAAGGTAACGCGTGCTGTACACAAGGCCGATAGCCGCATCTTCCTTCAACTGATGCATACCGGACGGATCGGGCATATCGACAATCTCCCCAATGGCGCAAGACTGGTAGGACCTTCCGCAATAAAAGCCTCCGGGCAGATCGCTACGGATACAAAAGGAATGCAGGATCACTCCGAGCCTGTAGCTCTGACGACAGAAGAGATCAGGAAGCTGATCGATGGATATGTCACGGCTGCGAACAATGCTATAGCAGCGGGATTTGACGGTGTTGAGATCCATGCGGCAAATGGTTATTTACCCGAACAGTTCCTCAATCCGAATGTCAACGATCGGGAAGACGAGTATGGCGGCAATATTGTCAACCGCAGCAGGTTTGTGGTGACCATCGCAGAAAAGATAGCTGCCGCTATCGGTAAAGAAAAGACAGGCATCCGCATCTCGCCTTTCTCTACGCTGGGGGACCTTCAGCCCTATGCCGAAGAGGAAGTACGTGCAACTTACGGCTATCTCGCAGCAGAGATGAACAGGATCGGGGTAACGTATATACATATCTCCACAAATGCGAATTCACTGGAGAAGGGCCTGCTTGCGGTTGTACGTTCGGGCTTTTCGGGGACCTTCATTTATTGCAATGGACTTACACCGGCTGCGGCGGGTGATGTCCTCGAAAGCGGAACTGCCGACCTGGTGGCTTTTGGAAGATCTTTTCTGGCCAATCCGGACTTCGTGACGCGTGTAGCAACCGATGCACCCCTGAACCAGCCTGATTTTCAGACGCTGTATACGTCCGGGGAAAAGGGGTACACGGATTATCCGGTGCTTTAGCGTATCTTTGTACATTATTAATTACTGTTGTAAAACAGCAAATCCCATTGGATATGAAGCGTAAAACGGACAATTTCAGCAAGTTTTATAATAAAAAGCGCAACAGCGCTATTAAGGAAGCCTTCCGCCAGGAGAAAAAGGCCGCGAAAAAAGAGCGTAAAGAAGCTATCGAACGCCGTTTTGAAGAGAAGCGTCAGGCCCGCGCGGCACAGTTTCCTGACAGGAATGCGCCTGCTGGCCGACCCACTCGCGGAGGTGCGCCAACAGGACGGCCTGAACGCGGAGCTGCCCCATTTGGCAAACCCATTCGTGGAGCCGCATCCTTTGGTCGCCAGGCACCTGTTGAACCCACAGCACCCGCTCAACAGGAGGAACACTTCAAAAAATTACCGGGCAAAAAGAAGCCGCCTACACTTACGCTCAAAGAGGCTCCGGCCGGCGCATCGGTTAGAGCCGGTGCACCAGTGAAAGCCGGTGCACCAGTGAAAGCTGGCGTACCAGTAAAATCTGGCGTACCTGTGAGAGCCAGTGGCTCCGCGCCCAGCGCCGTCACCACGGGCGAGACTCTGCCCCTCAACAAATATATTGCGCATGGCGGCATCTGCTCGCGGCGCGACGCAGCCGACCTTATCCGCGTTGGCAAGGTCAGCGTCAACGGCAAGATCGTAACCGAACCCGGCACCAAGGTCCTGCCAACGGATACGGTCAAGGTCAACGATAAAAAAGTTACTATTTCCCGCAACTTCGTTTATATCCTGCTCAATAAGCCAAAGGATTATATCACTACCACCGACGATCCGCAGGGCCGCAAGACCGTGCTGGACCTGATCCGCGCGGCCACGCCTGAACGGGTGTTCCCTGTCGGGCGTCTCGACCGCAACACATCCGGTGTGCTGCTGCTCACCAATGACGGCGACCTCGCCCAAAAGCTTGCTCACCCCAGCCATGAGATAAAGAAGATCTATCACGTCACGCTCGACAAGGCGCTGACGAAAGGGGATTTTGATAAGATCATCGGCGGTGAGGTAACGCTGGAAGACGGTGTTGCACATGTAGACGTGCTCGCTTATGCCGATCCAAAAGACAAGACGCAGATCGGTCTCGAGATCCACAGCGGTCGCAACCGTATCGTCCGCCGTATCTTCGAACATCTTGGATATGACGTCAGGGGGCTCGATCGCGTGACGTATGCCGGCCTCACGAAAAAGAATGTACAGCGCGGCATGTGGCGTCTCCTTTCTGAAAAGGAGATACGCATCCTGAAGTATCTCAACTCTTCCATCAAAGGCTCGCCCGCCAAAACAAAAGAGTGGGCCGCCGCCAATGCTGACGGTAATACTTATACGAAGGGTGCGGCAGGCGGCACATCGGCAAAACCCGCCGCAAAGGTCGCGGGGCCCGCTGCCGCGAAGAGCGCAGGACCCGCAAAAGCTGGCGAGCCGATTGACGCAAAGAGTGCGCGTCCCGCTGCTCCGGAAAAAGCTGCCGGTCCCGCTGCCGCAAAGAGCGAGCGTCCCGCAAATCCCGGCGCATATGGTCCAAAGCGCGACGGTGGCGCCCGTGCCTCCAAACCCGGCACCAGCTCAAGCGCCGGCAGACGCCCCGCATCATCCACCATCGCAAATGACCGCAAACCTGGCCGCGGCGGAAAGCCCGTCCGCCCAGGGGCGAAACCTGCTTCCCGCGGAGCAAGACCTGCTTCCGGCGGCGCAAAACCCGCTTCCCGCGGAGCAAGACCCGCCTCCCGCGCGGCCGCCAAACCAAACTCACGCCGCTCCAGCAAGCCAACAAAATTCAATAACGAAGGAGATTGATCCGAGCCATGTACAAACCAGAGATACTTTTCGAAAACGATTCCTTTATCGCTATCAATAAACCCGCCGGTCTCCTCAGCATCCCCGATCGCGAAGGCAAAGAGCCTTCATTAAAATCCTGGCTGCGGGAGAAGTACGGCAATATCTTCACCGTTCATCGCCTCGATCGCGAGACCAGCGGTGTCATCGTCTTTGCAAAGGACGAAGAGACACATAAATTCCTCTCCGTAGCCTTCGAACAACGCGATGTCGAAAAATTCTACCAGGGCCTCGTCCAGGGAAGTCTTAACGAGACAAAGGGCAGCATCGACCTCCCGATCATGGAACATCCCGCCAAACCGGGGACGATGGTCGTCAATAAACACGGCAAGGCATCCCTGACCGACTACGAGGTCATCGAAGACCTGGGTCTATATTCCTTAGTGCAGTTCAATATCCATACCGGCCGCACGCACCAGATCCGCGTCCACATGCAGGCCCTGGGCCATCCCATCGCCTGCGATGAACTGTACGGCGATGCCCGCCCGATCAAGCTCTCCAGTTTCAAACGCAATTTCAAGCTCTCCAAAAATGAGGAAGAAGAACGCCCCATCCTCTCCCGTCTCGCCCTGCACTCACAGCTGCTGCACTTCAAGGATGCCAACGGGGACTACCATACGCTCGAGGCGCCATTGCCAAAAGATATGCGCGCGTTGATCCAGCAGTTGAAGAAGTGGAAGAGTTAGGACCCCGGGGATCATATTCATTTTCTTTGCAGACGTTCTAAAATAAAAGTTTCAACCGCTCCGTTATACTCGCCGCAATGTAACCCGTTGAGGCTGACCCTCCTCGCCGGGTTATCAATTCTTTAGACCCCTACCAACCCCCAACCTGTTGAATGAAGAACCTCTCGTTTTTCCTGGCCATTGCTATGCTTGTATGTGGCGTATTTGTCAGCCTTCCCGGGCATGCCCAAACGAATTATTATTCCAAGTCTACCGGTAGTCTTAATGTATTGTCCACCTGGGGTACCGCCACCGACGGGACAGGCACAAGCCCTGCTAACTTTACCGCCGCCAACCAGATCTTCAATGTCCGTAACAATGCCACTCCGACCATTGCCGCCACCTGGACCGTGTCAGGAACAGGGTCAAAGATCATCGTAGGAGATGGCACAGCTGCCTGTAACTTTCAGATCCCGTCGGGTTTTACCTGTAGCGGCAAGATAGATGTAGCTGGCAATGCGACGCTGTCCATTGCCCGGACGATCAACCCAACATTGGGGACGTTGAACGCCAGCAGTACCGTCGTCTTCAACGGCACCGCCAATCAAACCATTCCGGTAGCGACTTATGGAAATCTTACTTATGCAGGTTCGGCTATAGGTACGATGGCAGCAGGCGGATGTACTATCGCGGGAACGCTGACCGTGACAAGCGGCACCCTCCAACTGGATAATTATGCCACACCTTATACGTATTCCATCAAGTCGCTGAACGTGACTACATCCGGACTGCTGGACCTCGGATCCGTAGATAATTATAGCGGTATGGGCGCCACGATCAATCTTTCGGGGGACCTTTTCCAGTCGGGAGCCGGCCAGATCTATTGTACGGGAAATATTGAGCTGAACGGTATAATTAATTTTGCCGGTACCAATCAGAATATCCAGCAGGCGTCCAGCGATTATGTGAACTATACTGTTCAATCCGGCAGTACCTGTACTCTCACTGGCAATTTCAACTTTGATGGGTATAATGGCTGGGAGGGAGTCTTTACAGTCAATTCCGGCGGGACGCTCAACTGCGGTACTTATAGCCTGATCGCATATAGCCTGAATACTTCTGCAAACAATAGCCTCTTTGTCCTGAGCAACGGCGCAACTATTCTGACTGCCAATACTGCCGGTATCGCTTCATCCGGAGCCTCCGGTTCGATCCAAGCGCTGGCCAGGTCCTTTTCCAGCACTGCCAACTATACGTATAACGGTACGGCCCCTCAGATCACGGGTAATTTTTTGACCAGCGGAACGGCGACGATCGTGAACAATCTTACTATCGATAACGCAGCAGGTGTCACTCTCTCGCAGCCGGCAAGTGTCAACGGCGTACTGACCCTGACCGATGGCTTGCTTACTACAACCACTACCAACCTGATCACAGTCAATAATGCGGCTACTGTCACCGGCGCATCCAATGCCAGTTTCGTCAATGGCCCCATAAAAAAGATCGGGAAGCAGGCTTTTGTTTTTCCGGTAGGAGTCTCCGGTACCGGATATGTGCCCATAGGGATTTCGGCGCCGACCTCTACGACGGCAGCCTTCCAGGCGCAATACGTACGGTCAGGCGCAGCCGCATTAGGTTCGATCACGGCGTTCGGTTTGAACCATGTCAGCAGTTGTGATTACTGGATCCTGAATCAGACGTCCGGGAACTCCACGATCAATGTCACCGGCTACTGGAATACGAACAGCCCCTGTGGCGGGCCCTATGTGACCTCTTTGCCTTCGCTCGCCCTGGCACATTTCAACGGCACCAGCTGGAATAGCTGGGGCAATAATGGCGGTGTAAGCGGAACGACCTCCGTTGGGACCGTCACCTGGAATAGCGTAAGCACCTTTAGTCCTTTTGCCCTGGCCTCCACCGATATTTTCAACCCGCTTCCCCTCACCCTCACCGATCTCAAGGCCCGGTCCCTGCCCAGCGGCGCTGTTGGATTATCCTGGAAAACAATGGATGAGGTAAATGTCGATCATTTTATCATCCAGCGCAGCGCGGATGGAACGACCTGGCAGGATGCCGGCAGCGTGAATGCCCAGGGATCTTCCTCGCTGGAAAATTCCTATTCCTTTACGGACCTGGCACCCTTTCCTGTTACCGATCATTACCGGTTGCAGATGGTCACTAATGACGGTAACCTTTCTTATTCCAGCATCGTGGTCATAGATCTTGCGGGGAATAATAGCAGCCTGATCATTTTCCCAAATCCCGCCACCGATCAGGTCACCATTCGCTATAGCGGAATATCCGGTGTGACCACCCTGAAACTTTTGAATATGGAAGGAAAAATATTGCTTCAGAAAAAGCTTGGGTCTTTTGGTGCAGGATCTGTTTTGGTGCCTGTTTCGATGTATCCGCCCGGCAATTACCTCGTGCAGGTATTGACTGACGGTCATGTGATACGCACGGAGAAGGTGGTTATACAGAGGAGGTGATGGCCGGCTTCAGTCCGGTCTCAGGCTGTTGACCGGATTCATCAATGCGGCCCGGACCGCCTGAAAACTTATTGTGGCTGTCGTAATCACCATGGCCACGAGCCCCGACAACAAAAATACGCCCGGCCCGATAGAGATCCTATAATAATACCTTTGCAACCACTGGTGCGAAAAATACCAGGCCAGCGGTGACGCGATGAGACAGCTGATGGCGACCAGCAGGATAAAGTCGCCTGACAGCAAAACCAAAACCTGGGCAACCGAGGCGCCGAGCACTTTCCGGATGCCGATCTCCCTCGTGCGTTGCTCCGCCATATAGGCGGCCAGTCCAAATAAGCCCAGACAGGAAATAAAGATAGCCAATACCGCAAAGATGGCGGCCAGTTTGCCGATCAGCAATTCGAGCGTAAATTTCTGCGCATAGGTCTCGTCGACGAAGCTGTACTCAAAGGGATAGCCCGGGTTGTATTTACGAAAGATCGGGTCGAGTCCCGCCAGTGCCGCCTTTGTATTCACTGTCGGTGCGAGGCGAACGGTCACATTATAAGACCAGTCAGGCTGAAAGACAAAGATGGTTGGCTCGGCTTCCCCAAAAGGATTATTCGTCAGCGCGTCTTTAGCGACACCGATGATACGAAGCCGGTTTGGCGCATTGGATAAATGCCAGGTGATGACCTGATTCAGGGGTTGCTTCAGCCGCATCCTTCGAACGGCCGATTCATTGAGGATCACATCTGTACTGTCCACAGCTGAGTTGCCGGTAAAATTGCGGCCAGCGACCAGCGGCATACCCATCGTTCTGAAATAATCACTATCCGCAAGGGCGTTCATGGCCAGATTCAGCGCCTCATTCGGCTGCCGTCCCGGCCAGTCATCGATGACATTATGGGAGTCCACCTCCGTCGCCTGACTCAGGCTGCGTGTCATACCACTTACCCATCCACTCGCCAACGCTTCCTGTTTCAAAGCAGGGTAATGGGACCAGCGGTAGATGGTCACCAGGCGATTGGGATCATAACCCGTCGGCCGGTTCCTCGCATATTCTATCTGCTGATAGATGATAACCGTACTGATGATGAGTCCGATGCTACAGGTGAATTGCAGGACCACCAATATTTTTCTTGGCAGCGTCGCCGAACGTCCAATCCTTAACGCGCCTTTTAACACTTTCACCGGTTGGAAAGAGGAAAGATAGAAAGCCGGACGGCTGCCCGCCAGCAGACCCGTGACCAGAACGTAGCTGATCATGATCAGCCAGAAGACGGGGTTGGAATACGGGATCGAGATCTGTGTTTTTATCAATGCGTTGAAAGCCGGCAGGACCGTCTGCACGATCAATAAAGACAGTGCGAAACTGATAAATGTAATGATGACCGATTCGATCAGGAACTGCAATATCAGCCCTGCCCGGCTGGAGCCGATGACCTTTCGTACACCCACCTCGCGGGCGCGACGTTCGCTTCGTGCGGTAGCAAGGTTCATAAAGTTCACGCAGGCAATGAGCAGGACCAGCACACCCGTTATACTGAACAGCCGGATATAGTCGATCAGCCCTCCCGATGGATACCCGTTCTTAAACTCCGTATAGAGATGCCAGTCGGCCATCGGCTGCATCACCACCTGCTGCTGAAAGGTCTTATAGGCAGCAGGTGCATATTTCTGCATCAGCATCCGGGCCTTGGGTTCGACCTGTGCATAGGTAACGCCCGGTTTTAGTGAAGCATACATGGTAAAGAAACAGTGGTTCCAGTTGTTGATGGCAGCCTTTGCCCAACCATCGGATGCAAAAGCGCTGAAAGTCGTGATGGTAGTGAACTGCATGGTGGAATTTTTCGGCAGGTCTTTTATCACCGCCGTCACGCGCAGGTTGTCGCCATTACTGCTTCGGATCTGTCTGTCCAATACGTCGATGGTCCCGAAAAAAGCCTTTGCAACAGATTCCGTCAGCACGATGGAATACACGTCTTTCAGAGCGTCCTTCGCATTCCCTTTTACGATCGGGAATTGAAAGATCTCGAGAAATTCATCACCGGCGATCATGTTGTTCACTGAAAGGCGTCGGGTCCCCACGGAAAGATCAGTTCCACCCCAGCCGAAACCCATCGCAGTATGAGCCACTTCCGGAATGTCGTTCTTCAGCGCTGTCGCCAGGGGGATACACATCATCGGCTGGGTGCGGATGACCCCGTTGTCACTATAGCGGAAGCGTACCTGGTACGCCTGCTGATAACCCGGCAGGAATTTATCGAAGGACGACTGGTCATGGACCCAAAGCCCGATCAACAGGGCTACGGCCATGCCGGCGGCGAGCCCGAGGATGTTGAGCGTGCTGTAGACTTTGCTGCGGAGGATGTTCCGCCAGGCCGTTTTGAAGTAAGCTTTTAGCATGCCTTTTTTGCTGCGAAAAAAATGCCGGTTCCTCACTGGTCTCTGAATCAATTGTTTGCGCCGGCGCGGGTCGGGCCAGTTGTTCGCTATCGATACACCAACTGTCCTCTTCGCCCATCCATCAACCAGTTGAATCACGCACAGTATCCGTTATCCCGAACTTTACAAGGCAGGTCTCGCCGGCGCGGGTGCGCCAAACACGGCCGTCGCAGCGCTTATTCATTTTTATAAACGACCCCGTCCTTCATCACGAACTTCACCTGCCCCATGACATGGATATCCCTGATCGGATCGCCGTCCACGGCCACGACATCTGCAAGCTTGCCCGCTTCCAGGCTGCCCACCCTGTCGCTGACGCCGATGAGCTCGGCCGCATTGAGGGTCGCGCATTTCAGGGCTTCCATCGCGGGCATGCCGGCTTCCGTCATGTAAACAAATTCCATCCAGTTCTTGCCGTGCGCATATACACCGGCGTCGGTTCCAAAGGCTATTTTAACCCCGGCTTTATAGGCTTTTGCAAACGTCCCCTGAATGATCGGACCGATAGCCAGCGCCTTGGCCGCGATGATCGGCGGAAAATAACCCGGCTTTTTTGCCGAGTCGCTGACCGACTTACCGGCGATGATGGTGGGCACGAACCAAACATTATATTTCTTGAACAGTTCGATGGCCTCATCGTCCATGAAGGTGCCATGTTCGATGGAGGTGACACCTGCCCTGATAGCGCGTTTCATAGCTTCTGCGCCATGCGCATGTGCCGCGACCGGCATGCCATAGTCCTTTGCAGTGGTGATGATCGCTTTTAGTTCCTCTTCGGAAAACTGCGCTCCCGATCCGTCCTTTTCCAGGCTGAGGACGCCGCCCGAAGCAGTGATCTTTATCAGGTCGGCGCCTTCTTTATACATCTGTCTTACGGCCCTGATACAAGCATCTTTTCCGTCGGCCACCGTCTCTGTGAACGCCGGCTCCGTATATAACCCCGGACGATAGCCATGCGTCGGATCACCATGACCGCCCGTAGAAGAGATGATCTTCCCCGCCGTGTACACGCGTGGTCCTATAACTATTCCTTTGTTGATGGCGTTGCGCAGGGAGATGTTGACGCCGCTGCCGCCGACGTCCCGCACCGTCGTAAAACCGGCCATCAGGGTTGTTTTTGCATAGACAGTCGACTGAAAGGCATGATCCGCATCGCTCATCGTAAACCCCTTTAGCTGGGCATTGGGGCTGGTCTCGTGTTCCAGGTGAACGTGTGCGTCGATAAGCCCGGGCAATACCGTCCTCGTCTTCAGGTCGATGACCTTGTCACCGGGCGAGGCGGCGAGATAACCCTTTTGAACAGCCGAGATCGTATTGCCGGAAATGACGATGGACATCTCGGTTGAGACCTGTCCCGATTTCGGGTCGATGATCTTTCCGCAATAAAGGATGGTGCGTTGTGCCGATACCGATAGTGTGAAAAGCAGCAGCAGTGCAGGTAGCAGGATCATTCTGGCGCAAGGGCGCAGCATAAGCAGTTGGGCGCCGAAGCGCAAAGTATTTCTCATGACTGAATATAGTAAATATTATGTTATCGTACCAGCACAACGGTTCCTTTAAAGATCTGCTGCGTCTTGTCTGCAAAGGTTATGAGTACCTCGTAGACATAGGTCCCTATAGGCGCTGCCTGCCCGGAGATACGCCCGTCCCAGCCAAAAGCCGGATCATCCGGAGCCACGCCATGCACCTGGAATACGCAGCGACCCACACGGTCGAAGACGGCAAAGTCTTTTACCACAGCACCCAGCGGTCCGCCGATGACATAGAAGATATCGTTATGGCCGTCCCCATTGGGACTAAACGCTCCCGGAATACCTATCCTCGAGACCACGTTGACCATTACATCACCGCTGGCGCTGCACCCGTCTTTCGATACAACTTCCAGCCGGTAATCCGTCGATCTCAGCGGAGCCGCCAGGGGGTCGGCAGCAGTAGCATCTGAGAGTCCCGTCGACGGGCTCCAGGCATACGTTGCGATATCCCCG
>DATJJA010000209.1:0-5955 GCA_035492595.1 Puia sp.
GGTATCGGACGAAAAAAAGCAGGCAGCTTCAAGACCCGCGAACACATCGAATATCAGTCGAAAGGAATGTCCCTGACGGCTGACCGTATCCGTATGATGAACGCCAAGTACAACGACAACATCCTCATCGATGTCATCGACCTCGAAGATGACACAGGCAGTCCGACGGGTACACGCGTAGTTATGGAATTCCCTCTTTTTCACATCCTCTTAGAAAACCAGGCCATATGATCAGAACAGTTCTTGTAGACGATGAAACAGACAGTATCAGGATCCTGCAGAGACTCCTGGAAAATTATTGCCCCCAGGTGATCATCGTGGGCACCGCCGGCGGAGTAGAGACGGCCCTGCCGCTGATCCGGGAGACAAAACCGGACCTTGTCCTGCTGGACATCGAAATGGCACAGGGCAATGCCTTTGACCTTCTCAATCAGCTACAGCCCATCGATTTTAAGGTCATCTTTGTTACGGCCTTCGATAATTATGCCGTCCGGGCCTTTAAATACAGCGCCGTGGACTATTTGCTCAAACCAGTGGATATCGACGACCTGCGCAGCGCGATCAGCCGGGTGGAGAAAAAGCCGGATGAGCACACTGTCATCCAGCAGATGAAAATGCTGCTCGAAAATGTGGGATCATTACACCTGCCCCAGCAGAAGATGGCTATACCAACGATCACCGGGCTGATCTTTATCACAGTTCAGGACATCATCCGGTTTGAGGCAAAGGGGAATTATTCCAGTATCTATCTTTCCAAAGACGAGCCCGTCCTGGCGACCCGAACGATAAAGGATTATGAAGATATCCTTCCCGAAACCATCTTTTGCCGGATCCACAATTCGCATATCGTCAATCTGTCCCGGATAAAAAAATACCAGAAGGGCCGGGGTGGTTCTGTCGAGATGGAAGATGGCAGCATCATTGAGGTCGCCACCCGCCGCCGGGACGAGTTTCTGCGGCGCCTGCTGAAATAAATTTTTATTACCTTCGGCGCCTAAAAATTGCCAATGTCTAACGATAGTTTTCAGTACGGGATCGATCAGCTAACAATAACTGCGACCATCCAACTGGCCTCCGGCGTCCGAAAAGGAGTCTTGTCTTCTGCGGCCATCGCCCGGATCAGTACCAGTCAGCAGCACATAGCCGACATCGTTAGTCATCATACTACTGTCTATGGGGTCAATACCGGTTTTGGCATTCTTGCCAATACAAAAATAACCGAAGAGGACACTCAGATATTACAGCACAAGATCCTCCAGAGTCATAGTGTCGGGGTAGGCGATCCTATTCCGGAAGAGATAGCCCGCATCATGCTGATCACCAAGGTACATGCGCTTGCGCAGGGGTATTCCGGGGTACAGCTGACGACCTTGCAGCGCATCCTCTGGATGCTCACAGAGGGCGTTATTCCCGTTGTGCCTGAAAAAGGCTCGGTAGGCGCCTCCGGCGATCTGGCGCCGCTGTCTCATCTCTTTCTCCCTCTCATCGGACTTGGCGAGGTCTTTCACAATGGCAAAAAAAGACCTACGCGGGAAGTTCTCGATCAATATGGTCTTGCACCGATAACGCTGGGCCCCAAGGAAGGGCTGGCGCTGATCAATGGTACCCAGTTCATCCTGGCCTTTGCCGTAAAAGCCGTACAAAGGCTTCACAACTGCCTGGAGGCCGCGGACATCATCGGCGCCATGAGCCTGGAAGCTCTGACGGGCACAAAGGCCCCCTTTGACGAACGCCTCCACCGCCTACGGCCTTATGAAGGCAGTCTGCTTGTGGCGCAACGGCTGCGGCGTCTCCTGCGTGACAGCGCCATCATGCAGAGCCATGTCGACTGCGGAAGGGTGCAGGACCCATATTCGTTGCGCTGTATGCCGCAGGTCCACGGCGCCTCGCGGAATGCCTGGTTACATTTGCGCCGGCTGACGGAGATCGAGCTCAATTCGGTCACCGACAATCCCATCATCCTTGATGGAGGCGAAACCATCAGCGGGGGCAACTTTCATGGCCAGCCGCTGGCGCTGCCGCTGGACTATGCCTGTTTTGCCGCGGCCGAGATCGGCAACATCTCCGATCGTCGCTGTTACCTGCTGCTCGAAGGCAAATGGGGCCTGCCCCTGCTGCTGATGAGCAATGTCGGGCTCAACAGTGGATTTATGATCCCTCAGTATACTACCGCTGCCCTGGTCACCGAGAACAAGACCCTCTGTTTTCCGGCCAGCGCCGACAGCATCCCTACCTCTCTTGGACAGGAAGATCATGTCAGCATGGGCAGCATCAGCGGCCGGAAACTCAACCAGGTGCTGGACAACCTGGAGTATATTCTTGCCATCGAGCTGATGAGCGCCTGCCAGGCGATCGAGTTCCGGCGCCCGTTAAAAAGCAGCCCCATTCTCGAAGGAGCCCATGAATATGTCCGCAACTTTGTGGAATTTGCCAGCGAGGACCGCATTTTCTCGGAAGACATCCAGAAACTGCACGCCATAATCCGGGATTTTTCTTTTGTGTCCACCTGCGACAGGCTGGCCGGGGAAAAAGGCATCGCGCTGAACCAGAACTATGAAAAAGATTTTGGCTTGTAAGTTCCCAGGGGCCCTCAAAACATACCCCTCTCCAACACGCCTATAGGCTAAACAACACGATTTTGCGCTAAAACGACGCGTCCGTAAACTGTAACAGGGGGATATCTTACCTGCGTTTATATTGCATTATGTAATCCTCCTAAACCCAAAACATGAGTCACCTAAACTCTAACTGGTTAAAAAGATTACCATTGGACGTTGTCCTATGATTTTTTTCGGCCTTCACACCTATCAATTTTTATTTATTTTAGCAACCCGGGACAAAACCCCGGGTTGCTAAATTTATGATTGCATACGACGCCATTCGATACCGCACTCCCACAGGCTCCAAACTGAATTGCAAAGGCTGGGTCCAGGAAGCAGCACTGCGCATGCTGCTGAACAATCTTGATCCTGACGTGGCCGAACGCCCGGAAGAACTCATCGTCTATGGCGGACGTGGCAAGGCCGCCCGGAATTTTGAAGCCCTGGAGCTGATCATCAAAGCCCTGAAAGACCTTGAAGCCGATGAGACCCTGCTGATCCAGAGCGGTAAACCCGTCGGCATTCTTCGCACACATCCCGATGCACCCCGTGTCCTGATCTCCAACTCCCAGCTGGTGCCCAAATGGGCGGACTGGGCGCATTTCGATGAGCTGGAAAAGAAAGGCCTGATGATGTACGGCCAGATGACGGCCGGCTCCTGGATCTACATCGGCTCCCAGGGCATCGTTCAGGGTACGTATGAGACGTATTCCGCCGCGGCTGACAAACATTTTGGCGGAAGCCTGCGCGGAACCCTCAACGTCACCGCCGGCCTCGGCGGCATGGGCGGCGCCCAGCCCCTGGCCATCACGATGAACGAAGGGGTTGCCCTGATCGCAGAAGTGGAGCAGTGGCGCATTGACAAACGCATCGAGACACGTTACCTCGATGTGAAGATGGACGACATCGATGCCGCCATCGATAGAGCCCTCGAAGCCCGCAGCAAAGGAGAAGTGCTTTCCATCGGCGTCCGCTGTAATGCCGTCCACCTGCTGCAACGCCTGATCGACCGCAATATCACCCCCGATACGCTTACCGACCAGACCTCGGCTCATGACCCGCTCATCGGCTACTGGCCGCACGAGCTTACGCATGACCAGGCCGTTGTCCTGCGTAAGGACGATCCTCAGCAATATACCGACTACGCCTACCGGTCCATGTACCGTCATGTGGAATGTATGCTGGAACTGCAAAGCCGTGGCGCCATTACCTTCGACTATGGCAATAACCTTAGGGCGAGGGCTGCGGAAAAAGGACTGAAAAATGCGTTTGGCTTCCCCGGCTTTGTTCCGGCATATATCCGCCCGCTTTTCTGCGATGGAAAAGGACCTTTCCGCTGGGCCGCCCTCAGCGGCGACCCCGCCGATATCGCCGTGACCGACGAGGTCATCTCCAGTCTCTTTCCGGAGAACAGCTCTCTGCAGAGATGGTTGAGGCTGGCAAAAGAAAAGATCGCCTTCCAGGGACTGCCCGCCCGTATCTGCTGGCTCGGCCAGGGCGAAAGAGAAAAAGCAGGTCTTGCCTTTAATGAGCTGGTACGCACCGGCAAGGTCAAGGCTCCCATCGTCATCGGCCGCGACCACCTGGACACGGGCTCCGTCGCCTCTCCCAACCGGGAGACCGAAGCCATGCTCGATGGCAGCGACGCAGTGGCCGACTGGCCACTGCTCAACGCCCTTATCAATACCGCAGGCGGCGCCAGCTGGGTCAGCCTTCACCATGGGGGTGGGGTGGGGATGGGATATAGCATCCATGCCGGCATGGTCATCGTGGCTGATGGCACGCCTGAAGCAGCCGCACGTCTCGCGCGTGTCCTGCGCAATGACCCGGGTATCGGCGTCATACGTCATGCGGATGCCGGTTATGATATCGCCCTGGATACAGCCAGAAAAAATGGGCTGGATCTTCGGGAAAGGATTAAATAGCGGCGATCAACGACACGGTTTTGTCCTCTTTCGACACGGTTAACACGCTAAATGACACGCCTGTGAAACGGGGCAACTTTAATGTCGCATCTAATTGTATTCTATTCTTTTCTGGTATACTTTTGCACGGATTAATAATGATTCATCCCTAACCAAACCATTCTTTATGAAAAGAAGCCTCATTGTGCCGATCGGGTTCTGTTCTTTTATTGCTTTAGCTGTGTTCTTCTCCTGTGCTAAGAATAGCAATCCCAAGCCTCCCATTCATGATACCGTTACTGTCATTCAAAAGGATACCCTGACAGATACTTTATATGCGACAAAGCCTGATCCTACGGTGAACCTGACCAAAGGCTTGTTACTTTATTTACCTTTCTCCGGAAATATTGCTGATTCCAGCGGCAATAACAATCCCACTCAGGCCGCCGGCGGAAATGTCCTGACCTATGATGCTCATGGATACGCTAACAATGCCTTCGGTGCAGACGGCACTGGTACTCAAAAGGTCTATGTGACTAACAATGGTTCCATCAAGTTCGATACCGCTTATTCTGTCTCATTTGGCTTTATGACCAGCGATACTACTGTACAGGGTTCCTATGTCTCCATGATTGATCCCGTAGCCGGACTCGGTGAATCGTTTGGTATAGGTCAAATGACTACCTCGAATCCAAGCCGCTTTGTCTGGGGAACGGTAGATTATACCTCGGGTTGTAGCCAGATCCCCTTAAATAACGCTATTAATTTCACCGATACGACGAACTTCAGCCCCATTCCCGGAGCATGGTACAACGCTGTCCTGATGTACTATAAAGGCACAACACAGATCTATATCAACGGGATCCTGATCTATACAAAGACCGGGCAAGCTACAAAGTCAAATCTCTGTCCCTCGTCACAGATCATCATCGGGGCATGGTGGAACAGCGATCCGCTGCATTTCAAGGGTAAACTGGATAATGTCCGCCTCTACAATCGCACGCTCACACCGCACGAGATCGTCGAGCTGTCGAAGAACTACCAGGTCACGTCCAATAGCGTGAAGCCCGCTCTCCGGACCAATTAAGCCGCTTGTAACAATCATACAGTCAATTTGTTGAAGAAGCCCCCACAAGGGGTTTCTTCTTCTTTTGGGCCTCATTCGGCCAGAAAACACTCGCCGGACATCCGAAAGGCTGAAATAAGGCAAACCGGGCTACACACATATTCTGATTTTTAACACGTCTACAGGGTTAGGCGACACACAGGTACATTTAATCCATTTTTTAATACCCTGAACTTGTTTTCTAAATTCAGTCCTGATACTTTTACATCTTAATCACTAAAAATTAAAGTTCTATGAATCGTTGATTATTTGTACCCTTGGGTATGACATTTTTTATAACCCTTTCCCTCTTTCTGTCATGTGCAAAGAACAGCAATCCCACCCC
>DATJJA010000210.1:0-18861 GCA_035492595.1 Puia sp.
TCTGTTTTTATCCCCTTCTGCTTCATACCAGCATTCCCTTTACTGATCTTTTAAAAAAAGTCTTATACAACTGTATCAGCGCAGTGATCAGCAAGGCAATTCCCACGACCCAGTTCAATAGTACCTGTCGGCCGCCAAGCAGCTGGATCAGGTATCCTCCGGCGGCACCATACAGACAGAACGCCATCGCGGTACCCAACCCTATCGCACCGATGAATGTAGGATAAGCCCCCGATTCATCGTTTAGTATCTTTTTGGACTTTAGCACAGTCGTCCACCCCATCCAAAAAGGAAGATGCAGTGGATTGGTGAGGCTAAGTATAATGCCGGACATTACCGGAGACAGGAAGGGCAACGGCAATGTCGCCCGGAAGGTCTCCATTTCCAAAGCTGCCAGCAGACTGCTGAACGCCAGGAAAAGTAAGACCCCGGTACTTACCAGGTTGAATATCTTAAAAAACAGCGCCAGCCTCTCCAGGCGACGGATGACCATCAGGGCTACCCATACCAGCAGCATCTCTACTGCTATTGCCGCCACTGAAAAACCAATGGAATATGCCTGCTTTTTGCGTTCGCCATGCTTACCCGGTAAAGCAATCGCCAATGCCGGATTATTTCCTTCCACGCGAAAAACAGGCAGTGGCGAGGATCATAAATATGCGTTGGTTCGCTACCGGCGTATCTGTTCGACTGATACCACTCGTCAAACCGGGTATGCTGCCCAATGGTGGCATTCGACAACACGTCTATTTTTTGAACATATTCTTCATCGGATAACCCCTTTACCATATCCTCCAATTGACTTAGCAACAATTTCAGGGGTTGAATAAGTGGGGTATTCATCATTACCAGCGGGATTTTTGCTTTTGAAATAAAAGGAATAACTGGCTCCGGCCCACCCAGGCAAGGATCAAACAGCTCACAAAGACCAATAGCGCGTAGATAAACAGTTGACCCGAGTCATCTTTTACTACTATACCCAGTTGGGTCAGATGAAAAAACAACGCTCCGCTCATCAACCCGAGGCCGAGCACTGCTCCAAAAACAGTAGTCGCAGGAATGACAATGAGTACCGATGCGATCAATTCTCCTATCCCGGTTCCGATCCGGCCCCAGGGTTCGATCCCTGGTTTTGAAAAAATGTATACGGACTCTTCCGCCCCGGAAAATTTATAGAACAATGTTTGCAGCATAATTACAGCCGCCAGTATCCGCAAGACCCACAACAGGATATTCTTTGCTTGAAAAGCCATAATAAAAAAATTAAGGTTTGTCCTTTAATTCCGTCCAATTTTTGTCGGCTTTCTCGATCATAGCCTGTTGATCTTTCGTCCATGACTCCTTGACCTTAAGATTATAATTGAAATAAGTGTGATAATTAATTTGATGATCGATAGATCTCACCTACTATGGCTGCCTTACCTAATGTAAAATAAGCGACAGGGTCATATCCGTCGATAGCCAGACCGGACTTATCAAGGTTATACTGCTTTTTACGGACCTCGGTTGATTGCGCCGACGCTACGCCTATGAAGACGACTGATCATATCAGCGCACCAATGAACTGTTTCATAAAATGTTTTGTAATTAATAAATTCCTGTAAAAGTAACCTGCTCTGTATTCCGTTACAATGACCATTCTTCCCTAATTGTTACCTGTATTTCCCGGCGCCATATCAAATAATTCTTATCCTACTTGCTATTAAATGCTTTACGCTGCGGACGCTCGCCGACATTAAAATTTCGGGAAATATTAAATCCAAAAAAGTACCTGCCACATGGTGAAATGTCGGAAATGCGTCCGCTGAACCGGCACGCTCACGACGATAGCTTTTGGTTGATCTTATCCTGCAATTCCTGCTTGAATTTCTCATCCAGGGAGTGCGAATTGCCTCTGGAACGACGGAATATGTCGTGCATGAGTCGGTTGATTTGACGGCTTTGACGTCGGAATAACCGGCACACGGAGCATCCCGCCAGGTGGATGATCAAATGAACACGCTCTTTCCATGTAAGCTTCGTATGCTGACGCTTTTCAATTAGATAGGTTGCCTGCCGGCAATTTTTCTGGATCTTTCTAATGGTTCCAATAGTATTATTACTCATACTCCTCCCCCCATCAAGAATGCGGAGTACCACAGTGCAGGCAGCTTTTGTACCCATGGTCTTGCATCAAGTATAATAACCATGATAGAGTTGCTTTAAACCAATTCTTTGTACTCAGAAAAGTTCCTGCCGGTTCCCGCCTTAAAAAAACGACTAAAATGAGCCACACTCGTAAAACCCAGGTCGCTCGCAACCTCCTTGGCGGATTTATCGGTGAAATATAGGTAGCGCTTTGCCTCCAGCAGAATTCTTTGCCGGATCAACTCCGATGGCGAAGGGTAGTTACACAATCCAAATAAATTCGTCAAGGTCTTCGGCGACTTATTCATAGTTTGAGCATAAAATTGTACCTCATGCCTGGATCGAAAATGTATTTCCAGCAACAGGTTGAATTGTCGTATCATATCCATCCGGTCATTACTCTGCTTCTGATAGCTCTCCGTTTGTTGTTTTGCCAGCCTTGTGATGTAGATGATCAGGCGTTTGAGCATTGTACGCAACATCTCTCCCTGCATACGATCCTCGACAAGCATATCTTCGACACATAAGGCTTGGATCGAGGAGACCACATTACCGCCTTCGGCTGAGAGCTGGATGAAAAAGGGATGCTGGATCCCGTAAAACAGAAAACCAACACAGCCTACTTCGATGTCATGATCCACTATGCAATAGAACTCACGGTTGAACTGCCAGGCTATCAAATTTTCCGGTACCTCAAAAGAAAAGGTCTGGTTGGCTACCAGGGGTAAGATTGCTTTATTGGGAAGGCTATACGAAATCTTGTCGATCGTTACATACTGCGCCGGGCCTGGGTTGAAGACAATGGTATTTATCATTTCTCTCTTGCCATTGAGCAGCCCCAGTCCTTTCAGATTTGGGTCGCCACTACTGATAAAGAATTTCCCCTGGTTGGTTTTGTCTTCAAATTGCCATTTCATGTACGTCTTAGTAGAAATCGCTTTCCTATCCTTACAAGGTTTTTCAATTATTTTTTTAATTTTCAGAACCCTCTATAACATATTGATAATAAAAATATTACGCCAACCATTATAGCTGCGCAACGTCCCGGCTTCAGCCGCAGGCCATCACTATCCCTACCGTCAACTGCATATGGTAAAGTACCATCGTAAATATTATACCGCGTTCAGGGAAACGGAAACCTTGCTTCCCATAGAGCTGAGATAGTCCGCCACACTCGCAAATATCAGCGCCACCGCACCGATGATAAACAAGAGATAGAAGGAATGATAGCAGGAATACAGGTATGTCAGCAGATAAGCCGTCGCCGCATGCGAAACTGAATAAGTGATCGTCATCAAACCCCATACCCGTTTTTGCTCTTCCGGACCGATAAGCTCAGCCGTCCGGCCGGCCGCAAGGGAACTGATCCCCAACGCAAGGCTCCCTACACAAACGCTGGACAACGCCAGGCTCCAGGTCGCCGTCGAGACGAGGGGCAGCAACACCCCCACCGACTTGACCAACAGGCTGATACGGATGCTTTTGGCAAATCCGACCTTGTCCGCCAGGTAACCCGTCAACAGCGGGCCGACCGCAGCCGATATCCCCAGCAGCACCCAAAATGAAGTCCCTGTTTGAATACCTTCACCCAACCCCCGACTGATAAAATCCACCCAAAATACCGTATGAGGTACAAACCCAATGGCATTACAGCCATAAGACACCAGCAAAAGGAAAACTGTTCTATTCAGGACAGCATATCGCTTATGGTGCGATCCATGGCTTGTCGGCCTATGGCGCTCGTTGCTTCCCTCTGGCCATCCCTTCCATGACAAGATAGTGAGCACCACCGCCGTGATGGCAAACGCCAGCCAGGTGGCCGGTAGTCCCGCCGTCACCAACAGGGGAATCAATGTACCTGCCAGCGCAATGCCGATGCCCACCCCGGAAAAAATAAACCCTCCGATCATCCCCTTCTTTTGCGACGACGTATGCCGGAAAAGCGTGGGAGCCGTCAGCACCATAAAAATACCCCCGGTTACGCCGGCAGCCAGGCGCAAAAGGAAATACCATGGAAAAGCCAATCTAAAAGCGCATCCGATAAAAGTAAGCGTCGTCACCACCAACGAAACCCGGATCAAATACACCGAGGGTACCCATCGATTCAGGCGGGTCGCCATCACCGAACCTAAAATATAACCCGTAAGGTTCGCTGCCCCAAGGTAGTCCGCCTCGCTCACCGAAAACCACCCATGCGCGACCAGCGAGGGAATAAGGGGAGGATAACCGAACCGCCCGATCCCGATCCCTATCAGTAAAGTAGCCAGTCCCGTAAAAGCCGGAATAAAATAATGCCGCTCTCCGTTTGATCTTCTCATCATTAAATCATTTATTATATAAAATTATTCTTAATTTTATATATGAATAAGCGATTAATTGTGATATAAATTAATCACTATTAATGATAAATAAGTGACATGAACATCAACGACCTGAAGATTTACATCGCAGCCGTCGAGCTGGAGAGCCTGACAAAGGCGGCCGCTGTCAACAACACCGCCCAGTCAAATGCCTCGGCCCGCATTAAGAACCTGGAACAGGCGCTGGGCACCTCGCTGCTCAAACGCACCACCAGAAGCTTGACCACTACCGGGGACGGGGCGAAATTCCTCCGCGTGGCAAGGGAGATAGTGATGGCCATTGATGCCTTCAAGGACTCACTCACACGCGATGACACTCCCCCGGGCGGAATGATCAGGATCGGCTGTATCCATTCGACAGCCGCGCTTCGCGCCCCAGGCATCCTATCGGCCTTTACAGCCGGCCACCCGAATGTCGACTTCAAATTGAAAACCGGCACCACCGCCGCCCTGATCAAAGACGTGCTTGACTTCAAGCTCGACGGCGCATTCATAGCCGGCCGCGCCGATCACCCGGCCCTCTCCCTGCAACCCGTGATCGAAGAAGAGCTTTGTCTCGTCTCCTCGGCGCTGTATCCCTCCCTGGAGAGACTCAGCAGCAGCGAAAAACCGGTAAAGCTGATCGTTTTCAACCATGGTTGTTCATATCGGGCCCTCCTTGAAGAATTGTTGGAATCGATGCGCCTCAAAAAGCTGCGGTTCGTAGAAATGGATACCCTTGAAAGCATTATCAATACCGTAGAAAGCGGTCTCGGGGTAACCCTCCTGCCGCTGGCGCTCATAAAAAAAGACTATGCTTTCCGGGATCTGGCGACCTTTCCCCTCCCCGATCGCTTCGCCAGGAGCCAGACCACTTTCATCCGGCGGGCAGACTACCCGATGACAAAAGCCTATGCACAATTTTGGGAATCCCTCGTCAAAGGTTATCAGCTTTGAACGCAGCCGGCCCATGCATGTGATTTTGGGAGACGACGCATAGACCCTTCCATGAAAAGGTTCGACCTAAAAAAGGTTCCGGGCACCAGCAAAAAAAAGCCTTGTAAGCAAATTACAAGGCTTTTTTTATTTATGTCCCGACAATTTTCTTCCGGTGTACATTTCCCCAGTCTATAAGATTGTTGATTATGGTTTGCAGCGTATTGCCGTGTTCCGTCAGTTCATATTGAACCGCTATTGGCTGCGTATCCAAAACAGTTCTTTTCACCAACTGATTTATTTCCAATTCCTTTAATTCTTTGCTCAACATTCTGTTTGAAATGCCTTCTATATCATTCAAAATATCGGAAAATCGCCGTTTGCCGTAACAGCAAATAGACGAAATAATAGCAATCTTCCATTTCCCATTCAGCGTGTCCATTGAATCCTGAACGGCTTTCATTCTTTTCTTTTGTTCCTGTTGGAACTCTTCAATTTTGCACCCCATAATGTTACTCTGTTACACCGATGTTTTTGTTATTCTTCGGCACAAAGTTACTGAAAATAACTTACCTGGTCCGGCTTCGTCTCTCAAATCTTAAATAACGGGTCGCCCCCATTTCCAACTGAACAAAAGGTCCGGGCCGTACCAAACAGCCCGGACCCAATATCAATGTACCGCATTATTATACGGCTCAACAATAACCCTTGGCTCATCACTCCCCAGCAATGCCGCATCAAATTCAAAATGCACTTCCTTCATTTCCCCCTTCAATAATGAAAAATAATTATCATTACTGATCCCCGGTAATATCTGCTCCGCAGTAGCCCCTTTGACCACCTGCACCCGTATCCCAAACGCAACGGCCGGCGAAAACAAAGGATTCGTGATCCTCGCATCAACAAAACAGCGCCCGCCAGCACGCCGGACCTTCGTGCTCACCTGCAGATTCACATGCGGCAATGTATTCAACGCCGTGTAGTCGCGACGACGATTGCCCCGCCAGTAAAAGTTATCGGAACGAACCACACCCGCATTATCCCTCAGTTTCAAAACGATAAAATGAACATCCGACAGCCCCTTGCTCGGCTGATTCCCCTCATACACCTCAAAATTATACAGCGAATACCCGAAATACGAACCGCGTTCGACACCATGAATACGAACGAAACGAGCAGAAGCCTCAGGAAAACCGATCTGCATCTCCCCTACCCTGCCTTCCGAGGTTGCATATACTTCCTTCCAATGGACAGCATCTAAAGAGACCTCCACCTTAAAAGATTTCGCATACGCATACTCCCAGTTCAGCCCCACACCATTGACCTGCTTTTCCGTACCCAGGTCGACATAGATCCATTCATCATCCCTGGAATTACTGGCCCACCGCGTTCCCGGCTTGCCATCCGCTACATCTCCCGGTTCACCATAGGACGTGGAAGAGGCAACCACAGGCCGTCCCAGCGCCAGATTGACCTTCGCGTCATTGAATGGAAGGACAAAACATTCCGTAGCACTATACGCAGGCGCATCGACACCTCCCGAAACACTATACGCCTTAGCCAGCGTACCGTCCATATTGTAGACATCGGCCACGGCAGTAAGACCGGAAACCCCGGCGCCGGTGGTATTCACTACCTTGATCGCGTTGGAGACCGGGTTCCATTGGATGTGCAGCGGCTCGCAGGCTTTCTTCGCGCCCCAGAACGCGCCGGTGAGATCATAATAGTAGTCATAGGTCTGCCAGACCATCGAAGGATAGGCCGACTGGCTCATCCAGGTCATCAGCCCCGAAGCGTCATCGCCGATATTGTCCTGCCATCCTTCAAACATCGCCTTATTCGTCTCCACGTTCAACAGCTGCGCCTTGCGGCAATAGTCTTCGATCCCGGTAGGCGATCCATACTCCCGGGTAATACTTTCATCATAAAAATCCGGACCGGCATTAAAGGCGGAAGACCCAAAAAAGTGCAGATTCCACATCTCATTTCGCGGCCACCATTTGTCCTGCGGCATAAATTTCTTAAAGCTTTCAAAATTGACAAACACCGCCGTCCCCAGTTCAGTACGAAAACCCCAGCCGGCGTTACCCTGCATGCCGCTCGGATAGGGCGAGAAATAATACCGCGGGTCTTTATTAGCCCATGGCCCGCTGCCCGTCAGGTTCTCCGCATGCGAGTTCGGCTGGTAGAAACGCGCATTCCCGTCGAACATCCGCACATCTTCCCTCAGCCAGTTATTCAAGGGCGCTTCGGGCCAGCCCTCATTGTCCCCGCACCAGACAGCAATAGCGGGATGGTTCCGGAAACGCTTGATCTTCTCCACGGCATTAGCATTAAAAGTATTCACATCATCCGGCAGATTAGGATTGGCATTCAGCCAGAAATCATCCCATACCATGATCCCATACTTGTCACAGGCTTCATAGAACTCCTCATCAGTCGTCGATCCGATCCAGTTCCTGATCATATTAAAGTTCATCTCCCTGTGCAGTCGTACTTTGGTATCGTACTCAACACCACGACAGCGCAGCATATACTCCGACATGCCCCAGTCACCCCCCTTCGCAAATACACGAACACCATTGATAAAAAGATGCAGGACGCTGCCGATCGTGTCATAGTCGTAGCGCTTGATCCCAAAATGGAAGGATTTTTCATCCGATACCTTACCCCCGACCACCACGCTTAGGGTACAGGTATAAAGATTTGGATCGCCGTATCCGTTAGGCCACCACAGTTTCGGACTGTTGATCGACAACTGGGGGAAATCGATCTTCTGTAGCTGAACTTCCGTCTTTGATAGAGGATCGAGCAGAACTTTGCGCTCAAAACCAATATTTCCAGGCATGATAACCCCCTTGACTATTCCCTCCTGTCTCATCGAAGAGCCGTTCTTCACTTCAAGCGAGACGGCCAGGTCGGCACGCGCATTCGTCGGCAGCCTGGTTTGCACCCACGGATCGCGGATGGTAAGACTCCCGGTATTACTGAGGAAAACCTGGTCGGTGATCCCCATGTTCAAACCGGGTACATAAGGCATCCAGTCCCAGCCCGCGCTCGATAAATAGGTAGGGCTTGAATAATTGGCCAGCGGCGTCTTCGGCCAGTATACCAGCACCATCAAGCTATTCTCGCCACTCCGCAAGACACGATCGCTGATATCAAAATCACCTCTCTCCATAAAGCCGTCGAGATGACCAACAAAACCCCCATTAAGATAGATGTCCGCTTTCCGGTTGATGCCTTTAAAATTTAAGCGTATATGCTCTTTCGTAAAACCCGCCGGCACCCGGAAAGACGTACGGTACCAGAAGTTGCGGTCATACTTCGAATGGTCGACCTTGTAAATATTATCCCCGAAGTTGGGATCCTTTTCCAGGCCATTCGCCACGAAGGAACCAAAGACTGTACCAGGCACGGTGGCAGCGACCCAGCTGCCGGAACTATCCGATTCAGCTCTTACCTGCCAGACCTGGTTAACATCGGAATTAAGGGAAATCATATCAGACTGACCAAAGACAGCACCGCAATAGCCAACCGCCGCCACAAATAGCGCAATTTTTTTTAACATAGATCATCAGGGATTAGTATCCGTTATTTTGAGTCAGCTGGTTTCCGCTCAGCTGTATCTCGGTTAATGGAATAGGTAGATGTTCATTGATACCGGTCTTGAAACCGGGCAAAAGAGAAGCGGCGCGACCGGTCCGGACCAGCTCATACCAGCGTCGGTGTTCCCCAAGGGCCGTCTCGACGCGCATTTCATGGTATATCTGGTCAAGGGTGACGGTGGTATAATCCGGAAGAACGGACATATCCGTATTGCCGCCGCTTTTGCGGGCCCTGTCCCTGATCTGGTTCACGAGAGTGGTCGCATGTGCCACATCGTTATTTTGGAAAGCGGCTTCTGCCGTCCAGAGCATCACCAGCGGGAGAGTATATATGCGGTCATTGGTGGGGCCATCGTTCCCATTATTGCCGCCATTGTTCGAAGGGATCTCGTCCGTAGGCAGCCACCATTTACGATTGAGAAAGCCTGTCTCGCTGGCGGTGGTGTTGGCAGTAGTCCCGTCAGGCATCACTTCATTATTGAAGATCACGGTAGAGTACAAACGGGGATCTCCTGTCTCGAACTCACCCACCAGGCTTTGGCTGGGCAGGTTAAAACCGTAGCCCCAGGTGCTGCGGCTGGCATCGAAAAGATTACAGAGCGTTCCGACGTTCTTACCCGGAATATCGGCGTTATTGGCTTCGAAGATCGATTCAGGACCGAATTCACCGGCCAGCGTCCATACTTGTGTAACGTCCTGGGCCAAGGTGTACTGGCCCGAGCTGATAAGGGCGTCACCGATCTGCTGCGCATCCGTCCATTTCTTTTCCCACATATAGGTTTCCAGCAGAAGAGCCTGTGCTGCCCCCTTGGTGGCCCGGCCATAGTCGGAAGAGGACTGGTCAGTCTTGTTCGGAAGACTGTCGATGGCGTTCTTAGCTTGCTGTTCGATAAAAGCCAGCACGGTGGCTTCTTCCGATTGAGGGATATTATAGTCGCCATTGTCGATGGGCGCCGTTACCAGCGGCACACGGCTGAAAAGACGGACCAGTTGCAGGTAGTAGTACGCTCTCAGGAAGGTAGCCTCTGCGAGTATCTGGGCCTTCAGTTTAACATCCATGTTGATAGGCGGAACATTCGCCAGCACTACATTAGCGAGATAGACGCCTTTGTAGTTGTCGCGCCAGGCATTATAGACATAACCGTTGTCGGATTTTGCCACGAAGTTCTTGAGGTCCTGGATCAGCCCCTGGTCCGAGGCGCCGCCGCCGCCCTTATTGGCGTCGTCAGCCATGATGTCTCCCATGCAGGAGGTACAGTAACCGCCAAAGGCCTGGTCTTTCACCATGCGGTAGGCATCGGTGACGGCGCGTACGGCGTCATCGCTGGTTTGGTAGTAGCTGGAGGTCGACTGGTGAGCGGTTGGCGTCTCATTGAGAAATTTGCTGCATCCGCCCAGGCCGAGCGTCAACATCGCCAGGAGGATACTATTATGGAGTTTCATATTGTTCAATTTGAAAAATGATTAAAAGGATAAATTGGCGCCGAGGGAGAGCGTTCTGCTCTGCGGGTAATTGCCATTGTCGACACCAATATCGAGCGTACCTCCGGACCCGCTGTACTGCTGACCGATCTCCGGGTCATAGCCTTTATATTTTGTCACAGTGAGCAGGTTCTGTGCAGAGAAGTAGAAGCGCAGCGACTTGACGCCAATTCTGTGCATCAGTTCGCGGGGAAGAGAGTACCCAACCTGCATGTTCTGAAGACGCAGGTAGGAACCGCTTTGCAGGTAGAAGCTGGAGACACGGGAATTGTTGTTAGGGTCGCTTTGAATGAGCCGGGGCAGACGATTGCTGGTGCCGGCGCCAGTCCAGCGGCCGAGCGCCTCTTTTTCCATGTTATATCCCGAGACAAAGAAACCGTCGGTATAGTATTTGAAGGCGGCAAGCAGCTTATTGCCCCATACACCCGAGAAAAAGAGCTTAAAGTCGAAGTTGTTGTATGTACCGCCGAGGTTAAATCCATAGGTCAGCTTGGGAATGGACGAACCCAGAAAGGTCTGATCATTCTGGTCGACGACGCCGTCGCCGTTGAGGTCTTTGAAACGGATATCACCGGGAGCAGTACCCGTCTGTTGTTTGGCATGCGCCGTCACATCCTGCTGGGTTTGAAAAATACCATCCGCGACATAGCCATAAAAAGAAGCGACTGGGTGGCCTACCTGTGTCAGTTCGGTATTTCCGGGCTTGATGCCACCGCTATAGATCTTTTCTCCGTTCTGCAACAGATCGATTACTTTGTTTTGGATAGTGGCAAAATGGAAACCCGCATCCAGGTTTAACTTCCTGCTCACCGGCTGCGTATAATCGGCGGAGAATTCAAAACCGGAGTTTCGCATGGAGCCGGCATTCTCCCGCGGGCTTTGGGTAAATCCGGAAATGGCCAGGATATTCAGACTGAGCAGCATGTCTTTAGTTGTCTTCTGATAATAGTCGAAACTACCAGTAAGCCGGTCGTTGAACAAATGATAGTCAAAACCGGCGTTCCATTGTTGGACCTGCTCCCATTTTAAATTCGGGTTGGCCAGACCACCCGGGTCAGCGGCCGGCTGGGCCGCAGCGGGATTCCCCAGGGCATAGTAGTAGGTGTTGATGTTAGCCGAATAATCGTAGTAGCCGACAGGTGCCTGGTTACCTACGATGCCCCAGCTGCCCCGGGCCTTCAGGAAAGTAAGCGTGCTGGTCTTTGGAAAGAAGGATTCATTGGTCAGTACCCAACCCAAAGAGGCGGAGGGAAAGTTGCCGTAGCGATCGTTGACACCGAACTTCGACGAGCCGTCACGACGGATGGTCGCGGTCAGTAGGTAGGTCCCGCGAAAGTTGTAGTTCAAACGCCCAATGTAGGACAGAAGGTCCCATTGCTGCTGACTGCCGCCGTTCTGCTGTGCGCTGATACCGGCATCGAGATACTGGAGATAGGGGTCATTGCCGGGCTGCCCCTGGTTGGAGGCGTTGATATAGTTGTAGGTGAAGCGTTCAGCGGAGATGCCGGCCAGCACGGTAAAGTGATGATCCCTCAGGCTGAAGTCGTAGGTTGCCGTATTATCCCAGGTCCAGTTGGTCGTTTGGTCCTTTTGTTCATACAGATGAGGACTGGGGTTGTTGAAGTTCGGCGCGACGTCGTAAGTAGGAGTGAATTGCTTGTTGTCGGTGAACTTCAGGTCGAGGCTATAAGACGACTTGAGTGACAGGCCACTGATGGGCTTGTATTGTATATAGGCATTTCCCAGCAAGCCCCACTGATTGTAGGGCTGGTTATTATACAGGTAGTGGATCTTCGCCAGGGGATTGACGATGTCCGAGTACTTGGTGGCCGTGTAATTACCCTTGGCATCCTGAACGGGAATAGTCGGATCCTCTGCAAAAGCGTCATTGACGATATTGCCGTAATAATCGGTCTCGACATTGTGACTTACAGATTTATTGAAGGCGATACTCTGTCCGATCTCTACATTGGGTTTGACATTAAAAGTGAGATTATCCGTCAGGTTGATGCGTTTGTAATTGGAGCCGACGATCGTGCCGTCCTGGTCAAGATAACCGCCGCTGACCCGGTAGGTCGAGGTGGCGCTGCCGCCGCTGATGGCAACATTGTAGTTTTGCATATAGGCGGTGCGGAAGAGGGCTTTCTGCCAGTCGGTGGACTGGGCATAGTCTGTGGGGGCGCCGGCAAAGGGATTCTGCACCCCGGCGTTTTGATAGGCTTCGGAGTTCAGCTTCACATAATCCGAAGCATCGAGCATGTCCAGCGTCTTTCGAACTTTGGACATTCCCTGGAAAGTGCTGAAGGTGATTACAGGATTATCTTTGGTGCCATGCTTGGTCTTGATCAGGACGACGCCGTTGGCGCCGCGGGAACCGTAGATCGCCTGGGCAGAGGCATCCTTCAGGATGTCGATGGAAGCGATATTGTCGGGGTCTATGATATTGATATCGTTGGAAGCTAATGGAATACCATCGACGACGTAAAGAGGGTCCGAATTGTTGATGGAGGTTAGGCCACGGATGCGCACCTGCGCGCCGGCGCCAGGAGCGCCGGAGTTTTGGATGATCTGTACACCAGCGGTCTTCCCTTCGAGAGCGCCCTGGAGATTTGTCACGGGCTGGTCTTTCAGCGTAGCGGCAGAGACCGAAGAAATGGCGCCGGTCACATCTGCTTTCTTCTGCGTACCATAGCCCACAACAATGACATCGGACATTTCTGCGGCAGCGGGTTCGAGGATAATGCTAAGCTCGCTGCGTCCGTTGACCGCTATTTCCTGCGTTTTAGTGCCAACAAAAGAAATGATCAGGGTGCCTGACAGGTCTTCAAGGTCAAGCGAAAACGAACCATCCTTTTTGGTAAGGGTCTGCTTATTGGTATTCTTCAGCAAGATAGTGGCGCCTTCGAGTGGTTCGCCTTTGTTGTTGGTCACCTTCCCATGAATGGTAATGGTCTGATCGACCGCAGCAGGTTTGTCATTGGTGATGACGATCAGGTATTCGGAGAGGAACTTGAAAGAAAGGGGTGTATTCTTCAAAACCTCATCGAGGACATCTTTTATGGAGGCGTTGGTGACATTGATAGAAACCCGATCGTTCTTTGGGAAGATCTGGTCCTTGTAAACAAAACGGTACACGCCCTGGTCCTGGATCGCTTCGATCACTTTGGAAACCTTCACTTCATTCAGCCGCAGGGTGACGGCGTTCTGACCGAACCCTTTTGCCATGGCTTGCACAGAGGTAATGAAAGTGAATAAGACGAGAAACTTAGTCATAAGCAGGGTTTTGTAATAAAACCTGTTACTTATTGGCGGACAGCCAATAAAAATATTTTTCATACTTTCGTATAAATTAAATTGATTAGATGATAGCTCTGGCCGAGCGTTGTCTTTGATTTAATGGAAAAGACGGGGAATGCTTCCAACATTCTCCGTTTCTCTTTAAGGCATGCTTATTACGGAGGATGTATGGCGCTGAAGAACGTTTTTTTCATTTAGCAATCGTTGACTATGTTTATAATATAAGAACCTCCGGCACTCGCCGGTATACAATCACTTCGTAATAATGACCGAATCCTTTACGATCTGATATTGGAAGCGCCCGGTCAAATGCAGAGCTTCCATCACCTGGTGAAGGGATTCGTCTTTAAAATCACAGGAATAGGTCATTTTTCTCAGTTCTTCATCCTGTATATCCACCTTCACGTTGAACCAGTGCTCAATGCGGTCAGCGACGTTTTCCAGGGACTCGTTCCGAAAGGCCAGGCTGTTCTTTTTCCATACGCTTTCGAGGGATGCTTTATCGTCTTCCTTTATGTCCACTTTCCTTACCCAGTACAGCGTATCTTCCTTTGCGGGAGACGAAATTTTTGCGTTCCCTGCGTTCTGAACTACCAGTCTGTCGCTGGGTCTCATCACTATTTTACGATCCGGGCTACCGTTCAACGTTACCTCTATCGCACCACGGACAAGCGTCGCTTCGGAGGTTTTTTCATTCTGGTAGCTGCGAATATTGAAGGCGGTGCCAAGGACCCTGACTTCAAGGGCGCCGGTACGAATGATAAAAGGATGATCGATATCTTTCTGGACATCAAAGAAGGCTTCGCCGGATAGGGCAACTTCACGTGTCTGACTGCCAAAGTCCTTCCCGTAAGTAAGGCGGCTATCGGCATTGAGCCAGACCTCTGTGCCGTCCGGAAGTTGTACACGGGATTTCGAGCCAAAACGTGTACTGATGACATTGGGAGTGGCCGCCAGCGGTTTTGACGGGCGGCGGGCAATAAAAAAGACGACGACCAGCGAAGCGGCGATGCTGCCGGTAAATAGTACAAGCCTCCGAATGCGTGTTCTGCCCATCGCTTTCGGCGGCGCCTCCGGGTGATCCGGCTGATTCCGGTGATCCTGCTGGCGGGAAAGGTGATTGCTCAACCGCTGCATGTGCCGGTTAAACGACCTGTCGGCATCCGGTATTGACAGCGGTGCAGGAGAAATGGCTGACGCCTGCCGGGACTGGGACAGCAAATCCTTCCACTGGGGATTGTCCCGCAGCAATTGGGATAGCTCCTGCAGCTCCTCAGCAGAAGCCTCGTTATCCAGCTGCAGAGCTGCAAGTAACCAGAACCTGTCAAGATCGGATGAAGCCATACCCATAAAGACACAGATCCGTGGCTGCGAATACTAAAAGGATATAAAAAAAAAGTAAAAAACTTTTAACTCCCTGAAGATCAGAGCGATCTTTTCTTTCAATTCGACGGTCAGAGCGATCTTTTCTTTTCAGTCCGCGGGCCAACAACCAGTTCCGGAAGGTTCTCAGACAATCTTTTCAGCCCGATCGACATCTGGTTCCTGACCGTTGACAACGACAACCCGAGGACATCCGCGGTCTCCTGGTAAGACAAGCCTTCTATCTTTACCAGTTGGAAAATGATGCGGCATTGGGGAGGCAGGCTTTTGATAGCATCGTTGATACGGGCTACCGCCTCACCGGAAAGGAAGATGGCCTCCGGATCCTCCCAGACAATGATCTCATCGAATTCCAGGTCATCGATGCTCAGCTGGATGAGTTTATAGTTACGGGTGATGTAGTTGAGGGCCATGTTGCGGGTGATCGTGAGCAGGTAAGCTTTTATGTTGTCCACTTCCGCCAGCCGCGAACCCTGTTCCCATACTTTGATAAACGCGTCGGACACGATCTCTTCGGCGGCCTCCTTAGACTTGACAAACGAATGTGCAAAGCGAAACGCACCGGCAAACAGCAGCTTGTACAAAGCCTCATAGGCTTTCATATCGGAGTAGGCGGCAATGCGCTGCTGTAATTCCCTTATGTATTCTGCGTCCTCCATTATGTGTGCTACACGAGCATCAGAGCACGCAAAGATATATTTTCTTTGCAGACATTTTGTATTTATTAGCAATCACCAGGCACCGGATAATTGGCGACCTGAAGCGCAAAATGGAGACAAACAGCATGACCGGTGGAGCTACTTCCCTTCAGATTTGCGAATATCTTTCGCCTTATTAAAATTTGCCAGACAACTATCCAGCGATTGACCCTGCTTATAAATGCAGTCGCAGAAAACTTCGCAAGCCGCGGGGTTTTTGCTGGAAGCACATTGATTTCTGCATTCATCCTCGGCGTTGCCCGGCACGATCTCAAACAAATAGAAAGTACCAAAGATAATAAAGGCTACGACAGCAAAGGAACCTCCAAAAAATATGACCCGAAGGCGCCTGCCCAGGGGCTTTTTTGACATGGGCGGATGGGGATCTGCGTTAGGCCGCCTGAACGGCAAAATGTATTTTAAACGGTCATAATTCCAGATCAGTAAAAACAAGCTCGCCAATAACATTATCGTGACGCCCCTGGTACCGTCAAAACGGGTAGCATAAGTCAGCACACAAATATTGACGATGAAAGGAAAATACATCAGCGCACCAAGAAGGGCAGTTCTGGGGATAAGTAATAATACAGCCGTTATGATTTGAACAACTCCAATAAAGGTATAGTAATATCCTGTGAGATGCAAGGCGTCGAAGTAATGTCCTAAAGGGTTATTGGACGGCAGGCCTGCGGCAAACCGTTCACCCATGATCTTAACATAGCCCGCTGGAATAAAGCTGGCTGCCAGAGCGACGCGGCAAAAAATTGCAAACCGTTGAAACCATTTGTCAGCCTTTGCCTCATAGTATAATTCTTCAAATCTATTCATAATTTAAAAAGCACTTTGCAATTCAAAGCTAACTAAGATACTTTGCATTTCAAAGTATTTTTTTTGCACCGGCATCATCACTTTTGCGCGAATTAAAGCAGCTGGATTCTCGAAAATGGACTATTGGTTATAAATATGAAGTACCGATAGGATAATTTGAAAATTATCCCATAAGTCAAGTCCCTTGCTTCGATGACCACGTTGTCGTTATTTTTTAATGATCTTCAGCACGCGTACATCGCTGTCCTCCATCACCTGAAGATGATACACTCCGGCAGGCAGCTGCCCCATCGGTATCGTCACCCCACCACTCAGCGCACCCGTTGTCTGCCATACGGACTTTCCGCTGATGCTCAGCAATGTTAGCTTCTTCACCACCGAACCGCCGGGGATCCTCAGCACCGCAAACGAGCTGGTCGGGTTCGGGCTCACCGAGAAGACATCCGGCGCAGCCGACCTCAGCACGACGAGCTTGCTATAGCTGAATTTCCCATCGATATCTTCCTGTTTGACACGGAATGAATAAGTACCGGCGGCAGGCAGAGGCACGGTACAACTATACGAGGTCGTTACCCCGCTATTGCCGGACCCCGTCGTACACCCATCCATATAATTTACCCCATCCGAACTATACTGAACCGTATACCCTTTCACATTCTTTTCCTCCGTCACCGTCCAGCTGATAGCCGCCGCGGTGGGCGCAGTAAGGCTGCCCTGCAGGTCCAGCCATTTCAGCGGCAGCGGCGCCACGCCCCTGGTGATAAAGAAATTGCTGAAGCCTTTTGCAATGAACTCGATATAATAACCACCGTCGATGGCGCCCCATCCGGTGAGTGAAAGCATTTGTTCATTGCCTGTCGGCATATAGGCCGAGGGAGCAGTGGCGCCGGCACTTGGCTGGTCGATAATGCCAAGATCGCCCGGACCGCTGATCCCAGGATCGGCAGCCTTCAGCGCATCGAACATCGCCTGAGGGATATAGAAGCGCATGGGGATATTCCCGCTTCCGTTGGGATTGTTGTCCACTGTGATGGTAAAGTTGCGGTTAAGATAGGGTACGCCATTGGTAAGGCGGACAGCGCTGGCCCACTCGTATGTGCTTAACTTGACGAAACCCATCGGATAGGTGTCCTTCAGCGACACCATCGGTGTAGTAACATTATTACCGCCGCTGTTAAAGTTAAAGACCAGTCCGTCGATGGTCGTCCAGACATTCGTGCCGCCTGTAAAGTAGGCGGGTATGCTTGAGGAACCGGAGGTGGTAAGCAGCGACAGCGTATGCAGCGGAGGCTCATAGGCCGGCGTAAAGACGTCCGTGATCCTTTCCATAAAGATATTCCTCGAGGTATTGACATCGTCATATCGCAAATTGTCCCAGGCGATCAGTCCTTTCCCATCATTGCTAAGCACGGCCATGGGATACTGGCTGCCCAGCTCGCGGCGGGCCCAGTAACCGCTGCTGATGGCCTTACCCATCGCACCCCAGCTGAGCAGGCCGCCTTCTCCGATCGGGCTCACCCTGGCCGACCGCGATGACTCCATGACATAGAACAGGGCGTGCCCATTGTCGTCGGTGGCGATGGCTGGCGTATTATAAGTTACCATCGATGTGTAGTCTCCGGTAGGGATCTCCTGTCCGATCTTCAGCCCCAGCTTATCGGCCGTATTGATCACGAAAGTATATTTCTTCGTACCCGCGCTGACCAGCTTCAGCTCCTGAAGATATACGCTGTATGTGCCTGCATCCGGGCCCATCACAGTCGCCCATACTTTATTGCCCGATCCCGCCAGCCAATAGTTTTCAGGCTGCCTGTCCAGGGTGTGCGCGATCAGGCTGTCGGGTCCGGCGATCAGGGTATCAGTCGGAATAGCATTGTCCGGAAGGATGGGCCGGTACGCCTGGTAAGGATGATCCAGATCGGTGCACAGCTCATAGGGAATGCTGTCATAGATCTCGTTGAGCCGGTAATAGCCATGCAGGTGATAGTTGCTGATGACGCCTTTGCTGTCCTGCCATCTTTCGGATGTGGAGATCAGCTCGGCATTGATGTTCCCGCCCGTTGACAGGATCACGCCCTGCGGCCGATCGACAAGGAATCTGGGGTTATCGGGATTAAGCGGCAAATAACCCAAACCATCGTTCTCGATCCTGGTATTGGTGTA
>DATJJA010000211.1:0-3373 GCA_035492595.1 Puia sp.
CGTCGACAGCGGGAACCTCGTCGGACATCTTCTCACTTTGCGTCAGGGGCTGTTGGGCCTGCCCGAACAACCCATCTTCCCCAAGGAGGTGCTGGAAGGTTTCCGAACGACTGTAGCGATTGTCTCTGCCGAGTCAAAAGGACGTTTCGTCCTGGTCATTCGCCAAATAAATGCGCTGTTGCAACAGGAACGGCTGGAAAATTTATCCCTGATCGTCATAAAAGAACTGCTTGTCCAGCTGCGCGGCCTGGTAGATCAACTACGCATTCCGGAAGAAGAGGGCGATACCGGGCTATCGAGATGGGCCGGCAGGTTCTCCCACCAGGTCAACGATCACCAAAGCCAGCTGCTGCAATTGATCCCCTGGATGGACCTGTTACCCGTCCCCGAACGTTTCGCGCGCCTGGCGCCCACGGAACAGACACCGACACTGCGATCGCTCCGGGCCATGCGGGAGACATGCATGGCCGCATTGACGCAATATGAAGAACAAGCCCCAACTGCGGAAGACAAGAATTGGCTCGCCCGGATGCGCACCGCCCTTTCCGAGGCCGAAAGCACGGCGTCAGCCAGGATCGACCACCTGGAGCAATTGGCGGACCATTGCGAACAGCTGAGCGAAATTGAATATGATTTTCTGCTGGACCCGTCTACCGGTCTTCTACGGATCGGCTTCAATATCGATGAACAGAGAAAAGACAATGGCTTCTACGATCTATTGGCCTCTGAAGCAAGGCTGGGAATTTTTGTAGGTATCGCCCAGGGCAAGCTCCTTCAGGAAAGCTGGTTCGCACTCGGGCGTTTGCTCACCGACTCCGGCGAAGACCCTATCTTACTTTCCTGGAGCGGATCGATGTTTGAATATTTGATGCCCCAGCTGGTCATGCCGACATATGAAAATACGCTGCTTGCACAAACCAACAAAGCGATGGTCCGACGGCAGATCGGGTATGCGGGCCAGCAAGGCAAACCCTGGGGCATCTCGGAATCCGCTTACAATCTTTTAGACGCCGGTCTGAACTATCAGTACCGGGCGTTCGGCGTTCCAGGACTCGGGCTCACCCGTGGACTGGAAGAGAATCTCGTTATTGCACCTTATGCCTGCATGCTGGCATTGATGGTTATGCCCGAAAAGGCCGTAGCCAATCTGCAGATATTATCGGAGAAAGGATTGGAAGGTGAATACGGTTTTCGTGAGGCGGTGGACTACACTGCTTCCCGGCTGCCCAGGGGCAAGACTTCGGCAATCATCCAATCTTATATGGTCCACCACCAGGGAATGGGGCTGTTATCGCTGGCCTATGTCTTGCTGAACCGGCCGATGCAGCAAAGGTTTGTATCTGAACGCCGTTTTCAGGCGACCCTGCTGCTTTTACAGGAACGCATCCCGCGCACCACCTTGTTCTATGCGCATACGGAGGACATGGTCGAATCGCATTCATCGGAGGCTGCCGCTCAAGTCCGGATCATCAATACTCCTCATACAAGGATACCGGAAATACAGCTGCTGAGCAATGGTCGCTACCAGGTCATGATCGCCAATTCCGGAGCTGGATATAGCCGCTGGAAAGGCCTCGCGGTCACCCGCTGGAGAGAAGATCCTACCAGGGACGACCGGGGTATCTTTTGTTATATTAAGGACGTGAGCACCGGCAATTTTTGGTCGAATACCTATGAGCCTACGTTGCACACCGCCAAAAAGTATGAGGTAATATTTTCACAGTCCCATGTTGAATTCCGCAGGGTCGATTACGGGATCGATACTAAAACGGAAATAGTGGTCTCGCCGGAGGATGATATGGAAATGAGGAGGGTAAAGATCACCAATAGATCTGTATTTTCAAGAGTGTTGGAGATCACGAGCTATGCAGAAGTGGTCATGGCGACCCAGGCCGCGGATGAGGCGCATCCCGCTTTCAGCAACCTGTTCGTGGAAACAGAGATCCTTCCTGAACTTACAGCGGTTGTCTGTACCCGCCGCCCGCGCTCCGAAGAGGAGACGCCACCCTGGATGTTCCACCTGATGAATGTCCGTGGGGCCGCCATAGAAGCCACGTCCTATGAGACCGCGCGGCTGCCCTTTATAGGACGGGGCAGATCGCTGGTCCACCCGCAGGCCATGGACATAGAGGAACTCTCCGGCAGCCAGGGCGCCGTGCTAGATCCGATCATGGCAATTCGCTATCGCATCGTGATAAAGCCAAATCACACCGCAACCATCGATCTGATCTACGGGATCAGTGAAACAAGGGAAGCCTGTGAGGCATTGATGAACAAATACCGCGACGAGAATCTGAAAAGCCGGGCCTTCGAGCTCTCGTGGACACATAACCAGGTCTTGCTGCGCCAGATCAACGCGACGGAAGCCAATGCGCAGCTTTACGAGGAGCTTGCATCCTCCCTGATCTATCCCAACCCGGCATTTCGTGGTGAAGAAGCCATGATCATCAATAATTTCAGAGGGCAGTCCGGCCTTTGGAGCCATAGCGTGTCCGGGGACCTTCCGATCGTATTGCTTCATATGACCGAACAGGAAAACCTCGTGCTCGCACAGCAAATGATACAGGCGCATGCCTACTGGCGCCTGAAAGGTCTGTCCGTAGACCTCGTGATCTGGAACGAAGATCATGGATCGTACCGAAACCTCCTGCAGGACCAGATACAAGGCCTTGTCAATGCGGATGCCGGGACTCAGCTCTACCAAAAACCCGGCAAAATATTCGTCCGGTCTGCGGACCAGATCTCTCCCGAAGACCGTATCCTTTTTGAAAGTGTCGCCAGAGTCGTCATCTATGATCATAAAGGAACGCTTTCAGAACAGGTGAACAAGATCTACCTGGGAAAAACGCCTTTGCAATTCGTTCAGACGGCGTCCCGGCAAGCCGAAGAGCTCTTGGGTAACCTCACGCTGCCGAAAGATCTTCTTTTTTACAATGGCAGCGGCGGTTTCACCACCGATGGCAAAGAATATAAGATAATTACGGCAAAGAACAGAACGACACCCGCGCCCTGGGTCAATGTCATCGCCAACCGGGATATGGGCACCGTAATATCGGAAAGCGGCTCTGCCTACACCTGGTGCATTAACGCACATGAATATCGCCTTACACCGTGGAGCAACGATCCGGTGACGGACGCCGGCGGAGAAGCGTTCTATCTGCGGGACGAAGAATCGGGGCATTTTTGGTCTCCCGCCCCTTTCCCCGTTCGCAGTGCGAGTCCCTATATAGCCACGCACGGATTCGGCTATAGCAGCTTTCAACATGACGAACAAGGCATTTCGACAGAAATGTTCGTATTTGTAGACAGCGACCTGCCCGTTAAGTGGACGCTGTTAAAAATAAAAAATCAGTCGGGCCGTCGACGCAAGCTC
>DATJJA010000212.1:0-13417 GCA_035492595.1 Puia sp.
CCGGCATCTTCGGGGCCGCCCAATTTTTTTTCCCACCAACTAAGGGTTATTCTTTCTCCCGCGACTCAAGTTAAGGCGCCTGCATCTCATTGCAGGTGATCTAAACACTTTTTTTAATCAATTCAGCTGCCATGTCAAAAAAGCACTTTGCATATTTGCTGCAAAAAAAGAAGCTCTTTTTTCTTCTCTTTCTCTTCTTAAGCACGTTCAATTTATTATTTGCGCAGGAAAAAATAACCGTCAGCGGTAAAGTATCATCAGATAGCAGTCAGCCGCTATCCAATGTATCCGTGACAGTTAAAGGCCAGCCCGGCGGGACAACCACTGATGCCGGCGGCGCGTTCACGATCAGGGTCAACAAAGGCGCGACCATAATTTTCTCCATGACGGGTTATGAAGAAAGACAGTTCACGATCAACAGGGAAGATGCCGCATTTGCGGTAACCCTTACCTCAAAGGCCTCGAACCTGAACGACGTGGTCGTGATCGGGTATGGCACCCAAAAAGCAAAGGATGTCACATCGTCCATTTCTACCGTTAGCATGACCGATACGAGATCGAGACCTATCGCGAACATTATGCAGGCGATGGCGGGTAAGGCCGCCGGCGTACAGATCCAGCAGTTCAACGGTGCTCCGGGACAGGATTTTCAGGTGCTCGTCCGCGGTTTCACCTCTTTGAGCGGCAACTCCAACCCCGTATACGTAGTGGATGGTATCGTAGGCTACAACATTGCTACCCTGGACGTAAACAATATCGCCAGCATCTCCATCCTGAAAGATGCCTCCGCAACCGGTATCTATGGGGTAGCAGGATCGGCCAACGGCGTCGTTCAGATAACCACTAAAAAAGGAGTAGGCGGCGCAGCCAAAATAGATGTGGACTTTTCGCAGGGCTACCAGTCCGTCACGAAAAAGCTGCCCGTATTGAACGGCGTTCAGCTGCACGATCTCCAGATCGATGAATTTACCAATGCCGGCCGCGCCAGCGATACCGCGGGGATCAGACTTCCCCCCAACTGGCAGAACATCAACCACAACTGGCAGGACCAGCTTTTCCGCACTGCCCCGATCACAAAAGCAAGCGTCCGGGTTTCCGGTGGAGACGGCAAGGGAGGCAATTACGCGCTCAGCGTGGGTTATCTCAATCAACAAGGCATCCTGCCGACCATCGCTTCTAAAAAATACTTTGCAGGGCTAACGGCCGAGCAGCACCTGAACGGATGGCTGACCATCGGAGGCCGGGCCGATTATGTACGTCAGATCACCAACAACATGCCCGCCGGTACGCAAAATACCACAGGTCACGGTGGTGCGGGTTCCGGCGCCGTAACCGGTGCGGCCATCGCCTTCTCGCCGTATGCAGCGCTCAAAGATCCCACCACGGGTTTTTATGCGGTTGACAACAGCAATGGACAGGCCATCCCGAATCCACTGGCTCAGCTGTATGGCACTTCCGACAAGACTACCTTCAATATCATCAACGCAGAAGGCCATATTAATATCAACCTGCCCTTCGGCATCCGGTACACCTCCCGGATCTCCGGAAACATTTCCGACAATTTTGAAAATATCATCCAGGACCCTACCATTACCTCCAGTGCCAATGCAGTCGGTGGAACGGCCGATTACCAGACCTTCCAGAATTTCACCTGGCTCTGGGATAATATTCTCGAATGGAATAAGACCTTCGGCAAACATAGCCTGAACGTCATTGGAGGTATCACTGCCACCAAATATTCAACGCAGTTCTCGGAGAACGGCGGCAGCGGCTTCCCGCTCGCTGGGATCTATTCGATCTCCAGTGCATCGAGCAGACCCACTAACCAGGATAATGGCGGTTATGACAAATGGGCAAAATATTCCCAATATGGCCGGTTGATGTATAACTACGATTCCCGTTACCTTTTGACGGCCACCGTCAGAAGAGACGGTTCATCACAGCTCGGGATCAATAACCAATACGCAACCTTCCCTGCCGGTTCAGTCGGCTGGAGAATTTCCAACGAGGAATTCATGAAGGATCAGACGATCTTCAGCGATCTGAAGGTTCGTGCGGGTTACGGTCTGACAGGAAACCTTCCGTCTTCCCTTTATCCTTCTTATAATGTATTGAATGTAGCCGGGGGGCAATACACCTTCGATCCGGGAAGCAACGGCGTTCCGGGATTGGGCCTGAATGGAACGGCTGCCAACCCGAGCATCAAATGGGAGCAGACGAAACAGCTCAATATCGGCGCGGATATGGCTTTCTTCAGGAACAGACTGCGTGCTACCGCAGATTACTATAGCAAATCAACTACGAACCTGCTCTACACGAGCAACCTGCCGCCTTCTTCGGGGCAAAGCAACGTAGTGATCAACCTGCCCGGTAAGGTGGTCAATCACGGTGTGGAGATCCTGGTCTCCGGCGATATCTTAACGAATACCGCGGTTAAGTGGACAAGCACCTTCAACATCTCCTTCAACTCGAATAAGATCAAGGCCAATATTACGCCTATCTCCGGCGGCGGTATACCCTCCGGTGCGGTCAACTGGCTGAGAAATGGGTACTCTGTCGGCTCTTTCTTCGGTTATCGTTCAGAGGGAGTCGATCCTCAGACCGGCTATATCAAATATGCCGATCCGGACAAGACGGGCAAGGCTGAGAACAACCTGTACCTGGGTAAGGCTCTGCCCACAGGATTCGGTGGATTCAGCAATAACCTGAGCTATAAGAATTTCTCTTTGGACGTGCTGATGGAATACGCATTTGGAAATAAAGTATTCAATGGTAACCGCTATGAAGCGGACGGAATGTATGATCTGACCAATCAGTTGACTTCCGTTCTGCGCCGTTGGAGAAAACCCGGTGATGTTACGGATATTCCGCTCGCCAGACTGGGAGAGAATTCATCGAACCCCAACAATCCATTCGAAAATGGGAACAACAACGTATCCAGCCGCTACGTAGAGAATGGCTCTTTCGCCAGACTCCGGAACGTTTCACTGGGGTACGATTTCACGGGGTTCAGCTTCGTGAGAACGCTTGGGATCAAAAACCTCCGGGCCTATTTCTCCGCAGAGAATCTTGTCACCATCACCAAATATTCAGGCTATGCTCCCGACCTGAACACAACGGTTACATCGTCCAACAACACGACAACAGGAACATCGCCCACTACGCAGGGGCTCGATTTTGGTGTTTATCCATTAGCACGGACATTCACTATGGGAGTAAACGTTGGATTCTAAAAGACAAAAATTCATTTGAAGTATAAAAAATTGAAGAATATGCGAAACAAACATATTTCACGACTGGTGTTGGCTGCCGCAGGGCTGGTGCTGGTTTCCTCCTGTAAAAAAGATTTTTTAACGGTCACGCCACCGAATCAGGTGTCCAGCGAGTCGGTTAATACACTTGCCGGTCTTCAGTCGATATCGAATAATACCTTCGAACAGCTGGCAGATGCCGGAGGCCATTTTTACGCCTGGTTCGATCTGGTCAATGAAGACGTCCGTTCCGACAATAGTTTCGACGGGCAAACGGATAACAACTCCAATGAAGGCATCACTCCCTGTGATAACTTCACGGATAACGCCACCAACACGGAAGGCAGGGGATGGCAGGAATTATATGGCTATATCGGCAACTGTAACAACCTGCTGGATGTTGCATCCAAGCCCAGCGCCGATCCTAAACTGACAGACTCCGCAAGGAATCAGATGGTGGCATCCGCTAAATTTTTAAGAGCGATGCACTATTTCAACCTGGTTAAAGCCTACGGCGGGGTTGTATTGACGCTGCATACCTATTCAACAGATACGGCTGTCGTAAAAGACCGCTCCTCGCTTGCCGACTGTTACAAACAGATCATTAAAGATCTGACAGAAGCGATTGCCGTTTTACCGATGTCTTATCCGGGAGTCGTCAATCAGCATACAAGAGTGACAAAACCAGCGGCACAGGCATTACTGGCAAAGGTATATGCACAGGAAGGTGATTATACCAATTGCCTTGCTACCTGCAACGCTGTGCTGCCTGCGGCATATGGCGGAACCGGTACGGGCGGGCAAACTCTCGTGGCAAATTTTGCAGATCTGTTCGACGACAACAAATCGACAAACACCACAGAATCCTATTTTGAGATCCAGCACTTAGGCGGCACCAACGCACCCACCCGTAACTATGCAACATGGCTGATCGCCCCGTCTACCTTCAATCTGACCATTCCGGATCCCTTTACAAAGTTTGTCACTCCCACACAGGACCTGGTCAACGATTATAAGAATTCCGGCGACGGGGTAAGGATGAACGGCGTAATGGTCTTCCAGGATAACTATACCGTATTCAATGGCCGGGACTTCTATGACAACCCCAACCATTATCCTACTACCGCCACAACACAGATCCCCTATCTGATCACCCGCGGTCAGCACGTTCAGGGCGGTTCATACGCCGCCGGCGGCAGCCAGTCTGTCATTGTCCTTCGCCTGGCAGACATTATCCTGCTGAAAGCAGAAGCGTTGAACAACACCGGCAATACAGCCGGAGCCATTCCTTTGCTCAACGCGATCAGAGCGCGGGTAAATCTCGCACCCACTACGGCGGTATCTCAGTCCGACGTCGCGCTGGCCATCCTGCACGAAAGAAGACTGGAATTTGCGGGACAAGGGTATCGCTGGAGCGATCTGAGACGATTTGGCGCTCAGTATACGGTCGACCTGATGAACAGTTTTAAAGACTACCTGGGGAATAAGCTATATAGCGTGGACGCCAACAAGTTGCTCTATGCTATTCCTATCGGGGAATTGAACAGCAACGCTGCCATTACGCAGAATCCCGGATATTAGAATAGTCGATCGCATAAAAGGCCCCTGGAAATAAAGTGCCCCCAAAAAATCAGACAGTTTTGGGGGCTTTTTTTTTGCCCCAAATGACCGGGCATCTCTGCTCCACCCCGATCTATTGCGTGATCAGCTTCCAGTGTCCCTCGGAGATGACTTCGACGTTGCCGTCAGTCACTCTAATGGCGGTGTTATCGTCAATCGCATAGGACGGCATGGGCAGGGTCGCAGCCAACTTTTCCAGGCTGGCCAGGGAGTTATCCGGAAACCACTCATGATCCAGGTGCGGATGCAGCGCAAAATCTACCAGCCCCAGCGATTTATCGCTTTCTGCCGGCAGGGTATGGCAACCGTAGGTCGTTCCAAAGCGGGTCATCACCATACTCCCTGCACTCAGGCCCACATAGACCGTCTTGCGCAGCAGCGAAGGCAGGAGACCTGCAAGTCCGGACTGCTGCATCCAATAAGTCAGATACTGACAGTCTCCTCCTCCAACCAGCAAGGCGTCAGTCTCCTCGAGCATGGGAACCCAAAGTTCCTGTTTGATGCTGGGCAGCGCGGTAAGCTCCAGCAAACCCAATGACTTCCAACCCAGTTCGCAGAAGGGATCACCCAGGGCCCCGCTGATCACCCTTCGGGCTATGTCACCCCCATTTCGTATGGCGTATATTGCGGTGGGGATGAAAAGGGCGTTGGCTTCGGCGATCGGTTTGCCCAGGAGGTCAACCAGCGCGTTGCGGATGCTCGTGTTACTGATACCGGCGGAAGTGAGGAGAAGCTTCATCATTTTAGGGTATTTATTCAAGGCCTGTACCAAATATATATTGTTTGGTCCAATGGCGCAATCTTCTTAATGACAATCATACTGCAACGAAGCGTTCTTATAAAAATAGACGGTCAACGGTGCATTGAAGAAGCCCATCCCGCCACTGGCAACCGTTATCTTTGTCGGTAGGCCGGTGTCGTTGTAAGTATAGGAAGCGGTCGTTGGATTATTGAGGCTATAGTCCCTGTCAATAAACATCCAGATCTTATTGGTCTGGTGAAAATTGACCTTGTTGTCATAGCTGGCCCCAACCCTGTTGCCCTGAGCATTATAGGAGTATGTCTCGACCCGCGTAGGCTCCGCGTCCGTAAAAGTTGTCGTCATTTTGGTTACCCGATCATAGCTATCATAATTGAAGGTGACCAAAAAGACATCCCCTAAAAAGCCGGTAGTAGGTTGGCCGTTGACCACGTCAGGGAAATTGAAACAGGAGTCCAGCACAATATGGCCTGAAGCATCATAATAATACTTATTCCAGGTTTCGACCCGCGAATTGTTGATGTAGTCAGAGTCGTACGCGCCAATGAGATCTGTCAGCCTGTTGTTGTGGTCATAAAGAAAGTAGAAGTTCGGAACACCTGTGGCCGTCGCCCGGCGGATAGCAGACACAGGGTTGCCTGCGGCATTGTAGCTGAAGACGACCGAATCATCGCCGAATTCAGATCCGTCATTATGAAACGCAAATGACTTGATCGCGCAAATGGGCAGACCTCCTGAGCCGGGATGCTTAATATAATCGACCAGTTTTGAACAGCCCGGGAAAGAAAGCACGATAATAACGAGCGCAATGGCTGCGGTGTAAAAACGGGAATTTTTCATTTTTATACGTATTTAAGGTTTGAGTCAGGCGGGACGGAACTCAAGCCTTCATGGGTGCAGGAATACAGCCGCGAAATACGCATCATGCAATGTAGCTGCACGCGCAGGGGAATCCAACAGGGGTATGATTAAAATTAAATAAAAAAAGGGAACCTATAATGTTTATTATCCCTTAGTCATCATCTTTATATTGTGTATCAAGCTGCAGGCCCAGCGCCTTTAGATTCTTTGGTTGTACGGCAAAATATTTTTTAGGGAAGGGTCTGTCTCCGTATATGGTAGACCATATATAGGCACTGAACAACAATGCATCGCTGTCAATAAGATCGGGCTTGGAGAAATCCATTCTTTGCGTTAAAGGGGCCAGCAGGGCAGTAGTCTTGCTCATCTTTTCCTTTGGCGGGTTCATCTCATTTATAGCAACGGATGGTGTTAAAGAAGTATATCCCGTATAATCAGCATCTTCCATAAAACAATCTGTCATTAACGGGGCCATTGCCACCAGCTGATTCATGGGCTGTACGCCGAAGATCTGGCAAATAGTGTGCAGCACGGATGATTGGTTATAGAACTTACTGAGAAGCGTATGGCGTCGGGCATAAGGACTTGCTATATAACAAACCGACCGGTGTGCATCTACATGGTCTGTACCGCTTTGGGGATCATCTTCATTTACGAATACTGCCATATCTTTCCAAAAAGAACTTTTTGTAAGCGCTTCTATTACCCTTCCGGTTGCCAGGTCGTTATCGGCTACATAGGCGCGCGGGGTAGGGTTGCCTTCACCATACCCGCTGGTATGATCATTGGGTAAATAAAGGACGATGAATTCAGGCAGGTTGCCTTTTGCTTCATATTCCTGAAGGGCCTTGATAAACCAGTCGGCCCTTACCTGGTCGGTGATAGTCAAATTCCAGCCGGGAAATCGCAGGTCGCTGTATTTTTCAAGGCTTCCCATTTGATAGGAACATTTGTACCAGATTGAATCGCTTTTATCTTTCCATGCATCATATATGTCTGTCCAGTTTTTGCCTTTTGTAACTTCGGCAAGGTCCGTCTCTCCAAAATTTCTGAAAGAAATACCCTTGCGCAACAGGTGGTCCCAAATAAAACCGCAGCCCGCATAGCACAAAGGGTCTGTCCCAAAATCGTAGGCGCAACGCCCGCTTGAAAAATCTTTTTCGTGGTACGGCGTAGTAATACCCTGTATTGCCCATTGGTGCCCGTCGCTTGAGTTGACCCCATTACAATAATAGTTGTCCAGGAGAACGAACTGTCTGGCAAGGCTATGTGCATTGGGCGTTACGCTGTCTCCAAACTGAACAAGTTCCGGGTCGCAGTTTCCCACTCCAATGTCGCCCAGTTCCTGGTCGAACTTTTTATTTTCCCTTATGATATATACCACATGTTTTATGGCAGATGGCTCGCCCATATTGGCAGGTACCGGCGTAGGCCTGGCGTTCAAATTGGCTTCGGCCTGCGCCCTTAGCATTTCTATAAAATGAAAACCTTTTTTTGCATCCGCAGTATACGCATCCAACTGGGTTTTGTTGTGGGGAAGTACGACTTTCTGCAACGCCCCTTGTTTAAGGGGAGTAACATTACCGATAAATAGATGGTGCCCGTCAGCACACACAGCCCCCGGAAATCCGCCGCCGGCAATAAAGCCATAAGGGCCTTTCTCCGGGCGCCGGGGGTCGATCAGGGCGATTGAATTATTGCCGGCATTGGCGGCATATAATACTTTCCCATCCGGGCTGAACGTCAGCGCTGTTGTAAGGCTGCCGTAAGGAAGGGAAGGATCTGGCTTTGTAGTAATTGTTTGTACGACCTTAAAGGTCCTGGTCTCCACTACACTGATTCCGTCACCGCTATCATCGCTTACATAAAGCTGGCTGCCATCGGGGGACAAGACCATTGACTCCGGGTGGATACGTGTTGCGATCTCTGCAGCTATTTTTCTTGCCTTAATATCGATTACCGTAACAGACCCGCGCAATGCAACAGAACGGTCATCTACAGCCACCTCTGTTCCAGCTGACTTTTCTGTCCTGTCCCCTTTCCGGGGATGCGGGCCCCCGAAATTGCTGACGAATGCCAGCCGTTTGTCTTTGCTGATGATCACGGCGTAAGGACAAACACCCACCGCTATTTTGCTTACTACTTTGCCTGCGGTTATATCCACAAGGGCTACTTCGTTGGGAATAGCCAGCGCCACCAGCGCCATACTATTGTCACATAACCCGATGCCTAAAGGTGTCGTAGTTTTATTGCCCGTAGACAGGTCTATTCTTTTTGTAAGCGTAACCCTCCCGGATCGGTCGATATTGCCTACATATAAGTTCTTTTTTGCCTCGGTAAAGTATACGGTGGAATCATTGTCGTCAACCGCCAGCCCGTACATCGACCCGGCTACACTCTTCTCGTAATCGAACTGGCCCGTCACCTTAAAACTGGCCGCGTCAATAACAGATATGCCTGTGTTTTTCTTTACAACGACAAATTTCTTTTGCTGCGCCAGGTCAAGATCTAATACCCTGGTACCCCTGGCCAGATCAAGGCTCTGCCCTGCAGGGCTGAACAATTCACCATTCGCAAATACTTTATTTCCTGCCGAAAGCTGGTCCCATGACGTGTCTACGGGGGCCCTTACCGACTGGGCTGCTGCGGACAATAGTAGAAGAAAACAACTTACTGTCGAAATAAATTTTTGACGGTTCACCAGCTGTGTATTTAAATACTTTAGTAAAAAAGCTCAAATATCATTACATTATTTCTTTTATCTCCCTGATCTTATATTAAGATTGAAATAATAATTGAATGTGCAACGGTATTTGCGGATCCTTTGTCAGAGTAGGAAAACCATGCTATGAGAAAAATAACTGCCCTGCTGGCCCTGTGCTGTATAGGGACGGCAGTCGTTCTCTTTTTGCCGGGCTGTTTAAAGGACAGCGCTACCAGGACATATAAGATCTATACCCCCAATTATTCCCTGAAATCGTCTGTCCTGGCGGCCATCAACGGGAGCCCGGCACAGCCGCTTGCACAGCCGGGCCAGTTGTATATCAAGGACAACTTTATCTATATCAATGACCTGAACAAGGGCATCCATATCATTGACAACAGCAATCCTTCCAATCCGGTACAGACGGCCTGGCTCAACATCCCGGGCAATCAGAACATCGCCATCCGCGGGCATATCCTCTATGCCGATATGTACGCGGACCTACTGGCCATCGACATTTCCAATCCCGGCCAGGCAAAGATCAGGGGCAACTTGTGGAACTTTTTTCAGGGACGGGGCTTTGTTGAGGATTCCTGCTGTGTGCTGACGAGTTGGAGCACCAGGGATACTACCGTCCCGCTAAACGGAGGGCCGACTATGTATCCGGTTCCCGGAACCGCTTATTATACAATGAATTCAAATACTGTTGCCGCGGCAGCCAGCTCGGTGGGATCTAAGACCGGAACGGCGGGCTCCACGGCTGTCATGACCCTTGTCGGGGACTATCTCTATGCCCTCCCAGAAAGCCATTCCGTCGGAGTTGTCCAGGTTACGGACTCTTCTCATCCTACCCTTACAAACAAGATATATGCGGGTTATGACCTGGAAACAATCTTCCCTATTCAGAACAGGCTGCTGCTGGGGTCGAAGGAAGGGGTGTATATCTATTCCATTGACAATCCCGCGGAACCTGTCCAGATAGGCCAGTTTATCCACGGGAGGGCCTGCGACCCGGTCATCGCCGATGAGAGCAATGCCTATGTCACCTTACATGCCGGAACCAGCTGCGGCGGCAGCGCCAATGAGCTGGATGTGCTGAATGCAACGGACCTTTCCCAGGCCACGCTCCTCAAGACATATCCAATGACGCATCCTTCGGGACTGTCCAAGGACGGGAATCTCCTCTTCGTGTGTGACGGACCGGTAGTCAAGGTCTTCAATACTGCGGACCCGGCCAACCTCCAACCGGTGACGACCCTGAATGTAAAGGATGCCTATGATCTCATTGCGGCGAATCATCTCTTGCTGGTCGCGGGCCCGGACGGTTTGTACCAGTATGACTACAGCGACGTCAACCATATTACCCTTCTGAGCCATCTGGCTGTGTCCGGGCCGGTCAACTGAGAACCATATGAAAAGACCTTTTCTGCTCTTTGTCGTCCTAACGGTTTTTGTGGCCAATTGCCAGGGTCAGAAAGGCTGGCGGTTCCGGAGCGAAGACTATGCAGGCGTCGCCATCGGCGAGCGGGGCAGCTATGGCCAGCTGCGTACGGTGAATGGTTTTTACAGGAGAGGCTGGTTCCTGGGGTTGGGAACGGGACTCGATTATTACGGGTTCAGGAGCATTCCTCTGTTGCTCTCAGTGTCGCGGGACCTGCCGCTCGATAAGCGAAACGGATTGTTCGTTTATGCGGATGCCGGGGCAAATATACCCTGGTATGTCAGGCCTCAGCTGTACATCGGGATGCCGCCGACCAGATTCCATGCAGGACCTGCCTGGGGCGCAGGGCTGGGTTATGCGTGGAACCTCTCTGCCCGGGGCAGCAGGGCTTTGCTATTCTCGGCCGGTTATAGCATGAAAAAATTGAAAGAGGCAGAGACTGACGCTACGGACAACTACCTGCTGCGTGCGTGGCTGCTCAGGTTAGGGTTCCGGTTTTGAGCCCTGGGAGTCGGACCTGAGTTTGTCTTTCAAATCTTTCAGATCTGCCTTAAGCCGTTCGTTATCGGCGTCTAAGATATGGATGAGGATCCTGCTTGTTAGTAACAGGTCTAACTGTTGCGCCGCCTCGTAGAAATAGTTTGGATTGGAATCGTAGATCTTTGCCAGTCTTCGGGCTTGTTCGAAGGTCATGAGGACTTCACCTTGTTCCAGTTCCTGGTAAGTTGAAAGGTCTACATCCATTAGCCTGGCTATCTTCATGGGGCTATAGCGCATGGTTTTACGGCAGTAAACCATTAGGTGGTTGTACATAAGGGTGGGGGTGGGGTTTAACAACTGAAGACAGGAAATACCGGGCAGTGGTCCTAGTCCTGGAATCGTTTTCTTTTGACGATATGAAAATCAATCAATTACGGTAGCCTGTCCAGTTACAGCAGGTGGGGTATGTGATCATGCTCCTGCACGTTTGTAATAGCGCAGGGCTTCGGGCATCTGCTTCTGCAGTTTCTTGATCCTGTCTTCGTCGGAAGGGTGATCTCTCAAAAAAACAGGAGTCCCGGCGCCGGCGCCCAGGACGGACATGCGTTGCCAGAAGGGAACGGCTTCGCGCGGATCATAGCCTGCCATGGCGGCGAAGATCAGCCCGAACTGGTCTGCTTCATATTCAAACTTTCGCGAGTAGGGCAGTAATACCCCCACTTGCGCGGTGGGTGCATACACCTGGTTAAAAATATTCACAGTCCGGGCATCGTTCTGCAGCGCCACATTGCCGGCAACCTGTATGCCCTGAGCCAGCAATTGCTGACTCATTCTTTCCCGTCCATGCCCGGCTACCGCATGCGTTATCTCATGTCCAAGGACGATGGCCAGGGCGTTCTCGTTTTGGGTGATGGGTAAGATGCCTGTGTAAACCACCACTTTACCCCCGGGCATACACCAGGCGTTGACCTCCTTGCTTTCTACAAGATTGAACTCCCATTTGTAACCGTCGAGGGCTTCGGGGCGGCCATGCTCCTTGTAGTATCGCGTAATGGAATTGGCGATCCGGCTCCCCACTCTTTTTACCATGATCTCATTGCTGTTATCTTGCGGCACGACCTTGTTGGAGGACAGAAATTGCTGATATTGGACCAGCGCCATGGCCTGGACGTCATTTTCTGAGACCAGGCTCAACTGATTCCGCCCGGTGATGGGATTGCGGTGGCAGGAAAATAAAAGGTTGCAGGCCACCAGCAGGATAGCAAGCAGGACTGTGTTTTTCATATTTATTTCCAGTAAAAAAAGCGTGCCAGGCCAGAGATCCAACTCATACCCAGCCGTTGCGGATAGCTTTGGTGATCAGTTCGGCGGAACTCCTGCTGTCCGTTCTGACCAGCATGTTCTTCCGGTGCGTGTCGACCGTTTGCTTGCTGACATGGAGTTTGTCAGCGATGGCCTTGCTTTGCATGCCTTCCATTATCAGCAGAAGTACCTCCTTCTCCCTTTTGCTTAATGTTTCTTTCAGGGGGATGAGTTGCTGGCCGACCTGAACATTTATATAGGAGGGTTCGCCCTCAAGACCGACAAAGGAGAGGGTGGGTTTCCCTTCCACTTTCAGATAGCCGATGTCGGTATGGACACCGAGACTACGAAGGAGCTTTCCGTCCTCCCCGATATCGAAGACCATCGCCTGGTGCAGGATGCGTGTGTAGGTGCCGTCTATTTTGCGCATGCGGAGATCGACCCTTACTTTGTATTTAAAGATCTTTTCTTTTGGAAGGCTGAGGAGAAATTTTCCGAGCTCGTTTTCGTAATTCAAAAAGATAGGCTGGTCTTCGGGATGGATCTTGTCAAAGAGGGAGTCGATCGTCATTTCTTCCGGGCGATAGCCCAACACTTTTTCAACGCCTTGGCTCATATATTCCATTTCCAGCGTGCTGACATTAAATAGATAAACATAGAACTCGCCGGCCTGGAAAAAATGGATCAGCCGTTGAGAAAGGTCAAGAACAAGATTGTTCTTTTTGTCCCCGGCGAACGCCTGTTCAGCGGAATAGGTCTCCCAAATTTTTTTGGCGATATCGAACGGTTCGGGCATGGGTAGTCGTTTTATTAAGCAGAGCCTAAAATACGATATTATTGCCAACCCGTTGCTCCGGGCTGGTTAGAGATTCGAGACGATCAAGGATAGCTGAACTTTTCTCATCGGTAAACTTCCTTGCCCATAAACAGTTGGACTCCATGAGAACCTGCCAGTCGTCGATAGTAAGGATACTGGGAAATACGTTTTCTCCTTTTTT
>DATJJA010000213.1:0-24531 GCA_035492595.1 Puia sp.
TGTTGGATTATAGAATTTCGTGATGACGGACGTATTATCCGAAAGCACGACACCCACTGTGAAGCTCCAGTCCTTTGTGATATTACTATGCCAGGAAGGCGAGAACTCCCATCCCGAAGTCCTCAGGTTGGCATTGTTGCCGTTCGGCACCGCTGCCCCGAATACGGCCGGTAAAGGCTGGCCGCTGGTAAAATTGCCGGTAGAGTACCGGATATAATAATCAAAACTGAACCGAAGCCGGTTTTGTAAAAAGCCGGCATCTATGCCTTCATCAACCGTTGTAGATTTCTCCCAGGTCAGCCCGGAGGGGATGACATTAGGATTGGAGGTATAGGTAGGGAAAGCTCCATTGATGGATATACCGGTGGACTGACGCACCGTCATAATGGGACTAAAAAGATAAGGATTGATCTGACCATTTCCCAGGCTGCCTACCGAAGCCCTGAGCTTCAGATTATTCAGCCATCCACTCGTCGCATCCATAAAATTCTCTTTGGAGATAACCCACCCTGCCGAGATGGAAGGAAAGAAGCCAAACCGCGAGTAGGATGGGAATTTCGAGGATCCGTCATACCTGCCATTGACTTCCACCAGGTATTTATCCTTGTAGGCATAGTTGGCCCTGAAGAACAGACCAAAGATCGACCATTCGTTGCCTGCTCCGGCCAGCACATAGTTGGTACCATTCAAAAGGCTGATATTCGGCTGCGTAGGATCGATGATCCCATCCCGCTGTATGAATGTACTGTCGAAACGCTGATCTTCGACATTAAGACCCGCCAGCAGTTGCACCGAGTGATCGCCGAAGTTCTTATGCGCAGACGCATACAGGTTGGCCGCATAGTACTGGGTGACAGCAGTAGCCTGGTTCAACAGGTTGTTGGTGTTCGATGCGTTCATTCCAGGCCCCTGGCTATAGGTCACCGGGCGGTAGACACCCGAAACCGTATTGTTCGTGTTGGCATAGGTAAAGTCACCCTTGAGGTTCAGCAGGTTCTTGATGATATCCGCGCTGAACGATGCCGTATTCCGGAAGAATACCTGGTTGGTGGTGGTATAGTTATTCCCGGTATAAAAATCCCCTACCGATGAATAAGACTGCGGAGTAAGTGTTCCGTCCGGGTTGAACATAATGGCCAGCGGATCTGTGGCCGCCGCGAAATTTGCCCAGACAGGAGTCTTGTTATTGTCGACCGGGTAAAAATAATTGTAGGTGTTGAAGTCGATATTATCGCTCAGGGTAAGCCAGGGCTTTACTGTAATGTCGCCCTTTGCCCGCAGGTTGATCCTTTTAAAATGATCCGGGCTGTAGCGAAATACGCCGCCCTGGTCGTAATACCTCCCGGAGATATAAAAATCAGCATTCTGATTGCTGCCGGACAGACTCAACGAGTTATCCGTGGCGGGCGTATTATCCCTGTATAATTGCTGGATCCAGTTCGTGCTGCCATAATACAGGTATTTACCGGTAGCCGGATCAACCGTGGCCTTTGGCAACGACGGATTGGTAGTCCTCGCCTTCAGGGAATCAAAACCTGCGGGCGTGTTGGGGAAATAACCATTGACGGTACTGGGCGGCGTTTTATAATCATACCATGCGTTGTACGCGTCAACATAGTCCGTAGCCCAGGTATATCCATCGTTCACCAGTTTGGGGGTCACCGTCTTCTGGTTGATGGAATAGCTGGAATTATAGTTCATCTGTACCTTTCCTTTCTTAGGACTCCTCGTAGTGATCAGGACCACGCCAAAGGCGCCCCTTGCCCCATATATCGCAGCAGAGGCGGCATCCTTCAGAACGGTGACGCTTTCTATGTCATCCGGGTTGAGGAGACTCGGATCACCCGATACCCCATCGATCAACACCAGCGCAGAGGCATTTCCTCCGGCTCCGATCGAAGTCAGACCCCTGATATTATAGGACGGACTCCTCGTAGGCTTACCATCCGAAAAGGAGATGTTGAGGTTAGGCACAACCCCCTGCAAACCCCTGCTGATATTGGGAGATGGCCTGTCCTGCAGCACGTCCCCACTGACCGATGTGACGGCGCCCGTCAGATCGCCTCTTTTCTGACTGCCATATCCTACCACAACAAATTGATCGAGATCGTTGGAGCCTTCCGTCAGGCGCACCAGCAAAGAATTGTTTTCATTCGGTTTAACAAGAAAAGCCTTGATCATCCTGGTCGCATACCCGATATGCGTGATAGTAAAATTATAGGTCTTACCCGCAGTCAGCATCCGAAATTCAAATAACCCCTTGTCATTCGACACGATGGTATAGGCCTCACTCGAATGAGTGTCACTCGCCTTGATGCTGGCTCCCACCAGCGGTTCACCTTTTTCAGTTGCAACCGTACCGGTGACACGGCCAGTCACACTCTGTGCCACCGCCCCATAGCCCAGGCTCAGCAACAGGAAAAATTGCAGTACTCTGATCATAAAAAGCTTCATGTTGTTAGTTTTTAGACAAATGATTTACTTCGGCCCGCGTTTTGGCATAGCGCGGCCCATACGCTCCCCGCGTTTAATTTTTTTTCCGATGATAAGGATAGGCTGGTGATTAATTTCTGTGGCGGCTAACAAAATACCCGGTCCCTTGCGCCTGAATATCAAGATCATTCATACCTGCCAGCAATCGTAGAAAGACATCTAAAGAATCCGTGCGGGGAACCGTTCCCGTAAAATTGAGACCTTTAAGATCTTTTGCACGGATGGTGAATTTAATATGATATTGGATGGATAATTGCCGGAACACGTCCTTCAGCGGACTATTGTTAAATACCAGGTCCTGCCCGGTCACTACCGCTCCTTCTGCACCCGCTGCACGCGGCGCACTCTCCTCAAACCGGCTTACCGTTGCCAGCAACCGCCGATTGTCATACAATACCTGCTGTCCCGGTTCGAGGAAGACATCCTTCTCCCAGCCCTTCATCGGCCGCACCGATCGAACCACTACCTTGCCCGAATATAATTTCACCGTCTCCCTGAAACTGCTCTTCACGCCAAACTCGGTTCCCAGCGCTGTAGTAGCCAGCGATTCGGACCAGATCGTAAAAGGATGAGCCTTGTCTTTTTTCACGTTGAAGTCCGCCTCTCCTTCCAGCCAGCTGTCCCGACGGACAAGCCCAAATGAATTGTTATACCGCAATGACGAATGCGCATACAGCTTTACCTTCGATCCGTCCGGGAGGACGATGCTCTGGACCTTTGCCGTAGTATTGGTTCGGTAAGTCCAGCTTACCTTCAGCGTGTCCCGTTTCGCAGAACTGCTCGCCGCAACCATAACATTTCCCTTTGTCCTTGATTTATTGATAATAACCCAGCCGCCCACCGCCAGCAGCAGAGATGCTGCGACAGCCGGCCAATACATCCGTCTTACACGTTTGGGAAAAAATCGCTCTTTCAGTTGCGCCAGCACCTCCTCCTGGTATTCGACCCTCGGCGATCCTGCCGTACCATTCGCGGCCGCAGCCACCGCCGGGTCAGTCGCATCCCATTCCTCCTGCCCCATTTCCTTTGCAGCCAGCTCCGGATGAAGCTCGAAGTACCTCATGACCGCCTCGAATTCTTCCTCGTCGCATTCATTCAAAAAAAACTTCCTGATCAGACTGTTGCTTACTTCCATGCTGTAGAGTGTACTGTACTAATGTATACGTTTGTGGGAAAGGGCTACCTCTGCTGGTAACATTAACTTAACATCGACCGGATCTGGCGGAGCGCCTTCACCATATGATCTTCTACCGTTCTGAGTGAGATAGATAATTGTGCAGCGATTTCTTTATAGGAGTGCCCGTGTATACGGCTAAGAATGAATACCTTTTTACGGACAGGCGAAAGACTTCTCGTCAGCGAAAACAAATAGTCGGTAGCCTCAAAAGCCTGCCCCTGCCCGGCTGATGAACCATCTTCCCCGACACCCGTCTCCGCCAGCACCGCGACTTTCTTCCGTTGTGTATTCTCCCGGCGCAGGTAGTCTATCAGCGCCCCCGAAGCAATATGAAATAGTTGCGTATCCAAAGACAGCGTCTCCGACAACGTATGCCGGAACTCCCAGAGCTTGATAAAGGTAAGCTGTGCCGCCTCCCGCGCAGTGAGGGAAGAGCGCGTCTTTTTCAGAAAATGATGATATATTTTTGGATAGTACAGGTTGAAGACCTCTGTAAAAGAAGCTTCATCTCCGGAACGTATATTACGTATCTCTGCTATACTAATCAATGGACCCGAATTGAATAATTGGTCGCAAAACTAGCTATTGCGGTCAGAAATTGGCCCGAACCCGTATTAACAGAATATTAATCATGCCGACCTTTTCACATTGATCATTATCCAGATCTTTTCACATTAATCATTATCCCTGTCCTTTCCCGGAGTCGATTTTATAAAAGCCGCACGCGTCGGAGCTGGCACTATCGCATTCTCTCCCTTCACCGCCTTCCACAACATCGCATTCATGATCGCATCCGGCTGCGCATCTTCATGCGAAAAATCAAGTCCATGGGCCATTGCAGCCAGCCTGCCCTTGCGCGGATTTACATCGAGAAGATTGATACTCTCCGGCAGCGCAGTAAAAGGACTCCCATCAGCCGCAGGCGTAAAGCTCCGCCACATCGCCGTGGCAGCAGCATCATACTGCGTCATCGGCTGCAGACCCAGGATCAGCTCCATCGTATGCAGCACCGAAGAAGTAGTATACATGGTATGATCCACAAAATGACGTTTGACATACCCGCCGCAGACATAAGCAGGCGAACGATGCGCATCGACATGATCCGGACCGTTCTGCGCGTCATCCTCCAGGATGAACACCACACTCTCCTTCCAGATGGGGCTCTTCGAAAGATGTTCGACGAACATACCTACCGCCAGGTCATTATCCGCCACATGCGCAAAGGGTGTGGGCCTGCCCGCTGCCGTTCCTTCCGTATGGTCATTCCCGAAACGCACCGTCTGAAAGCCCGGCACCGCACTGGCCGCCACCAGCGAGTCGAATTCCTGCTCCCACTTGTAGACCCGGGCCGTATCAAAGATACGCTGGTCCATATTCAGGAAATAAGGACAGAAATGCCCCGCCAGTGAAGGTATAGCCGGCTTATCTCCCTTATTAATAAATTCACCGTAAGTTCGGTAGCTGACCCCGGCCTTCGCCGCCTGGTCCCAGATATAGGCCTTATTCAGCACCGTAGGAGTGATGTAATTACCGCCCCGATGACCATAGGCCGAAGGCCAGATCTTTTCCATATAGTCCGTAGCGTAAGCCCCCATGCTCCACATATGACCATCGGCGCTGACCTCTCCGTCTACATAAAAATTATCCAGCAGCACAAATTCCCGGGCGAGCGCATGCTGATTGGGCGTTATCTTCTCCCCGAACAATACAAGGCTTGTGTCTCCATTACCCTGCGGCATATCTCCCAGCACCTGGTCATAGGTCCGGTTCTCTTTAATGATATAGAACACGTGTTTGATAGGAGACGGATTGCCAACCCGGCCCGGGATAGGATTGTTGACCTCACCGCCTTCGTCAACCGTCAGTTCGGTCTCCTTTTTATAAGGCGTATTATTGAACACCGCCTGGGTATATACCCGAAGGTCATCCCCTGTCGGAGCCATGATCATGCTGAGCGAGCCCATCAGCAGGCCGCCGCCGATATATTGTTCTCTTATCTTTTTATTCCGCACCGAATCCCCCTCGTGCAGCAGCACCCGCTGACGCACGTCGATCGGATTCGGCCCGCGTGGATTAGGGAAAGAAGAAAAACCCTTTCCATTGGCTACAAATAATTGTTTGCCGATGACCCTTACACAGGTAGGATACCAGCCCGTAGGTATAAAGCCCAGCGAAACACTGGCTCCAGGCTGATGTACGTCGAATACGGCAACACAGTTGTTGTCTGCGTTGGCTACATACAGGGTCTTCTCATCCACGCTCAATGCAACACCGTTCGTCGTCGAACCAACCCTGGATTCGGGATACAGGGCGGCGTTCAATGTTTCCAATACCTTCCTCTTGCGGATGTCGATAACCGATACACTGTTGTCATTGGCGTTGGCTACAAAAAGATACTGCCCGTTTCCCGAGACACAAAGATCATTGGGATGATCGCCCACCATGACGCTGTCACTGAAAATATTGGCGTCCGTATTATAGACCATGATCTTTCTGTCCCCCCAGCTGCTGATATATAATTCTTTTTTATCCGGCGACAACAAACAGGTATATCCTTCGCTGGTCAGCAGCAGCTGATGCAGGATGGCCTTATTACGCAGATCGATCACATAAAGACTATTGTTCTCCTTTGTAACGACATACAATTGCTGTTTTTTGTCGTCTATCGCGATCCCCGTCGGGGATACTTTACCCGACATCCGCTCGCCAAGCCGGATAGTATCGTCACTGACCAGCCTGTTATTCTTTATGGCGTACTTTATTATCCAGTTATCATTCCCACCGGAGACATACAGGGACCTTTCGTCGGCGCTAAAAACGATCCCGCCCCAGGCCACACCGATCTCGACACTGTCCAGTTGGCGACCAGCCTTTGCATCTATGAGCTGTACAGACTGAATGCTCTGCCCGTTGTTGGTGACGGCCGCATATTTTCCCGAACGGCTGACCGCAATATTGAGCGGAAGATCACCAAGCGGAAGACTCGTACCGGCCGGCGTCAGTGACCATCCATTGGGCAGATGCACGCGGCGGCCCTCCAGCGTCGGAAGATCGATACTGCTGGCAGACACCGGACGTTTGGGCTGCGCCTGTCCGATAAAAGATATTCCGCAAAATAATATTGCTATGAGGATGTATCGCATATAAAGTGGTTGAATACCACAAATCTAGCGACACGAAGGCCAAATCCTGACACTGTAGTGTTAAGCCTGCATTAACAGAGTCTGAAGAAAACAAACATTATTTTGATATGAGAGAGAAATAAGCCAGTTCTTCGTGCAGATCGAGAAAAGGATATTCGCGGCTGAGTTCGGCCGTCCTATCCCTAAAATCTGCTAAAAACTTTTTATGCGCATTAGTAGCGGGCTGAAAAGGTTTATGCCTTCTCGCAATAACGATCTTCTTCACTTCTTCCAATAACTTCCTTGAAGCCTCATCTATATAGCTCTGCGTAAACTTCTCCAGTACAAATTGCGTAGCCGGATAGTTCGGGTGGACCATGTCGATGTCATAGAAACGGTAGTCCCGCAGGACATCGATCACCAGCTCATAGGCCGGGAAATAATAAAGCCGGTCGAATTTGTTGACAAGGTGATGAACTGCCTCGATCAGCCGGGCCTTGCTGCGATTGTTCTCCACCACCCCGTCCCTTATATGCCGCACAGGGCTGACGGTAAAGATCACCCGTAAACCCGGGTTGAAATAAAAAAGCTGGTAAAGACAGCTGTCCAGCGCAACACTGATCTCCTCTATCGTCATCAGGTGCTTGGTAAACGTCTGCGCAGGCGCCCGGTGACAATTCGCGACGCCGCCCCCTTCGCTTAAACCGCCCCCCGCTGCCTTCAGCCGGTACGAGAACGAGCTGCCCAGCGTGATGATCAACCACTTCGCTTCCTTCAAAAAAGCATGCGCCTTCGCCTGCGATTCGTTGATCCCCCGCAAACATTCTTCCTTATCGATATTTGAAAATTGACTATGATGCTGCCAGCTCTGCCAAAGCTCATTAAAATAAACAAGATCATCCCCCGTATAAACTTTTGGCTGGATATAGGAGATCAGGCTCGAAGCTACACTCGCCGCATCAAACAGGATCCCATTCGGGTTTTGCAGCACATCGAATTTCCAGTCCCGCAAATTATTGCCGATATGCTCCGTAAAACAAGAGCCGGTCAGCAGGATCTTATCCCCGTAACGGATGGGTTCGGGGAGGGAAGGGATCGATATCGGGAGTTGAAATTCCATGTCTAGCCAAATATTTCTGTAGCAAGCCGTAAACTTTCTTTTAAAGCCGCCTCGTTCAGACCACCCGCAATGTCGCCGCCAGGCAAGTTTCCAACGGCCAGGTGCTTCTGCTCAAAATGCTTTATCAACCATTCACTATCCATATTCCCCACCAGATCATTCCCCGCCATCGGACAACCCCCGATCCCCTTCAGCGCGCCGTCAAAACGAAGACAACCCGCCTGCAATGCCGCATCGATCTTGGCCTTACGCCCTTGATGCGTCGAATGTAAGTGAACGCCGATCGTACACCCGGGCAACTGTTTGATCAGATAATCCGTCACCGAGAATACCTGCTCCGGTGTTGCCAGCCCAACCGTATCGGCGATCGAAATGGTCTTCACCCCAAGCTTAGCCAGCGCACTCGCCCACTCATAAACGATCTCCTCCGACCAATGATCCCCATATGGATTCCCAAACCCCATCGAAAGATAAACGACCAGCTCCTTTTGGCGAATCGCACAAAGGTCCTGCATCTCTTCCACCATGGCAAAAGAGCCTTCTATCGTCTTATTGGCATTCCGCAGCTGAAAAGTCTCCGAAACGGAGAAAGGAAAGCCCAGGTAAGAGATGGAATCATAGGAAGCAGCCGTCTCCGCTCCCCGAAAATTGGCCACGATAGCCAATAGACGGGTATCGGTCCCATCCAGTTCCAGCCCCTCCAGCACTTCCGCGGTATCCGCCATCTGCGGAATAGCACGCGGCGATACGAAACTGCCAAAGTCCAGCGTGTCAAAACCGACCTTTAACAGCGCATTCAGATATTCTGTCTTCTTCGCCGTAGGAATGATATGCGGCCAGCCCTGCATCGCATCGCGGGGACATTCGACCAACGTCACCGGCAATCCGGAGCCCGGCGATTGATGTATTTTATTCATGACATCCGATGTTTCATGGCTTCATAAACTATGATCCCCGCAGCAACCGAAACGTTGAACGAATCGAAATCCCCCGCCATCGGGATCGTAAAATGTTCGTCCGCCGCTTTATGAATATAAGGTTGCACCCCCTTATCCTCGCTGCCCATTACTACACAACAAGGTTCGGCCAGCGGAAGTTCAGCTAATTGTGTCGTAGCCTTCATCTCACTGGTAAATACCTTGATCCCATTCAAATGCAGCGTATCGACCGCTTTCAGCAGGCTGGGCACCCGGCACACCTGGATGCGTTCCAGGGCGCCCGCAGAAGACTTCATAGCCTCTTCGTTAAGTGCTCCAGTACCCTTATCCGGGATGATCAGCGCCTGCGCACCGCAACATAAGGCCGACCGGGCGATAGCCCCGATATTCCGTACATCGGTAACCCCGTCCAGCATGATGAACAAAGGGACAGCACCCGCGCTGACAACATGGTCGATCACCTGCTGAAGGTCCATATAGGCTACCAGCGCAGCAAACGCTATTACGCCCTGGTGATTCGCCCTGGTCAAAGAGTTCAACTTCTCCGGAGGGACCTGCTGTATCGGTATTTTATGTTCCGTGGCCAGCTCCCGGATCTCTCCGATAGACTCCCCGCTGACACTGCGGGCAAATAATATTTTATCGATGGCGCGGCCCGACCGGATATTTTCGATCAGCGGCTGACGGCCGATAATGAGATGATCTTTCTTCATAATTTTCCTTCCAATAACATTAATTTCACTTTCAGGATCCCGGCAACTGCCAGAGAGTCCGTGATCTCGCCCCTTTCGACCATTTGATAGGCTTCCTCAAAATGGACCCTTTTGACCACCAGTTGTTCGGTCTCCTCCGGCATTGCTTCTCTTTGCTCGAGCCCGCGGGCAAGAAAAATATAACCCCGCTCATCACTGACCGAATTGGACAGATGCATGTCCAGAATATGCGTCCACTCACTGGCCACCAGCCCCGTCTCTTCGAGCAATTCCCTTTGCGCCGATTCCACCGGGCTCACATCCATCTCCCCCCCGCCTTCCGGGATCTCCCAGCTATAGGCCTCCAGAGTAAAGCGATATTGCCCTACCAGGTAAGTATATCCTTCTTCGTCAAGCGGCAGGACGCCGATGGCCAGGTTCTTGAAATGTACCTTGCCATAAATGCCCTTACCCCCATTGGGATTCAGCACATCATACTCCGTGACGCCGATCCACTTGTTGTCGTAAACCTTTTTCTCGCCAAGTATCGTCCAGGGATTATCCATAATACTGTAAAAATAAAAAACCTCCCGAACAAAAAAACCTCCCCGGAGGGGAGGTTTTTTTGTTCGGGACCCGATAATTATTTAATTCCAAAAGCCTTCTTTACCTTGGAAACATAATCCAGTTTCTCCCAGGTGAACAGCTCTACTTTTTTCCTGATCTCTTTTCCACCCTGACCGATGAAAACCTTTTCAACGATCTGCGGCTGACGACCCATATGTCCATAAGCAGCTGTTTCGCTATAGATAGGATTACGCAGCTTCAGACGGGTCTCGATAAAGTACGGACGCATATCGAACAGGCTCGTGACGAGCTTGGCGATCTGTCCGTCGGTCATTTTTACCTTGGCCGTGCCATACGTATTGACGTTGATGCTCGTTGGCTGAGCGACGCCGATCGCATAGGACACCTGCACCAGGATCTCGTCAGCTACCCCGGCAGCGACCAGGTTCTTGGCGATATGACGGGTGGCATAGGCAGCAGAACGGTCAACCTTGGAAGGATCTTTACCGCTGAATGCACCACCACCATGGGCGCCCTTTCCACCATACGTATCTACGATGATCTTACGACCTGTAAGACCAGTGTCTCCGTGCGGACCTCCGATAACGAACTTGCCCGTAGGGTTGATATGATACTTGATCTTATCGTTGAACAGCTTGGCGTATTTCTTATATTTTGACTTTACACGGGGGATCAGGATCTCGATGATATCGCTCTTGATCTTAGCCTGCATCTTTGCTTCGGTGTCGAAATCGTCATGCTGCGTGGAGACAACGATCGCGTCGATCCGGACGGGCTTGTTATTATCGTCGTATTCCAGTGTGACCTGGCTCTTCGCATCAGGACGCAGATACTTTATTTGTTTGTTCTCGCGACGCAGCGCAGCCAGCTCAAGCAATATCTTGTGCGCCAGGTCGAGCGCCAGAGGCATATAGTCATCCGTCTCGTTACTTGCATAACCGAACATCATACCCTGATCACCTGCCCCCTGCTCCTCTTTCTTCTTCTTGTCAACACCCTGGTTGATATCCGAAGATTGCTCGTGGATGGCAGAGAAAATACCACAGGAGTTTGCTTCGAACATATACTCGCTCTTCGTGTACCCGATCTTGCGGATAACTTCACGTGCAATATCCTGGACGTCGAGATAAGCCTTAGATTTTACTTCTCCGGCCAAAACAACCTGCCCGGTAGTCACCAGCGTTTCACAGGCTACTTTAGATTGAGGATCAAAAGCAAGGAAATGGTCGATCAACGCATCAGAGATCTGGTCAGCCACTTTATCAGGGTGTCCTTCAGAAACGCTCTCACTAGTGAATAAATAAGGCATTTTGTTTTAAAGATTTAATGAATATTAATGGGTTATCAACTTTACGCGGGCAAAGATATAAGATTGCGGTAAAAAAATGAATCCCCGGGCGATTATTTGCTCAGATCGGTATATAACTGCAAATAATCTGTTAAATCCGACTCGGCATTGAAGGAAAGAACCTTCTTACCCCGGATCTTACCAAATTCATCGATCAGCTTCTTATCGACCTTTTCAGCCCCGAATGTGATGGCGTCGGCGTAGGTAGCCCCACCCCGGAACAGCGCCGTATTATTGGCCTCCTTATATGGTTCGAGGTCCTTTTCTTTTATATTGGCGTGGATATTCGCTGTCTTAAGGAAATCCGGACCCAGCTTTTCCTTGAACGTATTCTGCCCAATGGTATAGACACACTTGCTGTGGGCAAAAACAGGCTCCTTCTTATAGACAGTTTTCAGATACAGGGGAATAAGACCCGTCATCCAGCCGCTGCAATGAATGACGTCCGGCGGCCAACCAAACTTCTTGACCGTCTCCAGGGCGCCCTTGCAATAAAACACAGTGCGTAACCCATTGTCGTCAAACCATTTATCAGCTTCATCATGGAAGATATACTTGCGCTTGAAGAGGTCTTCATTATCCAGGAAATATACCTGGAGCCGCGCATTGGGAAGAGATGCTACTTTGATCTGGAGAGGGTAATCATCATTTTCGACCGATACGTTGATACCGGAAAGCCTGACCACTTCATGAAGACGATGCCTTCTTTCATTTACAACGCCAAACCGAGGCATAATACAACGCACCTCAAAACCATTATCATTTGATTTAATTGCCAGCTTATTAACAATCTCCGCAAATTCTGTCAGCTCTAAATAAGGCGACATTTCGTTGGCAATAAATAAAATTCGCTTTTTTTGTAGCATTATTTATCTGTAATTATTGAGACGAGCCTTACCGGACAGTGTCCGGTTAAATGACATTCACCGGATTGCAGTAAAAATTATATTTTCGACAATTTTTTGCCGCAATCTAATGACGAAATAGTTTGCAAAGGTACAATTTTTATTGTAAAATCTGTACTGTAGCCACTTTGAGGAGCTTAAAACACTAAAAAAATGATTTTATTCAAAAAAACAGGGGATCTGAACCGTTACCTCGACCAGCAGCGTAGTTCGGGCGCCACTATCGGTTTCGTCCCTACCCTGGGGGCCCTTCACCCCGGACATATATCACTTATCGATATATCAAAAAAAACAACAACCCTTACCGTTTGTAGCATTTTTGTCAACCCTACCCAGTTTAATGATCCCAGGGACTACCAGAAATATCCCATCACAATAGAAAAAGACATCATATTACTGGAAAATGCAGGAGCCGACGTTCTGTTTCTGCCCGAGTTGGATGAAATGTATCCCGGCGGGACAAAAAACCTCGAAACGTATGACCTGGGATATCTCGAATCCATCCTGGAAGGCAAATACCGCCCCGGGCACTTCCAGGGCGTCTGCCAGGTCATGCGACGCCTCCTGCAGCTGGTAAGACCCGATGATCTGTTCATGGGACAAAAGGATTATCAGCAATGTATGGTCGTCAAACGGCTTATCCATCTCATGGGCTGGACCATCACCTTCCACGCGGCTCCCATCATCCGGGAAGCCGACGGCCTCGCCATGAGCAGCCGCAACGTCCGCCTCAACCCCGATGAACGCCAGCGCGCCACAGCCATCTACAAGGCGCTGCACGACCTCCCCCATGCTCAAAAGATATTGGAAGAAGCATTATTCCGGATCGACTACATCGCTATCGCCGACGCCGAAACTCTCCAGCCCGCCGAACCCGGCACAAAAGGAGCCGTCGCCCTCATCGCCGCCTTCCAGGGAGAGGTCCGCCTCATCGATAATATTATTTTGTCATAACTTTGCGGCCTCTAAAAACAGAACCATGGACATCGAAATATTAAAATCCAAAGTACACCGCGCTGCCATCACAGAAGCCAATCTCAATTATGTAGGCAGCCTCACCCTCGACGAGGACCTGATGGATGCAGCGAATATGATCGAAAACGAAAAAGTGCAGATCGTCAACGTCAACAACGGAACCCGCATCGAAACCTATCTCATAAAAGGCAAAAGAGGCTCCGGGACCTGCTGTCTGAACGGCCCCGCTGCAAGACAGGGTGCAGTGGGCGATATCGTCATCGTCATCTCCTACGCCCGTATGGATTTTGAAAAAGCAAAGACCTTCAAACCCTGGATCGTTTTTCCAAAAGAAGGAAATAAGCTGTAAATTGTACGGGTTATGAAAAAAAAATTCCTGGTCCTGTTGCAATACGTCTTTTTCGCTGCGCTGGCAGCGTTTTTTGTATGGCTTAGCGTAAAGAACATGACCAGGCAGGATTGGATAAAACTGGAAGATTCCCTGCATCGCGCCAATTACTGGCTCCTCGTGCCGGTGCTGGGACTCCTGCTGGCCAGTCACTGGCTTCGCGCGCTCCGCTGGCGACAGCTGATCGTATCCATGGGTTACAAGACATCTATCCTCAATTGTTTTCTGGCCGTGATGATCGGTTACTTCGCCAACATCGGCGCCCGTCTCGGAGAGGTCCTGAAATGTACCATCATCGCCCGTTATGATAAGGTCCCTGCCGATAAGCTGGTCGGCACCATCGTAGCCGAACGCGCCTTCGACCTCATCTGCCTGCTGAGCGTTTTCGCCCTCACGCTGATCTTCCAGTATGACGTGATCCATGCTCTCACCGCAGACAAGATCAATGCGCTTTTCCACAACGCACAGGGCCAGATCTCCTGGCTAAAGATCATCCTGCTCGTGGCTGCAGTAGCTCTCCTTTTCTTTGCCGGCAGATGGGCGCTGAATCGCTTTGGCCACATCAACATCGTTCAAAAGATAAAGGGCATTTTTCTCAATATCTGGCACGGCCTCACCAGCGTCCGGGGTGTAAAGAACAAACCCCTCTTCTTCGTTTATACGGTAGGGATCTGGGCCCTCTATCTCTTAAGTACCTGGTTTGGATTTTTTGCTATCAGCGCCACCAGCCATCTTACCATCGTGGATGCGCTCAGCGTCCTGGCGATGGGCAGCATCGGCATGATCATCTCACCAGGCGGCATCGGAGCCTATGCTCTGCTGGTAGCGCAGACCGTCGCCTTTTACGGCATACCCGAAGCACCCTATGGCCAGGCCCTGGGCTGGCTGCTCTGGTTCGGACAATTCCTTAGCTTTATCCTGTTCGGCACAGTAAGTTTCATCCTTCTGCCAAGGATCAATAAAAACCGTTTGGTCATCGAACCTACCCAAAAACTTCATTATGAAAATACCACAGATCATTCCGCAAAAAATATATGATCTCTCCGGCCTCCTTCACCAGGTCCAGCGCTGGCGGGTACTAAGCAAGACCATCGCTTTTACCAACGGCTGTTTCGACATCCTGCACCAGGGACATATCGCCTCCTTATCCGATGCTGCCCGCGAAGCTGACTATCTTATCGTCGGCCTCAATACGGATGCCTCCACCCGCCGCCTCAAAGGCGAACAACGCCCCGTCAACAACCAGCAGGCCCGGGCCACTGTCATCGCCTCCCTGCTCATGGTGGACGCCGTCATCTTTTTCGATGAAGATACCCCCCTCGACCTGATAACGGCGATAGCCCCGGATGTACTGGTAAAAGGCGGCGACTATACGCTTGACCAGATCGTCGGCGCCAAAGAAGTGATAGCCTCCGGCGGGAAGGTCGTGATCAACCCGATCGTACCCGGCTTCTCGACGACAGGTATCATCGAAAAGATCTGCAAACTGTAAAATGAGCTCCCACATCTTAGTCATAGAAGACGAGCCAGCCGTAGCATCTGTTATCCGTAAGGCGCTGACAGAAGAGTCCTACGAAGTATCTGTGGCCATGGATGGAGAATCCGCCTGGGATCATATCAACCGGTTTGAATATGGTCTTTTCATCATGGACCTTATGATCCCGGGGGGCAATGGCATCGATCTTACCCGGAGGATCCGCAAACAGGGGATCCATACCCCACTATTGATGCTGACAGCCCTCGGCTCGGTCGACAATGTCGTAACCGGTCTGGACGCCGGCGCAGATGACTACCTGGCAAAACCGTTTAAAATAGCAGAGCTGCTCGCCCGGGTCCGCTCTCTGCTGAGACGACAGACCATCCCTTCCATCATTTCGACAAACACCCTGGTATTCTCCGACATAACGCTTAACCTCGACGAAAAAGTCGCCACCCGTAACGACCGTACTATCGACCTTACCGCCACCGAATTCCGCCTGCTCGAATACCTGATGCGCAATCCCCGCAAAGTCCTTTCCCGCATGGATATCCTTGAAAAAGTCTGGGGCTATGACTTCAACCTCAACACCAAAACAGTGGATGTCTATATCAATTACCTCCGCAAAAAACTGGAAGACACCGAGACCAGCCGCGTCATCCAGACCGTCGTAGGCATGGGTTATATCTTAAAAGAAACCTGACCCATGAAAATACAGCTCAAGATCACCCTCCTGTTCACTCTCCTTTGTCTTTCGGTCATTATCATGGTCAGCACGGCGATCTACTATTTCGCCAATGAAAACGCATTCGAAGACTTCTATACGAGACTCGAACTTCGCGCAGTAATTTCATCCAGGATCAACTTCGACGTCAGCGACAGGAACCAGAAGGTCTATGAAGATCTGCGCGAACAGCACCTCCAGCGCCTGCCCGAAGAAGAGGAATTCATTATCCGGACAGATACCCTCGACCGGATCCGGACAAGTCCTTTATACAGGACCGCCGGCGCCCGATTCTTTCAAAACCTCCACCAGACCGGGAAAGCAGCTGCCCGTCACAAGTTTCAATTCTATTCCGGGATCGTTCACCAGGCCCCGCAGGGAGAATACTTTATCATTGTCACCGCAGTCCACAGCGATGCCCGGAATTTTCTTTCAAGCCTGCGAACGAGTCTCATTATAGTCTGTATCATATCCGCCATCGTCCTGTTCAGCATCGGTCTCCTCTTTTCCCGGCAGGTCCTCTCCCCAATACGGAACATCGCCAAAAGAATGACCCGCATCAGTGCCACATCCCTCCATGAACGCCTGGTAGTACCTGGAAAAGATGAGCTCTCCGCCCTGGGAAATACGTTCAATGACATGCTCTCCCGCCTGGAGACCGCCTTCGAGACCCAGAATAATTTTGTCAGCAACGCCTCACATGAGCTCAATACACCATTGACGGCCATTATAGGCGAGGCAGACCTGGCCCTGCTCCGCCAGCGTACACCGGAAGAATACACCAGCTCCCTAAAAGTGATCATGACCGAAGCGGAGAAATTGCAATCCATCACCCGGGGACTGCTCGAGCTGGCTCAATCCGGTTTTTCAGGTAACCTCGTCTACCAGGAAGTGGATGTGGAAGAACTGGTCTACAATAGCCTCCGCGTCGCACACAACGTCTATCCCGAGTCTGTCATCCATCTCGATCAAAGCCTTCAGCCCGGCCACAGACTGACCCTTCACGGAAATGCACAGCTTTTCGAACTGGCGATCTCCAACGTCCTGCTCAACGCCTGCAAATACTCAAGTCAAAAACCCGTGACCTTCGCCATAGCAGCCACCGGCACAAATGTGATCTTTATCATCTCCGACCTCGGCATCGGAATACCCGAAGGCGAGATCAGGCATATCTTCGATCCCTTCTTTCGTGCATCCAACGCAAAAAGAACCCTTGGTTACGGCATCGGCCTGCCGCTGGCGCTCAATATCGTTAGACTCTACAAGGGCACCATCGACATCAGCTCAAAAGAGAATATCGGCACGGAAGTAATTATCAAGCTCCCGTTATAAACCACAGCCCGGTCCCTCCATCCCCACCTCTCCCGCCCGCCCCCATTCTTTCCACTTTCTTACCACCTTTTTATTCCGTTCCAACTCCCCCCTTACCACTTTCTTACACTACGGTTGCATCTTGCCCTAAAATTTATAAACATGCAAAACATCTTATTACCAACCGATCTTTCCCTCACCTCTCTTTATCCTGTCCACGAAATATGCAAAAATGCAACGGGCCATCCCTGTAACATTCACATCATCCACACGCTGAACATGCCCACCGGTATCGGCGACCTCCTCTTCCTGCAACAACGAAAACCATTCAACAAGGTCCCACCCCAATTCACAGAGGGCCTCGATCTATTAAGAAAAAAATACCCCGCAGCCATTAACCGCCTTTCCTTTGATTTCCTGTGGAGCAACTCCCGTATTTATCTGAACAATTATATGGAGTCCAGGTCTATCCAGCTGATCTATATGCTTAGTGACTACGACTACGGACAAGCTCTCCCACAGTCGGCCAGCTGCATCAAAACCCTGCCAAAGACCAGGGTACCGGTCATCCACATCGAGAGGGACTATCCGGGCGAATTTGGCACCCTCACGACCTTATTGTATAAAGAAAAAATACACGCGTAATATGCTACTGAAAAAGAACATCCCCATAAAATACATTATCGGGAAAATAAAGACCGAACTGGCTCTTGTAAGTTTGTATACGATCGGCGTTGTCGTTCTTTATAAGGTCTTTCATTTCACAGACCTGGCCATCCCCCTATCGATCCCGATGATCATGGGCACCGTCATTTCCCTCCTGCTCGCCTTCCGGTCCAACCAGGCCTACGATCGATGGTGGGAGGCCCGGACCATCTGGGGCGCGATAGTCAACGACAGCCGGAGCCTTGCGCGCCAGGTCAACGCCTTTATTCATGTCCCCGAAGAGGATGAGCAAACCCATTTTTCCCGGTCCCGGTTCATCAAAAGACAAATAGCCTGGTGCTACAGCCTTAGCCGCAGCCTCCGCGGCCAGGAAAGCACTTATGGCATCGAGAAATTCCTCAGCCGCAGCGACATGCAGCACATCAGGAACTTCAACAATTCCCCCATGGCCATTCTGGATCTGCATGGCCAGGAACTCCAGAAGGCGCTCCGTTCCGGCTTTATCAACGAATATCAGCAGGTAGCCATCGACACTACCCTGTCACGGCTATCAGACGCCATGGGAAAATGCGAACGGATAAAGAACACCATCTTTCCATCCACCTATAGTCTCTATATCCATTTCTCCCTGCTCTTCTTCTTCCTCCTGCTTCCCTTCGCAGTCGTGGATTTCTTCGGGTACATGTCCATACCCGTTGTCATGGCAATATCCGCCGTTTTCTTCCTCATCGAAAAAATGGCGATCCATCTACAGGACCCATTTGAGAATAAACCCACCGACACCCCGATGACGGCCATCTGCTTCACGATCGAACGCGATCTGAAACAAATGATCAGCGATGCCCCACACCATGCCGAATCAGTTAAAACCAACAACAACAAGTACTATGTTTTATAAAACCCCTGGACACAATTCGATAAATTGACAAAAGTCACATTTTGAAGTGATAATATTCAACGCAGCAGATCGGAGCTTCCGGTAACTTCGCGCAATGATAAAGCCTGTGGCGGCGGAAACAGCTTCATCCTGCACTTTGGACCAATGGTTTAGCTCTGATGAGCAATTACATCACGTCTACCCTAAAGCCATCCAATTACTGGGTAAAAATGTAAGCAGAATGTCACAGGACCATTTGTACATAAACGATTAAGTATGGATAATGTTGATGAGACTCAGAGACCTGGCTATTTTTTGAGCGTGGTCAGGCATAAATGCGCCCGCTGCAGAACCGGGGACATGTTTCAGACAAAAAGGCTTTATAATTTGAAGCAATTCATGAAAATGCATACCAGGTGTCCTGTTTGTCAACAGTACCTGGAACTGGAGCCCGGGTTCTATTATGGCACCAGCTACGTAAGTTATTCACTGACTGTGGCCTTGTCTGTTGGCACCTTCCTGGCATGGTGGGCAATAGTCGGACTTTCCCTGAACGATAACAGATTGTTCTGGTGGATTGGGATCAATACAGTCATCCTGATATTGAGCCAACCTTATTTGATGCGTTTGTCACGATCGATCTGGCTGTCCTTTTTTGTCAAATACAACTCCAATTGGAAACTGGAAAAACCGGAAGACCCTGAACGCATGTAAGTCGTCAAACAAACAAGCAGCCAATCAATAAAAGTCATGTTAAAACACACTGGGATCCGGCGTACCCATATTCATAATGTGCGATTGGCTGCCTTATTGAGCCTGACCGCTGGATTGGTTAATGCAGAAGGATTTCTTGGGTTTTCCGTGCTTACGACCAATGTTACCGGGCATGCTGCCCTGTTCGCCGAAAAAGTCTCGGTAGAAGACTGGAAAACATCAGGAGTGGTTGCATTGTGGATGCTTCTGTTTTTAGGCGGTGCATTTATTTCAAGCCTGATCATTAATATTGTCGGAAAGAACCAACGGTATTCTTATTTGATCCCCATCTTATTGGAGCTCGGGATCTTTATAACGGTGGCAATTTTTGGGAATCATTACAGGAACGGGTTAACCGGTCGACAGATCTTTGCAGGCAGTCTTCTGTTTGCTATGGGAATGCAAAACGCTTTGGTTTCGGTGATATCACGGTCTGTTGTGCGCACCACCCATTTGACAGGCACCTTCACAGACCTGGGGATTGAAATGGCACAATTAATTACGATCACAGATGAGGATAGAACCGCATTAAGATCCCGTGTCGTACTCAGACTAACGATCATCCTGTCTTTTGTAACAGGAGCCCTGACTGGAGCTTATGCCTTCAGAATAATTCAGTTTTACTCTTTTTATATATCCGGTTTTACGTTGGTTTTTGCTCTATTGTATGATGTGTTCCGGGTCAATGTCATGCGGTATTACAGGAAAATAGGAAAATCAATAAAAAAAATGAACATGGCAACCTGACCTACCCATGATACATCCTCTCCACTTCCTGCACTATCGACTCAATAGCCTGGTCATCCCCCTTGGGATCATACGGCTGCTTCAGATTACTGCTGAAGAAAAAAGCCACCGTCTGGTAGAACCGCGCCGTAAAACCGCCCTTATAGTCCTTGATGATATTATAACAGTTATTCCCCGTCTGTCGATTGATCAGCTTCATTAAGATCTTCCCCTGGTAGATCGACAGCTGCTCCAGCGGAGCGGTAAACTCCTTTTTCAGTTCCTTTTCCCTCGAAGCGATATAAGCCTTCCGCTCCCCTTCCGTGTCCAGCAGGGCCAGCTTCGAGTTGATATCGTTCATGATGATCCCCGCACGACGTGCATAGGGATAGGTAACATATACCGCATTACGCAAACGCGTCCATTCTTCCATCCGTCGCCGCATAGCCGGCGACATCGGGGCCCTGACCCAGGTGTATTCAATGGTATTTGCAGGGATCAGCTCCCCGCCATAGACTTTCGCCGGCACAGGTATAGTATCGTTCGGACCCAGTACCGGTTGAGGAATATTTGTTGTATCCTGCGCTACCTGCGCGGATGCACCCGCCACAGCTACCATAGGTACGATGAGAGAAAGCAACAGATATTTCCTGAAAAAAGGGCGCATACTACGTTGTAAGTTACAAAAAACCTTCTTACTTAATACGCCCAACAAGCCCAAGGTAACCCAACCTCACCATCCATTGACAACCAACCTCTTGCCGCAAACAATGCTCCAACCGCGGCCCAACTCAGCCAATCTCTGCACGCCCAGTCCCGCCATCACGACAACTCCCATATCACCAATCGGCACAGCGCCTCACCCCCTCAAACCTTTGCCAACCTGCCCTGCTTCCTTCTCCAAACGATACTCATCACAAACCCAACGATCATAATGATCGTCCCGATCCACAAAATGTTGATCTGGGGAAACTCCAGCACCTTCAAAGCAATAAAAGGCACCATATTCGCAGACTCCTTCAACCCCAGCTCGATCTTCCTGCCATCCGCCACCCGGTTGAACCGGATAGCCAGATCCTGCGTAAACACCGTGTCATTGATAAACTGAGGCGCATTGTCTTTCAGATAGAACACCGGATAAGCAACCGACCTCGTACTGTCCTGCCCCACCACCGTAACACGCGCCATCAGAGCCGTGTCATTAGGTCCAAAATGATACCTGCCATTATTCGGATTGATCTCAACAGAATCCAATATCACAAAACCCTTCGAATAGTACACCGTATCCTTCATCGCCAGGACCGAAGGCCTGAACGTCACCGTATCATCCACATGATCCCGGCTATAGGCATTGACATAAGTGAAAAAATCCTTGTTCCAGTAATGCCGGTTGTCCGGATTGGGAGCCGACCCATCCTGCCCCTTCGTATTCTTGATCAGGTACGGATAAAGATCGAACTGCTCCGAGCCATCCTTCTTGTCGAAATGGATCTGGAAATAATTGATCTGGTGCTCATCGACAGAGTCATTCCGCACATAAGTGGCCCAATACTTCCCCATATCGGTCTTTGTACCCCTGATAAGCGTCAGGTTTTCCATCGGGTCCTGTTTAGAAGCAGGGTCGAAAGGCAGAGCGATCCCCGTCGTATTGATCGACAGGACCTGTTTTTTGGCAGAGGATAACAAGATCCCCACCAGCATCAGCCCAAAGCCCACATGCGCCACAGCAGAACCTGCTGCCTTCATCTTCCCGTTAAGCCCGACACGGATATATGCGAGATTGGCCACCACCGCATAAACCGCGGCAAACAAACCCAGGTGTATCGCCGCCAGGAAACCTGCGCCATATTTATCATAATGGACGCCGCCAAAGACACTCACCAGCACCGAGATCGTCAGCGCGACAACCGTCGGCAGCCAGATCTTCTTCCCGAAAGCGCCCTTTGTCGTCCCTTTATATTTCAGATACTGCGTGATCGCTGTAAAAAGCCCCAGCAGGATGGCAATGAATATTTCAATGCGGTTATAGGAAAAGGTCGGATCGTCACCCGTACTAACCTTCTTATCCTTCGCCAGCAAAAGATTGATCACCGGCAAAGAGGTGGATATGATGACAAACATCGCCGAAAGGAACAATACCAGCGATCCGATAAACATCCAGAACTCACGGCTATCCGTAGCCTCTTCCCTGACGATATGCGGGATCTTTTTATATCGCGCGATAAACAGCCCGTACGCCGGAAACAAAAAGACCAGCACGAATAAGGCCAGCTGCACATTCATCCCGGATTCTACAAAGGCATGTACCGACAGGTCCCCCAAAATACCACTACGCGTCAGGAACGTCTCATAAAGGACCAGCAGGAATTGCGTGATCAGGAAAAAATACGTCGCTCGGAGGGAATGCCCTGTCGCATTATAAACGACCTGCGTATGCAGCCCCGCCACGATCACCAGCCACGGCACCATCGAAGCATTCTCCACCGGGTCCCAGTTCCAGAAACCGCCAAAACTCAATGATTCATAAGCCCATGCCGCCCCCATCATCACACCCAACCCCAGCATACAGCCTGAGAACAGTGTCCAGGGCAAAGCCACACGCGTCCACTCACCATATTGCTTCTTCCAGAGGCCCGCGATGGCATAAGCGAACGGAACGACCGTAGAAGAAAAACCCAGGAACAGTATCGGCGGATGTATCACCATCCAATAGTTCTGCAGCAAAGCATTCAGTCCCTGCCCATCCTGCATCTGCGGGATGCTCAGGTAATCCGGCCGCTGAAAGATAGGCGCCCGAGAAGCAAATTCCGTCTGGCGGACAAGTATGAACGGATTAAAGCCCACCTTATTCCCAAAGAAATACAATCCGATGATCATCGTCGCCAGGCAAAGCTGCGTGAAGCTGATCACCGTCATCACCGGGTTCTCCCATTTACCCGCCTTGCGCATCAGGATCAGACCAAGTACGCCAACCCAGAAATTCCAAAGCAAAAAGCTGCCCTCCTGGGCCTCCCAGATACAGGCAAGAAGATATTGCGGCGTCAGCGACCGGCTTGAATGTTCCCAGGCGATATTATATTCAAAAAGACGCGCCCGGATAATATAGATGATGGTGATGAATATGCCCATAACCGAAACGGCGTCGAGCAGAAAGGCGATACGCCCCATCCTTCGCCAGCTGTGATCCTCCTCTAAGGATTTGGCATTTGTCGCCTTGAAAAAAGCGATCATGGCGACAAAGGAAGCGGCAAAAGAAAGAACGACAAGGAAATGCCCTATCTGTCCGGGCAAAAGATGTTCGCCAATGTATTCCATACCGGTATATTAATTTTGGCTCAGAGCCTTTTGTGCAGTGTTGGGATCGTCCTTATACTTGGAAGGACATTTCAGCAGGATGCCGTCTTTCCGGGTGATCTCGAATACATCCCCGTTCATTTTTCCCTTAAGCGTGATGCGTTCGGCCTTCTCCAGGTCGTAGGGCTTTTCGAAATGATATACCACTTTGGCGAGATTGCCCAGGGTATCGGTGATATGAAAGCTGAGATAATTGGGATCTTTCGCCGGATTATACTCGATCGGGTGATTATTGTCGATATGCGCGATGATGGTCACGGTCTTACCGACTTTCTGACGGGCGGAGGCGATGGTCTCATAAGTGGTCAGGTCACTCATAAAACTTATGAGGACGGCTATGGATATGGCAATGAGAACCAGTACGACAATGTGGAGTTTCTTCATAACAGGGGGCAAAGTTAGGCGAAAAAGCCTAACATGCCCCATAGAAAAAACTTATTACACCAGCGGCATTTATCTATAAGTTTTGCAAACCGCGCCTAAACTTTCTTAAACACCACGATCCCATTATGTCCCCCAAACCCAAACGTATTGCTCATCGCCACCTTCACCGGGTGTTTCTTCGCCTCTCCCAGCAATATATTCAGTCCCGCCGGGATAGCCGGGTCCAGATTCCGCGTATTTATCGTCGGCGGAATGATCCCGTCCCGGATACTCAGCAGACAGGCAATCGCCTCAATGGCGCCCGCAGCTCCCAATAAATGCCCGGTCATCGACTTGGTCGCGCTGATCGTCAGCTTTTCCGGCGCAGCGCCAAAAAGCCGGGTCACGGCATTTACCTCGCTCAGGTCCCCAACCGGGGTCGACGTAGCATGGACATTCAGATAATCCACGTCCTCTTTATTGACCTCCGCATCTTTCAGCGCATCCTGCATAGCCCTCAGAGCCCCCAGCCCT